>JABABM010000019.1:335-46154 GCA_014238205.1 Phycisphaerales bacterium | reverse complement strand
CGGATGGCCTGCCCTGATCACCCCGATCACAGCCTCGAGGAACTGGAACCGCGACTCTTCTCGTTCAACTCCCCCTTCGGGGCCTGCAGGATGTGCGATGGGCTGGGCGTCATGGATGAACTTGATCCATCGCTGGTTGTACCCGACACGTCCCTTGGCCTGGGTGAAGGTGCCATCGAGGCCTGGCGGAAGAGTGGACGACGATTGAACAACTGGTACGGACGACAGATCCGGAACTTCTGCGACGCGATGGATGTCGACAAGACGACGCCCGTCAAGCAGTTCACCAGGAAGCAGCACGACGTCCTGTTCAATGGAACAGCCGGCCCGAAGAAGCGAGGAGTGTTCCATTTCGAAGGAATCCTTCCAAACCTGCAACGGCGACTGAAGAAGACCGAGAGTGAACTGGTGCGTGAACGAATCCGGTCCTACATGAGTTCCTCGATATGTCCCAGGTGCAATGGGGCACGGCTCAGAACCGAAGCACTGCACGTGATGATTCCGACCAGCCAGGGACCCATGAACATCGCCCAGATCACCTCGTTGACCATCGGCAACGCCGCGGCACTCCTTGCCGAACCATGCCTGGAAGGAGGCGCCGCAACAATCGCCGAGCCGATCCTTCGAGAACTCCAGTCAAGGCTCGGCTTCCTCGAGTCCGTCGGGCTGGAATACCTCTCGCTCGATCGGGCTGCCAATACCCTTTCCGGTGGCGAGGCCCAGCGAATCCGGCTTGCGACCCAGGTCGGATCAGGCCTGGTGGGAGTCTGCTACGTACTGGATGAACCAACGATCGGACTTCACCAGCGTGACAATGAGCGACTCATCAGGACGCTTCAAAACCTCTCCGCCATCGGGAATACGGTCCTCGTCGTGGAGCATGATGAAGGGGTCATTCGCGCCGCCGACCACGTCGTCGACATCGGCCCGGGCCCCGGAGTCCATGGCGGGCACGTCGTGTCCCAGGGGACCGTCCAGGATCTCGAGAACGATGAAGAATCCCTGACCGGGGCCTACCTGTCCGGACGCAGGTGCATCGAACTGCCCGGCGACCGTCGCATGGTCGACGCCTCGGAAGCGATTACCGTCAAGGGCGCCCAGGCCAACAACCTGGATGGCATCGACGTCGACTTTCCACTGAAGGCCCTGACCTGCGTCACCGGCGTCTCAGGCTCCGGAAAGTCGACCCTTCTCAACCAGGTCCTGCTTCGTGGAGCACTGCGGGAACTGCACCAGGGAAGGGAGATCCCGGGTGCACATGACAGGATCGAAGGACTTGATGCGATCGACCGCGTCGTGGCGGTGGACCAGTCCCCCATCGGCCGAACACCGCGATCAAACCCCGCAACCTACACGGGCATCTTCGATGGAATCAGGAAACTCTTCGCCGCCACACGTGAATCGAAGATTCGCGGCTACGCCCCCGGCAGGTTCAGTTTCAATGTCAAGGGTGGACGGTGTGAGTCCTGCCAGGGTCAGGGCGTGCAGCGTATCGAGATGCACTTCCTCCCGGATGTCTTCGTCACCTGCGATGAATGCCAGGGATGCAGGTACAACACGGAAACGCTCCAGGTACTCTGGCGTCACAAGTCCATCTCGGATGTTCTTTCATTGACGGTCGAGGATGCCGTCGAGTTCTTTGATGCACACGCAGGCATTCACCGCATGCTCTCCTGCCTCAGGGATGTCGGACTCGGGTACCTGCAATTGGGGCAACCCTCAACAACCCTCTCCGGTGGCGAGGCCCAGCGCATCAAGCTGGCTCGGGAACTTGGAACACGCCAGCAGGGCACCGTGCTCTACATACTTGATGAACCAACCACTGGACTCCATTTTGCAGATGTCGAGAAACTGCTGCACGTCCTGGATCGCCTGGTTGATCGGGGGCACATGCTTGTCGTCATCGAGCACAACCTCGATGTCATCCGCCACGCGGACTGGCTGATCGACCTCGGACCTGAGGGAGGCAGCGGCGGAGGCCGGGTCGTTGCAACCGGCTCACCCGAAGACGTGGCCGACTGCGCCGCAAGCCATACCGGTCGGTTCCTCGCGGAGTCGATCGTCAGTCCCGTTTGAAGACAACAAGCCTGTTGACTGCCCAGTTGAAGAGCAGTCCAAGCGCAGATCCGATCGCGGATCCCATGATGCCTGCCAGTGGCAGCATGACCTTGTCGCTGTAGTACCAGGTGACGAAGAATGTCACGAGGACCGGGACCGAACACACAACCACGAAGCCGGCGTACTGCCTGGCAATCGACCTGGAGCCGGCGTCCCAGAAGGCAAGCCTCCTGTCCCACAGGAAGTTCCATGTCATCGTGAGGAGTACGGCAACGAGAATCCGGAGCCACGTATCGACCACTGCTCCTGCCATGACATCGAGCAGGGCCAGAAGTCCTGCATAGACGACCATCCCCGAAGCACCCACGCACGCAAAGGGAATGAAACTCGACAGGCGCGGGTACTTGAAGCGTGCAAGAAGAACGATGTGCACCAGGTACTGCCACTGCACCTTCAGGGACAACTTGCTTTCGCCATGCCTTCGCGTGCTGAAGTGAATCGGCACTTCGACCACGTTCGTGCAGCGACACTTGACGATCAATTCAAGACCGATCTTGTAGCCGATCGGATCCAGTTCGGCTGCACGCTGCCACGTTGCACGCTCGATCCCGATGAAACCACTCATGGGATCAAGCACCTTCGTGAATGGACGCGCCATGAGAGTCGCAACCTTCGAGTTGATCCAGCGGAGAACCCCCCATCCATCTTCCGTCGAGCCGCCTGCGATATACCTCGACCCCAGCGTAAACTCGGCTCCGGCTGCAAGTGCCTGCTCCATGTCCGGGATCGAGGATGTCGGATGCGAGCCATCCGCATCCATGACGACCAGGACATCGTGTCTCGCTTCCTCGAGACCACGAATGACCGCCGAGGAAAGTCCCCGCTCACTGGTTCGCGTGATCAACCGAACCCACGACTCGTCACGCTCGGCGATCAACTCGATGGTGCCATCCTTCGAGTTGTCATCGACGATGATCACCTCGAGGTCGTGACCGTCGGCTCGAAGGGATGCGAGGCCGTCAAGCAATCCCGGGAGACTGCCTGCTTCCCTGAACGTGGGAACTATGACTGATATTGGCCTCAATGTTGTCACCTGTCCCCCATCGGTCGAATGACCGTCCAATATTCAGACTCGGCCTACGAGCCGAAGGGATCACCTGCTGGACGAGGCTTGGGCTGGCTCTTGAGAAGTGCCCGTGCAAGGTCCAGGTCCCGCGGTGTCGTGATCTTGATATTGCCCGGGTCACCCTCAACCACGTGAACGGTCTCTCCAAGTCCCTCGACCACCTGTGCGTCATCGGTTGCATGGTCCAGCCCGTCTCGATCATAGGCCCGCTGGAGCAGCGATCGCTCGAACACCTGTGGTGTCTGCGCAGCGACAAGGGTGCGTCGATCGACGGTTTCCTCGACAGGAGTCGCTGGAACCGCCAGCCGACCCGCATCACCAAGGATGGCATCGGCAAGTACATCGCCCGATTCGCCCGCATCGATGGCAGCATCGGGATCGATACGCTTGATGGTCGAGGACAAGGGTGTCGATGGCACGACAGCGGGAAGCGACCCGGCCGCAACCAGGATTCGATCGAGCAACACGTCGGTCACGTTCGGACGGGCAGCGTCATGCACCGCCACGTGCGTCGACTCCTCGGGCACATGTGCAAGCGCCCGCTTCACCGTCTCCCACCGGCCGGCCTCTCCGCCTTCGACAATCGTGACACCATGAAATCCCAGCGCTGCTCCGAATCGATCCTTGAACGTATCAAGATCACCGGGAGGACCGGCGACGATGATCGAAGAGACCTCGTCTCGCCGCGCAAAGCATTCGATCGTCCGGAGCAGCACCGCCCGGCCACCAAGGTCGCTGGACAGCTTGTCCTCCCGACCGAATCGTACGCTTCTGCCGGCTGCCGGAATGATGACGCAGAGGTTCACGAGCCGCCGGGTTCCCTGGCGAATCCGATCACGGTGAATGGAACCGAATGATTCGATGACATGACCTGGATCTGCCCCATGAAGGCTCCCCGGTGGCCTGGGGAAGGTGTTACAAGTACACGCAGGTTTGTACGCTTGCCGTCCACGTGTGGCTCGATACCGATCAGTTCGGCCTTGAACGTCGTGGCATCAGTCTGGACTGTATCGACGACATCTTCGGCAGAGGCCGTTGACATGCCGTTGACCGGCAGAAGGAACTCGACACTTCGACCGGAATCTACAGGGTCGAGCACGACGCGACGATCGAGAAAGAACCAGGGGCGATCCCCTCGGGGCTGAATCCGATCAATCTTGTGGTTCAGGGGAACCGCAACAACGGGAGCATCAGGGTGATCCGTTTCAACGAGCAGGAAACCCGGGATGCGTTCACCAGATGCATCAAGCCCGGTCTCCTGGTCGTAGTCGGACATGTCCCAGCGAATGATCTGCGAGATGGATGGAGCCATCGAGGAGGCGGCCGACTGAAAGACCGGAGTTTCTCCAGCAACACGTGTAACCTGGAATGGCTTGCCATCCATGGAACGAAGGGTCAGCAGTCCTGTCGTCCGGTAGGTTGGATTGTTGTAGCCCCCGGGATGCATCCTGATATCACGTGGCAGTGATGAGACAGCCTGGCTGATGACGCCCTTGATGGAGATGGTCGTTGGTGCCAGGTCCTCGTACTGGACCACCACCTTGACCGAGTTCTTGTCCTTTGGAGTCAGGTCAGCAGCCATGATTGCAGTCAAGGGCATTGAAGCACCAGGCTGAAGCAGGCCCGGGTTCATCTCAACCGTCGTACAGGAACAGGTTCTCTTGGTGCCCAGGATACGAATCGCCGAGGTCGAGTCGTTTCTCAACTCCACGGTGCGCCTCGTCACGGACCCGGGCTTCATCACGCCAAAGTCAAATCCCTCCGGAAGAATGGAAACAGCCGCGACCGGGTCATTCTCATCTCCTGCAGAAAGCGGAGCTGGAGGAGGGATTGCTGGAGCAATCGATGATGCCGGGCTCGATGGTGTCGAGGAAGACCGCTCCGATGGAGCAGCCTGCCTCCTTGGACGGTCCTGGTTCATGGATGTGAACAGGTAGATGATCACCAGGAGCAGAACACCAACGGCTACCAGCGAAAGGAGCGAGTTGGAGGACAGGCCACGCCGGTGAAATCGTGATTGCAGGGCACTCACTTGCATCTTGACAGTGTATCGCCACCTCGCCATGGGTTTGGAGTTCAATCCCCTGATGATTGACGGTCATGGCATTGCACGGGAAGATGCCCTTGAACTGGTAAGAAGCCGGAGTGGCGGAATTGGCAGACGCGCCGGATTCAAAATCCGGTTCCCCTTGGGGAGTGTGGGTTCGAGTCCCACCTTCGGTATTTCTTCTGGACATACTGGAAACATGCACCCAGGAGCAGGCAACCAATGGGCTCACGGCGGAGTACACCTGCGGGGCGTCGAAAAGCCAGGCAGATAGCCTGGGCCATGATGCTCATCGGGGGGGTGCTGATCGGGACCGGGCTTGCATATGTACTGCTCTGAATGCTGCTAAAAAGACCTGGCAGACCTTTGTCTTCAGAAACAGCAATTCTACGCACCCAATTTCATCCATGGACGTATACGCCTGTGTACGGGATGCATCAAGGGTCGGGTCCCGAGGATGACTGGTCGGCCAGTCCCGTGCATGAATTTCTCATGTGAAGCGTGCCCTTCCGGGATCTTCAACCTGTAAATGCGAAGGCGAACATGCCCTGATTGTCGTGTGCCGTGCCCCCAATTACTGCTTGCCCCGTATTGCAGGACCCACCACCCACCAAGGATTGAACCATGGATATGAACATGAACTGTGCCGTGAAGGCCGTTTCTCGATCCTCCCTGACCCCGCTCACGATGGACAAGTTGCTGGCACTTCTGGGCGGAACTGTTCGACTCGCAATCATCCGGGAACTGCTTGTTGAAAGCAGGTCCGTATCGAAACTCGCCGACGCAGTTGACCAGAGCATCGGCCTGGTCAGTCACAACTTGAAACTCCTCCGGGATCAGGACCTGGTGGTTTCGACACCATCGGCACGACACCGCTACTACAGCCTGTCTCCACGCGTACAGGTGGAACACCATCAAGATGGCACGAGACTCAGGTTTACCGCCTCATGCGGAGAACGGGTGAGCCTCGTCCTCCAGCCTCAAACACAAGTTGCAAACCCTGGTCATCAAGCGGTGCAGGTACAAAAAACAGGCATTGAGAACTTCAAGAACCAGCGACAACCGGGTGAAATCGAGCATCGCCCCGGGTAACACGGGTTTCGCTCAAAGAAACACCTATTCCCTTCCTCGCGGTTCCATTCCCCACATCTTTCAGTAGTCTGTAAGTGGAAGAAACAGGGGCCCAATCCTTGGGTCCATGCGAGGACGAGGAATCCCGGAGAACAACCAGATGCATTTCAATGCTCCCGCCATCTCGGTGGCCTTCGCGGTCGCTGCCATCACGGCTTCAACATCCGCTTTCCCACCGGCCAAGCAGCTGGCTACGCCACGACCGGCACCCACGCAGGCTGCTGAGAGGCCCGCAACTCGTGCCCTGCTCGAAGCATGTGACTCGACTGGCGAGAGTTTCTTCCTTTCCGAGAACGTGGATACCCAGACCATCATTCCTGGAGGCTCCCTGGCGTGCTACACCAGTGATGGAACCTATGGGCATTCCTATGGTCGGTACCACGATCTTGCCGCCCATGCGCTCAATAGTGATGTCGAACTGGTATGTGTTCACTGGGGATTTGAAACCAACGACCTGCCATTGGGAGTCGTGATCAATGTCTACAAAGATATTGATGGAATCGCCGTGCCAGGCAGCAACCCTGGTGACCTTTCCCTGATCACGAGCATCAATGGAACACTTCCAGAGAACTCGACCGACTTCTTCATGTCGGGCAGTGCCGGCAGTCCAGCGACCCTGGGCATGTCGGACCTCATCTTCATTGAGTTGCTCGTCCCCACCGGCCAGATGCCCAATGAATGGAACCTGCCAGGGCAACACTGGCTTGGAGCCAATGACGCCGGGGAGAGCTCACCCAGTTGGATCAAGACGGAAAGTGGAGAATGCGGACTTGGAACGTGGTTCAATACGGCGCAACTTGGGTATCCCGATGTGCACTGGGTCGAGTCGATCGAGGTCCGAGAAGCCCAGGCTTCTGATCCATGCAACGACCCCCTCCCTGAAACCTGCCCCGCAGATGTCTCAGGGTCCAACGGCACTCCTGATGGAGCCGTGAACGTCTCCGACCTGCTCGCAGTCATAGCCAACTGGAATGCCAGCGGCGACGGCTCGTTTCGTCCGCAGGGTGATTGCCGCCCCATGCCCAATGGCGACTGCACTGTCGATGTCTCCGATCTGCTAGGAGTCATTGCAGAGTGGGGTGTCACCGACTGCACGCCTTCTGAACCCACGGGAGCCTGCTGCTCAAGCGATGGCACATGCCACAACAACGCCCTGGAATCAGACTGCGATTCAGCAGGCGGAAACACCTTCCATCCCGACCAGTCCTGCATTGATGTGACATGCAGCGCCGAGGTCGATTTGGCGCTCAATGAAATTCGAACGAATCAGCCTGGTGCCGATGATGACGAGTACCTGGAGTTGTATGGCATCCCTGGCACCTCCATGGACGACCATGCCTTCATCGTGATTGGTGATGGGGATACAGGCGACTTCGGCGTTATCGAGGTTGCAGTGGACCTCTCGGGTCAGTCGATCACGGCTGATGGCACGTTCGTGATTGCCGAGGACACATTTACCCTCGGAGTTCCCGACTCAATCGCCTCGTTGAACTTTGAAAACAGCGACCAAGCGACCTACATGATCGTTCGTGGCTTCACCGGCCTTCCCGGAGATGACCTCGATACCAATGACGACGGCGTATTGGACAGTGCCCCATGGCTGTATATCAAGGATGCCGTGGCCTTCATCGGCCCTGATCCGGCCACTGGAAACCCGGTCTACACCGACGTGACCGTTGGACCAGACGGCGAATACACCACAGCCCATGCATTCCGTTGCCCAGATGGCAGTGGAACCTGGAACGTGGGCTGCTTCGATCTGCTTGCCGACACTCCAGGCGAGATGAACAACTGCGCAACCGGCGATAGTGATGGCGATGGCATCGCCGACACATGCGACAACTGCCCGGATCTGGCCAACGAGGACCAGGCCGACTGCGACGGCGATGGCATCGGTGATGCCTGCGCGATCGCAGACGGGCTTGCAGACGACTGCAATGGCAACGGCATTCCCGACAACTGTGAAAGCGACTGCAATGGAAACGGCATCGCCGATGAGTGCGATGTCGCTGATGGCACCTCCGGGGACTGCGACGGCAATGGCATACCGGACGAATGCCAGGAAGACTGCCAGCCCAATGGCGTACCGGATGCCTGCGAGATTCTTGACGGGACTGCAGAAGATGCCAATGGAAATGGTGTTCCTGACGAATGCGAAACCCCGGTCTTCGTGATCAACGAGATCCATGCCGACCCCTCCAGCAATCCTGATGGCACGTATGCCGACGGTGATGCAAATGGCGATGGTGTGGGAGAATATGGCAATGACGAGTTCGTGGAGATCGTCAACCGCAGCGGCGTCTCTATTGACATGAGCAACTGGTCGCTCAGTGATGCGGTCGCCACGCGACACATCTTCCCGGTCGGCACCGTACTCGACGACCAATGTGCCATCATCGTCTTTGGTGGTGGTACGCCGACAGGCGACTTCGGAAATGCCCTTGTCCAGACGGCTTCGACGGGCTACATCGGCTTGAACAACAGTGGCGACACCGTGTCCATCACTGATGATGGCGGCGGCCTGCAGCTCCAGGTCATCTATGGATCAGAGGGCGGCGACAACCAGAGCCTGACGCGTTCACCTGATGTCTATGGAGAAACCTTCTACAAGCATTCCGAAGTGGCCTCGGACGGAAGTCTCTGGTCCCCGGGCTACACCCATGAAGGTGCTGCACTTGGAAGTTGTGATGTGCCCATCGATACGGATGGGGATGGCATCTCCGATGAGTTTGACAACTGCTACCTGCCCAACCCCGGCCAGGAAGACTGCGACTTTGACGGCATCGGTGATGTCTGTGAAATCGCAGATGGAACCCAGGAAGATGTCAATGGAAATGGAATTCCAGATGATTGCGAAGGAGAGATTCCCACGAATCTCTGGATCAACGAGTTCCACTACGACAACGCAGGGGGCGATCTCAACGAGTTCGTGGAAGTCGTCCTGCTTGATGGCGTCGACCCATCCCTGGTCACACTGACCCTGTACAACGGAAGCAATGGCGTGGCCTACGGCTCTCACAACATCGGGAGCGACTTCACACTTGGTGAAACGGGTGCAGGCTGGGCGATCTATTCCAGCTCGATCAGTGGAATCCAGAATGGAAGTCCTGACGGCATGTCCCTGGACATTGGAGGATCGATCGCGGTCTTCCTCTCCTACGAGGGGTCCTTTGCGGCCACTGACGGGCCTGCAGAAGGCATGACATCCACTGATGTCGGGGTCGAGGAACTAGGGGTGAGTGAACTCTCCTCGATCGGTCTCACGGGTACTGGAGGCCTTGCAGGCGACTTCACATGGACACTCCTCGTGGACCTTGCGACCCCTGGAAACACCAATGATGGCCAGGTCATCAGCCCCTGAAATGGCAATACGGGCAAGGATGCCCACGGCCATATCTGCACTCGATCAAATACGCTCCTTGGAACCGGTTCGATTCGCCCTTTTTGGCCATTCAAACCGTGCTTGATGCACTTTATCAGCCCGATAACCCCCCCCATGACCATATCCGGGCCCATTGGCATGAAATAAGGGGTTTCGTAGTCGAGAATCAAGGACAAATGCTTGACATGGGGTCTGTTACCGTACATTCTAGACATGGAATCTGACACTTCCAAAACATGTGCAGGGAGTATGTCAGAGGAAGAGGAGCCATTGCTCATTGATGCAATGGCATGAGAAGAAGGAAGTTAGACAAACTTGAAGATAGAGATTTGGTAGTTGTCGGGTCGTACTCGGCACCTGCTGCATGTGAATGCTGGAATGGCTGGCAGTCACAAGAAGATCAGAGATTGACGGCGCCGTCGATCTTCGAGAGAGAAGTGTTCGTTAATGAGGGGAAGATTACCCATGAAAACCCTACCGTCTTGTTTATGTATCCTCGGTTTCGCGACTGCAAGTCTTGCAGGTGGAACCGTCTTGATGGATCAGATTGGACCGGATGACGGTTCCAATATCGATCTGTCAAACATGACAGCTAACCAGATTTTCGAAGCCAGTTTCGCGCAGTACAGTGTTGCGTGCGTTGATGACTTCGATTCAGCTGGTTCTGCCGTCATGTCAGTCGAACTGGTCTTCGGTGGCTGGAACGGCTATGCCGGGCCCACTGGGGTCAGTGGTTACTCAGTTAACCTGTACTCCGATATGAATGCTGCTCCATGCGCCAACCTTGAAGGTGACGCGTATACCATGACAGAAGCATCCGGTGACCTGGTTGACCCCTTTGGCGGCCTTGCTGGCATGTCAAAGATCGATCTGCCAGTTCATGGTGGGCCTTCGGGCAACATCAATGCAGCTTCCGTGATTCCGAACAACGAGTTCGGGCTCAACGGCCAAACTGGTTCAGCCATCTCCTTCGCAATCATTGAAGGTGGCGGCTCTGCTATGGACATGAACCAAGCCAACCCTGGTGGTGGCTTCGGACTTCCCTGTCCTTCACCCACCGCCAACAACGTGGCTCTTCGCGTAATGGGCGGTACTGCAGATCCCTGCGGTGCAGCTCTTCCGGAAGTCTGCGCTGCTGACGTAAGTGGTCCAGATGACGTTCCTGACGGATACGTCAACGTATCTGACCTTCTTGCCGTCATTGGCAACTGGGGCGCAATGGGCGACGGAACATATCGTCCCGTCGGCGACTGTGCACCAATGCCAAATGGTGACTGTACTGTCAACGTATCTGACCTTCTCGCCGTGATCGGCGACTGGGGCAGTGGTTGTGTCGCAATGGGTGCCTGTTGTTACGACGACGGCTCCTGCATGGACAATGTCGCTGAAGCAGACTGCTCAGGCAGCTGGCTCGGCACAAACTCCACGTGCGATTCATGCATAAGTGGTGCATGCTGTGCAGCAGATGCCAGCTGTGCAACGTCAACAGAAGCAGCTTGCGTCGGCTCCTACCAGGGTGACGGCGTTGACTGTGCAGACGTTGTGTGCCAAGAGGCTCCTGACAACAACACATGCGAAAGTGCAATCGCTGCTGCCGATGGTGATAATGCCATCGACAACACGACCGCAACGACGAATGGTCCGGAGGACTTCGACCAGTGTGATAACTTCGATGTACTGGGCATCTACAACGATCTCTACTGGACCTACACGGCCAGTTGTGATGGTGATGTCACTGTCAGTACATGCAACACCGTAGACTTCGATTCACGAATCGCCATCTATGGGGATTGCAACTCAGCAATGATGTTCTGTAATGATGACGCCCTTAGTGGCGCCTGCGGTCTCACTTCAGAGATCACATTTGCCATGGCGGCCGGCGAATCAGTCGTCATCCGTATCGGCAACTTCGCTGAAGGTGCAGGCGGCACGGGTACATTCAACATCAACTGCAATGTTCCTGTTCCAGGTGCATGCTGCATTGGCCTCAGCCAGTGCGTTGATGGACTGTTGCCAGATGAATGTGGCGCCTTCGGCGGCACCCATCAGGGTGACGGTACAGCGTGTGCAGATGTCGATTGTGATCCAACGCCCGCCAATGACACCTGTGCAGGTGCCGAGACGGCGGTCCTGGGTGATAACGCATTCGATACTTCGTATGCAAATCCAGAATGGGCAGACCCAGATGACACCGTGTGTGCCGGCGAGTTCCTTGATTGGGCCGGATCACCTGACGTCTTCTTCGTCTACACGCCCAGTAGTGATGGCACCATCAGTATCACACTCTGCGATGCGACTTCCTATGACACCTCACTCGCTGTCTACCTCGGTGGCTGTGATGACGGTGATGGAACTCACAACGTTGAATGTAATGGTGACCACAGTGGTCAGTCTGACTGCCAAGCCTACTACTCAGCGATTGATTCCATGCCCGTCTCTGGCGGTGTTCAGGTCATCATTCGTATCGGTGGTTGGAATGCAGCAACTGGCGCTGGAACCATGAATCTCAGCTTCACCGGTGGTAATGAAACCGCCGCATGCTGCGTTGGTGGTTCTTGTGCAGCTGAAACCACTTACAGTGACTGTGCAGCCCTTGGTGGGCTCTGGGTACAGGGTGAAACCTGTGCAACAGTCTCCTGCCCCGCACCCTTCACCGGTTGTGACGGCACCCAAGATGCCAACGAGACTGACTATGCCGGCGATATCAACGGATACGCCTGTGTTTGTCATCCCGATGGTTTCGATACCGCACAGGACTGCAATGGTGGACTCAACGGTGACGGCTCAATGACGCCGTTCCCGATTCCGAGCTCGCTTTGCGGTTCAGCTTCTGTGTACCTCGACGGCCCAACAGGCGGCCAGTACCGTGATACGGACTGGATGGATGATGGTGGCGTTGCTGATGCAGGCGGTACGTTTGATGTGTCGGTTGGTTCCGGCGGTGCGATACTCCACGGCTTCGTAGACCTTGACGCTCTTGCGTTCATCGACTACGTGATCAACCTAGAGGGTTGGTATGTCGAGGGTAGCATCGTCGTCCCAGCGGGTAACCACTGCGTATGGACAGGTGCTTCCGATTGGAACACTGCCTGGACATGCGCCAGCGGTCTCGCTGACTACCAGGCGACCGTTGAGTGACCTTGGTCGCTTAACCCAAGGCGTGATCTCGAGTCACGTCAAGGCAACTTGCCTTACCCCGCCCCCCGGCTTCGGCCGGGGGGCGGTTCTTTTTGGACCTCGCGGTATCCTGAACATCACATGATCAACAGGACAATCACCCTCCGGATAATGTTCGTCGCCCTTGCTGCAACCGCCCTCCTGGGCGTCTCGGCAGTCCTGACCAGGGATGAGGATGTCCTGTGGCAGATGTTCGGAACAGCGGTGTCCGTTGCGGTCGCCTGTGGACTGCTTACATGCTGGAGCCTGCTTGCCTCGGTTCACGCCCTCCAGAATACGGCGCCCATGCTGTTGATCGTGACATTCATCGACCTCCTGCTGATCAATGCACTGGTATGGGAGGACCTGATTGACCTTGATTTCCTGAGCCTCTTCGTGAGCCTCGCCGTGATCAACTACATGCTTCCGGCAGCCGTCATCGGCCTCGTGCTCAGTGAGTATGACTGGGGAGCCAGGGCAGGATGGACAGGATTCGGCGCGACGATTGCAGCAATCCTGTTGATCTGCCTGAGCGTCTGGGTTTCGTACCAGGAAGAGATCCTCGGGATTGCAGGAGCTGCAACTGGCACTGCAGGCTGGCTGGCCGCCCTCGTATTGCTGCAACCCCACGACCAACGCCAAACCAGCCTGGGGTGGCGAAAGTGGGCGGGACTTTCCTTTGCTGCCGCCTTTGGTGTTCTCTGGATCCTGATCAATACGATATGGCAGTTGCGGACAGGGTGGGAGCCCGATGCAACCCTCATGGATGTCGCAACTGCCTTTGGAACACTGGCGATCGCCACGGCCATCTCGGAACTGCTTCAGTCACTGGCCATGCCTTCGAAGGCCGTGTGGCTGAGGAGGTCCGTCATCATCTGTACATGGGCGACGCTGCTTGTCATCGCCTCGCAGGTTATCAGGGAGACGCACAACCAACGCGTTGCAACCAATGACTTCATGTTTCGACTGTCGATGTCAATGGGGATAGTCACCCTCTGCGGCATCGTGTCCTGCCTCTGTCTGACCGCCATCTCGACGGCACTTCGACGGGCACGAACTGGCAGTGGACTGCTTCGTTTCAACTGCCCTGTCTGCCACTTCAGGCAGACGATCCAGCCTGGTGAACACTCATGTCCCCACTGCCAGAGCATTGTTCGATTCGAGTACGAGGTGACACGCTGCCAGGCTTGTCGATACCCTCGCACCGGCTGGACCTCTGACGCCTGCCCCGAGTGCGGCTGGGTCATCGGAACACCACCTTCTACTCCTGGGTGATGGTCGTCTGTGCATCGATGGCGATCGAACTGACGTCCACATCCTGGATGCTGCCATCCGGCCAGGTCACTCGCAGCGCATCAATATGACCATGCTCACCAAGACCGAAGGTAAGCGGCATCTCGACCTGCGAGAGGTAGCTTCTCGTTGGCATCACCTTCCGTCGCTGCGTCGTGCCTCCTGCATCGACCTCGACCCAGGCCCCGATGGCATCGAGGTTCGGTGACGCACCCTGCAATACGATTCGGATCCAATGGTGACCAAGTGCCTGCTCGTTTCGAAGGAGCAGGGGCCGATCCCCGACCTGGGTCACGATGATGTCCAGATCGCCATCGGCATCGATATCCGCATAGGCCGCCCCCCTGCCGACGATGGGTGTCACCAGGTCGCCTGCAATCTCGGAAGGAACCAATTCGAAGGTCGCCCCACTGTCGCTTCCCGTATTCCAGAACAACTGGGCCGGCTGGCGATACTGCTGCGAGCGGTGAATCTCGGAGATCTCCTCCTCCAGATGGCCATTGGTCTGGAACAGATCCAACCGCCCATCAAGGTCGTAGTCAAGGAAGAACAACCCGAAGGACAGCAGCAATCTGGTCGGCGAACCGATCCCCTCGATGATCGCTTCATCCGAGAAGAGCATCGGGTCACGCCCGGACACGTAGAAACTCGTCATTTCCATCGTGAAGTTGCCGACCCCGATCCCTATGGCTTCATCATTCCGGTAGTGCGCCGCATCGATGCCCATGCAGCCCGTGGACAATCCACGATTGTCATAGGCCACGCCGGCATCCTCACCGATCTCGGCAAAGGTTCCATCACCATTGTTGTGATAGAGAAAGTTCCGGGTCGTGTCATTGGCGACGATCAGGTCCATCCATCCATCCCGATCAAGATCGATGGGAATGACAGCCAGTGACTTGGCCACCGGGAACCCGTCGTATGGGTTGAGCACGTGTATTCCCGACTCCTCGGAGACGTCCTCGAAACGACCCGTACCGTCGTTGCGATACAGTTCCGGCTGCGTTCCCGCGTACAACTTCGGAGGCCCGTAGGCACGATCCGTCCCGTTGAGGGTGTAGTTGTTCGAGATATCCAGTTCCCGTGTCCACTTGACGTAGTTGGGGACGAAGAGATCAAGATCGCCGTCACCGTCGTAGTCGAACATGGCAGGACTCGAACTCCAGGCCGTCGGACCCGAGGCCACTCCGCTGGAATCCGTGAGGTCCTTGAACCGGTTCTCCCCGAGGTTCCTGTACAACCTGTTCGAACCCAGGGCCGTGATGTAGAGATCGAGCAACCCGTCGGCATCGACGTCCCCGACAGCCACACCGGTCCCGTACATCGGTTCCTCCAGGCCGGAGCCGATCGTCACGTCCGTGAAGTGCCCGGCGCCGTCATTGATCAGCAGTGCCATTGGACGCGATGCACGATCAGATCCCTCCCAGGGAATGGCATTGATGAGCAACAGGTCCTGGTCACCATCGCGATCGGAGTCGAAGAAGGCCGCGCCGCTGCCCATCGTCTCGGGCAGGAGTTTCTCTCCCTCGCCCGCACTTTCATGGATGAAGTTGATCCCGGCTTCGGTGGTAATGTCGGTGAACTTGACATCGGGCAGGATCGCCACGTCGGGGACGAGTGCCTCGGGTGATTCGACCGTCTTCTGGATGATTGTTTCGGCTTCTTCCTGCCCACTGCTGAAGACGAAGAAGAGGACCAGCCCCACGCTTCCAAGGATGACCATGACGGCCAGGGACCACTTGAAGGCCACCCCGATGATGGCATCATCCTCCGGCACGTACTCAACCGCGGAATCCTCGGGACCCTGGGCCGGGTCAATCGGATCAGGCTCTGGCAAATCGTCGTTCATGGAGATTCCGTCGGCACTTCCGTACCGGATTCATCAAGACCAGGAGCGCCAGGCCGCTGCAAGTCGTAGATCACGATGTCTTCCGCTGCCTGGTTGGCTGCAGGGTACCTGCTCCTTGCGGCGGATACGGCCTGGTCGCGAGCGTTGTCATCTACCTTGTACTTTCGGTGAAGGGCCGCATGTTCACGAGCCTGATCCTCCTCGCCCAGTTCATCATGAATCTGCTGGAGGTTGTAGTGAGCCGTCATATTTTCCGGGTCGAGCAGCAGCACGGATTCAAAGACATTCTGGGCCTCCCGGAGAATCTCCTCGCGGCGGGCGAGTCGAGCCTCGCCCCGCTCCTGCCGTGCCCTCTGGTACAAGGTTCGTCCAAGTTCATTGAGCACGTTGTAGTCCTTGGCGAAGTCGAACCCCCTGCCTTGTGCCTGCTCAAAGCCACCCTCGATGACCTGCCTGAACTTGTCGATGGCGTCATCCAGGTTTCCGTTCTGCTTGTCGATGAGTCCGCCAAACCACAGCAGGTGCCACTGGCGAGCGGGATGTTCCATGGCCGCAGCCCTGGCAATGGCCGAGGGTGCTTCCTCCGTCACGCGCCCCTCCTTGAGGTACACGCGGGCGAGGTTGATCGGCCCCTCGCTCCTGCCCTGTTCCTCAACCTGCTTGAAAGCATCTTCTGCCCCGATGAGTTCTCCACGCTGTCCCTTTCTGAAAAGACCGATCCCGTAGTCGTTCCAACGCTGCCATGTCGGTACGGGGGACCCTGGATTTCCAGGGGTCTCCCCGCCACCTGCAACAGGGAAGGTGACCGAGTCTTCAGCAAGGACCGTGATGGGAAGATCATTGACGTACTCCGGATCATCCTCGACGAAACGCATGTACTGGGTATCGAACTTCCGGTACTTCAGGCTGGCAGTCACCGTGATGGGCGCGTCGATTCCCTCAGGGACCGTGAATGAGTAATGGATGGAATCGGCGGCACCTGGTGGAATCTGATGGTTGTAGAGCGCCGTGAAGATGTCCTGTGCATTTCGACGGTCGATCCGGTTGCCCTCGCGGTCAATGACGAACGAGTTGACAAAATGCGACCAGGGGTCCACTTCGTTGTGCTCGTCGATGAAACCGCCACTTCGACCGATGACCTGGTCTCCACTGCGAACTTCGACATCCATCCAGACCTCGTTGGAATCGGCCGTCCCCTGCGTGAAGATGTGCCCCATCTTGACTGTCCGGATCACGGCCTCAAGCAGATAGGTCTCCCCGGGCTCAAGCACCGGCACCTCGGGTCGAAGCGGAGCGATCAGCTCACCGTCGATCGTCCCTTCCTTCTTGATACCAAAGAGGTCCAGCCGCATGACTCCCTCGAGGAACTCACGGTGCTTCTCGATGGCCTCTTCAGGGCGAGGCATGTCGACCATGGTTGGTATCGCTGTATTCGCCGAGGGGAACATGTGATCGTGGACCGTGGCGAACTCGTCATCTCCACGGATCCTTGCACCAAAGTCATCGGATGCCATCAGGGGCATGTGGCAGTCGTTGCAGTTCACCTGGGCTACCGGTGGGTAGTAGAAACTCGTGATACCGTGGCCCGACACGCCGCTGAGCCAGAATGCGTCGTAGTGATTCTGTCCGCGGAGCCACTTGTAGTCATTGAGCTCCTCGGGAAGATGGACCTTGTGACAGGTTCCACAGAACTCGGTCGACTGGTGCAGGGGCTTGAGGAACGTCTTCCTGTGAAACTCCGGCTTGGCCTTGACCAGCTGCCGGTTGACCCACTGCAGCAGATCGTTCTCACTGGTAGCGAAGGGATAGTGGATCGGCTCCTCGATGGTGTAATCCGCGTTGCCACGCACCGAGTTCACATGCGTGATGCTGTGACAGACGGTGCAGGTGATGCCTGCATGCGCAGACTCATCGTGCACCATGTCGAACTCGGGATCATTGAATGCACCGCTGAAGAATGGCACGGGATCATGGCACCCGGCACAGAAACGCGACGCATTCACATTGCCGTCACGCTCCATGGAGAACTCCCGGGTTTCACGAACCGACGCCAGGTAGGCCGGGTTGTTGAAGGAACTGAACTTGTGGACTCCGTGCATCCAGCTGTCATGGATGTCCGCATGGCACTCCAGGCAATAGTCGTCGTTCTGCAGTACGGATGCGGGGATGAAGTCGCCGGTCACGGTCCTTGAAAGTGACGGGAAGAAGTACTTGTCGCCCTCAGGGTTGCCCTCGACGTTCCATTGCCTCGGGTCCTGGGACTGAAGCACGACCATGACAACGGCAAAGATGGCCGCAACCGCCGCCCAGACCCCACCGACCTTCCAGCGGATGCGTCGCCCGGCAAGCCTGTGCAGCACGAAGAGCCACATGACCCCCACTGGTGTAATGACATGGAGCCACCAAAGCACCGACCGAACCAGTTCATCACGCACCACGATGACGCCTTCGATCCTCGTCAGAAGGATGCCCGTGACCAGCAGCACGATCGCCGTGCTGAAGAGTGCGTAGCCTGCACGTACGGCGCGACGATTGGGTCGATCGTGGGCGTTTCGAATGTGAAAGAATCCAAAGACGATGATCGGGAGCACAATTGCAAGGCCCAGCACGAGGTGGGCAATGAACATGTTCAGGAAGAACCAGTTCTCATACGACTCGCCCGTGGCATGACCAAGAATCCGGATGCTCACGAGATAGACCGAGTTGACCACCAGGATCGCAAAGAGCGCGAAGATTCCAACCAGCAGCATTCGCAGGTTGGGTCCGACCACCGGAACGTATTTCTTGCGTCCAGGCATCGGCTTTGGCTGATCTGTCACACCAGGTGGACTTGGCACCTTGGAATCCTCCAGCAGGTACTCCTACATCGGCATCCTTCCCTCTCCGGGATGCCCGGGAAAGGGTGAAATCCTGCATCGAGCACTCTAGTCACCTTCCAATGTGCATGGCACATCAGAATGCTGGAAGTTGCCTCTTTCCAACACCTTGAGGACCGTAAAGGGACTTGAAACCTGCTTACCAGCCTGATCGATAGCGGGTGTTGTACCTGCCATTGAGGCCGCTGATGTCTTCTCCGCCGGGCAGGGGAAGGACCTCTTCCCCCCCCGCCGTCGCCATGTCCATGTCCTTGCACCAGCCATGGAGGTCCAGAATGTGTCGACGAGTCCACCCCTTCAAGGGAGCATGAGGCTCAGGAGCATATCGAAGCCTGATCGCCTCACCTGTCCCGAAGATTGCAACGGATCGATCCGCCTTGAGGACAAGTTCGGCTGCCTCTCCGAATCGCGTGTAATACCCTGGGTGTGAACGGGTATCCCACAGCGGTGTCCGGCGAGACCAGTCGTAGTCGGGCTTGAACCAGTTGCTCGTCGCCCGGGCAGGAAAGCCCGCATCGAGAACAAGCGCTGATTGGAGCAGGTTCACTGTTCGTCCTGCTTCGGGGCAGGGTTCTCTCCAGGCAAGTTGCACACGATCCCAGTACACCTGCAACTGTGTTTCAAGTTTCAAGCGACGGCAATCTGCAGGCAACCCTGCAAGTGGTATGACCATCTGCCGGGGCATCCCTGCCGGGTACCCGAACTTCGGGAGGATCATGTGCCATTGGCCTGCCTGGTCTTCAGCCAGCAAGGATGGAGGGTCGTAGCCGGCACCCGCCTGCCATGCTGCAAACATCGTCTGGGAGTAGGGATACTCGACCCAGCCATCGATCAGGAGAAATGGTGACTGGCTACCCGTTTCGATCGGCTCTTCAAACTCGATCACCAACTCGTGTGGTTCCATGACCCTGCCGATGAACCTGCCATCCAGTTCGCCTGGATCTACGGGCGTCCCATCGGCGTACAGGCTTTCTGTAGTCACATCCTGCCCGGCTGCCAGGACACGTACGGGATCAATGCTCCGTCGATAGAAGAATGGAGTGCCGGTTGGTGCAGGCAGACCTGTCCCCATCCGCTCATCCACCGCCATGGACCAGCCCGGGGGAAGGTCCCATGTCACCAGTGATGCCGCATCCAGGTAACAGGTTTCCTCCATGGGCTCGGCCAGGATCAACTCGTAGGCCCCCTCACGTGGAACAATGCTGCCCTCGGGCAGGAGGAATCGCTCCCAAGGCCTCGATGTGGCCACCGTATCCCTTCCAGTTCTGAAACCAACGCCCCCCACTCCAAGACAGTCGCTTACAAAACTGGTCGATGTGCCGTTCCACGCAAAGATGACTGGACAACTGGAGAGTTGTCGCTGGGTCTCAACGATCGCGTGAGGACCATCGGCGTCGAGATCCAGTTCAGTCTGGAAGACACCATCGGACCAGTCGATCGCGATGAAGTCGATCTTCTCAGCAGGACCGAGACCGACCCAGATCGGCTGCAAGCTCTGCCCTGGACCTGAATCTGCCCGAAGTGTTCCCGTGATCGTCCACCGGGAACCGACCCGGGCAGCGACTCGTGTCCCGATCCCAGATCCGTTGCTTCGCATCGAGTCACCGGTCTCGGTTCGTCCAGAGAAGGTCATGGTGACAAAGGGGTATCGACCGGTCCCGGCCCCGTGTACACGAAGACCGTCTTCCACAAGGTCGACAATCGCCGGCCCCCTGTCGGGTTCAAGGAGGACCGGAGCCCAGGCAATCGCACGCCCTGGGGCTTCCCAAAGCGGCGTGGTTTCAAGTGAAGCACCAAGGACCGACCAACCTTCAACTGCAGACGCAACAATGTCCAGGTGTCCATCACCCGTCATGTCCGTCAAGGCAAGTCTCGAGTTGCTTCCGCCCCCCACCCCTGAATGCAGTGGCCCTGGAGTCCATGCCCCGTCCAACTCCGACCACCAGCGTGTCCCGTCACTGCCGCTGGCGCAGATCGAAAGCCGTCCATCCCCATCGATGTCACCTGCAACAGCCGCATCAATGTCAGCTGCGCGAAAATCATCGAAGCCCGGGCCCGCGACATGCCAGTTCCACAGTCGATCATTCACGTAGACCTCGTTTGGAGGTTCATTGTTGATCACGACCAGATCTACATCTCGATCGTGATCCAGGTCCGCCACGAGGACCTGCCTTGACG
This sequence comes from Phycisphaerales bacterium, assembly GCA_014238205.1. GTDB lineage: Bacteria > Planctomycetota > Phycisphaerae > Phycisphaerales > SM1A02 > SP202. The sequence goes on along the minus strand of JABABM010000019.1, from coordinate 25,058 downwards.
AAACACCATTACCGGCAAGCCCCGCCTCTGCCGCCAGAGCCCTGAAACTTCCATCGCGGTTGTTGTTGATCAACTCGTTGGGGCCGTCATTGTTGACGCAGAAGATGTCCAGGTCACCATCGTGATCAGCGTCAAACAGGGCGCCATCAACCGTGTCGAGGCTCGCTCCTCCAACGACCGGATCCTCGGCCTGTGTCCAGGTGCCTTCGGAGGACTGCAACCACAACTCGTTGACACCCTTCCTGCAGAGATAGGCATCGATCGTGCCATCCTCATTGACATCGCCCCAGAGCACCGACCTGAGTCCGTCCACCTGCTCAAGTGGATGCCCCGATGACTTCGACAGGGTTCCACCGGAGTTCAGGAACAACACCCCGGATGAGGAAGGGGATGCACCGGTTGCGAATACATCGACGTCGCCATCGACATCAATGTCGATGGCCGTGATGGATGCCTCCTGGTCGAATTGCACTACCGATGGGACCTTCCTCACGGGATCGAAGAGAGGACCTGCAGGCATTGCTCCGGGTTGGGAAGATGTCGCATCGCCAATGACCATGGCCATGGCCTTGGGGCCCATCCTGGTGTACTTGATCTCTGCCAGGGTTGCCCGTGGATTGTCCTCCAATCGCTGGAACTGCTCCAGCAGTTCGTTCGATCGCTCCGTGTCACCAGTCCGTCTCGCCGACTGGCTCCCTCCATACAGTGCGCTCCTGAGGTATGGATCGAGTTCCATTGCACGTTCAAACCCATTGAGCGCCTCCTCGTAGTCCCCCTCCTGCATGCTGACCTGGGCAAGGTAGTACGCGGCATATGCATCTGCGGGGTCGAACTTGACGACGATCTCGAAGTTCATCTTCGCCCGTACAGGTTCGCCCAGGTACATGTAGAGCAGGCCGGCCAGGTAGGTAGCCTGAAGGTTTCCAGTTCGATCCGCAATGTCTTCGAGGGTCGCCAACGCCACCACGTCATCGTGTTCCTGCTGCCGGTTGAGTCTCGCGATTTCCCGGTTGATCGCGACCTCCGTCAACTCGGGGTTCGCCTTGACAATTGAATCAAAGACGTCGAAGGCCTCGGCATAGTTGAAGTTGCCCATCAGGGCCACGCCCCTGTTGTTGGCTTCGATCTGAGCCGGCGATGGTGTGGATGTCGGGCGGTCACAACCAACCAGGGCCAACAGCACGAGGCATGTCACGACACGGAGCAACATCAACCCTGATCACCTCCCCGCGAGGACAGGATGCGTTCACGCAAGGACTCGACCGATATCGGATGCGACTGTGTTGGTGGAAATCGCTGTTCATTGAGATACGAATAGGCCTCGGTCCGCAGGTGGGATCGAGTGTCGTGTCCAAGCCGGCGTTCACGCTCGGCACGAAGTCCAGCCAGGTCGATTGGTGCCACGACGACACGCTCGCCTGGACCTGCCTCGGCCTGTGCAAGCACCCTGCCATCGTGATCAACAATCATGCTTGAACCAGGCCAGCTGAATGGCGGATAGTTGGCCATCGTCGCACCCTGATTCGAGGCAACGACGCATGCAGTGTTCTCCAGGGCTCGAGTCCTGTTGATCATGGTCCACCAGTCCATGGGTGGCGTCGATCCCCATGGGTCCATGTAGGCGGATACACGACAGAGGATCTCCGCCCCATTGAAGACCAGTTGGCGTATGGCTTCGGGGAACAGCCAGTCGTAACAGATCGCCGTTCCGATCCTGCCGATCTCCGTATCCGCGACCGGAAAATGATCGCCGTGGGGATCAAGGTCATGTGGTGAAGCATGCACTTCCCAGGGAATCCAGGGATTGACCTTGCGGTAGATCGATTCAATACCGGATGGTCCCACGAGTACGGTCGTATTGAACAACACGTCTTCGCGCCCGGGGCATGCTTCGAGGAAGGTGCCTGTCTGGATCCAGCACCCGTACTTCGAGCAGATTCGCTCATAGGCCCTGATGTGTTCGTTGGGCACCTCGATGGCCAGATCACGACGCAATGACTCGACCGAGTCATGGATCGGCGCTGCATGAGCAAACTCCGGAAATACCAGGAGCCGGACATCAAAGAAGGGTTCATAGCCGATGATCGTCTGCTCGGCCATGGCCAGCATCCGGTCAACACGATCACCTATTTCGGATCGCTGCCGAGGGCAGGGAAAGTCCGTCTGGCAGGCCGCGGCATGATATCTGTCAGCCATGATGGACATTCTAGAGCGTGAGGTATCATCAGGAGTGATGTACAGGCAACACCTCCTGCTCTTTTGGATTTGTGGACTGGTTGCGGTCCCCGCGATCAGCGGCTGCAGCGATCCTGTCCAGCCCCCCTCTCCACCGGAACCCTCCATGGGGTACGAGGTGCTTGAGCCAGGAGTCCAGGTGGCCGTCCAGGCATCGATCGAGCAGGTTCATGCCAAACCCAACGTCCCTCCTGCCCGACTGCAACTGGCGATCACCTACCACGGCAATGATCTTCCAAACGAGGCCATGTTGACCTACCAGCAGATACTTGATCTCGACCCGGATGCGGCACGCGCCTGGTACGGACTCGCCCTTATCCACGATCGCGCCGGAAATCCCGAGGAGGCGCTGAAGGCACTCCAAGAGGTCCGGAGCCTTGCTCCCAGCTACGTACCTGCGATCTGGAAGGCCGGCTACATCCACCTGGAGTCCGGACGGATCAACGATGCAATCAAAGCCTTCAATGAAACGCTGAAGATTTCGAGCCAGGACCCGGCCGCGAGAACTGGACTTGCACGTGCCGCCCTGGCCGATGGGAGGCCTGCTGATGCGGCAAGGGTGCTTGAGAGCCTGCGGCAGCAGCTCTCCAACTCGTACCTGGACTTCCTCCTCGGGCAGTCCTATCGACGGCTTGGAAGAGAAGACGAGGCCGCCATGCTCCTGGCGAAGGTGCAGGGCGACCCCCCACGCTTCAACGACCCATGGCAGGATACGATCATCAATGCCGGGGCAAGTTACGAAGCGAGGATCGATCACGTCGACCGACTCATACAATCCGGCGCCTACCGCGAGGCTCTCGAGAAGGCACGCACGACAATGGAGCAGAAGCCCGATGACCTGCCTCTGCTGCATCGGATCAGCCAGATCCAGGCACTGCAAGGACAGAATGAACAGGCTGTGCGAACATTGAAGCGGGCACTTCGAGTCGATGACATGTACGCTCCGACCCACTTGAACCTCTCCATCAGGTACCAGGTTCTCAAGAACATGACCTTGGCCAGGCGTCACGCGGCCCGTGCCGTGGAGCTGAACCCGAAGATGGGCGAAGCACATCTCCAGTTCGCCAGGCTTGCCCTAGCGGACGACAATATCTTTCCTGCCGCAACGGCGATGGACCGTGCCTTCGAATACGGGATCCAGGATCCCGAGTCACGGCTCATGTACGCGCACGTACTGACTCGAACAGGTCGATTCGATGAAGCACAGGGGCAGTACATGCGTGTGCTCGAACTCGATCGAAACCGTGGCATCTGCTGGGCCGGGCTTGCGGACATCCACCTGCTTCGCAATGACCTTGTAAGCGCTGCGGAAACCATCCAGGAAGGACTTGCTCGTGCACCGGACGATCCGCAGGTCCAGAAACTGGCCCAACTGGTCAAGCAACGAATCCTCCAGCACTCCCGGGAACAAGGTGGCAAACCATGAGGAGATGGCGACACCGTGGACTCCTGCTGCTGCTCGCGGGCACCCTGCCTGTCGGGTGTGGTGGCGGTGACACCGGGTCGAACCGCGATCAACCAGCAGCCAGCGCCGCTGATCCGGCGGCACCCTGGTTCGAGGATGTGTCTGGTCCAGCCGGTGTCGACTTCATGTGGAAGAGCGGGCACGAGAGTCGTTTCCTGATGCCCGAAATCATCGGGGGAGGCGTCGCCCTCCTCGACATCGATGGAGACGAGGATCTCGATCTCTACTTCGTCCAGGGCGGCCAGATCGAGAGGGCGCTTCAAATCCCCCCTGCCAACGAGATCGGCAATCAGCTCTTTCGCAATGATGGGGACTGGACCTTTGTTGACATCTCGGAGGGAAGCGGTGCCGATGACCGGGGGTATGGGCAAGGCGTCGCCACCGGGGACTACGACAACGACGGAGACCTGGATCTCTACGTAACGAATGTCGGGGCCAATACGCTGCTTCGCAACGATGGGAACGGCCAGTTCGTGGATGTATCAGTGACGTCCGGAACGAATCATCCCGGATGGGGTGCCAGCGCGGCGTTCCTCGACTACGACGAGGATGGCTGGCTGGACCTCTATGTGACGAACTACGTTACATGGTCCGTGGAAACGGAGATCGACTGCTTTGGATCCACCGGACAGGACTACTGTTCTCCGAAGAACTATGCGGCACCCGCCAGGGATGTACTGCTTCACAATCTTGGGAATGGACGATTCGAAGACGTGACCACCAAGGCCGGGATCGATGCCAAGATGGGCAACGGGCTTGGCATCGCCTGCGCTGACTTCGATGATGATGGGTGGACGGACATCTTCATCGCGAATGATGGCATGCAGGACATGCTCTGGCATAACAAGGGCGACGGTACATTTGAGGAAATGGGTCTGCTCGCCGGGTGCGCCCTCGACGATGAGGGCAAGGAAAAGGCGGGTATGGGAGTAACGACCACCGACATCGACAATGACGGTGACATCGACCTGCTCGTATGCAACCTCTCTGGTGAATCCGACTCCTTCTTCCGGAACGAGGGTTCCTATTTCGTCGATGCAACGGCCATGTCGGGCCTGAAGACCGCGACCAAGCGATTCACTCGTTTCGGCATGGCATGGCTCGACTTCGACAACGACGGGTGGCTGGATCTCTTCGAGGCCAATGGGGCCGTGCTCCGCGATCCGGTGGACGAACACAGCGATCCGTATGCACAGGAAAACATGCTCCTGGCAGGATCACCTGATGGCCGTTTCAGCGAGATCAAGCCACGTGGTGGCGTGGCGAAACCGATCAAGTTGACATCGCGAGCTGCGGCCTTCGGCGACCTTGATGACGATGGACGCATCGACATCGTCGTGGTCAACAGGGATGCCAAGGCCACGGTGCTTCGGAACATTTCACCAGGCAATGGCCACTGGGTGACGCTTCGCCTCCTGGATGCCAATGGAAGAGATGCGATCGGGGCGAGAGTGACCGCCACGGTGGGTTCCCGCCGCCTCACACGCCCCGTCCTGACCAGCTACAGCTACCTGGCAGCGAATGACCCCCGAGTCCACCTCGGGCTCGGCACCTCCTCCAGGGTAGAACAGGTGCTCGTGCAATGGGTGGACGGCTCACAAGAGCGATACGGGCCATTTCCAGCTGGCAGCACCCGGACGCTCAGGCAGGGCGAGGGCTCCCCCTGATCGCATCCAGAGTCTTCCTGGGCCACGTCCGAGAACATCGCGAGAAGGCTCTCGGCGAAGTATCGATGATTTTCTCGACCACCAGATATGGGGGGCATCGTGAGATCCTCCCCCCCGGATGGTGGCCTCAAGCTTCGATCCCTTCCCAGGAGCAGCGTCCGGTCCCGTTATTGGTTGGATGCCACGGGCGAAGTGAACCGAAACATGAAGCACGGCAACAAGGAAACGAGGAGAACATCGTGCTTACCAAAAAACAACTCATCAACGGGATCACCGAAATCAACCCCAGCGCCGATCTCAGTTGGCTCGACGACTTTGAGAATGGAGAGTTGCAGCGCTACCTTGATCACCTTCAGGTGACCATTGAACCGCGTGGGACGAGCTGGCTGCGAACAGATGAAACTGCAGCGATCGTCACCCGTAGATCCGCAGCCTGAGTTTCACTGAATCAACGAATATTGATGCGCCCGGTGCATGGCCCATGCGGTCCTGGTGGGACACCGGGCGTATCTAATTGATTTCGAACACGACAACGCCTGAAACCACTGGGATCCGGAGCAAACAGGTTTGTCGATCAGAAACGCGGTGCCTCGGGAGGTTGGCCAAGCAGGCCATCCTCTTCCGGAGGTGGAAGCATGGAATCGCCCTCATCCATGAATTGCCGGGCATCCGGAGCCGGGGCGGGCGGCTCGAGTCCCAGTTGGTCATAACGACGTTTCAGAAGGCCCAGTTCCAGGAGCGATCGAACACGCGTAAGGAGTTCGAGCTTGTTGACCGGCTTGGCAAGAAAATCGTTGGTACCACATTCAAGTGCTCGTTCGAAATCTCCTACCTCGTTCAATGCCGTCACCATGATGATGATGATGTCCCTCGTGGAGGGTTGTGACTTGACCTTCTGGCAAACCTCGAAACCTGACATTCTCGGCATCATCACGTCAAGAAGAACCAGGTCGGGATGACTGCTCTCGATGGCCTCTATTGCTTCAACGCCATCCGCTGCAGTCGATATGGAACATTCCAGTTCCTCGAGGTAGGCCTGCATCAACTCGAGATTCTGCAGGTTGTCATCGACAATCAGGATGGATGCACCCTTCAGGTCGATGTTCGGCGAGGCCTCGTGACTTGGATCGAGTTCGGGCATGGGATCTACAGACTAGCGGGGAGATGGCTTCGTGGACAGTCGCGGGGCGATCCGAGGCCTTGTCTGCTAGAATGGTCGTTTCCCCCGTCAATGGAGTGAATCATGACGCAATTCAGCCGAGTAGCCTGGTCCGACCAGTTCAACACCCCCACCATCGATGTCCTTCGAGGTGACCTGCTGGACACCGCTGTCCCCCTCTTCGACCAGGCTCGTGCCATGTTTCTCGGGTTTGATGAAATCATTGAATCCGTGCGGTGGTACGGCGACTGCTGGCACTGGACAATCGAGTTTGCCCTTGAGGATCACCACGAGGACGATTCGCTGGGAATCATCATTCCCTCCCCGGAAGATCTGCAGGTAGCGATCCCGATGAAGGACGAGTTCCATGAGACCGTCTCGGTCAAGAGGATGAAGCGGACGATGAGGGACGGTTTCGAACTGGCCACCGAACCATTCCACACCTCGTGGGCCGTGTGGTCACTGGGCTCCAGTGGACTCGTCAGTGATATCGGCCACCTGACAAAACAGAAGTTGAAGTGGCTCCTTGAACACGAGGGTTGAGTTCGTCTCTCAGGGCCTGCTCCATCGACCATCCCGCCAACTTGACTCCTCCAGGTCCATCTTGAGCACGTTGCCCAGATCGGCTCCAGACAAATCCTCCAGTGGCTGACCAAGCCCGACTGCCAACGTTGCGGCCCATGTTTCGTGTGTGCCACCGAGCAGTTGCGACTGAATCTGCAGCAGCGCGATGTACTCTTTTTCATTGAGCAGCACTTCGCCATCACGGGATGATGCCCGGTCCAGGAGACGCTTCATGCCCCCGGGTACGGCATCCTGGAACGACTCCAGCATGTCACGTACGCCACTGCCATGTCGCAGAAGACTTCGGGCCCTGATCGAGTCTCCTGTCCGAATGCAGGAGATGACGTCAAAGGCCTTGACCGCCGCGGTCGATTCAGCACCGAGAACAACCTCCCGCCGGGGAAGGAGGTTCGGGCGAGCATCATCCTGGAGTTCCAGAAGTGCGTACACCGCTCGAGTCCGATCCTGATCACCCTCGAGCAGAACGCTGATGCCCAGCAGGCTTCCATGCCCCCACCGATCAGGGTCCAACGTCGCCGCCAGCGCATAGAGTCGGATGGCCAGGTCCCGATCCTTTACCGAGTCCGGCGAATCTGCAACATGCTCAGCCAGTTCAAAGTAGCCCTCGGGCATGGAAGGATCGAGGTTCTCCAGTGATTCACGAATCACCGGGTCGATCGACTGCATGCCGGGCAGCAGGAGACCGGCCGCACATGCCAGAAGAATCAGCAACATCCTGCGGATCATGCTCCCCCTCCTTCGTCACGGGCACCACTTGATTCCAGAGCGAGATTGATTCTCGCCTTCCATGCTTCAACGAGTGATCGCTCCGTCACTCCAAGTTGTTCAAGGACATGCCCTGCCTCCGTCCGCCCACGGGCAGCACTGGAGGCAAGGGTTTTAATCCGGGTTGTCATCGAGGGAATCTGGGCCGTAATGAGTCGATTGATCAACTCCGCAGTGGCAATCCGCTCAGCCAGACATCGCTGCAACCTGTCGACCGACATGCGTTCCCTGGCCGCTCGGCGATCCGCCCATCCCACCGGAAGCCCACCCGCCCGTACTGCAAGATCGAGATGGTCCTGCCAGGCGGTGGTCAACTGGGCAGCCGCATCATCGGCAAGCAGGGAACCCTGCGAGGAACGCCCAAGTGACTCGGCTTCACGCTGCAGGGATTCAGCGAACATTACGCCTATTTCATCAATGGCCATGCCATTGCCCAGTTGAAGTTCGATGGCATGATTCACCAGTGCCAAGCGTGCCTGCAGGGGCCACTGGGTCGATGTCGTACGCGGCAGCTGCTCACCGGTGATCGACTCGATGAACCCGGAGACATCCCTCGGCTTGGACTTCATCGATGCGAAGTGATCGACCAGGGCCATCACCACGTTCCGAGACTCCGCGAAACGTCGCTCGATGACGTACTGGGCTGATTCACGGATATCCGTTGATGCGGTCATGGCTTCCCCTGCAAGACAGGATGCATCGAGTGGGCCGAGTTCTTCGGCGCTCTGGATCTCGAGGGCATGCAGGATGTCGAACTTGTCCGTCTTCGACTTGGCTTCCCTGTACAGGTCCGACCAGTCTCCATCGACTTGACTACCGGGGAGTGTCGGAATGGCGCCGGAGCTCGCAGAGGATTCCGTCTTCCCCGACAAGGCTGCCTCGACAAGGCCTTCTACTTCATTGAGTGTCGAGAGCACCCGTTGACCGGAGCTCGACAACAGGTCCACGGCTGCTTCCTGGAGCAGCCGGTCCATGAGGATCCTGCGAAGCACCGGAATGTCCCCCTTGCCACCAGGCAATGACTTGACCTGTCCATAGACCAACAGCCATGTTTCTGCCAAGGCAGGATCGAACTCCTCGGGCAGCATGTCCTCCAGTTGAAGCGGAGCACCCCCATCTGCAGGCCATGCGGCAAGAAGTCGATCCCGCGCCAGACGCCTGGACACTGCATCCGCATCGGGAGACAGAACAAGACCTTCCTTGAACCAACTGGACGTGGAATCGAGGCGCACGAGCATGCTTGAAAGAACCCACAGGTCAGATGATGAGATACTCGAGTCGTCGAACAGATCTGGAATCGCAGATCTGGAACCCGGATACGTGGACCAGTCAATGGCGACCAGCAGGCTGCCGAGGATCCGCTGCGAGGGCCCCTCTCTGGACAGGTCTGTTTCCGTCCTGAGAAGTGACTCCAAGGCCAGGGCGATCGCATGCTGAGCAACTTGTCGATCCGACAGTGCATCGAGGCCTGCAAGCCAGAGAGACCAGGACGTTTCTGATTCCCTGTTTGTCTCCATGCCCTCAACAAGGTCGGGAATACAGGTTTCAAGCCATGAAGCTGCAGCGGCATCGAATCCTGAAGGCGTTGCATTCTGGCCAAGGCCGATGCGGAGCAGGGCTACCGCATTTGCCCGAACAGCCGGAGAGGTCGTATCCGACATGGCAACCATGCTCGTCATTCCCGCAGACCATGCTCCCCTGGGCAGATCAAGTGGCGAAAGTTGCCCAAAGGGCGTCTTCGGAGCAAGTGTTCGTTGAAGCGACTGGAAGACCTTGGGATTCGCACCCGATGTGTCGATCGCACGCTGGATGGCTCCACGCATGGCATGGGCCGTGGCCGGTTCGGTGACGAACCACCCTGTCGATGCCGTTTCAACCGCGCTCGACCAGGTCTCCAACATCGCTGGGTCCAGTTCCTGGATTCCGATGAGTTGACGCGAATAGGCCTCTATTTGACGAACCGTCTCGGCAGACGCATCAGCTGCATCGAGTACTTCCTGGGAAATCTCGAGTTCTTCGATGACGGGCACATCTTTGAAACTGAGTGCCGGTACGACTTGCTTCTGGCCACCGCTCGCATCATCAAACCCACCGCCGAACGTCTTCGAAGATGTTGTTCCGACGACTGCAACCTCGCCCTGTGAGGTCATCACCATTCCCGGATCCAGTTCCGGGAAGAGAAAGCGGATCATGAGTACAAGTCCCAGCAGCCCGATACCTGTGAACAGGAGGCACATCTTCAGGATCGAACGCCTGTCATTCCCTCGAAGCTCGGGGGCGTACTCGTCGATGACACGTTCAAGGAAGCCTGGCTCAAGTGCCCTGGATGCAACAGATGCTGCCGATGCAGTCCGCTTGGGTGCTGCACGAAGGCCGGAACGCATCCCTCGACCCAGCGCTGCCAGCTCCGTCATCAACCCCTCTGGAGTCAGACCCTCGGTTGCCGCAACCGATGACAAGCGTGCACGGCTCTGGGGATTCCAGCCGCCACTTCCCGCAAGAATCGTAAGAAGACGTTCCTGCAGCGGGGTCATCGAGACTGCAGGGACCGACTCCGTGCTGGACACCGGAACGTTGGCGACAGCAGGGGCAATTCCCTGCTCGACGGACACGGTATGCGACGCAATGATGGTCGACCTGATGTTCTCATCTCGAAGACGGTCCGCCGCATCCCTGAGCAACTTGCAGACCATCTCGGCATCTGCACTCCGTCCATCAGGATGGTCGTACACCGAGGCCAGGCGAGAGGCCAGGGCCGCATCGATTCCGGCACTGGAGATGTAGGTGGGCTCGATACCAAGCAGGTCGAGCTCATCGGCATCAAACCGGACTCCAAGGAATCGCATCATGGGGTCTGTCCGGCTCATGGGGCATCACCCCCACCTGCCAGCGATCGATGAAGGGATGCAAGGCGTCCACCCCATGGCGAGGGACCCCATTCCGGGTAGAGCACCCTGTGCTGAAGAAGCACCTGGAGAGATCGATCAGGCTCTGTTTCAGCCAGCAGTTCAGCATGGTTCGTCTTTGACTCGAACCAGAGATCGCTTCCAGGAGTCGTCCCTGCAAGGAGAACACGCCAGCAACGCATGGACTCAACCTGTTCCCCGATCTCCCTGGACAGGGTGCCACGACCTCGAAGGAACTGCTGGTTTCGCGGATGCAGGTCAAGCAAGCGGCCATAGAGATCACACGTGGCACGGGCGAGCGAATCCTCATTCGTCTCATTCCATGTCTCGAGTCCAGCGGCTGCGACATTTGAAGCCACGGTCACCATGCCCGGTGATGCCAATGCCACCGCGAGATCTTCGTGTTCGTCAAGAATCCGCCTGCCCCAGGCTGCAACACGATCTCGTTGAGCCACGCCTTCCCCCGCTTTCCATCGTTTCAATGCCTCGCGAAAGAGGGAACGGGATGCAAGCCGTGTCCAGAGGCCGTCTGGGTCGGCATCGACAAGTTCAAGGCCGATGGTCTCGGCCCGGTCGGTGTCATCCTGGAGAAGCGACATCTGCAGATGCCTGAGCTTCAACTCCTCCTCGAACCCCTGGAGCGGTTCGAGCGGAAATCCAGCACGATCTTTCACTGCCCGGAACGCGGATTCGGCTGCAACGAGCCGCTGCAACTGTGAGTCAAGTGCAACTTCCAGGATTCGACGGGCACGCGCAATGCATCGGCCGGCTGCATCCGAATCCGTTGCAGCAATGTCTGCATCAGCCATGAGAAGCGGAAGTGCGACAACCAGGTATCGCTCGCCTGCCTCCTTCTGCTGCTTCGATGCTTCATCGGCAAAGAGTGCATACAGGATCTGTGCTGATCGACGCTGGGCATCCGCATGAGCCGGATCCCCGGGCTGGACGTTCCCGAGTTGTTCAACCGCCTCCATGCTGGGCTCGACATCAGCGACACTCCGGACCATCAGTTCCCCTGTTCGAGAACCATCAGGCCACCGCTTGATGTACTCGGCGGTCAAGCTGGACAATCTCTCCGCGGATTCGGAATCCCCGTCATCGCCGGCAAGACGATCCTCACACACGATGGCCATCCAGAAATGGCCTTCCGCCAAACTTGGATCACCCTGGTTCGATGCAAAGAGGAATGCGTCACGTGCTGCGGAAAACTGTTCCGTATTCCATCGACACCAGCCAAGCAGCGCTGAACAGCCTGCAATCGCACGCGACCATCGGTCACGGTCCTCCTCCTCCATCGCACGCTCGAGAAGAACACCCGCCTCCCTGTAGGCTCGTCGCGCTTCTTCATTCAGCGGAGCATCCTCTTCCCCGGATGCATCCTGGGCTTCCTTGTACTTGAGGACTCCACGTGCATACGCAAGAGCGAAGCCATCATCCGATGAAAGGCTGTCTCCGTAGCGATCAACGAGATCGTAGAGATGGTCAAGGGCATTTCGGGAAGCCAGCGCCGCGATGGCTCGATCGGCAAGAAGCCGACCCGTTGTTCCAGCCTGCTGCTCGAGCCCATGGACCGCGACCAGTCGCCACCACGTTGTCGGAACCACCTCATTCCTTGCTTCCAGGTCATCAAGAAGCAGGCCGACACGCTCGTGATCCATCTCGTCAAGAAGGACAGCCAGCCTCCATGCAGGAACGAGACTGGAGACCGAACTTGGAACCTGCCGTACTTCCAGGAGATCGAACCATCGCATGGCCGTCGTCGTTGAACGGCTCATGCCCCGGCAGAATGCCATCCCGAGAATCGACCAGGACACCGCGTCTTCAGCCCGTCGATCCAGCGAGACATGATCCGGATCCAACTCCCCTGCCTTGAGGTCCAGCAGCTTCGCAAACAGCGACTCCGCCTTCTCGACGGAATCAGCGTCTTGTTTCAACCATCCTCGATACGCAAGCGACCATGCAAGCAGGTACTCGGCTCGACGAAGCACCTGCTGCTGCTGGTTCAACCGCTCCCGCCGAGGTGCTGATCGGGAAGAGGAACTTCTATTCATCTTCCGTGTTGATGATTCGAACGATTTGCTGGTCCGAACGATGATTCGCTGAAGTTCCTCGATGATCGAATCGAGGGATTCCACCGCATGATCGACATCTTCTGCGTCCGTAAGCCGAAGCCTGTACCGTTCCGCCGTGTCCTCCGCGACCATGTACCTGCCGTTGAGCAACTCGACTCGGAGATCTTCCGCTTCGCCGGGCGGGATGCCCTTCAGCAACTGCATGCCTCTGGCTTCGAGCCAGGTTCGTTCATCTGAATCTCTCGAGTCCATCAACAACTGGGCATAGAGCCGTGCAAGTCGAGTGGCCATCTCGACCCGCTCATCACTCTTCGCATCCTCGAACTGTTCCTCGTAATGCTCGGCAAGCAATCGGTTGAAGCCTCGCGATTCGAGCCATGCTGCAACATCATCAGCCTCTGTTCGTGAAACAAGCGAGGCAGGCACGAGTGCCAGCAACACCAGGAGGAGGCTCTTGGCGACATGCTGTCGACTACTTCTCAGGAACATAGGTCACCTGGGCAAAGCCAGCGTTCCTGGCAGACTGCACTGCTGCCAGGGCAAAGCCGACGGGCACATTCGGATGGACTCGAACGAAGACACCTATCTCATGTGGCAGTTCAGACAACACCGACTCCAGGCTCCGATCGTCCGTAAACACACGACCCGCCAGCCTGTAGGACGGCGTGCCCTCGATGCTCAGTACCTCGATGATCTGGGGCTGGAAGTCAACCTGCGAACCAGTTGCATCCGAATCACGCGTCTGGAGTGATGACGTCAACTGGTCTTCCTGGCGTGCCATCACCGTGCTGACCATGAAGTAGACCAGGAGGAGGAATGTCACATCGATCATGCTCGTGAGATTCACGCCCAGTCGCTGCGATCTTCTCCTTGCCCGTGCCTCTCTGCGACGATTCATTGGAGCCCCCCGGGAATCTCGGTTCCCATGCGTGCCGCTGGGACGCCGATTTCATGAAGGACCCGGACGACCTCGTTCAAGCGACCTGCCGAGGCTCTTCGATCAGCTCTCAGCAGCACCCGCTGCTCGGTCGACGTATCCGTAATGAAGAACACCTGCAGCTGCTTCCGGAGCTGCTCCAGTGTGACCGGTTCCTCCGAGACATTGAGGATGATGTTGCCATGTTCATCGATGTTCACGACAACACCCGCTTCTTCGTTCTCCTCCAGTTGCTCACCTGGGAGCTTCGGCAGTTCCACTTCGGCCCGGACATCACGCGCAAACTCCGAAGTGACCATGAAGAAGATGATCAGGAGAAAGACCACGTCGATCATCGGCGTCAACTCGACCAGCAGTTCCCGGGATTTTGAGCCGGAGGAGAATCTCACGTATTGCTGCCTCCGCTGCCTTCATCCGATACCGGGGCAGTCGAACTTTCCAGGTGAATGAGGAGACGCTCGATCTCCCGGGCACCATCCGCCGCCAGGGCGTCAATGCGGTTCCTGAAGTAGGTGAACAGGGCGACGCATGGAATGGCAAGTGTCAATCCCATGAGGGTCGTAACGAGGGCCAGCGAGATGTTCGCTGCCAGGGCCTCGGAGTCGGAACCAGCACTGTGGGCCACGGAATCGAAGGCTCCGACCATTCCGATGACCGTGCCGAGAAGTCCAAGAAGCGGAGCAATGGTGCCGATCAAGCCAAGGCCGTCCGTCGCCCGGTACAGGCGGGCTGTCTGTTCGTCACCCGCTTCTTCGACAGCGCTCTTGATTTCAAAGACACCAAATGCCGACCGCTGGTAGCGAAGAAGACCGGCAGCCATGATCCGTGTCATGAAGGAATCATTTGCCGGATCGAGGCAGTAGGCAGCCGCTCCATCGACATTGCCATCCGAAAGACGCTTGTCGAGTTCTTCCAACTGGCCCGGAGGCAGCAGTGACTGGCGTCGAATCTGCACGAAGTGGATGATCACCAGGACCAGAGCCACGATGCTCAGAATCAGGATGATGAAACCGACCGTGCCGCCTCGCACGATCGTATCCCACCAGGAAGCACCTTCTGGTGCTGCTGCCGTTGCAACGATGAACGGCGTGAATAACGAAGTCATGGGTTCTCCTTCCCATCTCCAAGGCTGGGCCTGGATGGATTGAGGGCCGGTGTTCGAAGCACCGGATGTCTGGGTGTACTGCGAGCGAGATCTCCCCTGAGGCGCTCTGCCGCCTCGAGATCACCCGTTGATTCAAACTCGGCGGCCATGATTTCCATGGCAACGCCTGCCAGGTATGGCTGTGCCTGTGATGAACGAGCAACAACATGTGCCAGGTTGAGCTGACCCTTGCGTCGCTGTCCAGTTCCTTCTTCCATGAGATAGGAGCGACCAAGCTGGTACCGGATCCACGCCTCGACCCACTGGGGGTCGTTGGCTGGCCTCTGCTGCAGTCGTCTCCTTGCATCCTTGCGGACTTCCGGGTCTGCATGGACTGCATTGATCATCTGCCCGAGGAGCATGGTGCCCTTCTCATCGGAAATCGCGTCGGATTCCAGGTCCACCGGGGTGATTTCATTTCCAAGGTCCTGATCGAGGCCTGCCTGGTACAGGCCCGCGATTGTCGACATGAGCGGGTCACTTTCCGAGGACCACTCTTTCAGTTCGACACGGGCATTGGCAACTCCAGGTCCATCCAGCCAGACCGGGGGGAGGTATGGAAGCAGGTTGAACTCGGGATCCCAGACGGGGACGACTCCCTCGACTTCCACGGGCGGAAGTACCGGGGGAACACGCAGGGCATCGCTGCTGGTTGTAATGCCAGCTCGCCGAAGTCTCGCCATCTCGAGGCCCGGCAGGAGAGCCTCTGCATTGGCACCACGGTCCAGGCGACATCGCAGCAGTCCATCCGAGACCACCAGCGCCGTCTCACTGGTTCGGCCGACCATGCCTGGAAACTGGAGTTCCAGGATCGGTTCTGCATTGGCCATGTCACCTCGATCGAGCCGGGAACGTGCCCGCCAGAGAGTTTCAGCAGTCTTCATCAACTCCGGCAGTCGCGGCTGGACCGGACCGGCAATACGAACGTCTGCAACACGATCCCATGAAAGCATGACTTCAACCACGTCATCCTCGGCTTCGCCGGGGATGCGCAGGAGTATTCCATCTTCATCAAGGCGTGTGATCTCCCCTTGCACCACATCGCCTCCTCCACGCGGAACAACGATGTCCGCAGGGGCAAGGAGCATCCCGGCAAGTGCAAGCAGCGGAAGGAACATCATGGTGGACCTCCGGATCTCACGAACCTGTAGATCCCACCGGAATCCTTCGCTATTCGCTTGAGCAGGTCCTGGCTTGAATCATCGCCGAATGCAATCGTATTGATGACGGTCTTGAAACCACCGGTATTCAGTCGCTGGATACTGTCGGGTTTCATCGATGTGATTTCACCATCGGTAAGAAAGAAGATGACATCAGGGCGTTCCTCCTCTGAAAACACCCTGCTGAATGCAGGCAACGGTACCGTGCCTCCCTGTGGAGAAAGGCCCTCCAGCCATCGTGTAAACCGGCGAACGACAGTTGAACGAGCCGTCTGCCACCCCTCCTGATCAGGCGGTTCGACGATGTCACTGTTGTAGAACACGACAAGAAACTTGGTGTAGTCGGGAAGTGCACGAATCGAACGCTTCATCTCCTGCTTGGCACGCTCCATGCGTCCGCCAGTCATCGAGCCGGACATGTCCACGATGTACGCAAATCGCTCACCGGCAGACGAGATGCCGCAGAAGGACCCCGCTGCTCCACTCCCCCCGATTCCCTGCACTCCTCCTCCCCCTGCGGCACCACCGATCGCGGGTGCAGCGCCGACTCCATTGATTTCAAGTTCAGCGGCCGTTGTATCGGCCTCCAGTTCACTGGCCTGGCGTTCATTGAGCAGTTCATCGAGCGCCGAGAGTGCCTGGTCCTCCGGCTCCTCCAGTTCACCCTCGGGCAGTTCCGTAAGTTCCTCGTCCGGCAGCAGGGTTGCTATCTCAACCTGGAACTCCTGCATGGGAGCATTATTTCCAGCCCTGTGAAGAAGGTGCAGGTAGATCATCAAGCCGATATGAAAAAGGAGGGACAACAGGATCGCCCACAGGAAGAGGGAGCGAATCCGGCTCATCCGAACTCGACGCCGCTGTTCCTGCAACTCATGAAACCGCTTCGTAACCTCTTCATCGAGGGTCGAAGGCATGAAATCCGGGGTGGGCCTGGTCATCATTGAGGAATATCCTTCCGAAAGCATATCTTCACCCCCCCCTGCTAGAAAGGCGTGCCTGCAGGATTGATTGAATGGAACCATCGAGGTTCTTGACCATCCCCGCTCAAACGGGTCCAATGAGGGCAGAAGCCAAGGAAGAACCCCATGCCATCCGCCCCCCACTACCGCCGAGTCCTCCTGAAGATCAGTGGAGAGAGTTTTGCCCAGCAGGGTGATTTCGGCATCAATGCCGATGAACTCAAGGCCATCGCTTCAGCAATCGTGGAGGCCTCGAAGACCGGCACCGAGATCGCCGTGGTCGTCGGCGGCGGAAACATGATCCGGGGCGCCAACCTTTCGGCTCAACTGGGCATCGACCAGTCGACTGCCGACTACATGGGCATGCTCGGGACCGTCATGAACGGCATGGCGCTCAAGGAAGCCATCGAGGGACTTGGAACACCGGCAAGGGTCATGTCGGCAATCGATGTCCCGGCCATTGCCGAGCCGTTCATCCGGAAGAGAGCCATTCGACATTTTGAAAAAGGACGCGTCCTGATTCTCGTAGCCGGCACGGGGAACCCGTTCTTCACCACGGACACCTGTGCTGCACTTCGAGCCACCGAACTCAATGCGGACGTGCTTCTGAAAGCAACGAAAGTCGATGGCGTCTATACCGCCGATCCAGTCAAGGACCCCACGGCGACTCGTTACGATGCACTGTCATACCAGGAGGCCATTGATCGCCAACTGGCAATCATGGATCTGACGGCACTGTCGATGTGCATGGAACGCGACCTCCCGATCATCGTCTTCGACTTCCGACCGGAACACAACATTCGCCGTGTCATCACGGGTGAAACGATCGGCACACTTGTCACATCCCGTGAGCGGATCCCGGTTCAATCCTGATTCGAGTACACCACTTTCCCCAACATTGGACAAGACCTTCCCGAACTGGCGGAAGGACGAAGAGGAAACGACAATGAGTGACGCGACTTTCCGAGAATGCAAATCGAGCATGGAGAAGTCCATCGAGCATTACGAGAAGGAACTTCTCGGGATTCGAACCGGGCGAGCGAGCACTGCCCTCGTCGAGTTTCTCAAGGTTGAATGCTATGGTTCGATGTGCGATCTTCGCGATATTGCTGCTGTCAATGTCCCTGAACCGACGCAACTCCTCATCAAGCCCTTCGATCCGACGACGAAGAACAGCATTTCCCGTGCTCTTGAAACAGCAGACCTGGGCCTGAACCCCCAGGTCGAGGGTGATGCCATTCGCATACACCTTCCTCCGCCCTCGGCTGAACGACGAAAGCAACTTGTCACACAGGTGAAGAAGCTCGGCGAAGACACGAAGATATCGATTCGAAACGAGCGGCGAGACTGCGTCAAGCAGGTGGACACGATGGTCAAGGACAAGGCGAGCTCATTCTCCGAGGATGATGGGAAGATCTCGAAATCCAACATCGAAGATCTCACCAAGAACATGATCAGCAGAATCGAAGACCTGTCCTCCCGGAAGACCAGCGAGATCGAAGCGAACTGACGCATCCCCCGGGGATCAGTACTGTTTCCTCAGCCGGGCAGGTGGTATTCCAAGCTGCTGGCGGTACTTGACTATGGTGCGTCGGGCAATGTCCACACCCCGTTCCTTCAATGCAGCCGCAAGCAGCTCGTCACTGAAGGGCTTGGACTTGTCCTCCGCCTCGACGATCTCGCCAAGCATGGCCTTCACCGCCACCCAACTTACATTTTCACCCTCGGATGTCTCCGTTCCACCGGAGAAGAAACGCCGCAGCTGGACCATGCCCCTGGGGGTCTGCATCCATTTCCCGGACACCGCCCTGCTGACCGTCGCAACATGTACGCCCAGTTGCTCGGCAACATCGACCATCGGCATCGGCTTCAGGTGCTGCGGACCGATATCGAAGAAATCACGCTGGCGAGACAGCACGACATTCACGACACGCAGCAGCGAATTCGAACGCTGGTTGATCGACTCGATCAGCCACTCCGCATTGCTGACATTCCGGCTGATGAAGGACCGTGTCTCCTTGTCGAAAGCCTCATCCCCGGACATCGACCTGTACCGTGGAGACACACGCAGTGGCGGCAATACGCCATCGCAGAGCGCTGCGACATAGGAATCGGACTGTTCGTCATAGTCCACGATGACATCGGGGATGATCGGGGCGACCTCGACATTGATCAGATCACGTCCGGGTGCAAGATTCAACCTGTGCATCGCCGTCATCGCATCCCGCACCTGATCGATCGTCAGGCCCGTGGATTCGGTGATCTTCGGCAGGCGATTCTGCACAAGGTCGTCAAGATGATGCTCAATCAGTTCCCGAACCGTGTCCCACTCGACTGCGTCCTCCCCTTGTGATTTCATCGCTTCGACCTGGAGAATGAGACATTCCTGGATGCTCCGGGCAGCCAGGCCAGGCGGTTCAAGCCAATGTTGCAGTGCTTCAAGTGCAGTCTCGAGGCGAGGCACCGTCATCCCCGTCGACAGTGCATCCGGATTCTGTTCGAGGATCGACTCCAGGTCCGTGCCCAGCAGGCCGTCATCGTTGACAGAGAGGATCAGCAGCGCTCCAGCCGCGGCAGTGTCTTCATCGACCTCGGCAAAGGTCCACTGGTGCAGCAACTGCTCACCGAGCGATGCTCCCCTGCCTTCAAGATTGGCCATGGCATCCTGTTTCCGATCCCGTTCGCCTGCATGTCTGGACGGTGAATAACTCGAGGAGGAATACTCGTTGTCCGCAGCCTCGCTGTAATCACGTTCCAAATCGCTGAGTCGCTCGAAATCATCTGCCCCGTCACCGGCTTCTCCGACGACCATCTCCTCGGTTCCGCCCGAGTCTCCCGCTTCGTCGGGCGGCTGGTCAGCCTGCTCACCCTCGACAACTTCAAGCGCAATGTTCGACTCCAGTTCCTGGTCCACACGTTCCTGCAATGCAAGAATCGGCAACTGCAGGATCTCCATGGACTGGATCATCCTGGGGCTCAGCTTCATCTGCTGTGAGAGCTTGGCGTGTTGTCCCGCTTCGAAACGCATGTGGTCATCGTACCCCCCCGATGGAAAGGGAGACGACCAATGTCTGCAGTTCAGCCGCTTCCTACGTCCCGACGGCCTTCAAGTGCATCGGCAAGGACTGCCGTACTGGCATATTCCAGTTGTGTACCGCTTGGAAGGCCACGGGCAAGCCGGGTGACACGCACGGATCTCCGCGTCAGCTCGTCGGCAAGGTACAGGGCGGTGCTGTCGCCCTCAAGATTCGGATTCAACCCGAGAATGATCTCCGAGACCTGTTCACCACGGCAGTTGCATGACGGATCATCAACGCGCTCAAACAACGTTGCTACCGTCAGGTCGGAAGGCTCGACTCCAGCAAGTGGATCGATCCTTCCCGTGAGAACATGGTAGACCCCCGTATACATTCCGGTCGACTCGAGACTCATCAGGTCATGGGGCTGTTCGACAACCAGGATGGTCGATGCGTCACGGGCAGGGCTGCTGCAGATCGGGCATGGGTCGACTTCGGTCAACTGCCAGCACATGGAACAGCATGCCACGCGTTCCTTCACATCCTGCACCGCCTCACACAGTGACCTGGCCTCTTCAGGAGAGTCCTTCAGAACATGGAATGCAAGTCGCGTCGCCGTTCGGCGACCGATGCCTGGCATGCGGCCAAAGGCCTCGATGAGGCGTTCGACAGGCTCCGGATACGAATGGGGTCTCCTGGCCATGGGCATGAAACTACAGGTCGAGCCCTCCTGGTGGCAATGGCATTCCCATTTCCTGGGCAACTCCAGCGATCTTCTCCTGCGCCTCGGTACGGGCCTTCGCCAATGCCTCGTTGATGGTTGCCTTGATGAGATCCTGCAACGCCTCACCGCCCTCGACCGTGGAGATGAGTGAAGGAGACAACTGGATCGATTCGACTTCCAGGGTTCCATTGACCCGAACGTGGACATGCCCTTCCGGGTCACTGGCCGTCACCTTGATGTCTGCCAGGTGATTCCTGACCTCGGCAAGCCTGGCCTGCATCTTCGGCAATTCCTTCATCATTCCCGCAAGACCTGCAAGGTCCTTCAATCCTCCGAACATGTCACTGCCTCCCCTGTCTTGACTGGATCAATGGAAACGACCACCGCATCGAAGATCTCCATGACCTTCCTGACATCCGGATGCTCCTCGTACAGGGGGTCGACGGTTTTTTCAACGTGTGGATGTTCAATCAACTCGATCTGGACCCTTGCATGTCGCCCTGCAACCGATCGCACCATGCCCGCAATTGATTCCGATTGTGAACGAAGATAGTTCCCACTTCCAGATGCCGCGTCACGTGGTTCCAGCACCAGTACCTCTCCGTCCCAGGAAACCGGCCGCGCTGTCTGCAGAAGTGCCTGGCTTACATTCGACTCCACTTCACTGCATACCCGATCCCAGAGCGAATCCACCGTAAGGACGGCTTTCGCCGGTTTCTCCGGAGCCACGGTCTCC
The DNA here is from genome assembly GCA_014238205.1 of Phycisphaerales bacterium. Lineage (GTDB taxonomy): Bacteria > Planctomycetota > Phycisphaerae > Phycisphaerales > SM1A02 > SP202. The sequence continues at coordinate 3,527 of JABABM010000019.1, read as the reverse complement.
CGGGGACCTGGCGAACCAGCGGCCGGTGGGCCACTGGACACGGCACTCGATTCCTTCACAACCGGCGGCTTCGGCGGAATTGAAGAAGAGGGAGCCGCTGCGACATTGCTCAGACCTTCAGTTTTTTTTTTGGCCGGGGCGGTCGCGGTGGATGTTCCACGGAGCATCGAGGGAATATCGGCAAGCCGCTCCGTCGATGCAAGACGCACCAGCAGCGCATCGAACAAGGCCCGTGAAGATGCAGTGAACCGTGCATGTCTGGCAGTCGCCTCACATCGGGCGATCATGTGAAGAACAGCATCGGCATCAAGACTGTCGCAGCGAGCCCGGACCCTTGCCCGCTGTTCATCGGAAAGTTGAAGAAGGTCGCTGTCAGCCCCGCAGGCCGTTGCCACGAGGAGCGATCGAAGAGACTCCGTCATGCTCTCAATGGCCTGGTTGATCGTGACCCCTTCCTGGAGAAGTCGCTCCCCTGCTGCAAGGGCGGCCGCTGGATCCCCATCCAGCGTCGCGTCGAGCAGTGTCTCGACGAGCGCACGGGCGGGCAGGCCGAGCATCGTGGCGACGAACTCCGAAGTCAGTCGCTCAGGACCGGCCGCAAGGAGTCGATCAAGAATGCTCAATGCATCACGCATTGATCCTTCGCCGAGGCGAGCAACCTGGAGCAGGGCATCGGGATCGGCCTCGATGCCTTCCTGTTTCAGGATCGAGGCGAGGTGATCTGCGATCTGCCGAGCGGGTATCGCCCGGAAATCGAATCGCTGGCAGCGGCTCTGAATGGTCTGGAGCACGTCATTGGGCTCCGTCGTGCAGAGAATGAACTTGACGTGCTCGGGGGGTTCTTCCATTGTCTTCAGGAGCGCATTGAAGGCATCCCGCGTGAGCATGTGTACCTCGTCGATGATGTAGATCCGGTAGCGGCAGCGTGCCGGTTTCAGGCTGGCGGAGGCGATGAGATCCCTTGCTTCCTGGACACCTCGATTCGAGGCACCATCGATTTCGATCACATCAAGATCGGAACCACTCATGATCGCTTCGGCAATGGCATCCGCTTCGACAAGTTCATCGCTGATGTTCAGGGCACGGGCAAAGAGCCGAGCCATCGTCGTCTTGCCCACTCCCCGAGTCCCGCAGAACAGGTATGCGTGTGCAACACGTCCTGACTCGATTGCATTCATGAGCGTTCGTGCAATCGGCTCCTGCCCGACGACTTCATCGAAGTCACGGGATCGGTATCGACGTGCCAGGACGGTGTAACTCACGTGGCGGGCTTCCTTGCTCAAGATGTTCCCTCTGGAACACTCCAGGTCCTGCTGCGAGGAACGAAGAGGGCGGCCAGGACATCCACGGCAGACGCGGCGTCGCTTATGGCTGCTGCGATCAAGCCCTGACCAGGTTCGCGTGCCGAACCTCCGCAGGGCCCGGCCGCCCTCCACGTTCGTCGTCAACCCACATGGTAGCCGCAGGGGGGGCTCGGGTACACTGCCCCGGATGCCTGAACAGGACCAGAAATCCAGCGACATGGAGAGATCCGAACCCAAGCCCCTCTCCCTCCGGGATATCAACGGGGAGGATTCATCCCTCGGACAACCCTTCATCCTGATTACGGTTCGGATGATCTACATCGCCCTGATGATCGCAGTTGCGGTCCTTCCATTCGCCGGAATCATCGGTGCGACCTATCTCCCCCACCAGGGACTCAACATCCTCGCGCCGATCATCGCAACGATCGCGGTCGCAACCATCATCGTCCTCCTCGATCTGAAGACTCCCCGCAAGCAGCTCTCCATTGTTGTCGCCATCTACCTGGCTATTCTTGCCGGCCTGCTTGCTGCACTTGCCATCGGCGCCTTGATCGACCTGATAGCCGATGCCTGGGGCCTTCCTGAAGGTGACATGGCATTGAAATACCTGACACTGTTGAAATTGGCAACGGGACTTACCTTCTGCTACCTCGCAGTATCAATGGTTCTCACGACTCGCGACAACATCAGGCTGGTCATCCCCTACGTCGAGTTCTCGAAGCAGGTACGGGGCATCCGCCCGATGCTGCTCGACACGTCCGTCTTGATCGATGGAAGAATCAATACATTCAGCCGGACGGGCTTCCTCGATGCACCGCTGTTCGTGCCACGGTTCGTCATTGATGAACTTCACCGACTGTCGGATTCGAGCGATCGCATGAAACGTGATCGAGGCAGGCGAGGCCTTGCAAATCTCAGGACACTGCAGGACACACCTTCCGCCGCAGTCTCGATCGAAGAGGCGGTAGCAGAGGAGGGAATGGTCGACCAGGCCCTGCTTGATGTTGCAGCTCGGCAGAATCTTCGCCTCGTCACCACGGACCAGACCCTGCTCAGGGTTGCGGAAATCCGCCAGGTACCGACGCTGAACCTCAACGATCTGTCGAACATGCTCCAGGGGCAGGTACTGCCTGGGGAACGAATGCTGATCGAAATCATCAGGAAAGGCGAATGTGATGAACAGGGTGTCGGATTCCTTCCGGATGGAACCATGGTCGTCGCAGAATGCGCTCATGACCACATAGGTGAGCAGGTTGAAGTCGAGATCACGAACATGCTGCAGACCAACGCGGGTCGACTCATCTTCGCCAAGGTGAACTGAATCCCCGCCCCGGCAAGCCTGTTATTCCCATTCGATCGTTGCAGGCGGCTTCGAGGAGATGTCGTACACGACCCTGTTGACTCCCGGAACCTCGTTGATGATCCGGTTGCTGATGACTGCCAGGACCTCGTGTGGAATACGGGCCCAGTCGGCAGTCATGAAATCGGAAGTTTCGACGGCACGAACAGCAACAACCGAATCATAGGTTCGACCATCCCCCATGACGCCGACCGATTGGACGGGCAGAAGCACGGCGAAGACCTGGTTGGTCGTCCTGTAGAGATCATTGGAAACGATCTCATCAAGAAGAATCTCGTCGCACTCACGGAGCAGGTCGAGCTTGTCACACGTAATCTCGCCAAGGATGCGAACAGCCAGTCCCGGACCGGGGAATGGATGTCGCCAGACGATGTGTGATGGAAGACCCAGGACTTCTCCGAGAGACCTGGCCTCATCCTTAAAAAGATCTCGAAGTGGTTCAATGAGCCCGAACTCCAGGTCCTCGGGAAGACCGCCCACGTTGTGATGCAACTTGATGTTGGCAGCCTGCCCGGCATGTCCATGACC
>JABABM010000019.1:0-325 GCA_014238205.1 Phycisphaerales bacterium | reverse complement strand
TGGGCCCCTGCCCATCCTCAGCGATCTCGGCGGCCGCTTCTCGAAAGACATCGATGAATCGATGGCCGATGAGCCGTCGTTTCTCCTGGGGATCCGAGATTCCCTCGAGATCACCGAGGCACGCATCAGTGGCATCGATGACCCTGAGATCAATATCAAAATGATCACGGAAGGTCGTTTCGACCATGGAACGTTCGCCCGTCCGGAGCAGTCCGTTGTCAACGAAGATGCACGTGAGCTTCCGACCGATGGCCTTTGCCAGCAATGCCGCTACGACGGATGAATCGACTCCGCCACTGAGTCCACAGATGACCCGACCATCCCC
>JABABM010000018.1 GCA_014238205.1 Phycisphaerales bacterium | reverse complement strand
GATTCCGCCAGGGGCCCGGAACTCACATCAAGAGCATCGATTCCAGCAAGGCGTTGTCGAGCCCACATGGATCCAGGGGCATGCACATTGTTCTCGACATGCCATGCATCTCCAATTTCTTCCTGCAAGAGGATCGCCATCCAGTGCTGGGCAGCTGCATGAGGGATCGTGTCGTACAGCCAGTCGCCCAGGGCCAACCGGGCCTCAAGCTGCTGCGAGGGCGTTGTTGCAGTCCGCTTCATCAATCCTGCTACGAGTTCACCCGCAGGTTCCTGCCCCGGGTCAAGGTTTTGCATCGCCGTGACGAGATGTTCAAGCAGCTGGTCGCGGGCAGCTTCGTCTTCCGGATCCTTTTCAAGCAGATCCAGCATGTTTCCTGCAGCTTCGACCAGGAGGGTGTTGTTCCCGCTTCTCGCGGCAAGTCGGACAAGATCCATCCGTGGTTCCAGGGAATCCGGCGTTGCCTCGATCCTGCCCTGGAGTGCTGTTTCAGCACGTTCAAAAGCGCAGTAGGCTTCAAGTGCAGTGGGTCCGGCGACAAACAGTTGTGAGCCTGCAAGCAGTGCATTCCCTGAACGTGGAACATGCAATTCCGTGTCGACGGTTCCCGTTGCACTGTCGATCTGGAGGAGCCGGTCCTGCATTGGAATGATGATGCTGTCTTCAAGGATCTGGATGCGACCTGCAATGTCTTCTTCGGAGTCGACCCACTGGTGCCGCCAGAGCGGTACGTCCAGGTTGTCTATCTTGAAGCAACTCAGGTCGACCCCGATGGAAAAGATGTACGTGCCGTCTGACAGCAGGTACAGGGGTTCATTCCATGAGGGAGAACTGACCAGTGACCATGATTCCAGCACCTCGCCCGTTCCAGGATCGAGCATGAAGAGGGTTCTTCCATCCGGAGCATGTGCAAGCAGCCCTCCTGGAATACGAACAGGCTGGAGGGAGGTGTAGGGTCGCATGCGGGTTTCGAACGCATTCGGGTCTGGTGGAGGCATTCGCTGTACCCAGAGCAGGTCACCGGTTGACGCATCGACGGAGGCAATGGCGCCGGCGGTGGTTCGAACATGGATCCGATCACCATCTGGCAGGGGCATCGAAACAGCCTGCTCGATGTTTCTTCGGAGTTGACCTGAGGAGGCGATCCAACGTGACCAGAGCACTTCGCCGTGAACAAGATCAATGGCAACCAGTGACTCGCTGACAAGTTGCTGTCGGCTGATTCTTCGAGCCATGACGTAGGCAACTCCTTCGTGAATCACCGGCGAACTGCAGGGAAACAGGTCATTCGACATGGGTATGTCGGGGTTGCCGTCAAGAATGACGGACCATCGAAGCCGGCCGCTCTCTGCATCAAGGCAGAGAATCGCACCATCACTCGATCGCTCATCCCCGTAGTTGATTCCGGCAATGGTGACGATGAACCGACCCTCGATGGCCACCTCGTTCGTTCCATTTGGACGTTCATTGGGGTCAAGCGTGAAGTCGGCCTGTCGGTGCTTGTAATGCCACTGCTCCTGTCCGGTCAGCACGTCGAAGGCAATCACATCCCTGCCGAGATTCAGGAAGACCAGGTCGCCATGAATCGTGGGTGACGAGGTCGTGTACCAGCCCGAATCGGTCCTTGTCTGCAGGTTTTCACTTGCGTTTCGGGCAAGCCTGCTCGGCACACCGAATCGGCGTGCAAGCAGGCTGTCTTCCAGCGAGGTTGACCAGATCGACAGACCAACGAGTTGATCCATGTCCGAAGATGCCCCGGTGTCATGAATCGTGGTCGAGGCCCACGGAGATGGCTCGAATCGCCATTGATCAATCGCCTCGAGCCATGGCTCGGCGGCTGGACCGATTGAGACAAGTACATCCTTGTGTTCATCCAACGCCGCTTGATCACCCGTCATGGCTGCTGCCATTGCAAGTCCATAACGTGCATTGGCCAGTGACTGGTCATCCGCGTCCGGGTGCAACAGCACTCGACGCAGTCGTTCCGTACCTCGACCCGGCGTCCCGCGTTCAATGTCACGGTGCCCAAGGTGGAGCAGGGCGGTGAGTCCCGCCGGAGCAAGTTCCCATCGCCGTTCGACACTCGCAAGGTCATTTCGCGCCAGCGCAGATGCAGCCGTATCACTCCACTGCCTCCGCCAGGCCTCGAGCAGTGCCGGTTCTTCCCGGAGCCGTTGAAGAACCATCTCCCGGATCCCTTGGAACCGGTCTCCTCCTCCACCCTCGACGGGGACTACGCGACCGGCAGAGTTCTCAAGGAGTTCCTGGAGTCGCAGTGCAGCGGCCGATGGATCAGTTGCAACAAGTTGGTCCGCGGCATGAAGCAGGTCCAGTCCTGTCGGTGATTCATCGATGTAGACCGGGTTGTCCTGTCCACCCGCAGAAGCGAAGGTGATCAGGATGGCCAGAAGGGCAGGGATGGCCTGTGGGATCGACATGCTGATTGACAGGATTCTAGGTCGATGAGCCGCCCGTGGTAGAGTGCATCCATGTCTCGTTGCAATAGGATCTTCGGTCTGCTCCTCCTTGGCCTCATTCCCTTCACCGGGTGTGCGTCTGCCCCCTCCATCGCGATCGAGTCGGTCGAAGTAGTTGGAGAACATGACGAGGCTGCGTCCCTCGTGTTCAATGGAACAATCTCGAACGCCCACGAGCAGACTCTCCGCCTGCTCGAGTTCGACTACACCCTCTCCATGCATGGTCGACAGGTCTACCAGGGGCGACATGCAGCCGAGATGACCTTGACCGAAGGATCGAAACGCACGTTCACGCTTCCTGCATCCTTCCCGTTGTTGCCGCATGATTACAGGGGACTCGGTTTCCTCCCGGATTCATCCAAATGGTCGCTTTCCGGGAACCTGGTCTACCTGGGTGAGGGTGTGCTTGCGGAAACCTTTCTGGACATGGGATTTCGGCCCTCCATTGGATTCAAAGCGTCCGGTGTCCTGCAATGGCCATCGAACAGAACCGTTTCAGTACGCTGAATCCTCCGCAGAACCCGAACAGGTCATACACACTGCGATTGCATGCGATCTGTTCCATCTCGTGCAGCATGACCAGTTGGATTGAATCTCCTGCTCTTGATGAAGCATCCCCCTGAATGCCCTGTTGAACCGGGCCGATGGTAGGCATGGTCACGTTTTCCGATGACCTGCAGGAACTGCCATGTGCCTCAACGATCTTCTTCAACGAGCCGATGACCTTCGAGCCTCCGATCTGCACCTGGTGCCGGGCCATCCGCCCATGGTTCGTGTCCATACCATGATCGAACCGATGGACGCACCCGTGCTGCGCAACGAGGATGTTCAGCACTGCTTCGAGTCGATGTCGACCGATGCCCAGCGAGCACGGTTCGAAGAACTTGGAGACATGGATTTCTCTCATGAAGTCAACGGACTGGGACGGTACAGGGTCAATGCACACCGGCAGCGAGGTGTGATTGCACTTGCCCTTCGCATGGTGCGGAGCGAGGTTCCTGAACTCTCTTAATTGAACCTTCCTTCCACTGTTGCCAACCTTACACGCCTGCCTCGTGGACTCGTCCTGGTCACGGGAGACACCGGTTCAGGCAAGTCGACAACACTTGCAGCGATGATCTCCGCGATGAATCGTCGAGCCCGGCTTCACGTGATCACCCTCGAGGATCCGATCGAGTACAGGCTTGAATCGGATACATGCCTCATCGAACAGCGAGAACTCGGCCAGGACATGGCATCCTTCTCGTCGGGGCTGAAGCATGCCCTTCGACAGGATCCGGACATCATTCTCGTCGGCGAGATGCGAGACCTGGAGACGACGGCCCTGGCGATGTCCGCTGCAGAGACGGGGCACCTTGTTCTTTCAACGCTGCATACGGTCAATGCCAGCCAGACGGTCGAGCGGATCATCGACATGTATCCCGCCGGCCAGCAGAACCAGATCCGTGCGATGCTCGGCAATACGCTCCAGGCGGTCGTGTCACAGACTCTCTTCAGGAGAATCGACCAGGAAGGCATGATCCCAGCCGTCGAACTTCTTCTTTGTACCCCGGCAGTCCGCAACATCATCCGTGAGGCACGGACGTTTGAAATACCAAACGTGATCGAGACCAGTCGTTCTGTCGGGATGATCAGTCTCGATGCCTCGATCACCGAGCTCTGCAGACGCGGGTGCATCAGCCATGAGGATGCCCTTGCTCGCGCTGTTTCGCCGGGGTACGTGTCCCGGCAGTTGGCTGCGTAGGGCTCCGGGAACAGGAGGTGCAGGATGCCTCAATTCCGATACCAGGCCCGCCTCGAGGGCGGGCAAATCCAGGCGGGTGTTCTCAGGGCCGACAGCGTGACGGCGGCAACAGTCATCCTGCAGCAGCAGGGTCACGATGTCCTGAAGCTCATGCCGCTTGGATCGCGGGCAGGTCGGTGGGTCGGGCTGCTTCGGGCATTGAACTGGAGTTCGGGTCCCAGCCGACGTGATGTTCTGGATTTCACGACGCAGTTGGCTGTCATGATCCGTGCGGGCATCAGTCTCCGGCATGCGCTGGAGGGAATTGCCGAGCAGACGACGAATACACGTTTCAGGACCATGCTTGTCAACATCAAGAATGACGTCGAATCCGGCCGACCATTTTCCGAGGCCATTTCACGGTACCCGGCACAGTTCAATGCCCTCTACGTGAACATGGTTCGGGCCTCCGAGATGTCGGGTTCCTTCGCCAGGATGCTTGATCGCATCGCTTCATTCATGACACAGCAGTTGGAAACACGGCGGATGATCGTATCTGCCAGCGTGTACCCATTCATCATCGCCACGATGGCCATCAGTGTGACGATCTTCCTGCTCACCTTTGTTCTTCCAAGGTTCGCCGGCGTGTTCGAGGGCAAGGAGGATGTCCTTCCCTGGCCGACGTTGTTTCTCATGGGACTCTCCAGCTGGATGTTGGCCTACTGGTGGATCCTTCTCATTGCATCCGTCATCCTGTTGACGCTGCTGATCATCACCGCACGAACCAAGTCCGGTCGAGCACGAATCGATCACCTGCAGCTGGTCATACCCCTGTTCAAGCGGATGTTCCGAGCTCTCTATGTCAGCAGATCACTTCAGACCATGGGAGAACTGCTCAATGCCGGTGTCCCCGTGCTCGACAGCTTGTCCGTCACGGCAGACATCACGGGAAACACGCAGTACAGATGCCTTTGGATGAATGTGCACTCTGCCGTCCAGCAGGGTCGGAAACTCCATGACGAGCTGGATCGTTCGACGTTGCTGCCACGCTCTGTCAACCAGATGATCAGCGCAGGTGAAGAATCAGGGAAGCTCTCGGAGGTCCTCCAGGAAATAGCAACCTACTACGCGACCGTGCTTCGTGACGCGATCAAGACACTCACCAGCATGATCGAGCCGCTCCTGATCGTCGTCATGGGATCGGTCGTGGGATTCATCGCGATGGCGATCATCCTGCCCATCTTCAAGATGAGCGCAATCGTCGGTGGATAGGAGCGCACTCATGAACCGGAATCCATGTGTTTCTTCCCGGGGCTTCACCCTCGTCGAAACGGCCATTGCCATCGTCATCATCGCATCCGGCGTTCTGTCCCTGGTTGCCGCTCAGCAGGCATGGCATGAGCAGAGCGCCTGGGCTGAGCGAGCGGCGGTTGCCACTCGCCTTGGGAATGAGATCCGTGAAATGACATTCAATGCACCCAGACATGACCCGGTCACGGGAACGGCAACATGGGGTCCGGAAGCCAACGAGGTCGACCTCGAGGATTTTGATGACCTCGATGACTTCGACGGAATCGATGGTGAGGGCTTCGTGCTTTCGGGACCGGAGGGCACCGGGCCCGTGAACTCCATGAGGCAGCTCATCCCTGGAATGTCGCACTGGACCCAGACCATCCATGTCTTCAACGTGGATCCAGGCAACGTGAACAACGATGTGCTCGATGCCACATCAGACATGATGCGAGTGGAGGTCACGATTGACTGGCAGGGCCCTGATGCCCCCGAGCCGGTCACGATGACGAAGGTCCGATGGCTGGCACCGAATTGACCGGGATTCCCTGCATGCATTCAACATCTCCATCCTGGAACAGGCATCGTGGAGTGGCTTCCGTACTTGCCATGATGTTCATCGTGCTTTTCGGATCACTGGCTGCGACGATGGCTGTCGTTGCACAGGGAAACATGCGTACGGCCCATGCGGCTCTCCGGGTTTCTCGAAGCCTGTCCGCAGCGGAGAGCGGCATGGTCTTCGCCGCTCGTCGCCTGCAGCGTGAGACGATGCGTTTCGTGGTCGAGCGAGGCGTCGTAGACGATGGGTATGGGGAACGGCTCTGGTTTGGAACGATGACTGCCGCAGACGGTGCCGTCACGCTCCTGGATCCCGATGGCTACTCGGTATCCGATCCAAGTGGTTCCGGGCTCATGCATGTCATACACGACGCTCACCTCCATGCCGATTCATACCCGGTTGTACTTGACGAGGGCAGCGAGATATTTCTCGAACTGGATGAGGTTGCAGGGTCCATTACCGTGCCGCCGATCCGAATCGGTTCCGATGAGGATGATCCCCATGTTCTCCTGCAGTACGAACTGCTTGATGACGGACGTTTCGTCCGGGTGACGAGTATTGGTGTCGATCACGGGATTCGCCGGTCCATCCAGATGGATTTCCGGATCCAGAAGCAGATCGAATATGCCGTGCTCGCACCCAACAGGATCATGATCGGAAAGAACGTGTTGGTGGAGGGACCCATCGGCTCTCTCTATGGGATTCTGCCGGGCGAACTGGATCCGGTCAATGGTGATCCGCTCATCCTTCGCAGTGATTTCTTCGATCTTGATCCACTCGTACTTGATCCCCAGTTGAACATCCTGCACCAGCAGCTGTCCCTCTTCGATGTCGATGGCGACAACCGGCTTCGCCCGGACCATCCGGTGGAAGCCGAGGGAATCAACGGGTACGCCCAGTTGCAGGACTACGATGGGAATGAATACATCGACGACTTCGACCTGTTCCTGGGTGTCTTCGATACCAACTCCGATGGGCTCGTGGTCTACGACGCCATCCTGGCCGATGCAGCCGGTCTGCCCGGGTTGATCGATGAGTTCACCATCGATCTGCAGTTGGCAAGCCTCATCGACAAGGGATTGCCGGACCGTGATGGAGACGGGATGGTCGTGGAGGGAGGAATGGACCAGTCCCTCGGGTATCTCGATGGCGTACTCGATGCACGTGACCTGTATGGAAAGGTGCACGGGCGACTGGCGTTCTCCGTGGAGCAGGAAGCCTGGGAAACAGCTCATGGAGCAGGCTGGCAGACCATCGTGCAGGGGCCTGTCCGTACTTCTGGCACGGATTCCCCGGTTCGTTTTCTCGTCGAGGCACCGGAACTGGTCGAGGTGACAACGGACATGTTTCTCAACGCAACCAGTTGGTTCGAGGCCGAGTCGATGACGGGTGTCGCATTCGGTGATGATTCAAGCGGCCAGGTTGCGGACAACCTCGACACCGTCGCAGGAGCCGAGTACCTGGAGGCATCGACGCAGTTGCATGAGTCGATGCCACTGGGGTCCAACGGGGCCTACGACTGGTACCAGCGACCGGTCTACCGCGGGATGACCTTCACGAATGCCCGCATTCCACCAGGCACGAACGCGCTGTTCGAGGACTGCACCTTCATCGGGGTCACCTGGGTCGAAATCGAGGAGGTCTGCAACGATCCCGACTGGAACTACACCGGCGCCATCGAACCGGACGGCCTCGGCGGATACACCGAACGGTTTCCCGGGATGACGGCCGATTCCGGAGCGACCACCTATGCGGACACGCGAATCGTCTCGAACAACATTCGATTCCATGACTGCACCTTTCTCGGTTCCGTTGCAGGAGATCGACCAGGTGAGTTCACGCATTGGCGGAACAAGCTCCAGCTCACGGGAAACAGTCGCTTCTACGTCGACCCGGCGGACCCCGATCTGGCTGGACAGCCCGATGCCGCATTGATCCAGGCGGCACTGCTTGGCATAGACGAGGCCGACCGACAGGAACTTGCAAAGAGTTCGGTCCTCATGCCAGGCTGGTCCGTTGATGTAGGCAACTTCGACAACGATTCGAGTACCCGGGTCAAGTTGACGGGAACAATCGTCGCAGGCGTCATGGACATCCGTGGCACGGCGCTTGTCGATGGAACGTTGCTCATGACATTCCGACCAATCGAGGGCGAAGGTCCGTTGTTCTACGCAGGGACTCCTGATGCCTTCAACACGACCATCGGATATTTCGGTCCCGTCGATGGTGATGGCGAGGGCTCTGATCCCTCTGATCCGTCCTTCCCCGGCTTTGGTGAGATCATCCTCCGCTACGACCCGGATGCACTTCTTCCAGATGGCATCCCCTGGCCGGTCTCCGTCAGCGCTGAGCCGGGTTCCTACTGGGAAGGAAGATGATCATGGGTCGACGAGGATTCAACCTGGTTGAAATGCTTCTTGCCACGGCAATCACGGCAACCCTGCTTGTGGCTGTCATGGTCTCGCTTGACGTGTCCTACAAGGCCTACAGGGCGACTACCGAGTCGACCTCCACGAGCATGGCAGGGCGTGTGATCATGGAGCGGCTCCAGGGCTTGATTCGCAATGGGATCGACTTTGCTCCACTGCCTGGCTCCTTCTCGGGAGCGACCTTGGAATCCAGTTATCTCGACATCCAGCGACCGGATGGCACCTGGGTCACTATCGCCTGGGACGCAGCGACCTCGTCAATCACGTGGTCCGAGGATGGCGGCACCTACACGGTCCTGGAAGGAGTGACGCAGCTGCCAGAGGGGGCCATGGGGGTCGTGTCCCCGTTCGTGCTCGAGTACCACCTGGGTCGTCACCTGCATCGGGCGACGATCGACCTGAGCGTCGTGGCGGATGTGGGGCAGCATCTTGATATCGAGGGTGATTCACAATTCATCCATCGCCTTGTCGGCTCGGCCATGCCTCGAAACGCCGCATGGAGCAACTGACTGCAGGTTGCGCCGCCATGCCGCTACTATTCCGGCATGAAGAGCTTTGCCGATGGGCCGGAATATCCAAGCATCTCAGTCGAACGGAGATTCCGTGCTCGCCATGCCGTCACGATCAACGGCGAGGAGGAACTGCTCCACGAGCATGACTGGCATGTACGGGTGGAGGTTGCAGGCAAACTTGATGACGAGGGCCTGCTGATTGATTTCCACCTGCTCGAATCGGCCCTCGACGAGGTGCTTCTGCCCTTCAAGGACAACACCTTCAATGGGACACCGCCATTTGATGAACAGAATCCCTCGGCGGAGAACATAGCTCAGCACATCATCTGGTCAGTCGTGGAAGAGGCGTTGCCGAAGCCGGCCAGGAAGCGGATCGAGAATGCGCGTGCCATCCTTGAAGAAGCCCCGGGTTGCCATGCAACCATGTACTGGTTGGGAGCATGACCATGAGTGACCCGGCTCCCTTGATGCTTTCCGTTTCCGGTGCTCGGGGCATCGTCGATGCAAGCATGACCGAGGCGGTTGCTGCTCGCTTCGCAGCGGCATGGGGCTCGATTCTCCTCGAGCAGTCTCCCGGCGAGACCCCACATGCATGCCTGGGCCGCGACAGCCGTCCCTCCGGGGAGAAACTGGCCACGGCGGCTGCACTCGGGCTCAACTCGGCTGGCTGCAACGTCATCGACCTGGGGCTGGTGACGACGCCGACGGTTGGAGTAATGGCGACCGCAACTGGGGGCGCCGGTGGCATGGTTGTTACGGCGTCACACAATCCCAATCCGTGGAACGGTCTGAAGTGCATCGATGCCTCGGGAGCTGCGCCTCCCCTGGAGGTTGCCCAGGAGCTTATTGCACGGTTCAAGGCATTGGGTGACGAGGTGGTCAGCCCGGCCCAGGGCAGTGGCGTTGAAACGGAAGAACGAGGAAATGACACGCACCTGGCGAGAGTACTGGGACAGGTTGACCCAGGCCCGATTCAACAACAGGCGTATCGAGTCGTACTCGATTCGGTGAATGGCGCTGGTTGCATCCCCGGCCGTCGCCTGCTTGAAATGCTCGGTTGCGAAGTCGAGCATCTCAATGGTGAGCCGACAGGTGATTTCGCCCATGTACCGGAACCGACCAAGGCGAACCTCCTCGACCTGGCCTCCGTGACTGCCGGGGCGGATGCAGCCATCGGATTTGCACAGGACCCCGACGCGGATCGACTGGCCATCATCGATGAACAGGGCCGGTACCTGGGCGAAGAGTACACCCTTGCGATCGTCGCGGATTTCATGCTCCGGGCAAGCGGAGGTGGAACCGTCGTGACGAACCTCTCGACGAGTCGTATGGTCGATGATCTTGCAGCTCGTCATGGGGGCCGGGTCGTTCGTACGGCTGTCGGCGAAGCCAACGTGGTTGCGGCGATGCGTGAACACGATGCCCTCATCGGTGGTGAAGGCAACGGGGGAGTCATTCTTCCGGGCGTGTGCTGCATCCGCGACAGCCTCGGGGCCATGGCCCTGGTACTCGCATCGATCGCGGAATCGGGGTCAAGCGTGTCGGAACTGGTGGCGACCCTGCCGTCCTATGCAATGGTCAAGTCGAAGGTCGATCTCCCCGGTTCCGGTGGAGCTGCCGCCGTGGCCCCCGTTCTGGAGAAGGTCCGGGAGGCCCATGCTGATGCCTCGGTGGACACCAGTGACGGCGTCCGGGTCGATTTCGAACAGTCCTGGGTCCACGTTCGTCCAAGCAACACGGAACCGATTGCACGGATCATTGCCGAGGCTCCGAGGGCATCCGAGGCCGAGGCGCTCGTTCAGTCCATAGTGGAACTTGCCGGGTGGGACGCACCCTGACGGCTCGTCAATGGCTCGGTTCGTGTATGACCCAGGTCATCGGGTCTACCGAGCAGTCGATGTGCACGGCGAAGACACCGTTCCGGTGATCTTGCACAAGAGGCCAGAGAACCTTCCGATCGGTATCCGGAATGTCGAGTGCATCGATTTGATCCTGATCGATCCATTCGAGCGTGCCTTCATCGAATTCGGTGACGTGAAGTTCACCGGGGTCGATCACCCGCGTCACCTGGAAGCAGAAGATCAGCCAGTGACCTGCAGTTTCGTAGGCTGTTTCAGAGACCATTCCCATGAGTCGGATATCACCGGGGGCAATGTCGAGACCCGTTTCTTCCTGGATTTCACGTCGAGCACAATCGTGCGGACCTTCGCCGGTGTCTATGTCGAGTTTGCCACCGATCGGTGAATACATGCCCGCATTCGGTTCCTTTGATCGGTGGAGCATCAACTGTCGACCATTCGTATCACGGAGATAGCAGAGAACGGCGATTCGATACGGCAGATCCGATCGCCCTCCAGAGATATCGCATTCGAGATGTGCGGGTGATTCATCAGGCATCAAGTGTTGCTCCCTGGACTGCTGCTTGGGTGATGACCTTCTTCATATCGGCAACGGCGGTACGCAGGCCCGTGAAGATCGACCTGCTGATGATGCTGTGCCCGATGTGCAGTTCATGCAACCAGGGCAGCGCGGCAACGGATCCCACGTTCCAGATCGTCAACCCATGTCCCGCATTGAAGTACATGCCCTTTCCATGGATGAGTTCACCTGCCCTGCAGACCTTGTCCAGTTGGGTCTTGATATCCGGGTGCTCCTGTTCCTGCTCGTGTTCATGAAAGGCATGGGCATAGGGGCCGGTATGTACTTCACAGACATCGAAGCCGCAGGCATGGGCAGCTTCCACCTGGGCTTCCTCAGCGTCGATGAAGGCGCTGACCCTGATGCCACCCTCCTGCAGGGCATTGACGACCTGCTTGAGTTCGTCGAACCTGCCCACGACATCGAGTCCACCCTCGGTCGTGATCTCCTGCCGACCCTCGGGGACCAGCATGGCCATGTCGGGCCTTGTCCGCAGCGAGATATCAACCATTTCCGGGGTGGCCGCAATCTCAAGGTTCAAGGGAATATCAAGGGCACCGGCCAACTGGTGGAGGTCACTGTCCTGGATGTGCCGGCGATCTTCCCGGAGGTGAATCGTGATGCCGTCTGCTCCTCCAAGGCACGCCTCCCCGGCAGCCTTGACTGGATCCGGTTCCCAGGTCCGTCTGGCCTGGCGGATAGTGGCAACGTGGTCGATGTTTACACAGAGGGCAGGCATGCCTGGTATTCCGGTTCCTGGAAAGAGCATCGCATGTGATCCGATGCGTCGTGCCGATGAAGAATTGCAGGAGTATACTTCCACGCGGCCTTTCGACGCGGTAGAACCATGATGAATGACTTCAAGCGAAAGTATGCACAGCTCAGGGACGACCTCTTGACACAGGGCGACCGGGTCGTCGATGTGATCCATCGAGCTGTTGAGGCCTACTTCGGCAGGGATCAGGCCTCGGCAGATGTCGTCATCGAGGGCGATTCCATCATCGACCAGGCGGACGTCGATATCGAGCGTGCCTCGATCAAGCTCCTTGAACTGGGCCCGACCGAGGTCTATGAGATTCGCAGCGTCCTGACCATCGTGAAGATCAACAACGAACTGGAGCGGATCGCCGACGGGGCGGTATCGATCGTCGAACATCTTCTCCCGGAAGGAAAAGACGGAGAACTTCCAGGAACCTATCGCGTCATGGCCAACAGTGTCGTGGGGATGGTTCGTGATGCGAACAATGCGATGAGAGAGAAGGGGTCGGAGTTGGCACAACGTGTCCTGGCCTTTGACGACACCGTCGACAAGTTCAAGGCGCAACTCATGGAAGAAGCACAGTCCAAGCTGGCCGAGGGCGAATACAGTGTTCCATGGGCAATGAGCCTGCTGAACCTGACCCGGTCACTTGAGCGGATTGCTGATCACTGTACGAATGTCTGCGAACAGTTGATCTACCTTGAAACTGGAAAGGTCGTCCGCCACCTTCCCTCGGGCTGGTCGGAACCGGCACTGCCGGATTCCTGAACGAGGCGTGATGTTGAATCGACTTGAGACTGCACGGAAGCTGCTTGATTCCCGGGACCAGGGACACCTGCTTCAGGAGTTCGAATCGCTTGATTCCCAGGCGGCGGAACAACTGCTCGACCAGGTTGAGTCACTGCATTGGGATGTGATCGACCAGGCACGTGATGTCATTTCAGGTGTGGGTGAGGCAGCAGTTGATCCCGACTGCCTGGCGCCGGTTGAAGCGCATGTGCCCGATACGGATTCAGCGGGGTCGCTTCGATCAGCAGGTGAAGAGGCAATCGCTGCTGGGCAGGTCGCCGCCTTGACCGTTGCTGGCGGGCAGGGAACACGGCTTGGCTGGAACGGACCGAAGGGGACCTACCCGGCAACTCCGGTCAGTGGCAAGCCGCTCTTTGCATGCTTCGCTGAGCAGCTGCGTGCAGTTCGCCATCGATACGGGGCTGGTGTGCCCTGGTACATCATCACCAGTCCGGAGAACGATTCGTCGACGCGGAATTTTCTGCTCGACAACAAGTGCTTTGGACTTGATCGTGACTCCATCATGCTTGTTCAGCAGGGAACGATGCCCTCCTTCGATGCAGAGACCGGGCACATCCTGCTCTCGGGGCCGGGTCGGATCGCGACCAGTCCAGATGGTCATGGCGGTTCCCTCGATGCACTGCATCGCAGTGGAGCACTTTCAGACATGGAATCCCGGGGAACAACGATCATCAGCTACTCCCAGGTGGACAATCCACTTGCGAAGATCATTGATCCGGTGTTCATAGGACTGCACGTAGATGAAGCACATTCCTCTGGTGAAGCATCGAGCAAGATGGTTCTGAAGACCGATCCTGCGGAACGTGTCGGCGTATTCGGACTGCTTGAAGGCCGGACCTGCGTGATTGAATACTCGGATCTCCCGGGAACCATGGCTTCAGCAGTCGATGCCGATGGTCGTCTTCGCTTCCATGCCGCCAACATCGCCATGCACCTCTTCTCCCTTTCATTCATCCAGTCGATCGTTGGTGAAGGTGGAAAGGGTCTTCCCTGGCATCGAGCAGTGAAGGAAGTGCCTTCCTGGAATCCTGAAACCAGGAAATTGCAGAAGCCATCAGGGCCGAATGCGGTCAAGCTGGAACGGTTCATATTCGACGTCCTGGGTTGTGCGAAGCGTTCGGCCATACTTGCCACGGAACGAGCCGAGGAGTTTGCCCCGATCAAGAATGCCCAGGGGCCGGACTCACAAACGACCTCCTTTCAAATCCAGAGCGATCTGTTTGCACATTGGCTGGAGGAGCGAGGGGTTGTGATTCCATGGACCAGCGAGGGGCATGTCGATGCTGCCATAGAGATAGCACCCGGCACAGCCATGTCTTCCGGTGAGATTCCCTCTGAACTCCTGCCCAGCTCGATTGAGCCCGGCTCATCCATGTTGCTCTGACCGTTGGGCATACACTGTGCCCATGCATTCTCGACACCGTTTTCCACTCCGATCCGGTGTGCTGCTGATACTGGGTGCCCTTGCTTTTCTACAGCCAGGATGCTCGGGCAGTACCGAGGTATCTCATTCCACCAGCAGCCATGTGGCGGTTGCCGGGGACTCATCGCATCATGATGGTTTGAAGGGAAAACTAGAGGACGAGGTCCAGGAGTCGCTTGCCGACTATGGACCACCATTGCTCTTCTTCCTTCTCATGCTCTCAGGCATCGGTGTTGCTGTCGGGGAAGACATCTTCATCATTCCTGCCGGCCTGCTCATGGAGCGGGGGGTCATGCCGTTCTGGGGCACGATCATGGCAGCGTATTTCGGCGTGATCATGGCTGACACGCTCTGGATGGTTCTATGCCGCCTCTTTTCAAGACGGATCCTGAACATTCGCTGGTTCAGGCGACTGATGCATCCAAGGCGCATCCTGGAGATCAAGTACCAGTTCGACCGGTACGGGATCTGGGTCGTGGTCATCAGCCGGTTCATACCGGCCAGTCGTACAACGGTGATAACGGCTGCGGGCATTTCGAGAATGAGCATCTGGAAGTTCATGCTTGCCGAGACGATGAGCGCCATTCCCACGGTCACCACGCAACTGGGCCTGGGTTGGCTCATAGGAATGGGCATCGGGGCAGGGGCGGAAGCAACCCATGTCAGGGATTCACTTGCGCTTGCAGCACTGATCCTGCTCATCCTCGGTCTTGTATGGTGGTGGCATCGTTCAAGCAGGGCCGGTGTTCATCGATCCCGTGCATCGATGAACTGGTTGCGTGAGGCGACTGGGAATCGATCGGTGATCGGCATGGGGAAGGGCTGAAGTCATGCAGGAACTCCTCCAGCAGTATGGTCCGACCTTCGGCCCGATCATCCAGTTCCTGCTGTTGATGTGCAGTGGTGTGGGTATTCCACTTGGCGAAGACATCATCAATATTCCAGCAGGGATCCTCGTCGCCAAGGGCGACATGGAGTTCTGGCCGGTACTCATCGCAGCCTATGTTGGAGTCTGCGGCGGTGACATCCTCTGGTTCTTCATCGTTTCAAGGTGGGGAGCGAGGTTGCTGCACATCAAGTGGTTCAAGCGTTTCCTGCATCCGCGTCGTCTCCTCCAGGCGAAATACAGGATTGACCGATCCGGCGTGTGGGTAATTGTCCTTGCAAGGTTCATCCCCGCCAGCAGGACAACGGTCATCACGATGGCCGGAATGCTCCATCTTCCGCTCTGGAAGTTCACCCTGGCGACCATGTCATGCGTTCTGATAACGGCCCCGATCCAGGTCGGGGCGGGATGGCTCATTGGTCGTGAATTTGCGACCCAGAGCACATACAACCTCATCCAGTGGTCCATCGGCGGGGTACTCCTGGTTGTGGTGATCCTGGTCGGGCACGTACTGTGGCGTCGTGGCCGGCGGCATGGCAGGAGGCCCAAGAGGGCCAAGGTGGCCTGGCTCAGGAGTTTTCGAGCAGGCTCCTCGAAGTGATGAATGCGGCCTGGGTCGGCGCGGGTTGCACCAGGCCCGTATAATCCCTCCTCTGAAGATCACCTGGGACGCACCCAGTACAACGGGAGACCTTCGTGCGAGCCGTCGTAACGGGCCAGATTGGTATCGACAAGAAGCCTTACCTTGAGGCTGTTGTCAATCGCGCCGGCGAGCGGGGCGGGGAGATATCCCTGTTCAACGTGGGCAAGATGATGTACGCCGAGGGGCCGGATATCCGTCCCGGGCGGATCCTGGATCTTCCACTGAGTCGCCTGGCCTCGCTCCGGCGTGCGGCGTTCAAGGACATCATTTCCCAGACGAAGCCCGAGGATGCACACCCGGACATCATTGTCAACACCCATGCGACCTTCAGGTGGCACCATGGCCTCTTCAGCGCATTCGACTTCGACCAGGTCAGCGAGTTGAACGCCAACATGTTCATCTGCCTGCTCGACAACATAGAGGTCGTCCATCATCGACTGCATGCAGAGCACGACATCGATGCGACCCTCAAGGACTGCATGGTCTGGCGGGAAGAGGAAATCATCGTCACCGAGATGCTGGCCAATGCCATGGGCTGCCGAGACGAGTTCTACATTCTCAGCCGAGGTCGTCACAAGGATACGGTCGAGACTGCCCTGAGACTGGTCACTCGCCCGGAACTCAAGAAGGTCTACCCGAGTTTTCCCATGAGCCACGTGATGGACATGCCCGACATCCTGGCCGAGATCGAGCACTTTCGATCCGAGTTGGCGAACCACTTCATCACGTTCGATCCCGCGGATGTCGATGAGAAACTCCTCCTTGATCGCGGCCTTGCTGCAGCGGCGGAGGGGAAGGATTGGATCGATGTCGAGCCTCACAGTTTCGGTGGACGTGCAGACGCTGAACCGGTCAAGGTCAGTGTTCGGGAAATCCTCGACATCGCCGGTGACGTCGATGGCCAGATCTACATGCGTGACTTCAAGTTGATCGACCAGTCGGACATGATCGTGTCCCTGGTTCCTGAACTTGCCGGTGGCATTCCCGGACTTTCCAGTGGCGTCGAGCGTGAACTTCATCACGCGTTCGAACACACCAAGGAGGTGTACGTCGTGTGGAAGCCGAAGAAGAATCCTTCACCCTTCATTACCGAGACCGCAACCCGGATCTTCGGCAGTGTCGATGAAGCGCTTGCCTACTTCAGGGATGAAGGCATGTTCCACCCAGGCAACCTGTTTGGTCATTGAACCCGGGTTTTCCTCGCATGCCCCGCTACAAGCTCACTGTTGCCTACGACGGCACGAACTTCCACGGGTGGCAGAAACAACATCCTCCCGGCAGCGAACCCCTTCGAACCGTCCAGGGCGTGCTCGAGGAAGCGGTCATCGAGGCCGTTCGGGAGAAGGTCAATGTTCTCGGGGCCTCCCGAACCGATGCGGGCGTCCATGCCATGGGTCAGGTCGCTGCATTCAACAGTACCTTCGAGATCGAGCCTGCGCAGCTTGTCGAGGCGGTCACATCCCGCCTGCCTGCAGATGTCCAGGTCCACGAAGCCAGCATTGTTCCGATTGACTTCGACCCCATCCAGGACTGCCTGAGCAAGGGGTATCGATATCGTCTTGCCAGCGCACGGCGTCGCTCGAGCACGCGACCATTATTCGACCGGCACTACACGGCCTGGTCACCATGGGAACTGGATGTCGAAGCCATGAACCGTGCTGCCCAGCATCTTGTCGGTGAACATGATTTCGCCAGCCTGACCCGCTTGAACCATGGTCGTGAAACCACCATCCGTACCATCCATGAATGCAAAGTTCGAGCAGAAGGGGATCAGAGGCTCTGCATTGATGTTTCCGGAAATGGATTTCTCTACAACATGGTTCGTATCATCGCCGGCACGCTGGTAGAGGTCGGCAGGGGGCGACTACGTGATGATGTGATTCCGGATCTTCTCGAGTCGCGTGATCGCGGCAGGACGGGCAGGACAATGCCCCCCGAGGGGCTCTGCCTCATGTGGATAGACTACGGTGGGTGAGCATCATGGTTGGTTCAACAGTGTTGTCGCGTACGGGCATGCCAGGAGTACTTGCCTGCATGCTGATCCTGCTCACAGCCCCTGCCGGCAGGTCCGCTGCGGTTGTCCAGGAAGACCGCGGCTGGGCTCAGGTTCAGGCCGGGCGTATTGACGACTACCTGTACTCGCTTCCATTTCCAGAGATCGAAGACCAGGATGCCATCCTCGTGGATGAAACGATGCAATCGCTGGGAGCCTTGGCGACGAGTCTGCTCCTTCGAGGACAGCGGGGAGGAGAAGAGAGCGCTTCGGCTCTGGTTGCCGGTTCAATGCTTGCTGATGGTTTGCCGGCGATCAGGGAGAGCCTGGACAAGCTCCATTCCGAATCACTGTCACTTGCCACCCGGGAGGCCGCTCGCGAGGAGTTGAAACGATTTGATGAGGAATACCGATTCCGGATGTCGAGCCTTGTCACCCCGGCTCCAGCCAGCCTTGATGCAACGTTGCAGCAGCTCTTGTCTCCAGTTCGGACAGCGATCCGTCATCTTGACAAGGCTCCACCTCCCACGGGCTGGTGGTCTTCGCCGGACCGGCAGGTTTCCAGGAGTGATTCGAGGGCTGAACTGGCGAGCTTGATCGTGGCTGCAACCTGGCTCACGGATCGGCAACAGACCCGTGCTCTTGAGCAGTTGGACCTCTCATCGGATCGCGAATGGAATGACGTGCTTCTGAGGGTTGCCCGGGCGATCGATGCCATCAGCCATGACCATGACAGTCGAATTTTCCTGAAACAACTCCCCCCGATCTTCCTGAAATCCATCGGTGCCGAGGAGATTGAACGACCAGGTCGAGGCGCACTCCTGGAACTGGCCAGGGGTCTTGAGCGGAGGAACGAGTTCAATGAGCATGATGCCGAAGGCCTTCCCCGCGAACTGCTGGTGATCAATGTCCGCCTGGGAGAACTGTACAAGCGAGCCGAGCGGAAAATGATCGAACAGATCGACATCCTGCTTTCCAGCAGATCCCCCAGGTCCGATCCCGAACTCGTCGCGATCATCACGAACCAGAACGATGCAGTTGATGCCCTGCAGTTGCTGTCCGTAATGCCGAAGCAGATCGAGTTCTTCAACGGGGTCGACCCGGTTGCAGCCAGGTCGATTCAGCAGCAGGCGACCAAGATGGTGCGTCAGCTGGATGATGTGCAACGTCGTGAGGATGCGATGCGGGCACTTCGCAGTCTTGCCTGGCAGGTGCATTCATTCAACGAGCTGCCCATGGAACAGCACCTGCTTGATGGAGACCAGGAACTGGACGCGTTGCTGGCGAACAGGTCCACCACGATCCTGGAGCGGATCAGGAAGGCCCGGGTCGCATGGGCCCGCGATTGGGGCCGTGGCAATGCACTCGGCTCCGGTGTACTTGAACTGGCACGTCTCAACAGGCTCATGGAACATGTCCGTGTTGCCCGTGAACTTGAAACAGAGGCTGATCCGGGGGCACGGCTTGAACCCTGGTCGGCGTGGTCCATGCCGGACGACCGTATCAGGCAATGGAAACGTGACATGAGAGACCGATTGCGTGTTGCAGCTACGGCCATTGCCGAAGAAGACGTGGAACAGGCGGATGAACAACTCCATCATCTTGAGATGGACCTGGCCGTCCTTCGCCTGGCGCACCTCCTCATCGAGACCGGGCCGGTGCCGCCTGGTGGTACCGAGGCGGGATTGGTACTTGGCCAGCTTGCCATGCCTCCGGAGCATGATGCCTGGCTGCTGGAGCACAGGGACGCCCTGGCATCCATTTCTCGCCTGGCCATGGAATCCCAGGCCGCTCGCATCGACGGTCGCGAGGAGGAAGCGGAGGAACTGCACCATGAACTTGCTCGCAGGGCACATTCCCTGTGGGCCCTGCTCTCAGGTCCAACGACGAATCCGGTCAGGATCCCGGGCTTTGAGGGGACTGATCCAAATCCCGAGCTCTCGACCTATCGCCTGAGGTACGACCGCCGACGCTGAAGCTCCTGTGCAGGGTATCCTGCTCTGTTCCATGGCTCGCATTGCCGTATTCGGCCCACATCCCGATGACCAGGAACTTGGAATGGGTGGCACCATCGCCCTCCTTGTCGACCAGGGACATGACGTGCTCCTGGTCGACATGACTGATGGTGAACCTACGCCCCACGGTGATCCAGAGACACGTGCAGCGGAGGCGGCGAAGGCGGCAGATATTCTTCACGTCCAACGATGTCAACTGGGTCTGCCCAACAGGGAAGTTGTTCATTCCATCGATGCCAGGCACCGGGCAGCGGGCGCCATCAGGACACACCAGGCGGATATCGTCTTTGCGCCCTATTTCGAGGATGCACACCCGGACCACGTGGCATGCACCCGCATCGTCGAAGATGCAAGATTCGATTCGAAACTCGTCAAGACGGATCTGCCGGGTGAGCCCATCTACCCGACCTGGTTCTTCTACTACTACTGCACGCACCTGCGCCATGTTCCGAATCCATCGTTCATGATCGACATCCACTCGACATGGGAACGAAAGCGTGGAGCTGTTCTCGCCTATGAATCACAGTTCGTGCTGCCCGAACGGAATCGGGGCATCATCGACTGGCTCGAGGCGGCGGCGGTCTTCCATGGATCTCGCATCGGGCGACCCATGGCAGAGCCTTTCTTTACCCGGGAACCCCTCGGACTGGGTACTCTTGATTCAATCGTCAACCTCGACTGAAATGGCGTCAGCATGAACCGACCTGTACTTTCA
Source organism: Phycisphaerales bacterium (assembly GCA_014238205.1). Taxonomy (GTDB): domain Bacteria; phylum Planctomycetota; class Phycisphaerae; order Phycisphaerales; family SM1A02; genus SP202. Next base: position 26,946 of record JABABM010000018.1, on the reverse strand, counting down.
ATCAAGCGTCTCAATGACCTGGCAACTCTCCCTGCATACCAGTCGGCCGAGGCGGCCGGAATGGATCTCCATGCAGCCATCGAGCAGGCCATCGTGATCGAACCCGGTGCCATCGTTTTCGTTCCGCTTGGATTCGCCATGGCCCTTCCACCGGGTTTCGAAGGACAGGTCCGGCCCCGCAGCGGCCTGGCAAGCAGGCATGGCATCACCTTGCCCAATGCACCAGGCACGATCGATTCCGATTACCGGGGGGAAGTCAAGATTCCGCTGGTGAACCTCGGCGATTCGACTTTCACCATCGAGCCTGGCATGCGGATCGCCCAGATGATCATTGCACCGGTCGTCCAGGCCCAGTTGCAGGAGGTCGATGATCTGGATGATTCAGAGCGTGGAGAAGGTGGATTCGGTTCGACCGGGCAGTGAGCAGGTGCTCAGATCACACGGGAACGGAGCCGGGAAAGTCCATTGCACATCGTGTTGAAGCGTGACGGGTGATCGTTTTTCTTGACAGCTGTTTCCAGGTCAAGCAGCATTTCCTTCGTCGTAACAATGGCATGATCGAGGGCGGTTTGACCGGTGACGACGGCGATCGGGTCGTCCTGGCCCGAGTCCTCGCGGTGCTTGCGTGATAGTTCTCGATTCTGCATGAGGCGTTCCAGCAGTTCCTGGACCTGGATCCGCAGCACTTCCGGGTTGGGTGGGACATCCCGCATGGGCATTGGTTGAGGTTCGAGTGGTGGTGACGTTGAAAGCGAACTCACTCTTTTTTCGGCCGGATGTCGAACCCCACTCCGGATTTCCGGTTGGAACTGCGCGCAAGGAAGAAGCGTCCAATAAAACAGCGTCGTACGGTTCCTCATCAAGCCGTGTCTTCGCGGCCGAGTCGCGAGATGGCAAGCGAAGCGAGAAAGCCCACGATGATCAGTGCAAGAGAACCGGCCACCATTGCAATCGATGGTGAGAAGGAAGCTGAAGCCCAGTGTCCCGTATCGATCGCATCGATCTGCGCCTGTGATTCGATCAACTGCCCGCGAATCATGTCACCAGCCTGTGGTTTCACGGGAGCTCGGTAGGGCCAGAGCCCGAACACGGCCCCCAGGAGCAGCCCGATGAGTACGCCGAGCGTGGCATTCCGGGCGCGACGCAGGAGTACCGAGACGATGTTGCTGACGAGCACCACGCCGATGATGACACCGATGCCCACTGGAAGGATGACACCCATGGCATCACCGGCATCTCCCTTTCGAAGCGAATCGACCGCCTCGAGGATGACGACATATTGCCCGAGGACAAGCAGCAGGTAGCTGCCGGAGACACCTGGAAGCACCATGGCGGCGCCCGCGGCTGCTCCGGTCAGGACCAGGAGCCAGCCGCTGCTCTGCTCGAAGACCGGTCCATCGGTCGTTCCTTCCAGCAGGGCGAGAACGATCATGGCAACCAGGCCGACAACCAGTCCGACCATCGTGTTTGTATTCATTGGATGGGCCATCTTCCAGAGGAGCGGAACACCGCCGAGAGTGAGCCCGATGAAGAGGCTGTACATCACCCACCGGTGGTCCATCACGAGGCTGCTCATGGTTCCTGCGCCAAGGAGAATGGCCATCAACGCCCCCAGGACGATGATCCCGAGCATGACCACGGGACCTGTCTTGAACCGGAAGGTGCTGCACCGGGCGATGGCATTGATGAAATGGCCATAGACACCCGTGGCCACGAGCATCGTCCCCCCGGAGACGCCGGGGACGAGGTTGGCCAACCCCATGAGTACTCCCCCGAAGAAACCACGTGACAGGGTCCCGACCGGAAGTACCCGGTGTTCATCCTGCCTCGTCGCCCTGTTCTGCATCTGATTCACGTCGTTCCTCGAGCCCGACTGTACGATAGCACCGCAAGCGATTCCTGGGGCTCATCACCGTGGCAGTACTCCCTGAACCAACCAGTATTCTCATCACCGGCGGTGCCGGCTACATCGGCTCGCATGCGGCCCTGCGACTGCTCGAGTCGGGATGCCGCGTATCCATCATCGATACGCTGGAACGTGGTCACGCCGAGGCGATCGATGTGCTTCGCAAGGAGGGGGATGTCGAGTTCCTGCAGGCGGACTGTGGTGACCAGGCACGGGTGCTCGAGTTGATCGCATCACGTTCGATCGACACGATCATGCACTTTGCCGCTTTCTGCAACGTCGGCGAATCGGTCGAGGAACCCCTGAAGTACTACGCGAACAACACAGGCTCGAGTCTCCACCTGTTGATGGCTGCCGTGACTGCCGGTGTTCCAAGGTTCATCTTCTCAAGCACGTGTGCAACCTATGGTGAACCCGGCGAGGAACACCTGCCTCTCACGGAAGATTGTCCCCAGGCGCCCATCAATCCATACGGACACTCGAAGCTGCTTGTCGAGCAGGCGCTCCGCGCTGCACGCACTTCGGCACACGCAGCAGGTCGACCATTTTCCTGCGCCATGCTTCGGTATTTCAACGTAGCCGGCTCGGATGCAACGGGTCGCCTTGGCGAAGACCATGATCCAGAAACACACTTGATTCCAATCTGCCTTGGGGCGGCAGCCGGTCGACGTGATGCCGTGACCATCTTCGGAACCGACTATGAGACACCCGATGGCACGTGCATTCGTGATTACGTCCACGTCGACGATCTGGTCGAGGCGCACCTTGCCGTGTTGCCGGCTCTCGAGGATGGCGACGAGCGGGTCTACAACGTCGGTACGGGGCGGGGAACCAGTGTTCGTGAGATCCTGGATGCCGTTCGTCGCGTCACGGGGATTGATGTGACCGGGGTCGATGGCCAGCGGAGGGCCGGTGATCCCCCAAGCCTCTTCAATGATCCAACACGGATCAAGGAAGAACTGGGGTGGTCTGCCCGGATCGATTCGATCGACGAGATCGTCGAGACGGCATGGCGATGGATGCAGGATCACCCCAGGGGATGGGGATCCTCGCCCTGACTGGAATTTGACGGGCCCTGCTTGCCAATCTGCATCGTGGGCACGACCATGATGTCATGCCAGACGATGTTCAACGTGGCACACAGTTGCCCGATTCACGACGTACTCCCCGATTTGCAGGCGTAACGACATTCTGTCGATTCCCCGCGCTCGACCAGGGTGCACCCGGCACCGTCGACGCAGACGCGCTCGACTGGGTGATCTACGGTATTCCCTTCGATGGTGGGGTGACCTATCGACCCGGGGCCCGCTTTGGTCCACGGGCGATCCGTGAAGCCTCCCAGTACGTCAAGCCCTACCACCTTGAACTGGAAGTCGACATCGCGGAGCAGTTGCACATGGCCGATGCCGGCGATGCCCCGGTTCGTCCGTATTCCACGCGTGAAACGCTGGAGGAGGCGGCTGCGTTTGCAGGAGGACTGGGGAATCCATCACGCACGAAACTTCTTGCCGTCGGTGGGGATCATTCGATCGCCTATGCGAACATCCGCGCAACCTGGGAACGGCGGGGACGTCCCGAGGGAGGTCTTCCACTTCTTCATTTTGATGCGCACCTCGATACCGTCGACACGATCTGGGATGAGAAGTGGACCCACGCATCGCCCTTCATCCGGGCGATCGAGGATGGATTGATCAATCCCAAACGCATGCTCAGCATCGGTATCCGAGGGCCGTTGAATACACCATCGGACCTCGACTATGGAACGGAGCATGGAGTCCGGATCATTACCGCGACCGAGTGGTTCTCTGGTGAGGGAGCCGAGCGGATGGATGCCTTCCTTGCCGAGCTTGGAAAGGACGAGGTCTACCTCACCTTCGATATCGATTGTGTCGACCCGTCTTTCGCGCCGGGTACCGGCACTCCCTGTCCAGGTGGATTCAGCAGCAGGGACGCATTGGACCTGGTGCGGCGATGTGCCGGAGTCCGGTTGGCAGGTGCGGATCTCGTGGAAGTGCTTCCAGACCGTGATCCAACAGGATGCACGTCCCTGCTTGCAGCACACCTGCTTGCGGAGATTCTCGCGCTGGATGCCCTTGCCGCCACACAAGGGTGAAGTTTCGCCTTGGTACGCATTGACACGCGGAAACGGCCTCCATTGGTTCTCAAAACGGGTATTTGCAGTACTGAAGATGCAGATCTGCCGGTGGTTTCGGGGTAATTGCGTCTATATTGAACTGCCTCAATCAAGGAGTATCCAGTTGGATCACCTCGTTCATCGCGTTACTTGCCCACTTGTTCTTTTGTCGGTCATGGCACTGTCGGGCTGTCAATCCGGACAGCAGGCCGATACCGATGCGACCAGGTCCTCAAGGCTGGATACTCGTCTTCTGCAACCACAGGCTCACCCGCCACAGTGGCCCGTTGGCTGGACCCCCACGACCGGGCAGGAGCGTCCGGATGACGTTCCGACCATCAGCCTCGCTCCCAACGGCATGGCTCGAACCACGGTTGCCCCCACGATCATCGATACCCGAAATTTCCCCGTGGCGATCCAGTCCAATGATCCATGGGAAGGCGGGACTGCGCGTCCAGGCACGTTGTTGCCAGCCCACAAGCGTGACAAGACGATGGCTCCCGGTCCGCAACTGGACCTCCCCCTTGGCGGCCTCCTTGCCGAATCACGAGTAGACCCGGCCCCGGTGTTCCCCGGTATTTCGCAGACGCCATGGACGCCACCTGATCCGACGTTGGCTGTTGGCCCTGATCACGTTATTTCGACGGTGAACATGGCCATTGCCTTCTACCAGAAGGACGGCACGCTTGATTTCTTCGCCAACCTCGACAGCACGGGTGATCCAGGTTTCTTCGAGGAGTTGGGTGCTGGCACATTCACCTTCGATCCCAAGTGCTTCTATGACCATTACACGGATCGTTTCTTCGTGCTTGCCCTGGAGTACTACAGCGGAAGCAATGAATCATGGATCACCGTCGCCGTGTCGGATGACAGCGATCCAAATGGTCTCTGGTACAAGTACCGCACGTGGTCCGTCTTCGACATCGAGGGAACCGACTACTGGGTTGATTACCCGGGCCTGGGTTTCAATGAGGACACCTTCTACACGACCGGCAACCTGTTCCGTCTTTCAGGTGGCGGTCCGGGATTCCGTGGAGCGATCTATCGCCTGTATCCCAAGGCGCCGATGCTTGTCGGTGACCCCGTGACCTGGATGGATCTCAATGACACAGGTTCTGCTTCCGTCCAGTGCGCCCAGGTCTACGAGGGAGATGCCGATACGCCCCCGTACTTCATCTCGGGTGACTCCAATTCATCGCTGAAGATCCAGTCCATCCGCATGGTCGGGGGACAGCCGGAGCTTCGCACCACATCCGTGGCCATTCCGTCTCATGGCGGTGGTCCTCCAAATGGTTCCAATCCCGGGGGGAGCATAGATTCCCTTGATGGCCGGCTGATGAATGCCCATTGGCGTGACGGCCAGTTGTACACCGGCCACGCGATCGAAAGTGGCAACCAGTCCGAGTCGCGGTGGTACCACTTCGATACCGGGGACTGGCCTGGCAGCAGCGGCAATCCATCGCCACCGGTTCTTGTCCAGAGTGGCGCCATAGATCTGCCCGGCACCGAGCATTCCTTCTTTCCTGCGATTGCGTCCAACAAGCATGACGACGTTGGCTTTGTCATCGGCCATTGCCAGGGCAACATCCTTCCCAACGTACGGGTCACGGGCCGCATGGCATCCGATCCTCCCGGAACGATGGGAACGCCCGAGGTGGTCGTTGAAAGTGATACTGGTGCAGATGGCCGCTGGGGTGACTACTTCGACTTGACCGTTGATCCAGTCGATGACACCACGTTCTGGTACATCGGGGAATGGGCAAGCAGCGGCGGTTGGCAGACATGGATCGGCAGCTTCGTCATCACCGAGCCGGCCTGTGATGGAGACACGAATGGCGACAACATGGTGAACGTCGGCGACCTGCTCCAGGTGATTGCGGTCTGGGGTACCGACTGCAGCATCGGCAGCGGGTGCGACGAGGACATCGACGGCAGTGGCTTCGTTGATGTCGGCGACCTGCTGTTGGTGATCGCCAACTGGGGAAATACCTGCGACGAGTAGGCTCGATGCTTCAGCCGCCGATGGCCGACATCGTCCGCTCGGGTTGAACGAAATCGCTGTGGCCGATGCCGTGTCCTGCCTGCTTGGTCCAGGCCATGTCGACGATGGCATTGGCGATGGCCTTGTTCGTCGACCCACTTCGCAGCAGGGAGCGGATGTCCCATTCCTCGTGACTGAACAGGCAGGGGCGGATACGTCCCTCGGCCGTGATGCGAAGCCGGTTGCAGGCACCACAGAAGGGCCTGCTGACGGGAGCGATCATGCCGATGCGTCCAGGTGATCCGTCGGCAAAGGTCCAGTTCATCGAGGTCGAGTGCGGATTGTCGCCGTTCTCGGCCTTCAGCGTGAACTGTTGCTCGATGTTCAGAAGCATCTCGTTGGCATCGACGACGTGATCGCGGTTCCACGCCCTGCCCGAGTCCAGCGGCATGAACTCGATGAAACGGATATCGAGATCCTCGTTGCGGGCAAGTTTCGCGAAGTCGACTATCTCGTCATCATTGATGCCCCGGATGATCACGGCATTGACCTTCGGCCTCGGGTACCCGGCCTCCCGGGCAAGTCGGATTGCACCAAGCACATCCTGCACCGTGCTTGTTGATCGAGTGATCGATTTCATGCGTTCTTCACGAAGCGTGTCGAGGCTGAACGTCATGCGGCGCAAGCCGGCACTGCGCCATTGTTCCAGCCTGCGAAGATCCAGGTTGGACCCGTTGGTGGTCATGGCGATGTCATCCAGGTCGAGTTGCCCGACGTGGTTGATGAGGGCATCCAGGTCCGGGTAGAGGGTCGGCTCGCCCCCGGTGATGCGAAGCGTTCGTATTCCAAGTTCAAGCAGGATTCCGACAAGCCGGATGTACTCGTCCAGCGAGAGCAGTTCCATCTTTGGCAGGAATCGATCCCCGGGTTCCATGCAGTAGATGCAGCGGAAGTTGCAGCGATCGGTGATGCTCAGCCGCACATCCTGGATGCAGCGGCCATGGCTGTCGATGAGTCGTCCTGCCTTCCGGGCCTGGTCCGGTGCCGGCGGAGGTGCCTGCAGGTCGGGAGTGAGAATGGGAAGCGTGGTCGCCATGTCGGTGGCATCATACGGTGATGAGTATGCTGCTATCCATGAATGGTGCCCGGCTTGTCCCTTTCCTGCTTCTCCTTGGTGGCTGCGTGTCGAGTCATCCCCGGACCTACGTGGCCGGACAGGTTTCTTCTCCGCCGCTGATCGATGGTCAACTTGATGACGAGGCCTGGGCGGGGGCCCCGTGGACCGAGGAGTTCATCGACATCGAGGGTGAGGTGAAGCCACGACCTCGTTTCCGGACTCGTGCGAAGATGACCTGGGATGAGGACAACTTCTACATCGCCGCCTGGATGGCCGAACCCCACGTGTGGGGCTCGCTGACTGCTCGGGATTCAATCATCTACAACGACAACGACTTCGAGGTGTTCATCGATCCGGATGGCGATTCGCATGACTACTACGAGTTGGAAGTCAATGCGCTCAATACGCAGTTCGACCTGATGTTGACCCGCCCCTATCGCTGTGGTGGCACGTACGACATCGGCTGGGATATCCAGGGCCTGCAGACGGCTGTTGCTGTTGAAGGCACGCTCAATGATGCCGCCGATCGAGATGAAGCGTGGACCATGGAGATAGCCATTCCCTGGACATCGCTTGCATCGCATGCCAACAGGCCGATTCCCCCCGAGGATGGAGACCACTGGTGGGTGAACTTCTCCCGTGTCCAGTGGCGGCATGAACTGGTTGAGGGCGCCTATCGACGTATCCCTGAAACGCGTGAAGACAACTGGGTCTGGTCAAAGCAGGATGCCATCGACATGCACCGTCCGCAGTACTGGGGTCGAGTGCAGTTCAGTGAAGCCCCGCCGGGAACAGTGGCCTACGAACCTGGTGATGACGAGCATGCCCGGACTCAGATGCGAAGGATTCATGCCGCGGTGGAGACGTGGCGCAGCGCACATGGCCAGTGGCCTGCCTCGATGGAGGATCTGGATGGACTCTGGGAGCCGGTCATGGATGCGTCCTTGTCCGAGCCAAGCCTGGAAACGGGTGATGGGGGCCTGGTTGTCCGCTTTGACCAGGAGATCCATGGGCGTGTGCGGCCCTGGCAACTGGGGCCCCTTTGCCTTCTCCAATCGCGGTGAGTTCCTCAATTGAACGCCCCCAGCCCGTGGGGAGAGCTGGGGACGGGAAGAGAGTGGTACAGGCATAGTCCGCTTCGTGGCGAACCCAGGGACACCGATTCATGGACCCCCGTGAGGAGATCGTGGCTCCTGCACCACGTCCTCCTATGCCCTTCAAGGTCATTTGTGTGCCGATGTACACATAACTGGCTTCATTTCAGTTACTTACAACCATTGCAATTCAAGCGGTGATGGAGATCGCGTATTTTAGCGACACGATCGCGTAAGAAGCCGACACGTTCATGAAAGAAGACGACATGAAGCGGCACGTACTCCAAAGATAGGCTGCAGATAGCCCATTTTGGCGGCAGTTGGCATGATTTTGGGTCGGAAACCTCAGGCAGCCTGGTTGTGGAGGACAAACAGGTACTCGGTATTCCGTAAGTGGCTGACCTTGCCTACTTTGCGACCTTTCGGGTCGTGGATGCCGATTTGTGCCCCCACGTATCGCTTGTAATCGTGTTCCAGGACGGTGACATCCCCTCGATCGGCCAGCATGGCTTCCAATTCGGCTCGCTCCAGGTATCCCTCGTTGCTGAAGGACATGATGACGACCTTTGCCTGGAGTTGGTTGATCACCTTCTCAAGGGCATCTGCTATCTCTCGTTTGCGGTTGAAGGGGCTTTTTCGTGTCTTGCAGTCGGTTCGCTTGCAGGCCACGCCGTAAACCTCGGGCTTGTCCCAGCGAACCAGGCTTTCCCAGACGTGGTAGTTGCCCAGGTAGGAATGCTGGTTGTAGGGGGGGTCCAGGTAGGCGACATCAACCTTGAAGCTCGCTGCCGCCGCTGCATCGAGGCAGTGCGCCTCTCCCTTTCCCGGGCCAGCTTGCGGGAGCATGTTGGGAACACGCAGTTCCATGTCCTTCATGGCTCGCTTGGCCCATTGCTTCAGGTAGGCCATCTGGACACCTGTGGTTGAATCGACCCGGTCGGCGGCCTCCATCAGGGAGACCAGCATCACGGCCTTCAGTTCCGGGGGCAGGCCAAGGGTTTCCAGGTGTTCGCGGATCGAGTCGATGCGTGCCCCATTTCGAGGGTGAATGAAGCGACTTTGGCGACAGAAGGTCTCGGTGAACCAGCCGGGTCGGCCGACGATTGCATTGCATTCATCAACAAGGTCCTGGGCATCTTCAAGGAGTTCTTCTCGATTGGCCTGTACGTAGCAGGTTGCCAGCGTGTGGGCATAGGCATTGTGATCATTGGCAATGACGCGGTACCCGGCTTCCTTCAGGGCATGGCCAACTCGCGATGTGCCGGAGAAGAGGTCGAGCACGCTGCTGCAATTCCGCACCGCATCGACCTGTTCAAGGATCGATGGCAGCAGCTTTCGCTTTGAGCCAAGGTATTTGATCATGTTCCCGGAATGCTTTCCTGACGCTCATCGGCTTTTGGGCATTTGCATCGGGAATGAACATGTCCAGCAGTAGTGTGCGTCCATGCGTTTGACATGGTGCATCATGCTGCTTGCGGGACTCGTTGGAACAGACGCGCAGGTGTTGCGCGTTCCAGGTGACCATGCGACGATCCAGTCGGCTATCGAGGCGGCTGGTGATGGAGACACCGTTCTCGTCGCTCCCGGCCGGCACGAGGGGTGCATTGATTTTCTGGGCAAGGTCATTCAACTGAAAAGTGAAGACGGCCCCGACCGGACAACGATTCACGGGGGCTGTGGCGGCACCGTGATCTGCATGGTCCAGGGCGAGGGCGCGGGGGCGCTCATCGAGGGTTTTACCATTTCAGGTGGCACGGGCGATCCTGGGTCAATGGGCAATCGCATCGGTGGGGCGTTTCGAATCGAGAAGTCATCGCCGACCATTCGCCGGTGCATCCTGGTGAACAATACGGCGGACCTGGGCGCGGCGGCCTGGTTGCTTGAAGCGGCGCCCACCTTCGAGGATTGCTGGTTCGATCGGAATGTGTCGACGTTCGGCGCGGAGATCGACTGCACGGGATCCGAGCCTCGCATCATCCGTTGCGGGTTTCATGATGATGGCATCGCATGGCGGGACACCGGTGCCATCAGTATTCGTGACGACTGCGGTGATGCGGGAGCCTGTTGCATTGCAGGGGCGTGTGTCATGACGACCATCGACGCCTGCGAGGATGCACGCGGGCAGTGGTGGGGGGAAGGCGTGGACTGTGCGGGCAGTCCCTGCCCCCCGCCCTGTCCGGCGGATGTCACCGGCGATGGCGTCGTGAACATGACCGACATGCTGCGAGTGCTCGACGCCTGGGGCTGGTGTGGAAAATGCAGGGCATGAGGGGCTTCATGCAGTGAGAAAGCCCATTCGAAACCTTCTTCATGCATCATTTTTCGCGATCGATAGACTCGGTGTTGCTGGAGAGGATTTGGAAAGGGAGAAGGACCATGAAGACAACTGCATATTGCGCCATAGGCGCGATCGTTCTCAGCACATCTCTTGCAGATGCTGCCTTGGTTGGATTGCATGTTGAACAGCATGCCATCGACATGAATGGGTATACACCCGGCGCAGGTACGACAACCTGGCGACTCTACGCCGAGTTTGATGATCCAAACGACCAGCTCACCAGCGTGGGTGGCTCTCCTGGAGCAGGTGGCGTAATCATTGGAGACCCGAACCTCGGCTTCTACCAGAACATATTTGGGGGGTCCTTTTCGACACAAATCAACCCTGTTCTCTATGGCGTCTTTCCTTCGCTTGCATATGACAGCTGGGTCACGATCGGTGCTTCAGACAACGACGGCAGCAACAATCTGGTCAATAGCGGGTTTGACACCACGTCCTTTGATGCTGGTGGCAACCTGTATGTTCCAAACGGCAGTTGGGACCTGGCGATGAATGATCCCAATGCCTTTGGTGACGTGCTGCCGGGGATGTCCAACTACCAGGTCCTTGTCGGCCAGTTCACGGTCTGGGGATATGGGGCATCCACTGCTCCATGGGGCTACTTGAACCTGTCGGGCTTCTCGTCGGGCTTCACGCCTGGAGAACCCATTCCATGGTCCGTCGATGGCGTGACCTTCGGTGTTCCGGCGCCGGGTGCGTTGGCACTGCTGGGTCTTGCGGGAATCGCCGGTCGCCGGCGTCGCCGCCGCAGTTAAGCACGAGGTTCTTCATCCATACCGGCCCAGGAGCGTATCGAAGCAGGGACCGATGCGGCGTCGCATGGACGCCTGCAGCCTGCGGCGTTCTTCCAAGGTCAGCATGCCTGTCTCGCTGCTTCGCCCGATGCCCTCATCCTGGTACCAGTCCAGTGACCGATTGCGATGCTCGGCCTCGTTGAAGTCGACCGGCAGTGGACATTCAAGGAAGGACAGCAACTCGTTCATGGCCCCCATGCCCTGCACGAGATCCTCGTAGTAGACCACGTGCTTGCGACCAGGAAAGGTGTCATACGCTCGAACATTGGCTGCGTACCGCGAGGCACGCCAGTTGCGCCGAACGGCGTTCTCGTGGTAGTCGCGAAGCAGCAGCACCATGGTCGAAAAGATGGGACGCATCGGCCTGCCCAGCATCGTGCGCATCCACCGAATCGGTCGAGGCAACCCCATCTCCTCGTAGAAGATGCAGTCCCCGGTTTCAGGTCCCTTTGCATGTCGAACATCATGCGTGCGATAGATGACCGGATCACTGTCTTCCACGAGGTGCGTGCGGCCGGGAGTGGGACGACCCGTTGCATGCTCGAGGCAGTAGCGAACCCAGTTGAGCCCACTCCTTGGGTGTGAAACGATGATGGTCTTCGCAGGGTCCAGTTCCATCCCGTCAGTCAATCCTGACAAGAATGTCCTCGCCTTCGACCTTCACCTCGTAGACACGCAGTGGTTCATCCGCCGGAGGAGAAGTCGCATGGCCGGTCTTCGTACAGAAGGTCGCGAAATGCAGGGGACAGACCAGCTCGCCGTCTTCAAGCTCCCCGTCGCACAGGTCGGCATCCGCATGCGTGCAGGTGCCGTCCACGGCGCGGATGTCACCCTCGTGGTTGCAAACGGCAATACGCTGCCCGTCCACCTCCACGCCGATCACGGTTCCGGACACTACCTCGGAGAGCATTGCAACACGCTTGAAATCACCCATCTGTTCTCCAGCCACGTCAGTCGCGTGGCCGCTCCTTGCGATTGATACTCAGGCCCATGGGTTTCTTCGCCAACTTCGCCGGATCGAACTTGCCCGTGAAGTCCAGTTCCAGTTTTGCCGCCTCCGTCATCATCTGCGGATCCCAGGTCGGTTCCCACGTCAGTTCCACGTCGACGCCGCTGACACCTTCCACGGCGGCGACCGCCTGCTCGACCTGGCCCGGGATGACCTCGGCCATCGGGCAGTTGGGCGTTGTCAGGGTCATGGTGATGTGCACGCCGGCCTGTTCATCGATGCGCGCCTCGTAGATGAGCCCGAGATCGAAGATGTTCACCGGGATCTCCGGATCATGCACGCTTCGCAGGGCCTTGCCGACGGCTTCAGTCAGGGGATGGTCCTCGGGAGTGAATATGCTCATCCGAACACCTCGATGATCCGCTCAAGTGCATCGGCAAAGGCGTCGACTTCCTCGATCGTGTTGTACACGCCCATCGAGGCACGTACCGTCGAGTTGACCTTGAAACGATCCATCAACGGCCATGCACAGTGGTGCCCGGTGCGGACGGCGATTGCATGCTGGTCAAGGAAGGTGCCCACGTCATGGGGATGCATGCCATCGATGACGAAGGACACGACGGCCGCCTTCCGGGAGGCCGTTCCGATGAGCTGCACCCGATCCATGGCGCTTAGTCGTTCAACGCAACGTTCAAGCAGGTCATGTTCATGCGCGGCGATCACGTCGGACCCCAGTTCGCTGATCCAGGCGGCCGCTGCGCCCAGTCCGATGGCACCGGCAATGTTGGGCGTGCCCGCTTCGAACTTCATGGGAACGTCGTTCCAGGTTGATTCCTCGAAACTGACCGTCTTGATCATGTCGCCACCACCCTGCCATGGGGGCATGGCTTCCAACAGGTCGTGCCGTGCCCAGAGACAGCCGATGCCCGTTGGTCCGTACATCTTGTGACCGGAGAAGGCCAGGGCATCGCAGCCGACGGCCTGCACATCGACGTGCGCATGGGGCACAGCCTGGGCGGCATCGATCAGGGTCGTGATGCCACGTTCACGTGCGGCTGCACAGATCTCCTGCACCGGGTTGATTGTGCCCAGCACGTTCGAGATCCAGGCAAGGGAGATCAACTTCGTTCGATCAGTAATGCATTTGAGGACTGCATCCACGGTCAACACACCCTCGTCGGTGATCGGAGCCACGTCGATCTCGATGCCCACCCGCTCGCGAAGCAGTTGCCATGGAACGATGTTCGCATGGTGCTCCATCTCGCTGAGCAGGACGTGATCACCATCCTGCAGGTTTGAATGTCCCCAGGACCATGCAAAGAGATTGATCGCCTCGGTCGTTCCTCGTGTCCAGACAAGTTCCTCGCGGCGGGCAGCATTGATGAACGTCGCCACTGCGGTGCGAGCGCCTTCGTAGGCCTCGGTCGCCTCGGTACTCAGTTCATGGACGGCGCGGTGGACATTGGCCGTGCATCGCATGTCGTAGTCGGCAACGGCATTCAGCACCGCCTGGGGCTTGGGCGTCGTCGCGGCGGAATCAAGGTAGACCAGCGGCTTGCCGTGGACTTCCCGTTGCAGCAGCGGGAACTCGGAACGGATCGAGTTCACGTTGAATGCCCGGGTTGAAGTCGTGGGGGTAGTTCCCATGCGTTCATCCTAGCCGCGGCGGCCTGGTTCAGCGGAACATCCCGCCATCGGGCAGGCGATCCAGCAGGATGGTCTCGAGTCTCGAACGAAGAGGCTCGAAGGCGATGTCCTCGATGACCTCGTTGGCGAAGGCGAAGATGAGCAGGCTGTTGGCTGCTTCCCGGCCGATGCCTCGTGCCTCGAGGTAGAACCTGGCATCCTCGTCCAGCCGCCCGATGGTGGCACCGTGCGTGCACTTCACGTCATCGGCGAAGATCTCAAGTTGTGGCCGGGTGTAGACCTTGGCCTTCTCGTTGAGCAGGAGGTTCCGGTTTGTCTGGACGGCATCGGTCTTCTGGGCATCCTGCTCGACGTAGATGCGACCAGTGAAGGAGGCGGTGGACGAGTCGTCGAGGATGTATTTGAAGTACTCGCGACTGTTGCAGTCGGGCTTCATGTGATTCACGCGAAGGAAGTTGTCGATATGCCGATCCCCGTTGCCCCAGGCCAGACCACGCAGGTTGGCCATCGCATCGGTGCCTTCCAGCGTGCCGGTCATCGCGTTGCGAATGACCTTGCCTTCGAGGGCGAGGCAGCAGGAGTTCACCTGTCCATCGTTGCCCTGTGTCACGCCGAGCGTGCCCAGGTGCCAGGTCTGTTCGCCCTCACGGACCTCGCGATAGTGGTCCACGTGCGCGCCATGTCCAGCGATGATTTCCGTGACAGGATTGACCAGGCACATGGCATCACCTGTACCGAAGCAGGATTCGATGCAGGTGGCTCGCGAGCCGTCTTCGACGACAATCAGTGTTCTCGGGTGCGTGACGACGGTGACGGCGGGATCCGTCACGGTAACGTGCAGGACGTGCACCGGCTGATCAAACTCGGTGTTCGCCGGGACGTGGATGTAGAGCCCATCCTCGATGAAGGCCGTGTTCAAGGCATCGAGCGCATCGGCCTTCCAATCGAAGGTCGAGCCGAGGTGAGCCAGGACTGCATCGGTGTTTGCGGTGACCGCGTCGGCAAGGTGGCCGACCGTGACTCCCTTGGGAAGTTGGCCGATGTCGGACAGGCTGTCATCAAATCGCCCGTTGACGAACACGATGCGGTGAACCTGCGCATCCTCGATGAGGTATGGCTCGATGACCGACTCATCCACGGAGGCACTGGGTGCCATCGACAGGTCTGCCGCGGTGAGCGGCTTCAGGTTCGTGTAGCGCCAGGCCTCACTTCGCGTGGTAGGCCAGCCCAGTTCATGGAATCGTTCAAAAGCCTCGCTGCGCATTTCGGCCAACGGGCTGGAAGCATCAATCGCTTCAAAGTCATCCTGGAACTGCCTGGTATCACTCATGGTTGTACTGCTCACGCGTCGGCTCCACAGGGGTGCTCGACGGCGGCGTAGCCTTGTTCTTCAAGCTTCAATGCCAGGTCGCGGTCACCACTCTCGACAATCCGCCCATCCATCAGCACATGGACCCTGTCCGGAACGATGTAGTTGAGAAGTCGCTGGTAGTGCGTGATCACGAGGAATGAACGCTGCTCGTTCCGGAGTGCATTGACCCCGTCTGAGACGACCTTCAATGCATCGATGTCCAGGCCAGAATCCGTTTCGTCCAGGACGCACATCGTGGGATCCAGCATGGCCATCTGGAAGATCTCGGCCCGCTTCTTTTCTCCCCCGGAGAAGCCCTCGTTCACGGATCGATCCAGCAGGCTGGTATCAAGGTCGAGCACCTGGGCCTTTTCCTTGACCATCTTCAGGAACTCGTAGGCATCCAGTTCCTCGAGTCCTCGATGTTCGCGAATGGCATTCACGGCGGCTCGGAGGAAGTACTTCGTGCTCACTCCAGGGATCTCGACGGGGTACTGGAAGGCCATGAACAGGCCTTCGCGTGCACGAACATCCGGCTCCATATCCAGCAGGTCGACTCCATTGAAGGTGATGGAACCCTTCGTAACTTCGTAGGTTTCTTCACCGGCAAGGACGCGGGCAAGGGTTGATTTGCCGGACCCGTTGGGTCCCATGATCGAATGCACTTCGCCGGATGGAATCTCAAGCTCGATTCCCTTGAGAATCGGGGTTCCTTCGACCGAGGCATGGAGGTTCTTGATACTGAGCATGATGCTTCCTGTTGCAGGAGCCGGCTGGTTCAGCCGACGCTGTCCTCGAGGCTGACCTCGAGAAGTTTTCTCGCCTCGACGGCGAATTCCATGGGCAGTTCCGCGAGAACTTCGCGGCAGAACCCGTTGACGATCATGGACACGGCATCCTCCGAGGATATGCCGCGCTGGTTGAGATAGAAGATCTGGTCTTCCCCGATCTTCGATGTCGAGGCCTCATGTTCGACGACCGCGCTGTCATTCTCAGCCTCGATGTAGGGGAAGGTGTGTGCGCCGCATCGATCGCCCATGAGCATCGAGTCGCACTGGGTGTAGTTGCGGGCATTGACGGCCTTCGGGCGGATCTTCACCAGGCCCCGGTACGTGTTCTGTCCATTGCCGGCGGAGATGCCCTTGGAGACGATGTTGCTCCGGGTGTTGCGACCAAGGTGCACCATCTTCGTCCCCGTGTCTGCCTGCTGTTTCATGTTCGTCAATGCGACCGAGTAGAACTCGCCGATCGAATCATCGCCCTTGAGGATGCACGATGGATACTTCCAGGTGATCGCGGATCCTGTCTCGACCTGCGTCCAGGAGATGTGGCTCCGGTCTCCTTCACAGAGACCTCTCTTGGTGACGAAGTTGTAGATGCCGCCGACGCCATTCTCATCTCCGGGATACCAGTTCTGGATCGTGGAGTACTTGATGGATGCGTCATCAAGGGCGATCAGTTCAACGACTGCAGCATGCAACTGGTTCTCATCGCGCATCGGGGCAGTGCATCCCTCGAGATAACTCACGGAGGCACCTTCCTCGGCGATGATCAGTGTGCGTTCGAACTGCCCCGTCGACATGGCATTGATTCGGAAGTACGTGCTCAGTTCCATGGGGCAGGTGACGCCCTTGGGAATGAAGACGAAGGAACCATCGGTGAAGACGGCCGAGTTCAAGGCGGCAAAGTAGTTGTCATTCGCCGGTACGACGCGACCAAGATACTGCTGCACCAGTTCCGGGTGCTCGTGGACAGCCTCGGAGAATGGGCAGAAGATGACACCTGCCTCCTTGAGCTTGCCCTTGTAGGTTGTTGCAACCGAGACACTGTCGAAGACAGCATCGACGGCGACACCGGCAAGAGCGGCGCGTTCTTCAAGCGGAATGCCCAGTTTCTCGTAGGTCTCAAGCAGCTTGGGATCAACTTCATCCAGGCTCTTTGGGCGATCCTCATCGGACTTCGGAGCCGAGTAGTACGAGATGGCCTGGTAGTCGATTGGTCGCCAATCATGATCCGGGAAGTGCGCCCACTCCGGCTCATCCATGGTCAACCAGTGCCGGTAGGCCTTCAGTCTCCATTCCAGCAGCCACTCCGGTTCTCGTTTCCTGGCCGAGATGCCGCGTATGACATCCTCGTCAAGGCCTGGTGGCAGCGTCTCCGATTCGATATCGGTGACGAAGCCCCATTTGTAGTCGGTCTGGTCTGCCCAGGTATCCAGGGCGGCATTTGGATCTTCTGGCATCATGGTGTCCTGGCAGGGCTGTGCGTGTTGGTTTAATCGAGAACACGCGAGAAGTGGCATTCTAGGTTGCATTCTGGAATCATTCCAGAATGTCATGACTATCTGAACACGGGTCGAGGGCCTAGAATACATATGTACCGGTGGATGACCCCGGGAGAAGAGGATTGAGGAGTTGATCTCATGCCTGTAACCGTGACAGAAACCGCTGCGAGGGAAATTGTTTCCATCATCAAGCAGCAGGAACTCGACCTGGGGGCTATCAGCCTTCGCGTTGGTGTGAAGGGGGGAGGATGCTCTGGATTCTCATACCTCTTGGATCTCACGGAGCATACGAAGGACTCTGATGAGACCTGGAACTACGAGTATCCCCTTGAGGGCGAGGATGAAGTCAAGGTCTTCGACCTGAAGATCATCTGTGACCCCAAAAGTTACCTGTACCTCAATGGGACGGAAATCGACTTCAAGGACGAGGTCATGGGCCGCGGTTTCGTATTCAACAACCCCAATGCCACCAATACCTGTGGCTGCGGAAGCAGTTTCAGCGCTTAAGCAGCCCTGACACATGTAAAAAACCAGAAAGGGCCCCCAAAGGGGGCCCTTTTCATGCTCAAGCATTTTTCCATCCTTGGATCAGCCCCCGGGCCTGAAGGCCCCCCAGGGCTGGCACACCCCTTTTTCAGTGTTTCAGACGAGGATCGCGGCGATGAGGCCGGTCCAGGTGCAGGCGATGGCGATGTCGACGAGGTTGATCTTGGAGGAGTGGTTCTTGCTGTTGACGGCTTCGCGGTAGGTTCCGGGGTTGGCTTCGAGGGCGAGTCCGTTGGTTGTTGCGAGCTTGAGCATGGTTCTGTCCTTGGGTTGAGGGGGTGTGTTGTCTTCACCTCCCTCTATTCCCCCCAAGAAGGCGTATGTGGAGGAATCCGTACATTTCTGTTCTCGCTCCCTGCTTCGTTGGAAGCAGACCTCAAGTAGCCTGTGCAGATTCAACGGACCCGTAGCAGGCAGAGCCAGTTCCATGCCAGACCCAAGGCCTTCGAAATATGCCGTTTCCCTGCCACTTCTCACGATCGTGGTGGTGGTATTGCTGATTGCAGTCTTCAGCGAGTTGTTTCTCGTATCCCAGGTTCAGGGCAGGTGGATTGATTCAGACTCGATGTCACTTTCAGATCGTGAGCAGGAGTTGCTGCAACTGCTTGGGGAGGGTGTCATCGGGGAGAGGTCCACGCTGACACCGATTCATGATGTCACTCACTGGTTTCCACTGGTCGACCAGATCGGGGAGTACGTCTACGGGTCAGGCAAGCGGAAGGGCTCGATGCGGACGGATACGCTGAATTGGGTACAGAGGAATCCCAAATCACCGCCAGGTTCACAGGAAGGTGGTTGGAGCCTGAGTACGGGGAAGAGGAAGGTTGAATACCTTGTCCAGCAGGATGGAAACCTGCTTCTTCCAACGGAGCTGGACCTGTCCGAAGGTGTTGTCTCCGTCTTCAATCCGCCAGAGCCGGTGCTGCTGGAGGGAGTGGAGCCGGGCGAGCCACAGATCAGTGAAACAACAGTTTCGGTCTATGACCTGCATGCGCCATCGGACCTGAAGTACACGGGGAAACTGCAGATCACCTACATCGACAAGGGGGCGTATGAAGTCACCGTTCCCTCCGGCACGTTCGAAGCCCGGTTGATCACGATCAACTACGTTGGAAAGGTCGGACCCGCGCATGTGTCGGCAACGTCCATCGCGTTCTATGCCAAGGGTGTCGGCAGGGTTGCCTACATACGAAGGAATCACATCTCCGCTTTCCTGGTCTACAACAAGACGACGCAATGGGGTTTCCTTCTGCATGATTTTTCCCCGCTTTCGGATCGCTCCGGTGATGCTGGAAGTCAAGAGAACCCGGAGACTCCGAAGACAAAACCATGATTGCCCAGGCATCGATCCCGGGTAAAGGAGCAGGACCATGAACCATCTGCTGTTCATCATGATGACTGCCTGTATTGCACTTGCAGAGCCCATGAATTCCAATTGCCCGATGATGCCCGATGAGGCGATCACGGACACCGAGCATGTCGTCGAGTTCAACGGGCAGGAGGTCGCCTTCTGCTGCGCCCGTTGTGTTCGCAAGTGGAATGCGCTGGATGATGCCGGCCGTACGGAGAAACTTGCCGCACTTTCGCCTTCCAGGCCCGACCCACGTCAACTGCCTGCAACCAACAGGCCCACGCCGCCGGTAGCCCCGGAGAATGCGCAGGTCCGGATGAACCAGCTTGATCCGCTGGGCATCTGCCCGAAGTCCGGTGGAGATGCCGCGTCCATGGGTAAGGCTACGCGGCGTGTCATCAATGGGATCGATGTCACCTTCTGCTGCCCTCCCTGTATCGAGGCCTACGAGGAGAACCACGATGAGTACCGCGGCCAGGTTGCAGCCAGGATCATCGAGCAGCAGAAACCCTACTACCCGACGGATCGGTGCCTGGTATCCGGCCGGCCCCTCGGCGAGGATGCCATCGACCATGTGCAGGGCAACCGCTTGTTTCGTCTCTGCTGCAATGGGTGCCTCGAGAAGATCAAGGCCGATCCCGCCTTGTACGGTGAACGGTTGGATTTCGCGATTGCCGAGGCCCAGCGTGGCACGTACCCATTGAAGAGTTGCATCGTTGCCGACAGCAACTTCGAGGAAGGTACGAAGCCAACGGAGGTCATCGTGGGCAATCGCCTGATGCTTCTGTGCTGTGACGGATGCAAGGGCGCCATCCGCGAGAAGCCCTATGTCTTCGTCGCCAAGGTCAACAAGGCCTGGGAATCTGCTGGCGATGCAGCGGAAGCTGCTCCCTGACGTTCCTTGATGTTCTGAATATTCAAGTCGAACGGACTTGGTGGGCGTAGGATCAAGTGGGGGGATGTTCATCCGTATCCCGGGGGCCTTGCATGGCAGCCATGCGCATTCTTGCCATCGTTCTTCTCTGGGCCATCGTGGCGTTCTCAATCCCGATGTCCGGGTGCTGTTGCACCATGGGAATGTCTGATCCCTACCCCGCAACACCCTACAACGAGCTCACCCCGGAGATGATCGAGACCGGCAAGCAACAGGACATGATGGCCATCGGCATCTCGGTCATGGGCATTCCAGGCATTCTATTGCTCCTGCCCGGCGTGATCTTCCTGCAGATTGGCCAGTCGCCGATTCGGCATGGAAGCTACAGGACAACGGGTGTACTGCTCGCAGTGGCATGGCTGGTGTGCTTTCTGGTCGCTGCGATTTCGCTTTCGAACCATTTCTTCGAGGCATCGATGGATGGGCTTGGGAAGAGTGTGCTCGTGGTTGCAGGCGCGTGCCTTGTTGCAGCCATCCCAAGCATCTGGATCCTGGCATGTGGATCACGACTGACACCCCGGGACATCGAGGAAGTCCTGGGCGAATGAGTTCATGTTCGTGTAGAGGCTGCCTCAGGGTGCATTGGGAATATCAAGATCGAACACGAAGGTAGCGCCCGTGTTCTCGATCTCCTCGATTTCGCCATCGTCCTGGTTCCACAGAAATTTGTGGTAGGGAGCACCGACGAAGGATTCAAACTCATCGACAATATTGTCGTTACCCGTGTCAAATGCTTCCGAGATGGAAACAGCTCGCCCGAACTCCTCGCCCCACTCGGGAAACTCGGAACGCAGCCTGTTGACCCGCTCCCAGGTCAGGGCAGGAACCTCGCGGTGGAAGTAGTAGGCATTGCCGACCTCGATATTTCGATACTCGTTGTAGTAATCATCCCAGCCCCACTCGATGGCCCTGTTTGCGCCGACGAGCGCTGCATTCTCATTCAATGAAACGGAATAGCCGAACCAGTCGTCCGTGACACCATCGTCCGGGAAGATCTTCTGTTCCACTGTCCAGCTACTACCGGTTCTACGGAAGATCCAGGCCGAGCCCCGGTCGAGGCCAACGTAGCCACAGAGTTCATCGGCCTCGGCGCAGGTTTCATAGCCGGGCATGAAGGTGCCTCCGAGGTCGACGCAGTCGATGGCATAGTGGAAATCGACGCATGCCGTCTCGAAGCAGCAGGGGCCACGTACGGCAAGGGGGCCGCTGTTTCGACAGGTGCCGTTTGAGCACTCCGAGAACCCGCCCAGGTAGGTACCTCCATCGTCTATGCAATCCTCAAAATCATAGTTGTCCTCACAGTTGTTCCCGAAACAGCATGCGCCGTATTCATCATGAGGGGAGCTGACGAGTGCTCTCCAGGTATCGGGCGTTGCATTAAGCGGGTCGGCGGGGGTCAAGGAGATCGAGACGGACCAGCCGAACTCGTCACCGGTCTTCAGTTCGTCCCACCACACGGGCGCTGGCTCATCAGGTATCAACTCCTCGTCCAGCTCCCAGTTGCCACGTTTTCGGTAGACAAAGGCGGCGCCTGCATCGAGGCCTATGCCTGCTATGGCATGTTGAGGCGCACCTGCAATGGCGAAGTTGCGGTCTATGGAAACGGAGTGGCCAAACAGGTCGCTCGTGTATCCGTACCCATCGTCCTCGACGAACTTGCGACTATTTGATACATCCTCTGGATCGTCCGGCCAGGCATTCAATCCGCCGCCATCCTGGGTGTTCGAGTCGTATATGTAGATGGAACCTGGCTTGATGTTGTCTTCAAGAACGTTCAGGTCATTGGGAGAACCCACAATGGCACGTGGATTGGGAACCCGCGGTGGCGGATCCGGGTACTTGTAGATGGAGACCGACCATCCGAACCAGTCGAAAGCCGTGTCGTCGTATGTTTCTTCCACTCCGTCATCGTGGGAGGGGAAGAACTGGTGAATGGCATCCCCGAATGGTCTCCCGGCCCAATCCCGCTGGAAGACATAGGCGGTGCCGCAGTTGAATGCATTCTCGACTTCAACATCGTTCAGATCGTCGTAGTAGTTGTTGTAGTAGGGTGCACCGATGATGGCGAGGGTGCCGTCATCCGAGATGGCTACGGAGTGCCCGAACTCGATCTGGGCAAGCGAGATCCTGTTCTCCTCTTCGTAGTCGGTGGGTTGAGGTAGGAGAACTTCTTTTGCAGTCCAGGAGCTGTTGACATTCGATCGCTGATACACGGTGACCGACCCGCAGTTGAACTCAACGCTCTCTTCGCAATCTTGATCTGCAGGATCACATTCGTAGATGAGTTCATCACGAAGTGGAGCGCCGACCAGGGCGGTCAAACCATTTCCCGAGACAGCTACCGAGTAGCCGAACCAGTCACTTTCTGCCGCGCTCTCCATCAAGCAGGACGTGTCATCGCCGAGGTAGGTGCCTGCGCAGTCCGCCTCGGTTTTGATCATGCATTGCCCGCCAGTGCAGCAGGCACCTGTGGGTAACGGGAGTGCAGAGAGATCTTCGGTGCGGGAGACGTTGCCCATCCAGATGCCGTCAACTCCCTGGCAGGGATCTTCCCTGATTCTTGAAAGGATTTCCTGGGATTCAATGACAGGTGTCTGGTTGCTTTCCGTGCCTGGTCCGCCAAGACCGCCTCGCTGCAAGGCGGAGTCATTCCATGGATCTCGCGTGCTGTCCATCGTCCAGGAACGAACTTCAGGATTCATGGAGGCAGTGACCACCTCCTGTTGCCCAGGCGTGCCGACATGTTCCCTGTCTGCAATGGTAAGACCAGCCATGAGCATGGCTGCAGAGATCGACAGGATGGGAATGTGCATGGCTCTCTTTCCAGCCCGGAATACATCCCGGGTACTCCATTGAACCCCATTCTAGGGGAGTGGGCAAGCAAAACCCGGGTCAAAGCCGAAATGGCAAGGCTCCGTCAGTTGCAGGGGCCCCAGCCGGCGATGACCGCCAGGAGGTCGTCGACCGTGTACGGATCGTTCCAGCCGGCGATGACCATGAGCAGGTCGCTGACGTTGACAAACTGGTCGCCGTTGAAATCGCCACCACACTCGATGCAGTCGGCATCATCATCGTTGCCGCCGCCGTCGAAGTAGACACCGAAGAGGTTGTCCGGACTGTTGCCGCACAGCGTGGTCGTTGGGAGCGTGGCCAGATCGCTGTTCTCGAAGCCGGCGCCGCCACCGCCGATGCCGGCGATGTTGGTCTGGATCAGACAGTCACGAACGGTGGGTGTACTGCTGCGCGAGTGGAATCCGCCGCCATAGTCGGCCGTACTGTTGTTTGAAAAACTGCAGTTGGTGACGATGGCGTTTGCGGGAACGTACGGGTCGGCGTTGCCCATGCAGGCCATGGCGCCGCCGTTTCGTCCGGCATGGTTGTCGACGAAGGTGCAGTCGGTGACGGTGGGGTGGGCATCGTAGGCGTTGGCCATGGCGGCACCATCACCGGTCACGGAATGTCCTTCGAACCAGCAGTTGGTCACGATCGGGTAGCAGGGGCCGCCTCCGTTGCCGCTTCCGTAGGTGCACATGCCTGCACCGCTGCCGATGGGGTTCCCCGTCTGCAGGTTTCCGATGAACATGCAGTCGGTGATGATCGGGTTGCTGCGCGACCGGCTGAAGATGCCGCCACCGACGTTGAAGACGGTGTTGGCCAGGAAGAGGCAGTCGGTGATCTTCGGGTTGCAATCGACCGTGCTGGTCATCCCGCCACCCCAGGCGGCGTCGTTGGCCTCGAAGACGCAGTCGATGAACTCCGGATCGGCATGGTCGAGGTTGTAGGCGCCGCCGCCGTGTCCTTCGGAGACGTTGCCGAGAAAAAGACAGCTCTGAAGCTGCGGACTCGATCGCAGATTCAACATGCCCGCGCCGCCCCAGCAGGCATTTTCAGTGATCGTGCATTGGCGGATGATGGGGGCCGAGTCGATGACGGCGATGCCTCCACCGCAGGGGAGGCTGCCGAAGATCGGGTCGATGATGTACGTGCCTCTGCCGTTGACGATCGTGACGCCTTCGAGCACGCTGCTGTTGGCTTCTCCCTGATCGAATGTGACGACGGAACCGGGGAGCCCCCCGCCATCGATGATCGTGACGTCAGCGCCACTTCCAGAGACGGTGATCGCCTTGCCGTTGAAATCGATCTGCTCGGTGTAGGCACCGGGGTAGATGAAGATGTCGTCGCCACTGTTGGCGGCATCGATGGCGTCCTGGATGGACGAGTACGCACAGCCACTGGGGCAGACCTCAAGTGTGGCGCCCAGTGCAGAACTGCTCATGACGAGCGTGGTGGCGAAGATGAACTGGCGCATGGATGGGTCTCCTCTCCCGCGGTCCCATTTGAGCGGATGGGGTGGGATCAATAAAGCATTTCCTCGCGTATCGATCAAGGCAGGGCACTGAGGCGTGTGGGGGACCGGTTGGCTCCATACATATATATGGCTGCGCTGCCTCAGGGGCATGGTCCCCAGGCACCGATGACGATCAGCAGGTCGTCGACGTCGTAGGGGTCACCCCAGCCTGTGATGATGGCCAGCAGGTCATTGACGTTGACGAGCAGATCGCCATTGAGATCGCCAAGACAGGGTGGTTCAAGATCATGTACATACACCGCTCCACTGCCAAGCCCCGTGACATTCTCGCGTGGTGCACCGATCGCCAGGCCAAGCCCGTTGGTACTCAGACTCGCGCCGAAAAAACAGTCATCGACGCCGTCCATCGGCAGCCACTTGGTACTCCATGCCCATTGATCTCCATCGTGCTCGAAGTGGTATACGGCGCCATTGGCGATGCCGTTGCCGGGGTGATACACCGCGCCGACAAACAGATCAGCACCCTCAAGAGCGAGGGCATATCCAAACTCGCCACCGTCATCGGGCGGGGGCAGATGCTCAAGCACCCAGTCACCTTCGACCCGCTCGAACAGGTAGACCTCGCCAGAATCCTCAAGAGGCGCATCATTGAGGATGCTGCCCACTGCCAGGCGATTCCCCTCCAGTGACAGGCTGTAACCGAAGTAGTCCCCGGAAACCGGATCGTCTGCAACCAATCGAATTTCTTCACTCCAGTGACCGGCTTCGTCACGATGGTAGATGTACGCCGCTCCAGCTGCCTGGTGTTCATCCACCGATTCAAGGTAGGCACCCACGACTGCTCGTGCACCGTCGATCGCGACTGCATGACCAGCCCAGTTGAATGGGCCACCCCCGGAGGGCTCGAGTCGTTGCTCAAACACCCATCCCTCCTTGTTTCGGTTGAATACCAGGGCTGATCCGCTGTCCGTTCCACTGACATCATCCAACTGGCAACCGATGATCATGCGGTCACCATCGATGTCGATCGAGGTTCCAAAAAGATCACCGGCTTCCGCTTCTGGATCCCAGATGCGATCCATTTCCTGCCACAGTCCATCGACCCACTCGTACAGCACGACCATGCCGGCACTATTGGCAACCGTGCTCGCTCCTTTCCAGCCGATCGCAGCGAAGTCGCCCTCGATGGCGATCGCTGTACCAAACTCACCGTAGGCGGCAAGATCATCAGGTCGAATATGCTGCACTTCCACCCATTCGGTGTCACTGGCTTCGAAAGCATAGACGACACCGGCGTGGTACCCCGAGCCACCCTGCAAAGGCGCCCCTGAAAGCAGGTGTGAACCATCCATTGCAACTGCGCTGCCAAAGCGGTCTTCTGCTGAACTATCGGATGGTGTCACGTGTGCCGTGGGTATGAAGCAGGATGCTGCATAGAAGAACGTCAACAGGTGAAACGTCACGGGCAACTGCCCCAGTTGGCGATCACCATCAGCAGGTCTCCGACGTCAACGCTCCCATTGCCATCGATATCGGCAGGGCAGTCCCCCCCGATGGGGCACTGTCCCCAGGCGCTGATGATCGCCAGCAGATCAGTGACATCCACCGCGTCATTGCCATCGATGTCCCCGGCGCACGTCGTGGATCCGAGGGAGCCGTCATCGTTGACGTTCTGCGTGAAGAGCTGGTCGGTGCCGTTCCGGTCGTCGACCCAGCAGGTGATCAGCATGCCCTCGCCTGCGCAGGAGGTCATGTCGGTCTTGTTACTCGGTGCGCTTGATACCAGCACGGGGGCGAAGCCCCAGGCCAGGCTTCCATCTTCGTGCACTGCCGCGGCCTGGACCTGTTCCGAGCCAAGGCTCGGGCTCTTGATCCACGAACCGGTTGCAAGCGACCCGACCTGCATCGCATGCAGGTCCAGCAGGCTTGTTCCACTGGAGACGGGCAGGAGTTGTGTACCAGTTGCGCCCCAGAGCCGGGTTCCAGCGGGAGTAATTCGGTTGGCCTGGATGCCTGAGCTGCTCTGTGAACTGTTCTGCCGCACCCAGAAGACCGTGGCATCACCTGAGACGGGATCGATGCAGGCGTGTGGGTTCACATGCACCATGGTCGTCTCGGTGGTAGCGGTCATCCCGCTGGTGCCCATGAGTCGGTTCCCATCGGAATCGATCCACTGCAGGCGTGCCATCAGGGGAGAGGTCCCGTACCAGC
>JABABM010000017.1 GCA_014238205.1 Phycisphaerales bacterium | reverse complement strand
ACGACGACGACAATGGCTGGGACACCGGCTCGGCGTACGTCTACACCTTGCAGGAACCAGAACCCTGGGGTGCATGCTGCATCAATATGGACTGTGTTTCACTGACCGAAACGAGTTGCACCGAGCAGGGGGGCGCATGGCTTGGTGTAAAGGGGAGTTGCGATGACTGCGGAGAACCAACAGGCGCCTGCTGCGTGACGTCTGGTTGCGATGTTGTAACTGAGTCATCCTGCATGAACTTCGGCGGCACCTGGCTCGGCGAAGGCGCCTCATGTGACGACTGCCCCGCTTCATGCGCAGGCGATGTAAACGCCGACGGCGTGGTCAATGTCTTCGACCTGCTGTCGGTCATCGACGACTGGGGCATCTGCGACTGATCCCCCCACTCCATATATAAACTCACAGCACCCCCGTCTTCACGGGGGTGTTGTTCTTGGTGGGTGCAGACAACTAGGTAAACTAATGCAGTTAACAAGTACACCTCTCCAGTTGAGCAGGAATAGATGAAACACGATGTGTGATATTGAATGTCTCTGGGAATGCAATGACGGTCTTGGAGAGTCTCCACTCTGGTGCCAGGATGAGACCTCCCTGTACTGGTCGGATCACGCGGGGCCTTCCATGGAGCAGGCAAGCCCACGTCTGCCGTCGATGAAGCGATTGAACATCGTGACCGGGCAGCGGGACACCTGGCCGATGTCTCAGCAGGTTGGTTCCTTTGGTTTCAGGCAGAAAGGCGGATTGGTCGCAGGCACGAACTCGGGGTTCTGTACCGTCGACCTGGAAACCGGGTCCTTCGAGCAGATCATCGATCCCGAGCCTGACCTGCCACACAGCCGACTGAACGATGGAAAGATCGATCGACGCGGACGCTACTGGTGCGGCAGCATGGATGGGCGGCTGCAGGACTGTGCGTCGTACATCTACCGCCTCGATCCCGATCTGACGTGCCACAAGTGCGCAGAGGACTTTCCCTTCGCCTGCAGCAATGGGATCGCCTTTTCGCCGGATGACACGCGGATGTATTTCGGGGACACGAAGGGTGCTGCGGTGCATGTCTTCGATCTTGACATCGACGAAGGCCGCATCGATAACCGCAGGGTCCTGTTTTCGCTCGAGGATCGCAAGCCGGGGATCATCGATGGTGCCACGGTCGATGCCGAGGGGTATTACTGGTTTGCCTTGAACATTGGAGGCAAGATCATGCGCATCGATCCGACAGGTCGACTCGATCGGGAAATCGACATGCCGATTCCCAGCCCCACCTGCGTTACCTTTGGTGGAGACGACCTTGAAACGATGTACGTCACGTCACAACAGTCCTTCGTGAGTCCGGAGCAGTTGGCAATGCATCCACAGCCTGGAAGCGTGTTTGCAATTCACGGGCTGGGCGTACGAGGCCTGCCCGAACCGAAGTTCGGCGCCTGAGGGCGATGCCGGGGGGCTGGGTTGGTTTGCAGATGGGTGACCTGGGTCAGTAGTTGAGGAACCAGATCAACCACCCCACAGCGCCTGCTGTAGATTGGTCTGAATAGGCCGTCAAATTCAGCGACGAATTCTCCAAGAAGGAGTTTCGAAATGCCAAAAAAGAAACCAGAACAAGAACCGCTGAAGACTGCGTCGCAGGAGGGCTCTCCCTCCGCAACTAAGGATGTGTCAGCAACAAGTGAGCAGACAGCCCCTTCCCCCATTCGCTTCACCTAACATACGCAAAGTACGGAACCGCCCCAGATCCTCAATGAGTAGTTGCCCCCCCGATATGGGCCAGGCCCCTATAGTTGGGAGGACCCATGCTTTGCTGGCAATGTGGCCGATGAGTCACTGGATGACGAGCCACGGTGCGGCCGCGTGTACCACTCAAAAGTGCCGGTTCTACCGGCCATACCTCATGGACAACGCAATGCCAACGACGCCTGATGTACAGCGGATTTCCAGTTCTCCAGACCGATCCACTCTCTCTGAGATGGACCGCCCACCGCTCACATTGAAACTGGCCAATCTTGCGGCGGTTGTGATTCCCTTCGCCGGACTCGTGGTCGCGATCGTGCTCCTGTGGCACATCGCCTTCGACTGGCTATATCTGGCCATCCTCGTAGGCATGTACCTTGTAACCGCCGGCGGGATCGCCGTCGGCTACCACCGCCTCTTCACTCACCGCAGCTTCAAGACATCCAAGCCGGTGGTCGCCATATTGGCGGTGATGGGGTCGATGGCTGTCGAGGGGCCGGTGCTGCGATGGGTCGCCACACACCGGCGTCACCATCAATACAGCGACCAGGACAGCGACCCGCATTCACCACACGGGCATGGGACAGGGCTGTGGAGCATGATTCGCGGGATGTGGCATTCCCACGTCGGGTGGTTGTTCAAGCCGGAAATCGAGGGCCTCGAGCAGTACATCGGCGATCTGCGAAAGGACAGCCTCGTATGTTGGATGAGTCAGCACTTCACTCTCTGGGTGATCCTTGGGCTTGTGATTCCCACTGTGCTGGGCGGAGTGCTCACGCTGAGCTGGACTGGTGCGCTGTTGGGGTTCATCTGGGGGGGGCCTGTTCGTGTGTGCCTGGTCCATCACATGACGTGGAGCATCAACTCCGTCTGTCATATCTGGGGTACCAAGCCATACAACACTCATGATCACAGCCGGAACAACGCGATCATGGGTGTCGTGGCTCTTGGCGAGGGATGGCACAACAACCATCACGCATTCCCGACCTCCGCGAGACATGGGCTGCGATGGTGGCAGTTGGACGTGAGCTACATGATCATCTGGACAATGTCCAAGATCGGACTGATACAAGCGGTTCGGATTCCCACGAAGGATCGCGTCATCGCCAAACGGATGACGTGAATGGGTGACCTGGGTCAGGTATTGAGGAACCAGATCAACAACCCTGAGTAGACCAGGGTGAGAGCAAGCATGATCAGTGACCACACTCGGTGGTTCCCAATGCACAGGGCGAGAATGGCAAAGATGCCACTCAGCACGGCCAGGGGTGCAGACACGAACAGTATTGTCCCAATACTCTCGAAGATGTCCCATTGCAACAGGACTGCGGATGCGATGACCGAGATGACCAACAGGACAAATAGAACTGTTGCCGTTGCAACCGGCCATGCCCTTCTGCGTTTTGGATGTTTACTCATCTTCAATGGCTCCTCTGCACGTGCCCTCTGCATGCCCCGATGGTGATGACGCCTTTCAACTCAGGCATACACTATGAGTCCAAACAGGATCAGGCAGAATGAGACGAGCCAGATTGCGCCAGCGAATGATAGTGCGGCATTTCTGTCTGTTCCCCACTCGACGCCATGCAAGTTCCCTCCTCCGCGGAATCGTTTCTGCCGTTCATTCTGAACATTGACCATGTATCGGATGACACCGAGCTTCCAAATCAACACGGTAAAGGCGACGCTTGCACCAAGTGCAATGATCAAAGCAATTCCCATAGGCAGGCCACGGAGAGCTTCGACCGAGTTCTGAGATTGAGCCATCAAGTACATCGAACGCCTGTCTTTTGATATCTGGTCGACGGGATACGAGGGGGAATTGAATCATACAACACCCCAGTGAAGATGGGGGTGTTGCTTCGTGTGTTCGCGTTCCGGAGGCCTACTCCATCGACTCGGAAATCTTTGCACAATGCAACGCGATCCAACGGAGCGACTGCAGTATATATGCCAGCCAGACCAGCACTGCACCTATCCCCCCTCCAAGAATCATGATTCGAAAGAGAGCCTCACCCATTGCTGCAGAGTCGCCCCAGTTTTTAATGAACACAATCAGAAAGATCACGATGGCGCCGTATATGATCGCGGATCCAAAGTAGTACAGCGACGTTGAGGCCATCCTCACATTCTTCATTTGTTTTTCGAACAACTTGCGATTCAACTCCATCCTCGGTCTCCTTGAACTGAAAGCGATTTTGGTTACAGGTATCTCATGGTTCTTTCTCCTGGCTGCTCTGGTGCAGCCAATCTCATATATGCACGCCATTGCAACGTGCTGCATACCAATCTGCATGCCATAAATGGTCCAACCCACAATCTTAACGCCCCGGGGGGGGAGGCTGGGTTGGCTTGTAGATGGGTGCATCTATTCGGTGGGAGTAAGCCCAGAACGTTCACCAATGTATGAAGTAGATGGGAGCGTCTTCATCGCCACTTCCTCAGATTCCAGATACGGCACAATACGACCAACAAGCACGCCAAATTCAACCCTGGTTCGTACATACATTGTTTCACCGGCCTCTAGATCAAATGTAATCCTGCTCTCCGCTTCTGTCTTGCATGAAACTTCACATTCACCTTCATCAACATCTATATAAAAGAAGCTGCCAGCTTTCGATTTGCCCACAGCCCATTCGTTGAGAAGTACTGAAGTTTGCACTACTGCGCCAAATAGAGATCCATCACGGTAAAAGAATATTCGACCCTGTCCATTGTTAGAATCAAGAACAGGAATAGAACTGGCAACGGAGTCGTACTTTGGCCCACTGGCACACCCAAAGCAAAAGCAACTAGCAAGCAAACACACAATGCCAAGGCTAGCTTTAGTGCACTTCATCGATTCGACCCCTTTGTCCATTGCAAACTCCTCAACGCCCCGGGCATGATTCGAACATGCGACCTGCGGATTAGAAGTCCGCTGCTCTATCCAGCTGAGCTACCGGGGCCGTATGGAGATGGTACGGGCTTCGCGTCGTCCTGGTCATGGGATCACCGCGAATCAGGACCAATGAAACAACCCCCGGACAATGCCGGGGGCTGCTGAGTTGGTTTGCCATGCATATGGATGCGTTATGGGCATGCGCCCCAGGCACCGATGACGAGCAGCAGGTCGTTGACGTCCACGGTGCCGTTGTCATTGATGTCACCAGTGCATGCACCCGAACACGGGCCCCAGTCACCGATCACGGCCAGAAGGTCGTTGACGTCCACATTGCCGCTGCCGTCTGCGTCGCCCTCGCAGGGAGCCTCGGCATCGCCGACAAGCAGGACGGCTGAGCCGGTGTTGTTGTCCTCGTTGACATCATCATTGGACTGGAGGAGGACACCCACGTACCAGGTTCCCTCCGGCGTGCTGCCGTTGATGTTGATGTTCATGTTCAGGTAGCCGAAGCCGCCACTCATGATGTAGTCGAAGGTCTGGGAGCCGATGTAATAGTCCGAGGTGTCGATCTCGGCATCATCCGAAAGATAGACCCGGGCAATCACGTCACGGTTGAACGAGTCGCCATCATTCTTGATGACACTGAAGACGGCGACGTCATCGCCAGGATCGCATTCGTTGGGCGTCAACGAAACGAAGAGGACCGTGACATCAGGATTCCCGCTGGGATACATCTGCGCCAACACGGAAGAATCACTGGCCGTGAAGTAGGAACTCTGCCCCATCGAGTTCTGGTACTGGGTGTATCCAGGGAGGCAGGTCATCGTCGAGCAGCCCGTCGAGCAGTCCCACTGGCCATAGTGCATGACGGACATGAAGTCGTAAGGCTCGTAGTTGACTGTGCTTGCCATCTGGTAGTTGTTCTCGCAGTCATCGATGATGCAGTTCCAGTTGACCGTGAGGTAACTGTTACGGTCGCTCCTGCACATCTGGTGATGACGGCCAATCGCATGGCTCAGCTCATGCGCGATGATGTAGGGGGAGGTCCAGTTGTAGATCGAGACCTCCTGGCCGCCGCCTATCATGCCGACGTAGGACCAGTTGCCGCCGTGTGCGCCGATCTGGATCCAGTTCGACTCGCTCGTACGCTCGACGAACAGGGTCGTGCAATGCGACTCGACGATGTTCATCGCGTTGCGAACGCGAGTCTGGTTGGTGGACGAGATGTCCGAATCGAAAGCGTAGGGCACGACACCATCAGGCCAGAACCATGCAGGGGAGGTGGAACCACCCCTGGCCTGCTCCGCGGTCTGCAGGACATCGCAGGTCATGATCATGCGATCTTCCTCGGCAACCGGCGACTGGCCGGCCTGGGCCATGAAGGAAACCATCAAGAGTGCCAGGGCTGTCGTCATGTATCGATGCATCTGCGTCGTATCCTCGCTGAAAGCGGGTGAAGTTCCAGGTATTCAAACAGGGACAAGGTCCCCCCATCCGCCTTCAACATAGCGGCAGGCGGCCCTTCGGGGAAATGAAATTCACTGTAAAGACGCCTGCCAGTGAATCCCGTATTGATTTATTGGCCGTGAAGGCCCAAATTCCTGCCGCTACGATGCCTGCATGCTTGAAGGTCTTGAAACTCGGCTCGACGACGCCCTGCGGATTGCACGGTCCATGGGAGCACACACACTCGACTTCTTCCGGGAACGATCGATCAAGATCGACGTGAAATCCGATGGCACGATCGTCACGGAAGTCGATCGGGAAACGGAACTCCTCGGCCGCCGATTGATCCAGGAGGCACATCCAGGTGATGCCTTCCTCGGTGAAGAACATGGCCAGGTTGCCGGAGATACACCGTGGCGATGGGTGGTCGACCCGATCGATGGAACGGTGTCCTTCACGCGCGGCGTTCCCCTCTACGGCGTACTTGTCGGCATCGAGTACGAGGGCATGCCGGTCGGTGGCGTTGTCCACCTGCCTGCATTGAACGAAACAGCCTGGGGCGGACGCGAACTTGGCGCCTTCCAGCAGTTGGGTGATGCCCCCCCCTCTCCCGCTCACGTCTCGAGCACCGACACCCTCGAGGAAGCCATGGTGTGCACGACGAGTTTCGACTACTTCCGCGATGCGGGCTGGGAGGACGTGCATGATCGCCTGGTTCGTACCTGTGGCTCGACCCGGGGCTGGAGCGACTGCAGCGCCGGGCTGCTGCTGGCAACCGGGCGCATCGATGCCATCGTCGAACCACTGCTTTCACCCTGGGACATCTGCGCCCCGATCGCGCTTATCGAAGCGGCCGGCGGTCGATGGAGTGATTTCAAGGGGAAGGCGGACCCGGGCTGCACCAGTGCAATCCTCAGCAATGGACACTTGCATGAAGCCCTGTTGAACCTCACCTAGCGGGACACCCTTGCTCAGGCGCACGGGCCCCAGGCCTCGATTACCTT
Source organism: Phycisphaerales bacterium (assembly GCA_014238205.1). Lineage (GTDB taxonomy): Bacteria > Planctomycetota > Phycisphaerae > Phycisphaerales > SM1A02 > SP202. The sequence continues at coordinate 42,710 of JABABM010000017.1, read as the reverse complement.
GAGCAGGTCGAGTACATCCACCGTGCCGTCATTGTTGATGTCGGCACCGTCATCGTCGCTGCCCCACATCTCGATGATCGCAAGCAGGTCAAGTACGTCGACGATGCCGTCAGGATCGTTCAAGGGGGCAACATCAGCCAGGCAGATCTCGTAGCAGTACAGCAACAGCGTTCCCGTCCCGCTGTCGGCCGGTCCCCAGCCACCGACTCGAACCAGGTACGACTCTCCCTGTGTCACCTGGGTCACGACTTCAGACGTGTAGCCTGAACAACCCGCTGCATCATCATTGCAAGCAAGAAGATCCGCATCACCAGGTGGACAGGCGCCTGCATCGGCGTAGACGGCCAGATCCGTGTCGTACTCGGCCAGGTCGCATGTGCTTGCAGTCAACTCTCCATCACAGGTGGAGACGTAGCGGAACCAGAGGTCATTCCAGATCTGCCCGTCGTACTGGCAGGTGGCATGGACATTTCCGTCGGTCGATGCGCAGGTGGTATCGAAATCGTGTTCTCCATCACCAACCAGGACCGCCTCGGCGCAACTGTCATTGGGCAGGACCACATCCAGTGATACGCTCAGCGTGCCGATGCCGGCTTCATTGTCCGAGAAACCGCCAACCCGCACCAGCAGTTGCTGGCCGGCAATGACGGGGATATCCAGTTCCGAAGTGAACCCACTGCAACCGGGACCTACGTCATTGCACGCAAGCACCTCCGCATCAGAAGGCGTGCACCCGTTGCCTGCGTCGTAGACGACGATGTCCGTGTCGAACTCGGCCTGGTTGCAGGTGCTCAGGGTGAGTGTCCCCGAGCATGGCGCCCCATAGGTGTACCAGATGTCCTTGTAGACCTGGCCGTTGATATCGCAGAGATTCAAGTGTGAAGATCCATCGGTCGTTGCTGCCGTCGTATTGAAGACGTGGTCACCGGTGAAGAGCTCCAGGGCCGAAGCGCAATCGTCATTGGCCGGAGGGCCGGGATCCAGCCCGACCGAAAGCGTGCCCGTACCATTGCCGTCAACCCAGTAACTCCCCACCCGGACAAGCAGTTGGTCTCCCTGGGCAACCTGCATCGACAACTCCGACGTCCAGCCGGAGCACCCCGCACCATCATCATTGCAGGCCACCAGGTCGGCTGAAGCGGGCGGGCAGGTCCCCGTGTCCTGGTAGACGGCAATCAAGGTGTCGAAGTCGGCCTGATCGCAGGTTGAAAGGGTGAGTTGGCCATCCCATTCCACCGTGTAGGAGAACCACACATCGTTGTGCACGTTGTCACCATTCGTGCAGGAACCAAGTTCGCCGACGCCATCGGTCGTCGATGTCGTCGTATCAAGGGCGTGGTCTCCATCACCGATGGCAAGGGCATCGCCGCAGTCATCGTTGGAGGGCGGAGGTGATGGAAGGAAGAAGAAGGAGATGGTCCCGGAACCCGTCACCCCCTCCTGGGCTGCCCCAAGTCGCACCAGGTAGTCCTGTCCCTGGACGACTTCGACTTGAATCAGTGACTCATCACCGCATCCCCAGTCCGGGCTACCGTCGTCGTTGCAGGCGAGCAGGCTTCCAAGACCCGGAGGACACCCCCCGGGATCCTCGTACACGGCGAGCATGGTGTCGAATGAAGCATCATCACAGGTATGGGCCATCAGGACACCGTACTCATCGGCGTGGTAGCGATACCAGACGTCACCATGTGCATCACCGCTACCACACGGAAGGTGGTCATACCCGTCGGTCAACGCCCCCGTCGTGTCGAAGGGATAGTCGAAGGCTCCAACCAGTTGGGCATCCTGGCATGCATCATTCGATGGCGGTGCGGGAAGGATCGTGATCGTTTCGGGAAGCCACGTCGAGTTGTTCCAGCCAAATACATCCTCGTTGTAGGACTCGCCACCGGTCGTGACAAGCAGCCCGACGAAGTACTCCCCAGGCTCCACGTCCGGGATGGTGGAACTGTACTCACCCGTCCACCAGTACAGCGAGTTCATCAGGTCCCAGTAGATGTACCCCGGCAACTGGATGTCGTCAGTCGTAATATCCTCATCCGACGACAGGTAGTACCTGACGCGAACACCACTGGTCACGTTCGTGGACATGTTTTCGACGGTACCACCAGAGATCGTAATGGGATCACCCGGGATGAACTCGGTCGCCGAGGTCGTCGCATTGCCATGAGCCGCAGCACCCCATTGCCTGTACGACTCGCACCCGACATCGATGACCTCCAGTGGAAGGGTCTGGTCAAGGTAGTTCTGCCTGAGGTACTCGGCGTCGGCCGTGTGCAGTCCGCGCCCATCCTCGACATAAGTCGAGTTGTAAAATCCCATGACCGAGGGGGTGATGTACATGTAGGTTTCATCACATGGGTGTGTGTGGAATCCCCATACATGACCCAGTTCGTGATTCACCACTCTCTGGTACAGGACGTTGTCGGGGCTGTTGAATGCAAGGCTGAAGTCCGTCACCCATTGCACGTTCGAGTTGAACAGGACATCCGCATCGTAGATGGAACCACTGTCACACCCTTCCAGCCATTTTCGAGAAATCAATACTGCCCCCAGGGCCGTACCCCATTCGCCATGGTCGGGGATGCTGTCGTAGAAACCGCAGAACTCGCTAACTCCATTCTCGTAGGCCCAACTGCCATCCGATTCGATTTCACGGAAGACATCCATGAAACGATTCCAGTGCCCCATCGACATGCTGTTGAAGAGATTCGACCATTCACCTTCCGGCATCTTCTTCATCGCGATGAAGAGATCATGCGAACCGCACCAGCAGTGAAGTCCAACTTCCTCATCACCACGTGATGTTCCACGCCCATGAACGGACTCGATGCTCGTTGAAGGTTCGTTCTTCGCTTCAACCTCGTTCCCGGCACGTGCTGTCCAGGACGATGGCGGAGGCAGGCTTCCGGGAATACTCGCTCTTCGTAGCAGCAGGTCATCCTGGGGCGATACCTTCCGCGACTCGTCGATGACCAGCTGCTTGAACAGCTCCATGGTCATGAGGGAGCCATGCCTGGGCACCTGCAGTTCCCGAACCGATACACCCTCTCCATGCGACTTTGCCTCGGCCATTCCTCGTGCCGGTGGAAGGAAATACGCATGGCCTTCCTTCACGTAGTCCACCACCGGAGACCAGTTGATCATTGCAGACGAGATGTCGAACATCCCCCGCCTCGAAGCGTTCATCGGATACTCGATCGCTCCTGATTCACGAACCCGGAAGACGCCCTGCTCACCACCGACGAACGGGTCGATGTAGCGATTCCCGTCAAGCAGGGCGAAGACGACGACACGCTCTCCAGGTTCAAAACGCGGAGATCCGAAGTCCAATGACCGCTCACCCACCACCCCCCCGGGGATCGTCCAGGTGATGGTTTCACCAAGGAACCCGGTGGACGCAGGATCGGCATGCCATGCATCAAGGACCCGCATAGTCACATCGGTGACGATCAGGCCCGAAGACTCCTCGTACATCTCGACGGAGTCGATCCGACCATCGATAATGACATGGCTGGTATGTACAAGTTCGGGGAAGGAGACAAGGGGATGGCTTCCGCTGCATGGCAAGGCCAACAGAAGCAATGCCAGGACTGCAGGAAGACATGATCGATTCATTGCAGGCGCTCTCTTCCGAAATCCAGCCTACCACCTGCGATTTACGGGGCAAGACCCGATCCAGGAAGTCGGCCTGCATGGCCCATAGAGGCGACCCAGGAGGATCACTGTTGCATCATCAACGTCCTTGAATTGCCCTGCCGTTGCAGACCAGCATCGGGGGGGACTGCATCAAGTCAGGGCTGTATTTCGCCAAGAATGGCCAGTTGCTCTTCGATGGGCAGATCCATGAAGACCTCGAACTGCTCGTAGAACTCGGTAGTGCTGTCCATGCTCACGTACCGCGGAAGGGCTTCTTCCCAGCCGATCTTCGCGACCATTGGATAGAAGCTGTCCCGCAATGCCTCCACGCTTCGAGTCGGTGACTCGTACACCATGAACACGGTCGCCCAGGCGCCCGAGTAATAGGCCAGTTCCTGGTAGTACTTCGCGACGTGCTCGGGCGCCGTTTCAATTTCCTCCATGTCCGCAATCGACACATCAGGGTCATCGATGTCCCGGGCAATGATCATGATCGGTCGCATGATCTCCTCAGGAGAACGGCGACCATCCAGCGAAGGAAGCCATGCTTCCGAGAAGAGGGCCCCACCCTCCATCATCCAGGTGGGCATCCTCCCCACCGACTGCTGGAAGACATGCGTGTACTCGTGAATACCTCGAAGCACCGGGTCGGGAATGACGTCTTCTTCGAAATACCACTCGTGCACGTTGATGAAGACGAGTTCCGCCATGTGCACATCGGTCTCGCGAACAACAGAAAGATACGCCTCCGGATCACCACGACGCAGGACGTCCAGGAACTGCCGCTGGGCATGCGGCCGACATTCCGTCATCGTGCGAGTCGTCCCGGCTGTTCTCCAGTTGCAGTATTCATCGAGGAAGGCCTCGGTGGCATCCTCATCGATGGAGTCGCCATCCTCGGCGCCCACGATCCAGACATGCGTAGGTCCATAACTGCCCCAGTAGGCACGTGCCCGTTCAATTCCCTCTCGCAGGTACTCCTGCCACTGGGGGTCGTACCCTTCCATCACGTGGTAGGTCGGCTCTTCGTCCATGGGAACGAAGGGTTCATAGCCATCCCAGAGCGAACCCTGCTCATCCACGTGGTGCTCGGACTGGTGGCAGCCTGGAAGCAACAGTGAGATGGCAATGATGGCTGTTGCAACGAGGTGGTGAATGAACATGTCTCCTGGGCGATCAATCCTAGCAGGTGGGTGCGAGGGCATCCGTGGGCGACTCTTCCAACTGCTGTACACTTCACGCACCCGGGCTGGTAGCTCAGTGGTCAGAGCAAGCGACTCATAATCGCCGGGTCGCAGGTTCGAATCCTGCTCAGCCTATTCGCGTCGAAACTCGTTCTTCCCACGAAGTTTCCGGATCAATCCCACTGCAGCGTGACACCGTCCTCGTCGATCGACTCGGAAAAGCCCAGGACCGCATCGGCCCCGTTCCGCTCATCGTCGATCCTGAAGAGGTTGTCCGCCCGGCTGTTCCACTGCCTGTTGAACGAACCGATCGTGGATAGAAAATCCACGTGCCCGTCCGCAAAGACCACGCGGCCGCTCCAGCCACCATCGAGGCATGTCACCGAGTTCAACGAATCGATTCCATTCTCCGGGCCACGACTGCCAAACAGCGGGAAGTCCGTCGAGAAGGATGATCGCCAGTAGTCATCGACCCGCCTGCCCGTCAAGGGCATGTGGGCATAGGAGACATTTGACAGAATATCCAGGTCGGCGACGAAGGATGGATCCCAGTACACGCCGTTCCTCGGACTGTACGCCGCCCAGCTGTAGTCATCGTCGATTTCCACATAGCCACGATCACCCTTGCGTACCACTTGCTTGGGCACTGTAAATCGCTCCATGATCAACAGTGAATACAGGTTCGCCGTCGTGTCCAGCGTTCGATCCTCGGTTCCGGAGACGTCGCTTGGCCTGGCATACATGCTGTCGCCAAGCATGTTCTGGGTCAGGATCGCCTGCCCAAGGGCCTGCAGTTGCAGCATCTCGGCAGCTCCCCAGGCGCTGTTGGGTGCCTGGGTCCCCTGTGGCGTTATCCCCGTTGTCGCGGTTCGAAGCGCAGGCAATGTGAATGACAACAGCATCACGATGCATACGAGCGTGACCAGAAGCCCGATGAGACTCAGTCCCCGGGAGTTCATGGCTGCCGGTCCTGCTCGGCTGGCGTCGTTTCCCTGTTCAGGGAATCGATGCCCGGCTTGGGCAGTGCATCCAGGACATGATTGAATCGCCTCGATGATGCCGATTGAAGGATGCTCCAGAGTTCATCAACACGCATCGCATGTCCATGCACCGTGAAGTCCCGACGGCGACCTGGTTCGATCACCGTAATGATCCATGTCTGGTTCCCCTTGCGATCCCCCGTCGGGGGGAACTGGAACCAGTCCCCGTCACGCACGAGTTTGTCAATCGACTGTCCTTCAGGATCGGTGATGGTGCCACGCCAGGTTACCCGGTCGAAGACTGCGTTCCCCCCTCCCCAGAACGTGATCACCCCATCAGGCTCCACCCGGTACCGGGCATATTGGGACTCCTCGTGATCCGTCAGGTCCAGTTCAAGACCCAGGTTGTTCGTCGGGCTTAAACCATCCTCCGGGTGATACCAACTTGGCCAGGTATTGCACCCGGCAAGCAGCAGTACCAGCAGGAGAAGCATGTGAACTCGAACATTCGACATCATGGCCCCTCGCCTGCTCGATACCCAGCCCAGGGATCCGGGCCGAAGTCATAGCGGAGAGGTTCGGCTCGCAGACGATCATCAACACCATCATCAGCCCAGGCAAGCATCGCCAGTTCCCTGATCATCTCGGTCAACGCCGGATCAAGGCGTTCACCCTCCGGAATACCACGTGTAAAATTCCAGTAGTCGCCATCGGCAGTGAAAGCGACCAGGTAGGCATGACCCGATGAGGGATGCACCACCCGGCGAAAGTTCTCGACCTGGTCGGCTTTCGACTCATCTACCAGGCCCAGTTCCCTTGCCTTCGCCCACAATGCGGCCATCTGTGCCTTGCTGAGTCGACGCGACAGCGGAGGAAGCGTATTCGGCCCGACGCCGGGCTTGGCCTCGTGGTGCAGCGACCCATCCGGGAAGACGACGTAGCGAGCTGTGCGACGATGGGCCTCGGGCTCATCCTTGGCAGCCAGGATCGTCACGTCGATCGAGAAATTCTCGGGGACATCGGCGTAGTGGTCTCGTGAAGAACCAGCAGGGTGCGTAGTGGCACACCCCAGGGGCAACAGGAGGCAGATCAGGACCATGGCAAGGGACCGTGGCAGCATGGAGGCAGTGTACTGCGCCCGCCCCGGCGACCCCCGGCGACCCCCGGAGAGTCCACGACTACCCAACTACCCCCCTCCCCCGGTACCCTGCCATCATGCTTACGTCCGTGCGATGGATGAATGATTACCTCGACCCCCAGGCCAACGATGCCGAGCAGGGAGAACTGCTGACATCAGCTGGATTCCCGATGGAGGAACGCATCGAGCGTGACGATGACATCGCCCTGGACTTCGAAATGATGTCCAATCGCGGAGACTGCACCTGCCACCTGGGCCTTGCACGGGAAATCGCCGCCATCAGTGGCCGAAGCCTCATCCTGCCCTCCATCTCGGTGACCGAATCGGATGACCCCATCGGTGATCATGTCACGGTGGTCAACGAGGAACCCGGCGCCTGCCCGCTCTATACAGCCCGTGTCATTCGTGGCGTGAAGGTGGCACCCTCCCCGAAGAACATCGCCCAGCGACTGGAAGCACGTGGCGACATCCCCAGGAATGTCATCGTGGATGCAAGCAACTTCGTCCTCTTTGAAATGGGACAGCCTACCCATGCCTTCGACCTGGACACCCTTGCTGGAGGTGCCATCATCATTCGAATGGCACGCAAGGGTGAAACCTTCCTGCCACTGGGCGAAGGCGCCACCCCCATCACGCTGACCGGCGAGGAACTGGTCATCGCCGATGCCGAAAAACCCGTCGCCCTGGCAGGCGTCAAGGGCGGAGCCGACACGGCCGTTACTGAGAAGACAACAAACATCCTGCTCGAAGCCGCGACATTCGACCCGGTACTCGTTCGCAGGACCAGCCGACTGCACGGTATCAGCAGCGATTCATCCTTCAGGTTCGAACGGGGTGTTTCCCCGCTGCAGGTTGATACCTGCGCCCAGCGATTTGCTTCCCTGGTCCTTGAACATGCAGGCGGCACCCTCTGCAAGGGCACCCTCTCGGCTGGAGCCGAACTGCCCTCGCTGCGAGAAGTCTCGATGCGCATGGATCGGTGCAGATCGATCCTCGGGCGAGACATTCCCGCTGAAGAGATGATCCAGGTGCTCGATACGCTGGGATTCAGTCCCACGCTCGATGGAGATTCAATCAACGTCACCGTGCCATGCGAGCGAGGCGACATCGAGCGGGAAATCGACCTTGTCGAGGAAGTCGCCAGGATGCAGGGCTACAACGACCTGCCTGTGAACGAGGTCATCAGTACCAGGCCGGCCGCTCCCCAGCCCAGGGTCCTGGGCAGGCGAGCCATCGACGCCCACCTTGTCGCCGAAGGCTTCATGGAAACAGTCACCCACTCGCTCATCAACGAGACTGCCGCAACACCATTCCTCCCTGGAGGTGCCACGCTCCTTGGCACCATCGATGATCGCGAGGGTGGGGACACGATCCTCCGGCCATCCCTGCTGCCAAGCCTCATGCGGGTCCGCGCACACAACCAGGACCAGGGAGCGGGAACGATGCGCCTCTTCGAAGGTGGCTCAGTCTTTCATGCCACGAAGAAGGGACATGATGAATCACTGCACCTTGGCCTTCTGATGGATTTCGTCGAGCCGACGGATGGCCTTCGCCCCCTGCTGGGAGTCATTGAACGACTTGCGTGCAGATTGCAGGGTTCCAGTGCGACAATCGAATCCACGCCCTCAACCGATGCGCCCTGGTTCGAGCCCGGTGCCCTGCTGAGACTCGGTGGTTCTCCCATCGGTCGCATGGGACTGCTCGCCAGGTCGATCCGGAACGCCCATGGTCTCGAGCATGATGTCATGGCCGCCGAACTGTGTCTTCGTGGGTTGCTTGCCGGCTATCCACCCGTGGCAGATCTCAAGCCGCTGCCCGCCTTCCCCGCCATCGAGCGGGATATCTCTGCCATCGTCCCGGAAACCGCCACATGGCATGAACTGTCCCTGTGCATCAACGACCTGGACCTTGCATCGCTTGAATCAATCGATTTCGTCACCACCTGGCGTGGAGAACAGGTCGGCTCGGACAGGAAGTCGATCACGCTGCGACTCTGCTTCCGCGATGCAAAGCGAACGCTCACGCATGACGAGGTCGATGGACCTGTCCAGCAGGCCATCGATGTACTCAAGTCGACCTTCCAAGCCGAGATCCGGAACTGATCATGGGACTACCTGATTCCACCATCACGCAGTTGCTGGAGGATCTTGGAAAAAAGACACCGATCCCCGGTGGTGGAGCACTGGCGTCCACCACACTTGCCCTTTCAGCATCACTGGCACGCATGGTCCTGGCCTACTCCATCGACAAGAAGTCGCTGGCGGAGTTTCGAGCAGACAATGAAGATGCGCTGCAACAGCTTCGATCCTGTGAACGAACTGCGCTGGATCTTGCGGATGCTGATGCAACCGCCTATTCGCATCTCAATGAACTGATGAAGCTCCCGGCTGATGACGAGAAACGACTCGCCGAGTGGAACCAGGCGCTTGAGGACGCCATGAAGCCACCCAAGGAAACCATCGATGCCTGTGAAGCCATGCTTACACTCCTGGCCAGCCTCGTAAAAACGACGAATCGACTCCTGGCAAGCGATCTTGCCATTGCAGCCGTCCTCGCAGGAGCTGCAGCCCGTGCCGCGGCCTGGAATGTCAAGGCCAACCTGTCACAACTCGCCGACCAGGACCAGGCTGAACACCTCCGGGACGAGGTGGATGCCAGGACATTGAACCTTGATGGGCTTGTCCGTTCGATCGAGGATGGCTGCTCCGGTTGAGACCCGGGGGCAACCTCCGGGGACCATGGGCGGTTCGATGGCCAGTTCACCACCAATCCAACCAGGCGCCGACGTGCTCGACCCCGCCGTCCTGCAGGACGTGGTCACGGGAAGCCTCCGCCTCAGCGGAGAACAGGCCATGCAGCTCTTCCACGAGATGCCGCTGCAGGAACTTGGCCGCTGGGCCGATGCCCGCTGTCGCCATATTCATGGCCAGCAGCTTCGGACCTACGTCATCGACCGAAACATCAACTACACGAACGTCTGTACTGCCAAGTGCACCTTCTGCGCCTTCAGGCGGGATGGTGACGAGGAGGACGCCTACACCCTCGAGGTCGAACAGATCCTCGAGAAGATCCAGGGGCTGGTCGACATCGGCGGCACGCAGATTCTCATGCAGGGCGGCATGAATCCGGAACTGCCACTCAAATGGTACGTGGACCTGCTGCAGGCCATTGGTGATCGGTTCCCCGACATCCATGTTCATGCATTCAGTCCACCGGAGTTCATCGAGTTCATCGAGTTCTTCGATCCACCAGGTACGACACTCGCCGAGAAACTCCGTGGCGTCATGAAGACGCTGGCCGAGGCCGGTCTTCGCTCGGTACCTGGCGGTGGAGGAGAGATCTTCGCGGATGCCGTCAGACGCAAGATCGGCCTGGGAAAATGCGATGCCGAGGCCTGGCTGACCGTCATGCAGGTCGCACATGAGCTTGGCATGAATACCTCGGCCACGATGATGTTCGGGCACATCGAGGGATTCGCCGATCGCATCCACCACATGGAACTGGTCCGGCAATGGCAGGAGAAGAGCATCAACGACCATGCCAGCGATGGTGGCGGACGATACATGTCCTTCATCTCATGGCCCTTCCAGAGAGAAAACACACCTCTGGGTCGCTGCCGGGAATGGGGGGAAAATGGCGAACATGATGCTCCCTTCCCTGGGGATGTCGTGGCAAGGCTCGATGGAGGCGGAACAAAGGAAGCCCATTCCGAGTTCGGCCGACGTATTCGCATGTCAGGTGCAACCGACTACCTCCGCACGCAGGCGATCAGCCGACTCTACCTCGACAACATCTACTCCATCGGCGCAAGCTGGGTCACCATGGGACCACACATCGGACAGACGGCGCTGGCCTGGGGTGCCAACGACATGGGTTCGGTCATGATGGAGGAGAACGTCGTCAGCGCAGCTGGAACCACCTACTGTCTGAGTGAACCCCTCATCTGCCACCTCATCCGCGAAGCCGGGTTCACTCCAGCCCAGCGTGACAATGCATACAGGCTGCTCCGGATCCATGGAAACAACGAGTCACCGGACACACGGGTGGAAGACTGGTCGACCCTTCGTGCCCAGTCACTCCATGTGGAGACCGCCTGCACAGGCGGCAACAACCAGGATGTCGCATTGACTGTTGGTGGCGGGGACTGAGAACTCTGGTGGAGGTCAATCCTCGGGCGCCGGTTCCTCGCACACGCGTCGAGTGAACTCCGCGGCCAGGGCCGATGTGATGGGCCCTACTACGCCACTGCCGATCTGGTCACCATCGATCGATGACACGCCGATGATCTCGGCTGCGGTTCCTGAAAGAAAGACCTCGTCGGCTCCCTTTACATCCTCGATCTGGTGGCTTCGCTCCTCGATGGTGTACCCAAGGGCAGGAGCAACCGTGTCCATGACGTACTGCCTCGTGATGCCATGCAGCATTCCAGCCTCCGTGTCGGGGGTCGAAATGACGCCATCCTTGATGATGAAAATGTTGTCACCTGTGCACTCGGCCACGATCCCCTCGGTATTGAGCATGATCGCCTCGAGTACACCGGCATCGATGGCCTCGATCTTCGCGAGAATATTGTTCAGGTAGTTGAGGCTCTTGATCCGTGGATCAAGACATGCCACGGGCAGCCGGGGTCGCTTGGCGATGATGACCGACATGCCATCGGTGTACATCGACTCCGGATAGAGGCTGATGACATCGGCGATGATGATGAGGGAGGAACGTTCACACTTGAACGGGTGCAGTCCAAGTGAACCGACGCCACGGGTAATGACGATCCGGATGTAGCCATCCTTGAGGCCGTTGCGCGTGACTGCTTCCCTCGTCACCCGTTCGATGGTCTCGATGTCATAGGAGGGCTCGAGGCGGATCGATTCAGCGGAAGAGAAAAGGCGTTGAAGGTGCGTCCTGAGCTTGAAGATCCGGCCGTTGTAGATCCGTATTCCCTCGAAGCAACCGTCTCCGTAGAGCAGGCCGTGGTCGAAGACGCTGATCCTTGCCTCCGACTGCTCCACGAATGAACCATCGATCCAGACATCCCGTGTCTTGGAACCAGGCGTCGTGTCCGGTGACGTTCCCTCGGACATCATCGCTGTCGGGCTTTTATCTTCGTGGCCAGTCATTCCTTCTCCATTCAAGAGCGTCTTGGCCGAAGCCATCGTTCCATCGCTTCCACGATGCCGTCGGTGCCCGACGAACGAGTTGATGCATCAGCCAGGCCCTGAATGGTAACGGAAGCGCCCTTGAGGGCAACCGAGAAGCCGCACCACTCGGCAAGGCCCGCACTTCGATCACCCTTGACTACCGCTGCAACACGTTCACGAGGCACATGGAGCCGGCGAGCAATTTCCTGGATTGCAATTCCCCGATCGGCCAACGGGTCAAGTACTTCCAGCCTGCCATCTTCTCCTCGCTGGCATGCAACCTGCCGCTGTTTCCAGAATCGTTCTCGAACAAGATGTTCCGACTGGGCACATGCCGCCTTGTTTCCACCAACATGTACACGGTAGATGCCGGAAAGTGATTCAACAGGCGGTGGTGGATCCGAGGAACTCCAGGATGCGTTCTGACCATCCTGTCGTTCGAGTTCAACCTCGATGACCTCGTTGATCTCTCCCAGGGCTGCAAGGATCGTGTACAGCAGAACATCTCCAAGTGGGCGGGAAGCGTGTACGGATGTTCCCCCCCTGCCGAGAATGAGCGCGCCATCGGCAGCGATCGTCGTCGAGGAACAATCAAGGTCATGCAGCAGTTGGATTGCTTCCTTGAGACCACGGCTCATTGCAAGAATGATTTCACAACCTGTTCGATCAAGCAGACGCATCGCCGACTTCAAATCGCCGGATGCTTCCTGGAATCCATCGAGGTCGACCACGATGATGCCGGGGGAATCGGCGGGCCCGGGGACATCCGCTTCCGAATCCTCCCCGGGCGTTGAATTGAGCACAGCGACAAGAGCACCCTCCAGCACGGGATGCCTGAACTCGTATCCAGACTCGAGTACACGTGCCGGGTAGGCTCGCTGCCCCATGAGCAGGTACCTGGCAAGCTTTCCCACGACGAGCCTCAGTGCTGGACCAGGAACGGGAAGAAACGCAGGGCGGCCAAGCACCGCGGCAAGCGTCTTCGTGAACTCCCTGTTCGTCACCGAAGTCGGCGAGGAGAGGTTGTAGGCTCCCGAGGCGGAGTCGATCCCGATGAGATGGTCGATGATCCCAACCACGTCATGCCATGAAATCCACGACATGTACTGCCGACCAGAGCCCAACCGCCCCCCCAGGCCCTTTCTGAACACCGGGAGCATCTTCCGGAGTGCTCCACCACTGGCATCGAGGACGACACCCATTCGCAGGCGGATTACGCGGCAGAGTCGTTCTGCACGGATGGCCTGGTTCTCCCAGTCCAGGCACAGGCCCGCCAGCGTGTCATTTCCTGCAGGGGTGAACTCGTCATCAAGCACTCGGCCGGTATCACCGTAGTACCCGACAGCAGAGGCCACGATCAATACCGCCGGTGGTTCTTTCGCCATGTCGATCGCACGGACAACCTGGTAGACCCCGTCGACCCTGCTCGTTCGAATCTGTTTCAAACGCCTCTTCGACCACCGCTTGTCTGCAATCCCGGCACCACCGAGCACGATGACGATGTCCTGCCCATCAACTGCAGCCTGCCATGGGCCGGGCGTTGATGTATCTCCCTCGATGGTCGGAACACCTACATGCCCCATCGCCGCAAGGAGCCGGCGAGTACGAGCCGCATTCCGGGTCATCACCGTAACGGAGTCGCCCTTTGAAAGACGGTGCAGGAGAACCCGGCGGCCGATCGTTCCAGTTGCCCCGATGATCAGCGTCCGCATGCGGATGCCTTTCCTGGAAGACTCGATGATCTGGGCAGGTCTTCTCCCGCTTCCGAGAGCACACGAACACGCTGAAGAATCTCGTCGAACATGCCTGGAGTCAGCCGACCGGTAAAGGTATTCAACTGGCTGACATGGTAGGAACCAAGGAGTACACGCTCACCAATCCTGCACTCGACACCATGGCCGAATCGCGGGCGAGGCCGTGGAACTGGTTCGCCCAGATCAACAAGGCTCCTGAGGCAGGCCGCCCAGGCAATGCCTCCCAGGGCCAGGATCACGCGGGGCTGAAGCAACTCCACTTCCCCTGCAAGCCAGGGACGACAGGCGGTCAACTGCTCTGAAGTCGGCTTGTTCGATGGTGGTGCACAACGACAGGCGGCACCGATCCAGATTCCATCGAGTCTCAAACCATCTTCTTTCGAGGAGGATTCTGCCTGGCTGGCATATCCGGCACGATGCAGGGCGGCGAAGAGGAAGTCACCCGAGCGATCACCGGTGAACATGCGACCTGTTCGATTCGCCCCATGTGCCCCGGGAGCAAGCCCGACAAGAAGTACCCCGGCTCGAGGATCGCCGAATCCAGGTACGGGACGGGACCAGTAGTCCCAATCCGCGTAGGCACGACGACGAGTACGACCGACTCCTGCACAATACTCACGCAGGACAGGACATTTGGTGCAGGCGATGGTGTCTGCTTCAAGAGTTGCCAATGACTTTTTCATGCTGGAACCATGCGGAGGTCAGTTCGGGGTCATGCCCCGTTCCAGGTCATCTCGTTTCTGGGCTGCCGCCTTGCCGAGCATCGTATCGAGGCGAATCAGTTCCACCCTGATCAGATCGGATCGACGCCCCATGGCCGGCTCGGCGAGCAACTGGTACCGGAGTTCCTCATCATGAACAAGCGTGCTCCCGATGAGTTCGAGCAAGGCGTGCGTACTCACATCCTCGCGTTCAAACCACTGGATGATGCTCTCGACCGGTCTCATCGAACTCAGGTGGTTGCTGACCAGGAGTGAATGCAGTTCATCACGAACATCGATCATCGAGGGAGGTTCCTCGTCGAGCGTCTCCAGCGGTCGAAGCTTCGCATCGCACCAGGGTCGTTCTTCAGTCGGATCGAAGACTTCCATGATGGTTGCCCTGCAGACCCCATGGAGGAGAACCTCGTATCCCCCGGGAACCGACTCATGGTGTGCAACCTGCCCGAGGCAGACCGCGGGACGCACGGCTGTCACAGGCTGCTCTTCATCAACCTGGCTTTCATGCATCGCGACGGCGATCTGGCCTGAACCATCAAGGGCGGCGTCGATCATCGAACGGTACCTGGGCTCCGTGACATGCATCGGCTGCACAGCATGCGGCAGGAGCACGGCGCCTGGCAGCGGAAAGACCGGGAAACGATGCTTGAAATTGACGCGGATAGAGGTCATGGCATACCAGCCCACAGCCTAGCACGCCGATGGGATCTGGACCCGGGTTCTACCCGAATTGCCCATTGGAACGAGCAGACACCATGAATGCCTGGAGGCTCCGCCCCGGGCAGGCCGTTGGAGCAAGTTCCTTGTGGGTATGCAACCTGGAAGCTGGAACGCCATACGCCCGCATCCGACCCGAGATGAACTGGAGCACGGCCCGCTTCTGTACCAGCGTCAATGACTGGTCGTCGTAGTTGCCCATGACAAGAATGCCCAGGTTTCCGGGATTCTGGTTCTTCACGTGCGCACCCTGCCATGACAGTGGCCTGCATTCCCATGCACGACCCGAAGGGTCGATCGCATAGTGATAGCCGATGTCTCCGAAAGGCTGAGGCCTGCGCGCCAAGTGTCCTCGGCGAATCCGTTCAAGGCGGGCAGCAGCACTTGACCGTGATGTGGTCGTGAATGCATTCATGCCATCATGGTGGATGGTGATGCGCTGAACCGGTGTCATCCGATTCATGTTTCCTGGAATCGGCATGCCACGCGCCCAGGTCGACCTGGATATCACGTCCAGGTTGTTGGGAATGGACTGCGAGGAAGAGACCGGCTTCGGCGGAGAGACCGGTTCCGACCAGATCATCGAAGGAAGACCGTCGGATGAGCCTGTTGTCGCACAGCCTGCCAGAAAGGCCATCGAACCGAGCATGAATGCTCGACGTGTAGCGGAGAAGACTGGAACTGCTCCATGCTCGAACACATCTTCCGGGACATGTTCGAAGTGTTCTTGGCTGCTCACTGCATTCTCCAGGATTGCAGCCAAAGGCTGTCCAGACTCACACTATCGACCCCCCGCGGGCTCCTCCTTCAGTATCCCCGGATTGACCCTTGACGGGACCGGGAAGGGAAAAGAAGACACGTTTCCCATACCCCGTTCGACACCTCGAAATGCCGCCGCCAATCGCCTGTAAATACCCTGTTTCGAGGCAGTTCCGAGGCGGTCTCAAGACGGCTTGAGGGGGACTGGAAACAGCATTTTCGGATACAATACGGGGCCTCACACGACACCCCACGAACGAGCCTGAACACCACATGGCAAAGCAACCAGCACAGCTTCCAGACGTCAACCAAGAAGCGTATACATCTGATTCCATCCAGGTCCTTGAAGGTCTCGAAGCGATTCGAAAACGGCCTGGCATGTACGTCGGTGGAATTGGTTCCGGTGCTTTGCACCACCTCGTCTACGAAGCAGTCGACAACGCCATCGATGAAGTCATGGCGGGATTTGCGACCTTGATCAACGTCACGATCGGGGTCGATGGTTCCTGTTCGGTGACTGACGATGGCCGAGGCATGCCGATCGATCCAATGAAACATGAGAATCCAGCGATCGATGGACGCCCTGCCGTCGAAGTCATTCTCACGGAAGTTCATGCCGGCGGAAAATTCGACGCCAGTGCCTACAAGGTCTCTGGTGGACTCCATGGTGTCGGCGTCAAGTGTGTCAACGCACTCTCGGAATGGACCGAGGTCGAGATCGTCAAGGACGGCAAGACGTACCTGATCGCCTTTGAACGTGGCGAAGTGGTTCGACCACTGCACGTCATGGGAAGCGAGAAGTCGAAGAACTCCTCTGGAACACGAGTCCGATTCAAGCCCGACTCGGAAATCTTTCCCGACACGGACTTCCGATACGAGACGCTCCAGCATCGTCTCCGGGAACTGGCCTACCTGAACACGGGCGTGACAATCCAACTCGTCGATGAACGGGTTGATTCGCACGGCAAGATCCGAAAGGAAATCTTCGCCTTCGATGATGGAATCGCCGGCTACGTACTGCACCTGAACAGGTCCAAGGCTGAAGTCAGCCCAGTCATCCACATCGTCGAATACGACGAGGAATCCAGCATCGGCTGTGATATCGCGATGCAGTACACCGAGGCGACAAACGAGACGATGCTGACGTTTGCCAACAACATCCTCAATGGAGATGGAGGAACACACGCCGCAGGGTTCAAGGTATCCCTGACACGAGTCATCAATGCCTACGCAAAAAAGAAGAACCTCCTGAAGGGGATTTCCCCGACTGGTGACGACCTTCGCGAAGGGCTCACTTCCATCGTCTCGGTGAAACTGCCGGAACCGCAGTTCAACAACCAGACGAAGGAAAAACTGCTGAGCCCCGAAATCGAGAAGTTCGTCAGCCGTACCGTCAGCAAGCACCTTGGTGCCTGGCTCGAGGAACACCCCGCGGAAGCGAAGAACATCTGCATGAAGGCGATCCTGGCTGCCCAGGCACGTGAAGCTGCCCGAAAGGCCCGCGAACTCATCAAGCGAAAAGGCGCTCTCGAGTCTGGTGGCATGCCACAGAAACTCGCTGACTGCATGACCAACGATGTTGAACGCTCCGAACTCTTCATTGTCGAAGGTGATTCTGCAGGCGGATCCGCCAAGGGCGGTCGCGACCATGACACTCAGGCCATCCTGCCGCTGAAGGGCAAGATCCTCAACGTGGAGAAGGCGAGGATCGACAAGGTGCTGGCCTTCGAAGAGATCAGGACACTCATCCAGGCGCTCCAATGCGGCATCGATGACGACTTCGACATCTCGAAGCTCCGTTACGGGCGTGTCATCATCATGACGGATGCAGACGTGGACGGTTCGCACATCCGGACCCTCCTGCTGACCTTCTTCTTCAGGAAGATGAGGGAACTCATCAAGCAGGGAAAGATCTACATAGCCCAGCCGCCACTCTTCCAGGTCACACGGAACAAGAAGGCGCACTATGTCCTGAACGAACTGGCCATGAACAAGCAACTCGTGGAACTGGCCCTTGATCACTCCGAACTGGTCATTCGTGACCAGGATGCGACCAGGGAAGTCCAACGATTCAGTGGAACCGAACTGGGCCACATCGTGAAACTGCTGAATCGAGTCGATGATCTCGTCTCGATCTCTCGGCAGCGGGGACTCGAATTCACAAACCTGCTTTCCATGCGTGTGGACGACCCTGATGGCAAGCAGCGACTTCCCAGCTGGAGGATAAGCTGGGCCGGCGGCGAAAAACTCTGCTGGTCTGAAACGGAAGCCGCCAGCCTCCTGAAAAAGGAGGGGCTGGTCCTGGAGGAACTCTCAGGGAATGATGAAAATCCTGCCACCGATGAACAAGCGCAAGCCACTTTGCGGGAACTTCATGAGAACCGCGAACTTGATGAACTCATCAGGCAACTGGAGAAGGACGGATTCAGCTTCGAGGACTGGGGCCTGGTCCAGGAGGAAACGGTAACAGGCGAATGCCTTGCAACCCGCTTCGCGTGGGTGATCGACCCGGGTACGGACAAGGAAGTATCCCTTGACGTTCCGAACATACCGGCGATTCTCGACACGCTTCGAAATGTCGGCCGCCGGAACATCGATCTGAAACGCTTCAAGGGACTGGGTGAAATGAACCCGGAAGAACTCTGGGATACGACCATGGACCCCTCATCGAGAACCATCCTCAAGGTGACGATGAACGAGGCGTCGAAGGCTGACGAACTCTTCTCCACCCTGATGGGTGAGGACGTTGAAATCAGGCGAACGTACATCGAGGACCATGCCCTCGACGTCACGAACATCGACGTGTAAGTGGATCCTCGATACCTGCCTCGGAAAATCCCCTGGCTCGCAGAATGCAGGAATCACATTCCCCGCAAGGTGCCCCGTCCACTCCGGGCGCATAGCAGCTGACTGTCAATCCGTAGTCGACACCCAGTTCCAAACCACGTTGAATGATCTCGCCCTTGCCCAGTTCCTGGAGAGGAGCGTGCACCCTGATCGCCCCGGTCTCAATCCCGATGCGAGTAGCCAGGTTGGCCATCGTGCTGAATGACTCGATGAAGGCGGGACGGCAATCGGGATATCCAGAGTAGTCAACGGCGTTGACTCCTATGAAGAGATCCGTCGAACCGATTCCCTCGGCAATTCCAAGTGCGTATGAAAGGAAGACGAGATTCCGTGCAGGGACATAGGTCGAGGGGATGCCCTCGCCAAGTTCCTCGATACTGCGGCCGCGGGGAATCTCTCCGCTGCCTGTCAGCGAAGATCCTGCAAAGGCGGCCGTGTCGAGATCGATGACACGATGAGACGCCGCCTGCAAAGACCGGCAGACCCGGGTTGCAGCATCAAGTTCCAACTCGTGCCGCTGTCCGTATCGGAAACTGACTGCATGGCATTCGAATCCGTCGCTGGCGGCCATGGCAAGAACAGTCGCCGAGTCGAGGCCTCCCGAAACAAGGATGACTGCGGGGCCTGGCATCAGGGGTCGATGCTCTCGACGCCGGGGGCATCACTGCGTGGATCTGGCAACTCCTGTTCGAGCTGCGAAAGAAGCTCGCGGGCATGATCCGACATCGACTCGGGTGCCGCGATCCTGATCACGGCAAAGAAATCGCCGCGTTGGCCACCGGCATCTTCGATGCCGTGATCCTGCACACGCAACTTGCACCCACTGCCTGTTCCCGGAGGAACCTTCAGGTCAAGGGAGCCATCCAGCAAGTTCACCCTGACCCGCGTACCGAGAGCTGCTTCCGCGATCGTCACAGGAACATCCATGTACAAGTCACGACCAAGTCGACGAAGCGCCGGGTGGTTTCCGACACGAACCTGCAACAGCAGGTCCCCTGCTGCTCCTCCATCCATTCCCGGTCGCCCACGCCCCTTCAGTCGCAGTGTCCCTCCATCATCGATGCCTGGAGGAATTTTCACTTCGAACGATGTCCCATCCTGCAACCGGACCTGCTCCGTTCCACCTTTTGCCGCCGTCATGAATGTCACGGAAAGATCCATCCGGATAGGCTGGCCGGCTCGTGGACCTTGTCGAGCAGCAGCCCCGGATCGGAATCCACTGAAACCTGCACCGCCGGCTCCGAAGACCTCGGAGAAAATATCCTCGTAGCGACTCGGATCGACGGATGCACCGCCTGCACCGCTCCAGCCGCCTCCCCCGGAATGTCCGAATCGATCGTAACTGGCTCTTTTCTCATCATCGGACAGTACGTCATACGCTTCCTGAACCTCGTTGAAGCGGTCCTCCGCATCAGGCTCATCAGAGACATCGGGGTGATATTGGCGAACCAGCGTTCGCCAGGCACCCCGGATTTCATCCGTTGATGCGGTGCGAGGAACACCCAGTACGTCGTAGTAGTCCTTTCTCTTGGTCATGAAGGCTCTCATTCTACTACCCTGTTCGATCAAGAAGCAGACCTACCTCCATGGCGACCATGCCTCCCAATCCGGATCTCTTCCGCATGTCCTTCGGGGATCACCTCGAGGAATTGCGTCGACGTGTCATTTTCGGGCTTGCCGCACCAATCCCGATTGCATTCCTGATGTTCATCTTCGGAGATGCACTGCTGGAATGGCTCCTGCTTCCCCTGCAGAACGTCCAGGAATCCCACGGCTTCCCCAGGCAACTCCAGGTGCTCAGCCCACCGGAATTTCTCATTCTCAAGATCAAGGTTTCGATCATTGCCGCTGTCGTCATCAGTCTTCCCTGGCTGCTCTGGCAACTCTGGCTCTTCATCGGACCCGGCCTCTACCCGCGTGAACGACGCTACGTGTATTTCCTGATGCCAGGCAGTGCCATCCTCATCACGGCGGGGATCTGCCTCATGTACTTCTTCATGCTTCCGCTGATGTTGGAAGTCCTCATGACCATAGGCGGATCATTGCCGGTGTCTGCCATGACTCTCAACTCCGGGGGGACCGTCTCTGGAACCGGGCTTGGATCACTGCCCCTGCTCGAAGCACTGCCATCAGCAGCTGCCGCAGGCGATGCGTGGATTCTCATGCCACAGGGACTTCTCCAGGTTGCGGTTCCCGAGAGCGATGGACTACTCCGCATACTTCAACTTCCCATGGAAGGGAACAGTGCCATCTGGCAGGTCTTCCGCCTGACCAGCTACGTCAACTTCGTCCTGGTCCTGCTCCTTGGCATTGCGGTTGCATTCCAGATGCCATTGGCCATTCTCCTGCTGGGTTGGATGAACATCGTCGATGTTCCAATGCTCAAGGCCAAGCGACGATGGGCACTGCTGATCTGCGGCGTCCTTGCCGCGGTAACGACTCCAGCCGACGTCATCTCGATGTTCCTCATGCTTATCCCCCTCTACCTGCTCTACGAGTTTGGGATCCTCCTCCTGCAGGTCGTACCGGCTTCACGCCTGGCCGGCACGGATGACGCATGACAACCCCGACACCACGAGACATCGAGATGATGCAGCGAGCCATTGAATTGGCTGGTGAGGCAGCTCAACGTGGTGAGATCCCGGTGGGAGCAGTCATCTATGACGCCGAGGGGATCGTCGCCGAAGGTTGCAATCGCAGGGAAGAGGATTCAGATCCAACAGGACATGCTGAAATCGTCGCACTCCGTACTGCTGGCCTGGATCGATCCTCGTGGCGACTGACCGACTGCTCGATGGCCGTCACACTCGAGCCATGCCCGATGTGCGCCGGGGCCCTTGTCAATGCCCGGCTTGGTCGCCTGGTCTTCGGAGCATGGGACGAGAAAGCTGGAGCATGCGCCTCCCTCTACGTGATTACCGAGGATGAACGCCTCAATCACTGCGTCGAGACGATCGGTGGAGTCCTGGAGACTGAATGTGCATCACTGCTCTCGACGTTCTTCCAGGCCAGACGAAGCCGTTGATCAGAATCCCATGATGGCATGCATGACCGTCGTGGCGTAGGCCCCGGGTGGCAGTTCAAACGAAACCTGGATGTACGAACCATGTTCGTCGACTCCCGATTCCGCATGGGGATTACCCAATGGGGACACGAGTGGGCGCCGGGCACCCGGCGCCGCCCCCTGCTCCTCAAGGCTTGCTGGCAACGATGGATCAATCGTGCTTGCAACTCGTTCCTCGAGTGACTTCACGGCTTCTCCCGGCGTACGCATGGAACGACCCCACATCGGGCCTGTTGGCACAAGCTCGTGACTCGAGACACGTTCCATTGTCGATGGATCGGCAAGGTCCTCCGGCTTCACCATGAATGTTCGACGTGTGCGATGCGAATAGGCCAGGTCATCGGGCAGAAGAACATTCCATGTGTCCGCTCCAAGCCTGTGATGCAACAGGGCGTTGAAGATCGCCGACTGCATCGCATCATTCCAGAGTCGCCGGACATGCCCCGGAACGAGCTCGATTGCACTCCGTGCATCCTTGCCCTGTTCGATTGCAGCACGAACGTTCGATTCAACCCTGCCCTTTGCCCCTTCTTCGAGGAGAACTCCGGCAGCTCCTTCGAAGTCCCCCTTTGAAAGAAGCAATCCCAGCAGATGGTTGTTGCCACGCCGTCCGAATCGCTGCGGCCCGAATGCATTTGGAATACCGGTGCGAGCAAAGGACTGGAGCGTTGACCACGCCTGGGTCACCTTCAGTGGATCGACGTCACGTATTCGAATGATGAATCGATTTCCTGCAAGATGACCCCGCTTGAGCTTGTTGCGATGCCAATCAGACCAGATCAGCTCGACCCGGTCATCTCCAAACGAGCTCACTTCTCCACCCCCAGGCAGGTGAACCGAGATCGTCTGTTCCGTGATCGCCCGGGCATCCTTCATGCCGGCAAATCCGATCGACTTTCGTGTTACACCACATGCCCTGGCAACCAGTCCCAGGAGGTCATCGTGCGGCATGCCGTTCTTCCGAAGCCGCAGGTAGAGATGTTCCCCCTCTCCCTCGGGTTCGTACATCGGCAACTCGTATACAAGAAAGTCCTCGACTTGCTGGCGCAGGATTCCTCCGATACCCGGAGATGCGGAGCCTGGGATGCTCGAAAGCATCTCGAGTGGTTGAGGAACATTCATGCTGGATGGACTCATTCCCAGTCGAAGGTCGGGCCGGGATCGATCTCGGGAGAATCGGCCTCCTCCTTGTCAAGTGCCTCGATCACCTGTTCGCTTACAAGGATCGGCACCTGTTCATTGACACTCAGTGCAATGGCATCGGAGGGCCTGCAGTCAATCTCGATTTCCCGTCCATCCTGATCAATGCAGAGCATTGCATAGAAGGTGCCCTCGTAGAGCTCGTGAATGTGGATGCTCTTGAGTTTCCCTGAGAGTTGGTCGATGACGGAGGAGAGAAGATCGTGCGTCTGGGGGCGAGGCACCTCGAGGCCCTTGAGACCTCGTTCGATGGCAAAGGCTTCGGGCAGACCGATCACGATGGGGAACGTCCGCTCACCCTTGAGTTCCTTCAACTCGATGATCTGCATATCCGTCATTTCACGGATGAACAGTCTCGATAATTCCATGTGAATCGCCACGTCGCATTTCCTTCCTGATGGTGTCGCTCCACCATCCTCCACCCACCAAGGTCTGCAGGCAAGTGCCTTGCGGAATTTTTTCGCATTGCAGTTGTGTTGAGGATCTCGGATGAGACGACTACCATGCCCGTTTCCGCCGTATCTACATCTGTACCCTAGATACGAACCCAGCCAACAGTCCTTTGATCGAGCACGACCATGTCCACCAGCGAATACCTTTTTACCTCTGAATCTGTCTCGATGGGCCACCCAGACAAGATGGCGGACCAGATATCCGACGCGATCCTTGATGCGATGCTTGCGGAAGATCCTGCCTCCCGTGTCGCATGTGAAACAATGGTCACGACCGGCATGGCCGTGATTGCAGGGGAAGTCACCTGTGATGGATATGTCGATATCCCGAAGATCGTTCGAAACACGGTCCGAGCCATCGGCTACACCGATTCCGACATTGGATTCGATGCTGACAGCTGTGCCGTCCTCGTCTCGCTCGACAAGCAGTCTCCGGACATCGCCCAAGGGGTCAATGAAGGAGACGGCCTCCACGATCAGCAGGGCGCCGGTGACCAGGGGCTCATGTTCGGCTACGCCTGCAATGAAACGGATGCATTGATGCCGCTGACCATCGACCTGAGCCACCGGCTTGTTGCCTGCCATGCGGAGGTCCGCAACGCTGGAACGATCCCCCATCTCCGCCCAGATGCCAAGAGCCAAGTCACCGTGCTCTACAAGGATGGGAAGCCATCCCGGATCGATACGGTCGTTCTTTCGACGCAGCATGGGCCTGAATGGAACGAGAACCAGTCCGCCCTCCATGAAGCAATCATCGAACACATCATCAAGCCAGTCCTCGGTGACTGGTGGGATGATGACATCACCGTCCATGTCAACCCGACAGGCAAGTTCGAGGTCGGTGGACCACTTGGCGACTGTGGACTGACTGGACGGAAGATCATCGTCGACACATATGGCGGGCGTGGCCGTCACGGCGGCGGCGCCTTTTCCGGAAAGGATCCATCGAAGGTCGACCGCTCGGCTGCATACATGGCTCGCTACATAGCCAAGAACATCGTCGCTGCCGGGCTTGCCGGAGAGTGTGAAGTCCAGTTGTCCTACGCCATCGGAGTCCCGGAACCAACCTCGGTACACGTCGACTGCCAGGGAACTGCGACCGTCGACGAATCCGCGATCATTGGTGCCGTTTCGCAGGTTTTCGATCTCACTCCGAAGGGGATCATCACGACGCTCGATCTCCTGCGGCCCATCTACCTCCCGACCGCAGCCCATGGCCACTTCGGCCGTGCCCCCGGTGAAGCAGGAGAAGGAACCTTCTCCTGGGAACAGACTGACAAGGTTGATGACCTGAAGGCCGCAGTTGCACTCTGATGGCTGATCCTCGCCCACGCGATGCAGCCTGTCGATTCCTGGGTGAGGCAGCTCGCGACTACCCCAACCTCTTTCCAAGGCCGGTTGATACGCGAGGACTTGATGACCGAGACAGGCGGCTTGCCGAGGCCATCGTCCGGGTTTCAATGATCCGCTGGTCAACGCTCACGGCACTGATAGATCACGTACTCGATCGAGATTGGGACAAGGTCGATCCAAAAGTGCAGGGCGGACTGCTCGCAGGAGCTGCCCAGCTCTTCCTCCTGGACAAGATTCCAGATCACGCCGCCGTCGCTGACACCGTCGAATGGATGAAACGGAACGGGCACCACCGTGGAACTGCAGGCATGGTCAATGCCGTACTCCGACGACTCGTCGATCTTCGAGGCAGTCGAATTGAACGTGCCGAAGGCACGGCCCGAGACCAACTTCTCCTCTCCAATGGATCTGGATGGCAGTTGACCGAAGACGTGTTCGCGGAAGATCAAGTCAGTCGGATCGCACAGCAGACAGGACATTGCGAATTTCTCGTGAGGAGATGGTTCGTTGCACTTGGGAAACAGGATGCAACGAAACTTGCACTGCACGGACTCTGCGAAGCGCCGATCATCCTGCATGGAGCTGCAACGGAACCTGGACTTGTTCCACACGATGAGGTTGGATACCACGTTCTTGCAGAGGGCCAATCGCCTGCCGAAGTTCTTGCCCGGCATGCATCGGCTGTCATTCAGGATCCTGCAGCCTCGGAAGCGGGCAGGAGAACGATCGGGCTTCAGCCTGATGTCATTCTCGACTACTGTGCAGGACGGGGAACAAAGACACTGCAACTGGCATCCCTGCATCCCGGGAGCAGGGTGCTTGCAACCGAGGTCAACCAATCTCGTTTCAACGATCTGGTTCGTGTTGGAGAACAGGACGATCGCATCGAGGTCATCGAACCCGAGACCCTCAGGGAACTGGATGAGAAAGTCGATCTGCTGGTGCTCGATGTGCCCTGCTCGAATACTGGAGTTCTTGCAAGAAGGCCTGAGGCTCGATCTCGTTTTTCATCCACCGGACTCGAAGATCTCGTGGGCATCCAGAGGCAGATCGTCGCGGACTCCATCCCCTGCCTGTCCCCCGGCGCACACGTGCTCTACACCACCTGCAGCCTCGAACCCGAAGAAAACCAGTCGATGCCTCGCTGGTTGGAAAAGTGGCATGGCTGGGAACTGGTCGACGAATCCCGCGTCCTCCCCGCTGGCCAACCCGGCGATCCCCCATCCTCCTATCACGACGGTGGCTACTCCGCCCTGCTTCAAGCTCGCTGATCCCGTCATATTCGGGTTGGATTCTGCTATTCTCCCCCGCCCCGTTTCCAACTGTTCCACGACACCTCCTGCATCGATCTCGACATGATTACATTGAACTCCCTTCTGCAACTCGACTGCATCAAGCACCCGCTGGAATCGACCGACCCTCGTGGAGCGATCAATGAACTGATCAACCTCCTCCATGAACAGGGGCATGTCCAGGATCCGGAAGACGTCGCCAATGCCGTCTGGAAACGTGAGTTGCAGCGAACGACAGGTATCGGGGAAGGCCTCGCCGTACCACACGGCCGGTGTCCATCCCTGGAAAGGGTTGTTGCTGCCGTCGGGTATGCGGCCATACCCATCGACTTCAAGTCGAGCGATGATAAACCCGTCGAAATGATCGTCCTGATCGTCTCGCCACCGGACAACACGACCGAACATGTCCAGGCGCTCAGTGCCATCAGCCGGGTGCTGGGTAATCCAGCTACAAGGAAAGAAGCGTTCAATTCGGACTCCGCCGAGTCCCTGCACGATGTGCTCTGCAGCAGCAACGGCGACTGAAGCATCCACTCACTGCCCGGGATCCTGGAGCGATTGCAGCCGTGATGCCAGTTGTTCCGCGATGATGCTGCGCCCGGTCGCCTGGTAATACCCGATCGCTTCAACAAGCAGTCGCGGATCATCTTCCGCAAGGCTCAGTGCCCGCTCGACGGAGGCATCGGCCTCGGCCAACCTGCCCTCTCTCGCGAGGGCCTGACCCAGGGTAAACCATGCATAATGATCCGTTGGCGCCATGACGAGGTAACTTCGCACGAGGTCCAGTCCCTGCGCAGTCTCTGCCTCTCCACCGTTCAAGAGAATCACCGAGAGCATCTTCATGGCCCCCAGGTCTTGTTCATCCTCCAGAAGCGCCTCTCTTGCCATCGACTCTGCAACATTCTCTCTTCCGTTGGCCAGATGCCACTGGATGACCTCGAGTCGAATCTGCTGCACGACATGCGCCTCAGCCTCAAGCGATTGAATGTACTGGTGAATCTCATCCTGCTCGGCACCAATCAGGAGCAGTTGAAGTTCGTATCGGCGTACTCCCAGGTCAGAAGGGAAGCCCCTGACAACGGGTGTCAATCGCTCCCTTGCAGCTTCGACATCACCCAGAAACAGAAGGAGCCGTGACGCCTCGAGGTCATGGTTGGGATCCGTGGTAAGACCGATACCGCCCCTGTTCACACCGGACACGAGATCGAGCCAGCCAAGAACCGCTCCTGCACGGGCTCGCTGGACCTCAGAAGGTTCACCAGCGCCCTCCTGGTGTACAAGGACATCACGTGAGATCCGTTGTGCATTCCATCCAATCCAGTTCACCGCCCCTGTCTGGAGGGTCAGGATCGCCAGGAACCCGACCAATGTGAGCATCACGAAGCCGGACAGTTGCAACCTGCCGCGGTACTTCAATCGCCAGCGGTGCAGGTGGACATTTTCATCCTGGATCACTCGCCAGGATTTCCATGCAAGGAACGTGAAGATCGATGCGATTCCAATTGCCATCAACAGTGGAATGGATGCATAGGCTCCCCTGAAGGAAAGAAATACGAGAAGGCAGACGAGGCCGAAACACCATTCTTCTCTCGAAGTGAGATCCCATTTCCTCTGCACAGGCTCGGCCCGTGGAGCAGTCTTTGCAGCCGATGGCCCGAATCCGAAGTAGAGGGCATCGTTCGGACACGTATCGATGCAATCCATGGTCTTCATGCAACCGGGATCCGTCACCATGCCCCATGTCCGGACTTCATCATGTACCCGGACGTTCGATGTACATACCGCTGTGCAGTGTCCGCATTGCTGACACGCATCCGTCACTCGAATACTGCCAGGGGAGAACCTGTCCAGTGGCGCAAAGAAGCCTCCATATGGACACCCGTAGGTACAGAACCCCTTTGCACCGAGGAAATAGACCGTTGCGAAACCACAGACCAGGAGAAAGACGATCGCAACCCACAAACCGGGAAAGGTCGACCAGAAATCACGCGTAGTCAGGTGCACGGAGAATCCGGACCAGCCAAGGTCCGGCTGAAGGAAGGGTGCAAGGGCGAACCGGTAGAAGATGGGCCAGATGAACATGTACACGGCCAGGGCAAGTGGAGCCCAGAGCAGCAGCCTTGATCGAAACGGTCTTGGCCGCAGATTCATCTTGCGAAGCATCCACAGGCACAGGTCCTGGAGCATGACGACATGGCATCCCCAGCCACAGAACCACCGACCAAGCAGGAGCGTCGACAACAATGCCAGTACGAAGAAGATGAGCCCGGCATTCACGACACCGTTCTTGCTGAACTCCATGCTCTCGCTCGGCTCGATCGGGGTGATGGTCGAACCGCCGAACCAGCCATACTCACGGCTGAGCAGCCAGACCACGATGTGAAGAATGATCAGGAGTTGGACCAGGCCCAGGACGATGGCCCTTCGACGACCCATCCTTGATCGCTTCATCGGCTGTCCGCGCGTATCCACCACCGTGAGCGGGACATCCCGCGACTGATTACCACCGCACTGGCTTTCGGGCAGAGTTGGATTCTTGGGCTTGGTAATGGTCGGCCTCCACTCCCCATCATTCATCGGATCCATCGGCCCGTCGAGGCCTCAGTGGTGAAAACGACAACCCGACCCTGCATGCAGGGCCGGGTTGCGATGGAAGAGGGGTCTCAGAGGAGAAGAAGAGGTTCAGTTGATCGAAAAGCCGATTCCGCCTGGATGATCACGTTCGGTACGGGGAAGGCATCGCAGCTCGACGGCCTCACGCAGCTTGCCAAGGGCCTTGTTCTGGATCTGCCTGACCCGTTCCTTGGTGACGCCGATGAGTTTCCCCACCTGGGAAAGGGTCAAGGGGCGACCGCTCCGGCCCGGCTCGAAGCCGAATCGATGCTGGAGAACAACCAGTTCGATGGAGGAGAGATCGGCCTTGTTCTCCTGCATGAGCTGCTTGACCTCGCGGGCCGAATCCCATTGATCCTCGCGCCTTCGATTCTCACAAGGATCACCTGACTCCATGGTCGGGTCGAACGTCGTTGGAAATCGCTGGCGATGCCGCGTGTCCTTCATTCCCTGGCGATAGAAACCCTTGAGGATCGCTCGGCAGGCGTAGGTGGAGAACTTGAATCCTCGAGCGACATCAAACTTGTCGACGCTTCGAAGAAGTGCCATGTTGCCTTCACTGATCTGGTCGGAGAAGTCGGCTGCATTGATCCGTGATCGCTTCGCCATCGCAAGAACCAGCGCGAGGTTCGACTCGGCGATCTGATCACGGAGCTGGCGTGAAAGTCGATACCAGTACAGCAACTCCGTTGACTGCCTGGGTGTCGGCTTCCTGTTCCCAAGCCGCTTCTGCATGGAAGCGACCTTGAAACGAGCATAGTTGTATTGCAGGAAGATCGTTCGCTCTTCATCCCTGGTCAGGACAATCGAATCCTTGGTCGATTTTGGCTCGGGCCGCGTTCCAATGACATCATCTATAAGAGGCCGATACCAGGCCACGTCGGCTCGGCGGACGGGGTCTGCCTTGTCGAACAGGGTCTGTTTCGCACGTGGCTTGTGAAACGAGTCATCGTCGACAAAATCGACCGGATGGTCGAGGATTGCCTGTACGAGTGACTTGTCAGATCTGGAAAGTCGCCTGCACGAGGCAGCTGCGCGACCCTTCCTGGTCAACGACCGCCTCTTTGCATCCCGCTTGCCTGTTGCATTCCTGTTTCGGAGTGCGCTCATCGTGTCAATCAATCCCTTCACCGGATTCCTGAGTACCTGAAGGATCCTCCAGCCGACAACCAACCTGCCCCCTGTACATACGGACACCAGGGGACTTGCAGTGCAGATTTGGTACTGGACCACCTCCAGGAGGCCATAGCCCGGCCGGTCATCCGGAACATGCCCACTTACAAGACGATTCCCACGACGAATTGTTCGTGGGTAGGTGTGAAATTGTCGCAGAAGAACAATGTGGCACGTGATTTACAGCCATTTGGCAGCAAATCCGGGGGCACAGCGAGTGGAAGGCCCCTTTCAGGGGTTATTCAGGGGTATCGCCAGAGCAATCGTAGACCCAACCCTCGATTGCTCGAGGCCAATCCTGGATCTCACCTGAGGCGAAAAAGAGCCCCAACTCACGCTCAGCTGCTTCGGGGCTGTCACTGCCATGAATGAGGTTGAAGGAGTTTGAGACTCCGTAATCCCCTCGAATCGTCCCAGGATCAGCCTTTGAACCGAAGGTAGCGCCCATCATTCCCCTGCTGATGGCGATTGCATCAATCCCTCTCAAAGCAAGCACAAGGACCGGGGAGGAGGTCATGAAGGAAACAAGGCCCTCGTAAAAGGGCTTTCCCTCATGTGATTCGTAGTGCCGAGCAGCCAGTTCCTGGCTGATCTTCATGAGCTTGGCAGCCACCACCTGGAGTCCCTTGTCCTCGAAGCGGCTGATGATACGACCCATGAGCCCTCTCTGGAGGGCATCTGGCTTCAGGATGATCAATGTAGTTTCCATATGGATTCTCCAGGCTTGATTGCCACGAGCGGGCGAAGGATACCCAGACCCCGGCCGGGTGTCGAGCCGGAAAATACACCGGATCGGGACAACCAGCGTGCTCAAACTAGCGTGGAAACCCTTGCTGGGCCGATGGTTCTGCAGGTGATCGACGCCAAGATGACGGCTTGCAGTACCAGGATTCCCTTCTCCCACCACCATGCCCAGCACCAAGACCAGGAAGAAACCGGCACGTTCGAAGAAGGCCAAGACCAGGTCTGTCGCCACCGCCGAATCCATGGCGGAGAAGCAGCGGGAGATCTCCGTCAGCGAGTTCTTTGCCAAGAACCGCCATCTCCTTGGCTTTGACAATCCCCGAAAGGCATTGCTTACCGCGGTCAAGGAAGCTGTCGACAACGCCCTTGATGCCTGTGAAGAAGCAGGCATACTCCCCGACGTCCATGTGCGACTTCTGCAACTTGATGAGTCTCGATTCAAGTTGACAGTCCGTGACAATGGACCGGGCATCGTCCGAGCACAGATCGAATCCATCTTCGGAAAGCTGCTCTATGGTTCGAAGTTCCATCGAATGAAGATGTCTCGCGGGCAGCAGGGCATCGGAATCTCAGCAGCCGGCATGTATGGATTGATGACGACGGGCAAACCCGTACACATCATCTCGAAGACTTCTCGCCGAAAACCCGCGCATGATGTCACCTTGAAGATCGATACTTCGAAGAACCGGGCCGAGGTCGTTACTGACAAGGAGTCTCCAAAGAGTGATGACCTGTTCCCGGGTGGAAATGGAACACAGGTCGTCATCGAACTGGAGGGTCGGTACCAGAAGGGGCGTCAATCGATCGATGAATATCTTGAGCAGACTGCCATCGCGAATCCGCATGCCGAGTTGACCTGGATCTCACCGACGAATGAAACCATTGTCTTTCCGCGAGCGGTCGATGAACTTCCAGATGAACCCAAGGAGATCAAACCACATCCGAAGGGGATTGAACTTGGAACCCTGATCCAGATGCTCGAGCGGACCGATACCGGCAGCCTCAGCGGATTCCTCCAGAAGGAGTTCTGCCGTGTTGGGCAGCGCAAGGCAAGCGAACTGGCGAAGAAAGCGGACAAGCTCTCCAGCAAGACGATCACGCCTCGGACACGCGTAAGTCAACTTGGACATGCCGAGGCCAACTGCCTCTACCAGGCCATCCAGGAAGCCTCGATCATGTCCCCCCCCACGGATTGCCTCGTTCCAATCGGTTCCAGGGCACTGCTGGCGGGCCTGCTCAAGGAAGTTCAGGCTGAATTCTTCGCTGCTGCGACCCGACCACCATCCGTCTATCGAGGGAATCCCTTCCAGATGGAGGTCGCCATCGCCTATGGAGGTTCACTTGGTTCGGAGGAAACTGCGCGGATCCTCCGGTTCGCCAATCGAGTTCCACTGCTCTACCAGCAGTCCGCCTGCAGTTCGTTCAAGGCCGTGGCTGAAACATCCTGGAAGAACTACGGCCTGTCGCAGCCCAGGGGTTCTCTTCCAACGGGTCCACTTGTCGTCCTGGTGCACATGGCCAGTGTCTGGGTCCCCTTTACAAGTGAATCCAAGGAAGCAATCGCTGACTATGACGAGATCCGGAAGGAAATGAAACTGGCCCTCCAGGAATGCGGGAGAAAGCTGGGGACCTACCTCAGGCGACGCAAGCAGATGAGAAAGCAGGCTGAGCGGCGGGACATTTTCGAGCGATACATCGGAGAGATCGCCGTCTGCTGCGAAGCCCTCGTCGGCACTGATCCGAAGAAACTCTATGCAGCGCTTCGAAAACAAGCTGCAAAGAAGACACGAGAAGCAGATCAGAAACTGGACCTCGACGGAAAGGTCGTGAGTAACAAGCGTCTTGAACAGGACGAAGACGTGATCATTCTTCCCAACCGCCAGTTCCTTACCGGCGACGAGGTCGATTCCCTGTTCGAAGGTGATGCGCCGCCCGAAAAGAAGAAGAAATCTGTGAAGAAGTCCACGAAGAAGAAATCATCGAACAGGAAGAAGTCCTCGAGCAAGGCCCGCTGAACGGAACCATTTCCATGGCAAAGAAGACACGCAAGAAGACCACGAAGAAAACCACTTCCAGGAAGAAGGCGGCCGGAGTCTCAAGGCGGCGAGGAGTCGTGAGCAAGGAACGGGACCGGGAGACGACGTCGAAGATCACGTCGATGACGAATGCAGTCGTCAAATCGAGCCTCGCCCAGAGGGAGCCCTTCGTCGAAATTCCCATCCGCAGCGTCAACAACATGAAGTACAACGTGAAGAAGCGAATCCTTGAAATGGGTTCCAGCAAGCAACGGCGTGAACTGTTCAATGCTGGACAGGCCCGCAAGTTCATGCAGATGATGCTGGTCTCCAGGGGCTGCAAGGACCTCATCGAGGCTGAGAAGACTCTGAGCCTCCGTGGCATGTACTACATGTCTCTTCACACGATCCAGGGGACGAACGAAAAGACCTTCGATGAACAGTCTGAATCCGATGGCATCCTCGAGGATCTCGAGGTCACGATCGATGGACTTCGGGAAGAACTTCACGTCTTTGCGAAGAAGCGGGGAACGATGGTTGGAAACATCACGGTCATCGACAACGGTGATGAAATCGATTGCCGTCGAATGGGTACGGGCGGATACGCCATTCCAAGCATCTGTGAACCGAGCGTGATCCAGTTCAAGAACTCCGAGGCCGATTTCATCCTTCATGTCGAGAAGGACACCGTCTGGAGCCGGTTCAACGAGGACCGGTTCTGGGAGAAACACAACTGCATCCTGACTGAAGGATCGGGGCAGCCTCCCCGAGGCGTACGGCGAATGCTGCACCGCCTGCACAAGGAACTGAAGATTCCCGTCTACTGCCTTCTCGATTGCGACCCGTGGGGCCACTACATCTACAGCGTGATCAAGCAGGGTTCAATCAACCTGGCGTTCGAAAGCCAGCGAATGGCCATCCCGGACGCGAAGTTCCTCGGCATCCGCGCTGGAGACTTCGATCGATGTGATCTCAGCAATGATGTCAAGATCGATCTCAACGATCGGGACATCACACGAGCGAAGCAGATCATGAACTATCCCTGGTTTGAGAAGAAGAAACCGTGGCAGAAGGAAATCAAGACGATGCTCCGCAACGGGTTCAAGATGGAAGTTGAATCGCTCATAACCAAGGATATTTCATACGTTTCCGAAGTCTATGTGCCCGAGAGGCTCAAGGAAGCCGACTTTCTCGACTGAGACAACTTCCTCAAAGATGCCTCGGCATGACTCCTGCCATTGATACAATGCAGTGCCGGCAAGGCCCACGGTTCGACCTTGCGGAATGTTGCAATGATGCAGGAAGCATGTCCATGATGACACAAAACGATGCGGCAGCCGGTAACACGGACGCCCAGTTCGAACGCCCCACGACAATTCTCGTAGCTGATGACGAGCATCTGGTTGCAACGGGCATGAAGAACAACCTCGAAGAACTCGGATATACCGTCATCGGTCCAGCCAGCAACGGGGCCGAAGCCATGGAACTGTGCAGGGAAATCCAGCCGGATCTTGCACTCCTTGATATCCAGATGCCGGGGATGAATGGCATTGAAGCCGCCAATACGATCTTCCATGAAATCAATATTCCCGTTGTCATCATCTCGGCCTATTCAGACCAGGATTTCGTCGAATCCAGCACCGAGGCCGGGGTCTTCGGCTACATACTCAAGCCCCTGAGCCGGGATCAACTTCGGGTCGGAATCGATGTCGCCTGGAGCAGGTACATGGACTGGATCCGGCAGAGTGAACATATTCAGCAACTCAAGGAGCGGCTGGAACAGCGGAAGATCATTGAACAGGCAAAGTGGATTCTCGTGAAACGCAAGAAAATCGAGGAACCGGAAGCCATGAAACTTCTCCAGAAGCAGGCACGAAACAACCGGAAGACGCTTGTTGAAGTTGCAGCGGCAATCGTCGAATCAGACGATCTCCTGGGCGATTGACCTGTCAGGCCCGCGGCAGGGAAATTACAAAATCACTTCCACGTCCAGCCATGGAGTCCACCTTGAGGCGGCCACCATGTTCCTCGATGATCCGACGTGCAGTCGGAAGACCCAGCCCGGTACCGCCCTTCCTGCCGGAAACGTATGGGTGAAAGATGGATTCCCGATCTGCTTCCGGCACGCCCGGCCCCGTGTCGATGACATGTATTCGGGCCGTCGTTTCATCCTGCTCGACCTTCAGAATCAACTCGTCATCGAGCCGCTCGGACGTCGTGCCGGCGCGCTGATCTTCCAGGATCTGGGTGGCGTTGATCATCAGGTTGAGCAGTGACTGCTTCAGCAGACTTTCATCAACTCGCACCGATACTGGTTCGGGAGGAAGCTGGACTCGCAGGATGACTCCCGCCTGCTCACATTGTGGATGGTAAAAATCACTGAGTTCCTCGACGATCGCGGAAAGATTGTGCTCCTGGGGATCCAGCCTGATTCGACCCGCGAAATCAAGAAAGTCCGAGAGGATCGAGCCAAGTCGATCCACTTCCCTCGCCAATGCATCAACCCGGTTCGTAAGTCGACTTCGATCGTTGCTGGATACTTCGAGATCGACGAGATCCTCTCGAAGCAGTTGTGCATTGAGACCAACCGTGGAAAGCGGGTTCTTGATCTCGTGCGCAAGCCCGCTTGTCATAGATCCAAGTTCAGCGAGCCGCTGGGCATGGCGGGCCTCACGCTCTGCTTCGCGTGCGCGGTGAGTCGCACGGCGAAGCAGCACGATAAGCCCTGGCATCGAGATGACGATACCGAGAACGACGCCAATGCCCAACCACAGCGGGATCATTGGTCTGCTCCATCTCCGCTTCGGGTCACCGAACCAGGACCAATCAGGCCTCTACGGTTTCCTCAGCGTTCTCCTCGCTGTCGGCAGCTTCTTCCTTCAGGAGTACCTTCCGGGAAAGCTTGATCCGACCGCTGTCATCGACATTGATGACCTTGACACGAATGGTGTCCCCGACCTTGACAACGTCTTCGACATTCTTGACGAAGCCATCATCCAGTTCGGAAATGTGACACATGCCATCCGTACCTGGAACAAGTTCGACGAATGCGCCGAAGTCCTTCGTTGAAACAACCTTGCCATCGAAGATGGTCCCGACCCGGATCTCGGCACAGAGTGCTTCGACCTCGGCCAAGGCGGCCCGACCAGGCGTGCCGCCGATGGCGGCGATGGTGACCGTGCCGTCGTTGTCGACGTCGACCGTTGCACCAGTTCGTTCCTGGATGCTTCGAATCGTCTTGCCACCAGGTCCGATGAGCTTGCCGATCTTGTCTGGATCGATCTGGATCTGCAGGAGCTTCGGAGCATATTCGGAAGTTTCTTCGCGTGGCTTTGCAATGACGCCCTCCATCGTCTCGATGATCTGGAGGCGACCTTCAAGAGCCTGTGCGAAGATCGTCTTGATCTCGTCGAACCAGAGTCCGCGAGCCTTCAGGTCGAGCTGGATGCCCGTAATGCCATCACGTGTTCCGGAAACCTTGAAGTCCATGTCACCGAAGAAATCCTCTTCTCCGATGATGTCCGTTACATGGACGATCTTGCCCGAGTCATTGCTGAAACGACCGACCGAGATACCTGCACATGTGTCCTTGATCGGAACACCTGCATCCATCAAGGCCAGGCAGCCACCGCATACCGATGCCATCGAGGATGACCCGTTGGATTCGGTGATGTCGCTCACGAGGCGGATGGTGTAGGGGAAGTCCTCGATATCAGGGAGGATGCCCATGAGTGAACGCTCCGCAAGAGCGCCATGCCCGATCTCACGACGTCCCGGTCCCATGATGCGACCGGCTTCGCCTACGCAGAATGGCGGGAAGTTGTAGTGAAGATAGAACTTCTTGGCATACTCGGGCATCAGGCCATCGACGATCTGCTCATCTCGACCAGTCCCCAGTGCACAGGAGACGATGCTCTGTGTCTCGCCTCGCTGGAAGAGGCATGAACCATGCGACCGGGCGAACAGCTTCACCTCGGCGTCGATCGAACGGATTTCCTTGTACTCACGGCCATCTGCTCGAATGCCGTCATCGACGATCAGGGAGCGGGTGACCTTCTTCTCAAGCGTTCGGAAGGCCTCTTTGGCAGCGGATCGATCCGCGTCTGACTGCTTGTGAGCCGAGTAGGACGCGTCATCACCCGGTACGGGGAAGACTTCATCCATCATGCGTTGACGCAGTTCGCCAACCTTGTCGCCTCGGTCGTGCTTGCCCTTGATCTGTCGGGCGGTCTTCATCTCGTCCTTCGCGAATGCAATGACCTTCTCCATGATCTCATCCGAAGGAAGTGAACTGGAACCGGGACGCTTCTCGCCAGCGCCAACCTTCTCCATGAGTTCATTCTGCATTTCAAGAATGGGCTTGATGCCTTCCTCGTAACCAAACTCGATGGCTTTGAGCATCGAGTCCTCATCGATCTCGGCAGCTCCCACTTCGATCATGTTCACACCATCCGCATGGCCTGAAAGCACCAGGTCCAGATCGGAATACTCCATCTGGGCGTGGGTGGGGTTCAGTACGAATTGTTCACCACTGTCGGTGACAAGTCGGCCGACACGGACTGTTGCAACCGGACCCTCAAAGGGTGCATCCGTGCAGCACAGTGCTGCAGATGCGCCGGTGCAGGCCAGTACGTCCGTGTCATTCTGCCCATCATGGCTCATGACCCAGCATTGAAGCTGGACTTCGTCGATGAATCCCTCTGGAAACAGTGGGCGAATCGGTCGATCGATCAACCGCATGGTGAGAATTTCCTTCTCACCCGGAGCGCCTTCACGCTTTCTGAAACCGCCTGGGAACTTGCCTGATGCGGTCAGTCGTTCGCGGTAATCACACTGAAGCGGGAAGAAATCCAGCCCAGGGCGGGGATCCGCACGCATCGCGGTGCAGAGCACCGCGGATTCCGCGTAGCGAGCAATGATTGCACCACTTGCCAGTTTCGCGACCTTTCCGGTCTCGAAGCGAAGCATGCGTCCACCGATTTCACGTTCTACAAATATGTCTTTCATTGTTTCTGCCTTCATTCTGTTGAGGACGCCCCACCCATTCCGGGTGTGCAGGTCAGTCCTGTAGTTGGATCCGGCATCTCCTGGATCCAGAGGCAGAAGACGGGGCACAGTACTGGTCCGTACTGTCTCTCGTCTGCTGCCGCCCGATCGTGCGGAGCCCGGGTAATGTCTGTGCGATTACTTCCTGAGACCAAGTCGCTTGATCGTTTCCCGGTAGGCATCTGGACTTGTACGAGACAAGTAACGAAGCAGGCTGTTTCGCCGCCCCACCATCTTCAAGAGACCACGCCGAGAAGCATGGTCCTTCTTGCTGATCTTCAAATGCTCATTGAGTTCCTGGATCCTGGACGTCAGGATCGCAATCTGGACCTCGGGAGACCCGGTGTCGGAATCACTCCGACGGAAATCGCTGATAATCTGGCCCTTTCGTTCGGCCGTAATACTCATGGGGTACATCCCCTCACTTGTTGTTTCTGGTATTTCATTTTTGGAAGCGAGGATTGTACCCCGCTGCAGGCACCCTGTCCACGCATGAACGGGTGGGAGGCACACCTGAAGCAGCCTTGAATGCCCGAAAAACGGGCTTTGAGCCTCAGGAGGCCGAGTTGGAGGGGCTCGACACAACGGCCTCGCCTGGAACGAGTTGGCCAAGCCACTCCCGGATTCGACCACAGCCCTCGACAATGTGTTCCTCCGCCGTGGCGAAACTCATGCGAATGTGCCGTGGGCCCGGGCCGAGGAAATCTTCACCCGGGACGACTGCCACGCCTGTTTCATCCAGCAAGGCGTCGGCAAAGTCCAGTGCCGAATCGATCCGCCGCCCTTCTGGACTCATGGATCCGAACGTGGAGCTGATGTCAGGGAATATGTAGAAGGCGCCGGTCGGCCTTGGGCAGGGAACTCCCTTCCACTGCTTGACCAGTTCGTGAATCAGGCTTGCCCTTCCTGCAAAGATACGCCGCATGCGTTCGACTTCCTCGCCACCCTCGGTCAATGCAGCCACGACGGCAGGCATCGTGAACGAGGTGATCGACGAAGTCATCTGGCTCTGGAGCTTGTTCATCGCCTTGATCACCACTCCATCCCCACCAGGCGCACAGGCATAGCCGATTCTCCATCCCGTCATTGCATAGGCCTTGCTCAGCCCATTGATGGTCACGACCCGCTCCCGCATGGAAGGGAGGGAACCCATCGACAGGTTCGGCTCATCGCCATAGACAAGCCGCTCGTAGATCTCGTCACTTACAACCACGACCTGTTCATGGCCTTCCAGGACTGCTGCGAATGCTCGAACTTCCGATGGTGAGTACATCGTTCCACAAGGATTCGATGGACTGTTCATGAGAAGAACGCGGGTATCTGGAGTGATGGCCGCTTCAAGCTGGTCCGGAGTCATCTTGAAATCGTTCGCACCTTCGCAAGGTATTTCAACAAGCGTGCCTTGGGCAAGATCGATCATCGGTTTGTATGACACCCATGCAGGTGTCGGCAGGATGACCTCCTGACCAGGATCAAGCAATGCCTGCAATGCGAGGAAGACGGTGAA
Source organism: Phycisphaerales bacterium (assembly GCA_014238205.1). Classification (GTDB taxonomy): domain Bacteria; phylum Planctomycetota; class Phycisphaerae; order Phycisphaerales; family SM1A02; genus SP202. The sequence goes on along the minus strand of JABABM010000017.1, from coordinate 3,376 downwards.
CTTCGCCCCGTTGTTGACGGTGATATGTGACGAATCGCAATCGATTCCATTCTCATTACGAAGCTTTGCCGCGATTGCTTCCCTGACCTCCGGGGTTCCCGGCGTCGGCACGTAGTGGGTCATGCCATCATGCAAGGCATCCATGGCCGCCTCGCAGATGAATCCCGGTGTGGTGAAATCGGGTTCACCGGCACCGAAACCGATCACGTCCTTGCCCTCGGCCTTCATCGCCCTGACCTTCGCAGTGATGGCGAGAGTCGACGAGGGAGGTATATCCATTGCGCGTCTGGAGATGTCCATGGCGAGCAAGTGTACCCCCATCCACGCCGAAGGCACATGCAGCCTCGCCCATCGCGGATGGCCGGTGGATGGCTGCACCGCTACACTGCCCGGACACGAAAGGGCTCGATGCACTACGAAACCCACCAACCGGTACTAGACGATCTCGAGGCGCGGATCTTGACCATCCGCGACTCTCTTTGACTACGACGGGAAGATCAGGCAGCGAGACGCCCTCCAGGACCAGATGAACGAGGTCGACTTCTGGAATGACCAGGACGCGGCACAGAAGACCATCGCCCATTTCAAGCTCCTGAAGGCCCAGACAGATGCCCTGGGAACCGTCATCGTGGAATTCGAGGATGCCCAGGTGGGCTATGAACTTGCCCGGGAAGAAAACGATTCGGAGTTGCTCGGCGAAGTTGATGGCCAACTCCACGATCTCGTCAACCGGATGGACAAGGTGGAACTGCAGTCGCTCCTGAACGGACCACATGATCACCGGGATTGCTTCGTGTCGATCCAGTCAGGTGACGGCGGTACGGAAGCTGATGACTGGGCGGGAATGCTGGATCGCATGTACAGGGCGTTCTGGGAAAATCGGGGATGGAAGTATGAGCAGTTGTCACAGGTCCATGGAACAGAAGTAGGCATCAGCCAGGTCAGTTATCACCTCAAGGGTCCGCTGACCTATGGCTACATGAACTGCGAACGTGGAACCCACAGACTTGCCCGGGTCAGCCCGTTCAACTCGCAGGGAAAGCGACAGACCAGTTTCGCAACGATCGATGTCATTCCGGAATTCGATGAAACGAATCTGGAAATCGATGAGAACGATCTCGAGGTCACTTCCTTTGCTCGTTCATCTGGACCCGGTGGGCAGAATGTCAACAAGGTCGCCTCCGCCATACGCATCGTCCACAAGCCGACCGGCATCATGGTCGTCTCCTCTACCTACCGTGAACAACCCCAGAATCGTCGACAGGCCATGACCGTTCTTCAGGCAAAGCTGGAACAACTTGAAGAAGAGAAACGCCAGGCTGAACTTGATGCTGCCACCGGCGGAAAGGTTGATCGGGGGTGGGGTTCACAGATCCGCAGCTACGTCTTCTATGACAACAGGGTGAAGGATCACAGGACCGGGCATGAAAACGGCAATCCACAGACTGTTCTTGATGGCGACCTGGACGCCTTCATCGATGCCGAACTTGTTCGTCGACGCACAGAACGTGACTGATCAGTTGAAGGGCAGATGAGCCAGGTCGACGTTGCCGCCCGTGAAGATGATGCCCACCCGTTCTCCCACGATGCTCGAGAACCCGCCTGAGAGAACTGCTGCCAGTGCGGTTGCACTGCTCGGTTCAATGATGATCTTCATGCGTTCCCAGGCGAGCCGCATGGCATCGATGACTTCCGAATCGTCAACCGTGATGATCTGCTGGAGATGATCACGAAGAATCGGCCACGTGAGATCACCCAGGCTGGTCAGCAGGCCGTCACAGATCGTGTCGGGCCCGGTCTGTGGAACCAACTCTCCAGCAGCCAGGGACCTTGCAGCATCATCAGCTCCCGTGGGTTCAGCACCGACCAGGGTCGCATCAGGAAGCATGGCCCGCGTCGTAATGCATGATCCACTCATCAAGCCACCGCCGCCTACGGGTGCCATGATGACATCCAGTTCGCCGACCTCCTCGATCAACTCGCGTGCCGCTGTTCCCTGCCCTGCGATCACGCGTGGATCGTCATACGGGTGGACAAGGGTTGCCCCGGTATCGTTGATGACTCCATCGCACGTCGTCTCACGAGCTTCCAATGTCGGCTCGCATGGAACAATGGTCGCCCCGTAGCCCTCCACGGCCCTTCGTTTCACCTCTGGTGCGCTCGTAGGCATGACAATCCATGCCGGTATGCCTCGTTGCCGTGCAGCGAGGGCCAATGCCTGCGCATGGTTGCCGCTGGAATGAGTGCAGACGCCGCGGGATGCGATCGCATCCTCCAATGAGAGAACAGCATTGGTTGCGCCTCGAAACTTGAACGCCCCGACCCGCTGCATGTTCTCGCATTTGAAGAAGAGCGAGCGGCCGCTCAACTCGTTCAGCGTGCCGCAGGTCAGGACAGGTGTCCGATGGACACGTCCGGCAATCCGCTCATGAGCGATGAGAACATCATCAAAGGATGCGGCGTAGCTGCTCATTCTTCACCAAAGACCCGACGATAGGCAAGCAGCAATGCTGCCCGGGCTGGATCTATGCCTGCAGAGTCTGCAAGATCGAGCATGGCACGGACATTGTCCGCAACCTTCGTCTCGGTGTATTGCTTCGCCTCCGCCACCTTTGCACGCGTCGACGCATTTTCATCATTGGAGACTTCACTCGTCAACTCGATATAGGCCGCGATCGCTCCACCGGGATTGGCGATGATGTCGGGGATGACCGTGACGCCTCGAGCATGCAGTTCATGACGTGCATCCGATGAGCAAGGGTTGTTGGCACCTTCCACGACTGCCGAAGCACTGACCAGGTCGACATTGTCGGATGTGATCACGTGATGCACGGCACAGGGGAACAACACATCTACCGCCTGCTCGAGTACATCATCGAGATCCATGCAGATGTGCGGACCCTCCTCGAGAATCGTGCATGCCCGCTCCATGTCCATCGCGATGATCGCCTCCCGAAGCTCTCCTTCGAACTCGGTCTCGAGCCGCCAGCAGCCACCAATGCGAGGATCGGCGATGAAGCGAATCGTCATGCCCTGCTCGGAGGCATACCTGCAAACCGCCGCCCCCATTGCGCCGATGCCCTGGACGGCGATCGTCGCCGAGGAGGGGCTCCGGCCCGTTTCCTCAAGCAGTGTTCGTGCGGCGACGGCGACACCCAGACCTGCAATGCCTTCAACGTCATAGTCCGTACCGCCCATCTCGACCGGCTTGCCGGTGAAGCAGGTCGTCGAACCCAGTTCATCACAAGCCCATGTGCAATGGTCGGGATGCGCACCGATGTCGTACCCGAGGCCTCCCCACGGCCCCCCATTTTCACTCAGGGCCGGCGAAACCAGTCGAACGAAACGCCTGTACCGGGTTTCGAAACCCGGTGAT
>JABABM010000016.1 GCA_014238205.1 Phycisphaerales bacterium | reverse complement strand
CATGCAGGACCTTCCACCCCCGGTGGTGCAATCCCGGCAGGACAAGGTGCATGGTGAACTGCTTGAACAACTGCCCAAGCGATTCAAGGCGGCCGTGCTTGAAGCATCACCCGATTTCCCATGGCCGCCGGCTGTTGACGATGATGGATACATGGTCCAGTGGGACAGAAGCGGCCCATTCGTCGAGTCCCGTTCCACAGGCGAGGCTCCTGAGATCGTTCGAATCGACCCGGATGCCATGCCGACCAATACGCAGCACGTGGGCTGGGCGCTGGTGGCATCCTTTCCGGCAAGCCTTGAAATAGCCGGCGTCATCCTTCTTCTTGCCATGTTCGGGGCGGTCGTCCTGGCACGACGCCAGATCGAGCATGGAGAAGATGAACTGCGACGCAGCGTTGGACTTGATCCGATTCACCCACAGGAAGACCCTGTGGCAGGGGAGGGTGAGTCATGACCTTCCAGATTGCCTCGGAGTTCACGCAGGTCTCACTTGCGCACTTCATCATCTTCAGTGCACTGTTGTTCGTAGTCGGCCTTGTGGGTTTTTTCACGCGGCGGAACCTCATCGTGATGTTCCTCTGCACCGAGTTGATGTTCCAGGCGGCCCTGGTGGCCTTTGTCGCCTTTGGCCGGTATTGGTTCAACTACTCCGGGCAGGTCTTCGTGATCTTCATCCTGACGGTTGCCGCAGCGGAAGCGGCCCTCGCCCTGGCACTGGTCGTCCTGCTTCACAGGCGTCGAGGCTCCCTCAATGCAGATGACTGGAAGGAACTGCATGAAGGATGATTGACGTCACGCTCCAACTCGCACGCATCGTCCAGGCCATGCCACCGGTTCCTGCCAGTGAGGTGTTGCATGTCTCGGGCCAGTGGTGGATCGGGTTCATACTCTGGTGCCCGCTGATTTCACTTGTTCTCTGCGGACTCTGTGCAGCATGCCGAGTCAAGTCAAAGCTGCCAGCCTGGATCACCGTATTCTCGCTGGCAATCTCCTTCGTCTTGACTCTCCTCTTGGCATTCATGGATACGCCACCGGAACGGGTCGAACTCTTCAAGTGGATCAATGTTCACTGGGACGGTGGTTCCTTCGTAGCGAACTTCGCCTTCTACATCGATTCCCTGACCATCCTCTGGATGTCATTCGTGACAGGGCTGGGTGCACTGATTGCGCTCTATGCCAGTGAGTACATGGAACCGGACGTGGGACGTGGCTATGCCAGGTTCTTTGCAGGCATCAGCGCCTTCCTCTTCGCGATGATCTGCCTTGTCATGGGTGACAACCTCCTCATGCTCTACCTGGGCTGGGAAGGCGTAGGCTTCGCCTCTTACTGGCTCATTGGGTACTACTACCAGAAGCCGGAGGCGGTCGCAGCTGCCAAGAAGGCCTTCATTGTCAACCGCATTGGAGACCTGGGACTGGCCTTGGCGATCTATCTCATCTGGTCGACCTTTGGAACGATCCAGTACAACGAGCTCATCACGGTTCTCGACGCAGGCACCTATCTGCCGGTCTACGAGAACTGGTCCGTGCAGGCGATTCCATACCTGCTCATGCTTGCCGCCTTCGGCAAGTCGGCCCAGTTGCCACTCTACGTCTGGCTGCCTGACGCCATGGAAGGCCCGACCCCGGTCTCGGCGCTCATTCATGCCGCGACCATGGTCACTGCCGGCGTCTACCTGATTGCACGGATGTATCCATTCTTCCTGCTGGCACCCGAGTCCCTGCACGTGGTCGCCTGGGTGGGGGGGCTTACGGCGTTGCTGGCTGCAACCATCGGCATGGCCCAGTACGACATCAAGCGCATCTTCGCCTATTCAACCATTTCACAATTGGGGTACATGTTCCTGGGACTGGGCGTCCTGACGACCTACGGTGCGGCATACCACGTCTTCACGCATGCCTTCTTCAAGGCTGTCCTGTTCCTGACCTGTGGAGCCATCATGCATGGATTCGCCGGCCAGTTGGATCTTCGGAAGATTTCCGGACTCAGGAGGATGAAGGGCTGGCGCATTGTTTCCTGGACCATGTTCATCGGCTGCCTCTGCCTTGCAGGGTTCCCCTTGACGTCCGGGTACTTCTCGAAGGACGCGATCCTCGCAGAGGCCTTCGTCTCACAAGGTCCAGGATTCGAGGTACTCGGTTGGATGGCAATCTTTACCGCGTTCCTGACGGCCTACTACACCTTCCGTGTCTGGTGCCGGGTCTGTGCCGGGGAGGTCCGCTGCGAACCTGGGGATGAGCACCATGGGGATGATCATGACGCAGGGACGCATGGCGGCGAGTTCCATCCGCATGCACCCCGATTTGCAATCAACATTGTTCTTCTGCTGATTGCTGCCGGAGCGTTGCTTGCCGCAGTTCCCTACTTCATGGGTAACGAGGTCGAGCACGTGGCAGGTGGCTGGGTTGCAGACATGGTTCATGATTCGACAGCCGCAGAGGGAGTTCCAGGGCATCCGGAACATCCAGCCTCCGCTTTGCATGGAGCCGAGGCGCATCATGGTTCGATTCTCGGCATGGATCCACACGTGGCGATGTACTGGATCTCCGCATGCGTTGGTGGACTTGGCCTCCTGCTCGCATTCTGGTTGCATCTCTGGCGACGACAGGATGCCGACAGACTGAGAAGTTGGCTGCTTTCACGCTTCTGGACCCGCTGGCTCCCGGTCGCCATGGAGAACAAGTGGTATGTCGATGAGGTCTACCACGCCTTCATTCGAGCTCCACTCTGGCTGTTTGGCCACATCTTCTATGCCATCGACCGGTACATCATTGACGGTCTCTTCGTCGATGGCACTGCGAGGCTTCCGAGGCTGCTGGCTCGTTGCTTCCAACCACTGCAAAATGGGATGCTCCAGTCCTACGCAGTGACAATGGCAGGTGGAGCGGTCCTGATTGCGCTGCTCATGCTGCTCATGCTTCAGTTCTTCACGGGAGGAGCCGTATCGTGATGAGCTGGCTGCTCATTCTGCTTCCCCTTCTGGGCTCGTTCGTGATCATCGTGTCGCCGGGACGGCTTGCGAAGCAACTCGCCCTGGTGACCTCCCTGGTCGTCCTCGGTGTGAGTGTTGCAGCAGCATTTGTCTTTGATGGCTGGGGCAGGGGAACCTGGGAACTGACTTCAAGCGTCGAATGGGTGAAGGAGTGGGGACTGGTGCTCCAGGTCGGGGCGGATTCCGTTTCGCTCATTCTTGTTCTGCTCACCACGTTCCTCATGCCACTGGCAATTCTCGGTTCATTCAATGCCATCAAGTCTCGAACCAAGGAGTACTACGGTTGGCTCCTGGGTCTCCAGGCAGCCATGACGGGTGTATTCCTCGCGCAAGACCTGGTCCTCTTCTATGTCTGCTTCGAGTTCACGCTGGTGCCGATGTTCTTCATCATCGCCATATGGGGTTCCAAGAACCGCGCCCATGCCTCGGTCAAGTTCCTCATCTACACATTCACCGGATCGCTGATAACGCTGGCGGGCTTTCTCACGCTTGCCTGGTCGTATGCACAGGCGAATGGAGGAGACTGGTCATTCGAGATTTCCGCATTGACGAATCATGCGGTTTCGGCGTTGTCTCTTCATGAGCAGGCCTGGCTGCTCCTGGCATTGCTCATAGGTTTCGGGGTCAAGGTGCCCCTCTTCCCGGTGCACACGTGGCTGCCACTTGCCCATACCGAGGCGCCCACTGCAGGCTCCGTCGTCCTTGCCGGAGTCCTGTTGAAACTGGGAACCTATGGCCTCTATCGCTTCGTACTCCCAATGTGCCCGGAAGCCGTGGTGGAATGGGCTCCATTCGTTGCGATCCTGTCGATCATCGGCATCCTGTATGCCGCCTTGATCTGCTGGGTCCAGACCGATGTCAAGAAACTCATCGCCTACTCGTCGGTAAGCCACCTGGGCTTCTGCGTGCTTGGACTCTTCGCACTCAATCCGATGGGAGTTGAGGGTTCGATCCTGTACATGATCAATCACGGTCTTTCCACGGGTGCACTCTTCTTCCTGATTGGAATGATGTACGAGCGATACCACACCAGGGACATGGGTGAACTGGGTGGCCTGGCTCGAACCATGCCCATCTGGGCCACGTTCATGGTCTTCTTCGTCCTGGCATCCGTCGGATTGCCGGGACTCAACGGATTCGTCAGTGAGTTCCTCTGCTTGATCGCAACATTCACGGCCGGAGGTTCGGGTGCCTACCCGGGTGTGCTGGGCCCCTGGTATGCAGCGATTGCCGCCCTTGGCATGGTCCTCGCTGCGATGTACCTGTTGATCATGGTTGGCAAGGTCGTCTTCGGCCCGACCAAGGCAACCTTGAGGCATGATGAGCAGTCGGGACTTCCAGTGGACCTTACGGTTCGCGAGATTACGGTCCTGGTTCCATTGGCAGTCGGGTGCATCGTCCTTGGAATCCAGCCGGACCTGATCATCGACAATACGGCCACGGCTGTTGCCGACACCCTGGCTGTCTACCAGGACATCTTCGAAGAGAGCATGCCTGGTGCAGCTGCCTTCGTTGATACCTCGCTGCCCGGAGGTGCCAGGTGATCGACAAGCTCTGGTTCCTCATCCCCGAACTGATCCTCTTTGCCGGTGTCGTCGTCGTGGCGATCCTCGGCCTGGTGCATTCCAATCGACTTCGTGGATGGGTGCCGTGGACAACAGGACTGTTCATCGTGGCGGCAGGCATTTCTGTTCCCCTTGTCTACACCGCCGAAGCCATGGAGACGTCCGGGTTGCTGGTGCCTGGCCTGGCCGCTCCCGCGGGAATGATTGCATGCATCGTGGCACTTGGCCTGCTCCTGCTGTCGATCGGTCGTGTCGACCAGCGATATGAACTTGCCATTGCCCAGGGCCGGGCTGTCTTTGATCCGATCCGTGCGACAGGTGGTGAGTTCCATGTCTTCTTCCTTCTGTCCCTGGCCGGGTTGCTCCTTGTTTCCATTGCCAATGACCTGATCTGGTTGTTCCTTGCATTGGAACTGGCAAGCCTGCCGACCTACGTCATGGTGGCGATGAGTCGCGGATCGATACGGGCCCAGGAAGCGGCCATGAAGTACTTCTTCCTGGGCGCCATGTCGGCAGCCATGTTCCTGTACGGATTTGCCCTGCTCTATGGAGCTACTGGAACGCTTGTGCTTACCGAGATACAGGCGTCCTTCGCAGATCAGATCGCACGGGGCGAACTGGGCATTCTGGCAATTGTCGGCATGCTCCTGGCACTGCTTGGTATCGGTTTCAAGCTTGCAGCCGTCCCGATGCACCTCTATGCCGCTGATGTCTACGAAGGTGCATCAGTCCACGTGACTGCATTCCTGGGATTTGTTCCGAAGGCTGCGGGCGTGATTGCATTCATGATCCTGCTGTCGACACTCGGCTGGGCGGATGGTGCTGGTCTGCCTGCCCCGATATTGATCATGCTCTGGGTTGTCTCGGTACTGACGATGACGCTCGGCAACATCGCAGCACTGCTCCAGAAGTCGGTCAAGCGAATGCTTGCCTGCTCCTCAATCGCGCACAGTGGGTACCTGCTCATCGGGATCATCGCCGGACCGGGCGCCGGCTTCAATGCGGCGATGCTGTACCTGTTGATATACGGGCTGGGGAACACGACATCATTTGCCGTTCTCTCGAGTCTTCAACGTGGCGGGGTGGAACTGGAGTCGGTCGAGGACCTGGCCGGACTGCGACACAAGCACCCGTGGTCGGCCACGGCCATGGCGATCTCCGCAGGTTCCTTGTTGGGCTTCCCTCCACTGCTTGGTTTCTGGGGCAAGTTGGCACTCTTCATTGCGGGTATTGCATCCGGTCGGCTCGTGCTCGTCCTGATTGCAGCCATCAACAGCGCCATCAGTGCCTGGTATTACCTTCGACTGGTAGGACTGCCCCTGATGGCTGACAGGAACGAGCGCAGTGAAGCTGTTGAATCGATCCACGCGCCCTGGCCGCGACTGGTCGGCCTTGTCCTGGCCGGCATGCTCGTCGTGCTGCCCGTCATCCTGGGACTCCTGTACTGGATGACGGATGTGTCCAGGTAGTTCTACTCGTTCTCGGTTCCCCGCCGGGCCTGCATCGTGAACTGAAGACACATGCCGACGAATGCAAGGGCCGCCCAGAGCACGATCGGGAGCGGAGCCCAGACAAGGATCGAATCGGTCAATGATGCCCCTGTCATCGTGACCACTCGCACGAGTGTTCCCAGGATGAGAAGGCTTCCCAGAGATGCCGTCAGGAAGACTGAAGAGAATCTTGGTGTGAAGGTGGCCAGGAGCAGTCCAGAGAACAGGCCGCCGATGATGCTTCCGATGACGATCAACTGGCCTATTGGCGCAAGCAGCAGCCAGGCGGCGTGAAGGATGCCGACCCGCTCGACGATCTCGGTCCGTATGGCATCGGCGTGCATTGCAAGAGCAGGACCAATGGTGTTCACATCCGATGTGTCTGGAAGTGGCGAACTCCCGATTTCAAATACGGATCCCCCGGCGACGACCTCCGAGAGCGTGACCAGTGGAACTGGAGGGAGATCTCCTGCATCCATGAAACTCCATGCCCCGACCATGAATCCTGTTGCCAGCAGCAGCGAGAGAAGGCCTGCAAGAATCAGCCTGTAGACGAGCATGCTGACGCAGCCAATGACGACTGCGGTTCCAGTTACCAGTGCCCAGAGGGGGAGGAGGTCCTGGACCAGTGCCCATGCGAGCCACCCGATGATCGATCCAATGACAACCCCCGCAAGCCCCAGGGCGGGGCGTAGAACACGGCCTCCCATCCCCCAGAGCACAAGCCCGGCCAGGAGGGCGACTCCATACATGACAAGTTGTTCGATCAGGACGGGATTCACGCATTTCTCCAGCGGGTTCTATCGGCGTGATGTATCCAGTACCCGGAGGATCGCCCGTTTACAGCCCTTGAAAGCTGCAGGGGGGAGGGGATGCTTGATGGAACTCCTCCCGGTGGCAGGTGGGTTAGCATGGGGAAATGACCTGTAAATCAACTTTTCTCCGTGCGCCGATGTTGGCACTTGTACTTTCCTCGGTTCCCATATGTGGAGCATCAATCTTGAACGAAGATTCATCCGGGCCAAAGGCCAAGTTCACCAATGAACTGGCAAATGAGACAAGCCCATACCTGCTTCAGCATGCACACAACCCAGTGGACTGGCATCCCTGGGGAGAAGCCGCATTTGAGATTGCGCGGACGGAGGACAAGCCGATCTTCCTGAGCATCGGGTATTCGACCTGCTACTGGTGCCACGTGATGGAACGACAGTGCTTTGAAAACGAGCAGATCGCGGCATTGATGAACGAGTATTTCGTCTGCATCAAGGTCGATCGGGAGGAACGTCCGGATGTTGATGACATCTACATGACGGCAGTGCAGATCATGACGGGAAAGGGAGGTTGGCCACTTTCCATCTGGTTGACTCCTGACACGCTTGAACCATTCTTCGGGGGTACCTACTTCCCTCCGACGGACAGCGTCGGACGGCCTGGATTCCCGCGGGTCCTCAATGGCATCCACGAGTTCTGGCTCCAGCAGCGCGAAGCTGCCTACGAGCAGGCGAACAAGATGTCCTCAGCAGTGAAGCAGTCCATGTCCGCCAGGTCGGATGCCGTGCCGATTGGTCGGAATGAAGTCGATACGGCGATCTCTCAGCTTGTCGCAACCTATGACCGAACCCACGCAGGCTTCGACAAGAAGGGACCGAAGTTCCCGATGCCCGTCTTTCATGAGTTCCTGCTTGAATCTGCATGGGATCTTTCGCCTGCACGACAGGCTGTGACTCATACCCTTGATCGCATGGCCATGGGCGGCATGTATGACCAGGTTGGTGGTGGGTTCCATCGGTACAGCACGGACGAGAAGTGGCTCGTGCCGCATTTCGAGAAGATGCTGTATGACAATGCGATGCTTGCATCGGTCTATGCGGATGCATATGAGAAGACAGGCGATGCCTGGTACGGCGCCATTGCGGCTGAAACAATCGACTGGGTGCTTCGTGAAATGACGAGCCCCAACGGGGCTTTCTATTCGGCACTGGATGCGGAATCGAATGCCAAGGAGGGTGAGAGCTATCTCTGGACACCCGATGAGATTCGATCCTCACTTGAATCAGCACAATTGGGTGACGAGGTGGACTTCACGCTCGAGGTCTATGGACTTGACAAGGGCACGAACTTCCAGGATCCACATCACCCCGGTGCTGCGCCCAGGAATGTCCTGTTTCTCTCGGAGAAACCCCATGCCACGGCCAAGCAACTCGGCATGAGTGGCAAGGCACTTCACCAGAAGTGGCAGGCCATCAATACGGCGCTTCTTGCAACACGTGATGAGCGTGACCAGCCGGGACTTGATGACAAGATCATTGCAGGATGGAACGGCCTGATGATCGGCGGGATGGCCGACACCGGTCGCATCCTCGGTGAACAGCACTACGTCGATTCGGCCAGCAGAGCTGCAGATGACATCATGTCGAGCATGTGGACACTGCAGGGGGGGCTGCTGCGAACCAGGCGGGGCGATGATGCACGGATCAACGCATTTCTCGAGGACTATGCCTACATGATTCGTGGATTGCTTCGACTTGAGGAGGCCTCTGGAGACTCCAAGTACCTCGATCAGGCTGCATCTCTGGCACAACAGGCTCGTGATCGATTCTGGAACGAGTCCGAGGGTGGATGGTACGAAACACTTGAAGACCAGGACGACCTCTTCGTTCGTGGTCGCTCCTTCTACGACGGTGCGATGCCCAGTGCCAATGCCGTCATGATCAACAACATGATCGAGCTGTATGAACGGACCGGTCGAAAGAACTGGGGTGAGGACGGGGTCCAGGCCTTGAATGCCATCAGTTCTGACATCGTCCGCTCGCCGAGAAGCGCGATCCACTCCGTACAGGCTCTGCATCTGCTTGAGACGTCTCATCCTGCCCTGCTCGGAAAGGGCGGGGGTGGGGTGGAGCCCAGAAGAAGCCCGGTGTTCATGTTTCACTTTCCTCCGAGGATCGCCAGGTCCGCCTCGCAGTGGGCGAGTCGGCCACGGTGACGCTCGTCCTGGAGATCGACAAGGGCTGGCATGTCAATGCCCACGTACAGCAGGACGAGTTCATCGTTCCCCTTGAGATCATGAGTCTCACGGGTGGCTTGCAGGTGCAGGCTGCCTATCCACAGGGGCATGCGTTCAATGGCCCCGAGGGTCAGGTCAACGTCTACGAGGGCAGGATCGAGATTCCCATTACGCTCACCAGGACCGGAGAGATCGGCAGAAGTGGCAGGATGAACATCACCTGGCAGTCCTGCAATGAACAGACCTGCCTGATGCCCAGGACGGAACAGGTTCCAATCAAGGTGCTTCCTCCACGGGGTTCCTGACGCTCCAAGGCCCCCGGTTTCGGGGGGCACTTGACTGGGCGCCAGAAGCGACCACAATCTGGCCTCCCTTGACCGAGGAGATTCCAATGGCAAGCAAGTACGCAACTGCGCCAGTTCCCAGCACGAAACTGCCTGGTGGCATTCCCTACATCATCGGGAATGAAGCTGCGGAGCGTTTCTCCTTCTACGGCATGAAGGGGATCCTCACGATCTTCATGACCTCGTTTCTCTTCCTCATGCCCGGTGGTGTGGTGGATGAGCAGATGAGTGACAGTGATGCGGTGAAGTGGTACCACCACTTCGTGAGCGCCGTCTACATCACTCCGCTGCTTGGCGCATTCATCGCGGATGCCTTTCTCGGCAAGTACCGGACGATCATGCTGCTGTCGATCGTTTACTGCCTGGGTCATGGCGCACTGGCGTTGATGGGTACGGAACTGCCCTTCATGGATACGTCGCTCAATCCAAGTTTATTCCTCATGCTGGGCCTCATTCTCATCTGCCTGGGCTCGGGAGGCATCAAGCCCTGCGTGTCGGCCCACGTCGGCGATCAGTTCGGGGAGTCGAGTGCGAAGATCTGGTTGACCAAGATCATCATGGTGTTCTACCTGTCAATCAACATCGGAGCCATGCTCTCGAATCTGGCCACGCCGTGGCTGCTGAAGTGGTACGGCCCGCACTGGGCCTTCGGTGTTCCCGGCGTTCTCATGGCGATAGCGACCATTACGTTCTGGATGGGGCGACACAAGTTCATCCACGTTCCACCGGGTGGCATGGCCTTCATCCGCGAGGTGTTCAGCGGCCGAGGCATCAAGGCGCTGCTCAAACTCTCGATCATCTATCTCTTCGTCGCCGTGTTCTGGGCCCTCTTCGATCAGACCGGGTCCACTTGGATTCTGCAGGCGGAGGACATGGACCGCACCTGGTTGGGCATCACATGGCTGCCATCACAGATCCAGTTCATCAATCCGGCGATGATCTTGATTCTGACGCCGATCCTTGGCTGGGTGGTGTATCCGGCGATGGACAAGGTGTGGCCATTGACCCCGATGCGCAAGATCAGCATCGGCCTCTTCATCATGGCGGTGGGATTTGCAATCATCGCGATTGCCCAGCAACTCATTGATGTCGGGCAGACTCCGTCGATCGCCTGGCAGGTGATCGGCTACGCCATCGTCACCACGGCCGAGGTGCTGGTCTCCATCACCTGCCTTGAGTTCTCCTATACACAGGCCCCACGCAAGATGAAGTCCATCGTCATGGGATTTTTTCTGGCATCGGTGGCGGTGGGGAACCAGATCACGAGCATTGTCACTGTCGTCAGCGTCGCGCCTTCGGGCACGGTGCATGTGGAGTCGGCGCATGACAGGATCACCGACTGGATGAATGACCATGATGGCGAGCGTCCAAATCAAGCCCAGTCGCAGCAGTTGTTGGCCGACATGGACATGCCGACCGGTCTGCAGCCGCCCATCTACTCGCTGATCGAATCCGGTTTTACGATTGAACAACCCCTGGGTGAAGGTTCGATCGGGTCGTTTGCAAGCGGCAAGTTGTATTACGATCTGGAGGGCGGCAAAGCGAGCATGGACTGGCCTGCAATGTTCGAACTCAACGTTGCTGGCGACCATATCGAGGCCTACTGGAAAAAGAATGACCATCTGCCTTCCAATGAGGAGGGTGCGGAACTGCTCAAGGGGAACCTCGACCCCTGGGGCCAGCCCATCGTCTACCGGTTGATCAACAGCAGCAACTTCTCCGTCGGCAGCCCCGGCCCGGTCGGTGACATGCTTGCTGCAACCTCCATCACGCTCAATGGCACGATCCTCCATCCGGATGCCGCGGAGGACGCGGGCACCTGGTTGTCCCGTCGCAAGGCCGAACTGGGCATCGAAACCGCGGCGACCGCGTCTGGGGAAATCGTGCTGAGCCGTGACCATCAGATCGGTGGTCAGAATCGGTTCCAAGGTGCGGCGTTCTTCTGGTTCTTCACCTGGCTGATGCTCGGTACGGCCGTGGTCTTCGTACCCGTTGCCTACCTCTACAAGCCACATACCTACCTGCATGAAGAACAGGAACCTGGCTGATTCAGGAAGAGGGAACCGTGCCGATGACGGTCTCCCGGCGATGCGTTGGAATCAGTGCGCGAATGCTGACCCGATCTTTTCCCGGGGTCAGGAGGAGATAGTGTCCATCTTCTCCTGTAGTGCGAAACGGGATGGCGACCTGATCGTGGAGACGAACGGATCGATTCATCTTCGTTGGATCGACGTATCGCAGTTCATCAGCGGTCGTGACGATGTACCGGCCGGATACGTCATGAACCGCTGCAAGTGCGTTGTGCATGAGGATGAATGGTGAAGAGTCGCCGGGGCTCCATGCCACGAGTTGCTCCTCGCCGGGATGCCAGAAAAGCAGTTCCTCGGTCGGAGAAGAGCCGAGTCCCTGGACGACGGGTTGCACGGCAACGGCCCGGTATGCGACTCGTGGAGTTGCATTCCCACCCAGGTCCAGGTCCTTCATCGAGGTTGACATGGCCTCTTGTGAAATGGTCAGCATGCTCACAAGACGTAAGTGATCATCAGGTGAGATCCAGAAGGCGTAGAGCCTGTCGTTCCTGGTGCTCCATGTCGGGAAGTACCAGTTGCCCTCGAGGGTGCCCACTTCAAACTCGGTATCCGGGGCATTTTGAACCACGAGGCTGAAGCCCGGCTGATCGATGGGGCGGGTCGAATAGGCCAGTTGCCCACGCGGGCCCAGGGTTGCAAACGCGTTCACATTCCCGTCATCCACGAGCCAGGTGAGCGATCCAGTCGTCCATGAGACCTTGCCGATCAGGCGAGGCCCCTCTGGGGTAGGGGATTCAACCAGGAAACCTTCGGCATCAGCAGATCGTCCCAGCAGCAGCGGGGGAGCAAGGGTAAATGTCGAGTCGAGCCCGCCCGTATTCCGGTTGATCTTCCAGATCTCGATACCGGTCGCCAGTGGTGATGGACTGCCCGGCTCGGCGAGCAAGGTAGCCATCTCCGGTGCAATGCCCACTGAAGTTGCTATGTAGTTTCCATCGGGACTGACCAGTGGCATCGTCGATTGGTCATATGGGACTTCTCCTATGTCCTGGAGCTGCGCCTGGAACCTGATTGAGAATGTACTGCCGCGGCTGAGTTCGTTCTCCGCGATCTCCTGGAGTCGCTTGGCGGCCTCCGGTCGCATCGGTGGCGGCTGGTTTCGGCGATTCGAGGTAGCGCAGGCTGGAATCGCCATGGTCCCGGCAAGCAGGATCATGAAGAGTGATCGTTTCATTCCGGCTGCTTTCGTGGCTTCAGGTTGTCAATATCATCAAGATCCCTTGGGACATCATCGGGTTCCGTTGATTCGATGTTGTCGATCTCCGGTTGGTCCATCTGGTCAGGGAGCTGGACATCTTCTTCCTCGACACGTCTTCGAGCTTCCTCGGCATTCTTGCTTGCCGAGATTCGTTCAGAGATGTTCAACTGCAACTCGCCTTCCGAGAACCATGACCGGCCAACGACCTGGTCAGCAAGGGGCTGGGCGACTTCTTCGAGGCGAATCAGGTCATCGCGATTGTAGTTCTCGTAGTTGTCCAGGGGACGATGCACGACGGTTGGGGTAATGAAGGCCAGCAGTTCCTGCCGTTCAAGGCTCTCATCGTTGTACTTGAAGAGTTCCCCGAGGATGGGAATGTCGCCCAGGAGCGGAATCTTCTGCCTGATCTGGGTTTCCGTTTCCTTCAGGAGTCCACCGAGCACGACCGTCTGGCCATCGAGGACGATGACATGGCTGTTGACTTGTTTTCTCGAGAAGACTTCACCAGAGATCTGGCCGACGGTCACACTCCCAACTGAATCGGAGAGTTGCAGGCTGATTTCCAGGTCGACCGTGCCTTCCTGGGTGATCCTCGGCCTGACGTTGAGAAAGACGCCCACGTCCCTGTACTCGATCTGCGTGTTCAGCGAGTTGCCGCCACTGAGGTCGGTCGTGTTGCTCACTGGAATCGGTACTTCCCTGCCCGAGAAGAAGATGGCTTCCTCGTTGTCTGCGGTGAAGACACGCGGCTCCTGGATGATGCGGGTGTTGGTGACCTGGGCGAGTGCTTCGATGATCACCGCGACATCGAAGGCGCTGACATTCAGAGTGGAACTGGTAGTGCCATCAAGCAGGCTGTCGAGGAAGTCTGTGATGCCAAAGGCGAATCCTCCGGCAGCTCCAGCGGTTCCTGCTGCAGCGGCATCAAAGAGTCCGCCTCCGAAGAATTGTCCGTTTACGTTGGTGGAGGCCTGGGGGTTGTTGCCCCACTTGGCTCCAAGGTTCCATTGGTCCGTGATATCGACTTCCACGATTGTCGCAGACAACAGGACCTGCCTCCGGGGAATGTCGAAACTCTCGATCAGTTCGACCATTGGTTCGATGTAGGAGGCGGGGGAGAGGATGGCCAGGGCATTTTGTCTGACGATCGGAACGATGCGTACCTTCCCGATCAGGGAGGATTCCGGGGACTGGTCATCGGATTCACTGCCACGTTGCCATGGAAAGGACAGGTCCTGGCTCCCGGAGGAATCCGTGGAGGACCCTCCTGAGGTCGTGCCGCTTGGTGATTCAAAGCCCTCGCCACTGAGACCGGATTCGGGCCTGGGGATCGAGACATTCGCTCCGGGCTTGGAGAGCAGGACATTGAGTTCTTCCGCCAGTTCGACGGCCCTGGCATACTTCAGGGGGACGATGCGTGGTACACCGACGGAACTTGGTTGGTCAATTTCCTGGATGATTGTCTGGATGAAGTCGAATGACTCGACGGTCTTGGCGAGTACGAGCAGGGCGTTCTTGTCGGGGTAGGCATCGATGGAATAGATGCCCGAGATGGCCTGGGTGGCATTTGCCCGCTGGGCATTCTGCCCGCCACGTGCCTGCGTGCCTGAACTGGTGCTTTCGCCGAGTACTTCCTCGAGCAGAGTCTTGACCTTCAGCGGGTCGGTGTACTTGAGCACGAACAGCCGGGAGGTGCCCGGTGAACGAGGCACATCCCATTCGGTAAGGATGAGCATGGCAATCTCTTCCATGACCTCGGGCTCGCACTGAACGGTGACTGCATTCTGCTGGACGTTTACGGTAAGTCGAAGTTCGACCCCGGAAGCCGTCGTTGTCGACGTAGTCCGTGAGTTGCCACGCTGCTGGGTATTGGACCTGTTGGTACTCGAAGAACGGGCCGAGGTGGTTGCGGTTCCCTCTTCGAAGATGTCGAGAATGTTGGCAGAGACCTCGTTTGCATCCGCCCACTTCAGGCGGAAGGTGTGCAGTTTCCGGTTGAGCCACTTCTGATCAAGTTCACGGATGATCTTGTCGTACTGCTGGCAGAGACCGATGTCACCGAGCACGATGATCTGGTTCGACATCTCGTCGACCCAGACTTCTGCGTAATCCGGCTTCATGTCTGCGAGTTTCTCTGAGATATCGCCCGCATCGGTTCGCTCGACGTTGAAGATCTTCAGGACGATGGTGCCTCTGTCCAATCGATCGCGAACATCGATCGCGGAATCAAGGACGGGGATGTCACTCATCTCGTTGGTGATCTGGGTGATCTCGAGCTTTGTCAGGATGATCACATCAGGACGTTCGATGACGGCGATCTTGTTCATTCGCAGTGCGCTGAAGATCATCTCAAGGGCTTCTCGTTTTTCGATCGGCTCGTCGACGATGAGGGTGATCTTCCCGCCACCGGTTCCAAGTCCGATGCCCGACCCTTCAAGGCCAAGGGGCATGACGATCTTGCCGGTGACTTCCGCGATCCAGGGAATCAGGTCGGAGATGGAGACCTCGTCAAGTGCGAGATTCATCTTCCCGTCCGGAATAGGTCTCCGTTCCAGGTGGGCCTCTTCCTCGGGGTCGATCCTGTCAGAGGGGCGGTTTGATTTGCCCGATTCATTCGAGGAGGAGCCTTCCGTTCCCGGGAACCTGGTGGGTTCCCCCGCGGCCTCTTCTGATGAACCCGTGGAGGTTGGTGGCTCGGGTGCAGGTCTGTCATCCTCCTGGGCCATGGCCACCAAGGCTGGTGCCAGTGCCCAGAGGATTGCGGGGAATACGAATCGATTCAAATGCCTGGATACCACGTTTGGTTTCCCTCCGGTTTCAACAAGTCCCTGCACCCTGTATCGGATCGACTGGGTCTGTTGAACGAATGGAAGGGGGGCTCTATTCCACCAAATCGAGGGTCATTCGAGGTCATCCAGGCCGCCAGGCGACTGGGATGGGACCGGTGGCAGGAGAGGGTCCTGCTGGGGAGGCACTTCAACAGGGGTTTCCGGGCTGGTCGCTTCTGGAGAGGTATCAGCAGGGCTGTCCTCGGCCGGGTCCTGGAGGATCTCCTCCATTGGCTCATCAGCCTTCTCCCCGGCTGCTGGATCAGGGTCGAGGTCATCAATGTCTTCGAGAATGCCGCTGGGGGTGGATTGAGGCAAGGCCGAGGAGAAGGGATTTGCATCCATGTCGATGAGAGAGACCTCGTATGGCCCTCCATCGTTGTACTTGACCTCGATTCCGCGAGGAGGATTGGTGGAAAGCAACTCGATGCCATGGATCATTTCCCCGATGCGGATGCGAGTCTTTGGATCCTCGACGCCGTATTTGAGGCTGCTGGTCTTCCTGAACCAGGCCTCTTCACCAAGGATGGCGATGAGTTTCGGCCCCGTATAGTTCGATGGATAGGTCGGCGGTGGTGGTGGCGGCGGAGGTGCCGGTGCGGTGACCACGGGTGGTGGTGGTGGCGGTGGTGGGGGCCGTCGCTTGACAGGGGGAAGGTAGAAGAACGAGCGGCCATTGAATCGATCAATGTCGGCATCCATGTTCCCGGCATGAGCGACGATGAGGTTGTCGATCGACCCCGTTCCCTCCGTTCCAGAAGAGAAGATGGTTGAAGTTGATCGGTACAGGGCCGGCATCATGAGAACGAGAAATATGCCAATGACCACGAGGGCCAGGAGGCTGATTCCCAGTGGGCCGCGAAGTGTTGATTTAGTGGACATGCTCATCGTGTTCGTACCCATGCTTCAATCGTCAAGCGGGTCCGGACCTGTCCATTCCCCAGCTTGTCGATCTTCAGATCCGAGATCGCTTCGATGTCTGGACTCCGCTCCATGTCCGCTATGACGGCAATGGCCACATCAGGCTTTGACTCGAAGTCGAGTTCACCCTTGATTCGTTCGATCTTCTCACCAGCACGGGCGACTCCCGGGAGCACGCTCGCCTTGATGTTCGCACTCTGTGACTGGTAGAAGGTGTCATTCGTGATTCCCCGATTGGCCAGGATCTGCTGGACACTCTCGATGAGCGTCAATGAGCCCTCGGATTTCTTGTTTGGAAGATCGAGTGGTCCGAAGATCATGACGGAGTTCTTCGTATGTGCGTCCATTGCAAGGCCGCTGCTGGTGCGATGCAGGTCGGACTCGATCCGATCTGCCTGTTCAGCCCACTTGTCACCGATCGGAGCGACAACGTAGGCCCAGGCAAGGAACGCGACCATGAAGATGGTCGCCAGGAGGATCCACTGCCATGCCCTGGACAGTTCCCTGAATCGCTCTACATGGGTGTTCATGTCAATCATCAGGAGTTGTCACTTTCCCTCAGTTTCCGCATGTGGTCGAGAATCATCCGGAACTCGACACGCAGTCGTTCAGATACGGCCTCATCCCGGACATGCTTCCTGGCATCGGAGACTTCCTTGAGCTTGATACGGGCTTCATCCATTGACAACGTGCTGATCTGTTCCTCGGTCAGTGCTTCGGGGATGCGTCCGGTGGGGACGTTCGTCAGGTCGGCTCCCTGGTTGTCGGAATTCCCACGGGAGGCCAGCCCGTCACTGCTGCTCCGGCTGGTTCTTGAGCCGCGTGAAGTCGTACTCGCTGTCCGTCCTCCATCCGAACTTCCACTTGGTGCATCTACTCGATCGTCTGCAGGGGGGCGAGGAACCGGAGAAGCAGTTGATGACGTCCCCGCATCAACAAGTGTGCCCATGTCCTCACCATCGCCAGGTCTTTCACCACTTCGCCTCGAGGAGAGTGTCCAGGCTCCGAAGTCCTGTTCCGTCGCGTAGATGGGTCGGAAATGAGGTCGCTTCACTTCGGCGCTGATGTCGAAGGAACGATCGCCGTACGTTTCGGAGTTCTCCCATCGCAATGTCACTTCGTCAAAGACCCCGGAGCCCTGCAACTGCGCCTTCATCAAGGTGGCCAGTGCAGCGGCTACATCATCACCACTTGGCTTGGCGATGCCTCGAATCTTCACAGGCTCGCCATGGCCGATCTTGATGGATTCGATGTCGATGCCCTCGGGAGTGTTGTTTGCAATGTCCGCCAGCAGTTTTGACATTGGCCATGCCTCGTTCATCATGGCCTTGTACATCGTTGCCTGGTTCGTGTCTTCCTCGTATGAACGTACCTGTGCATCAAGGTTCGGATGCAGAAGAGAAAGTATGCCGAGCCTGAGTCCATGGACAAAGAGTGGACCGAATACAAGCAGGAGAACAGCTACGAGCACCAGCAATGCAGCAGCATTCTTCATGCCCAGTCGTTCCCTGCTCATCTCGAGAAAATCCGGGGCTTCTTCTGGTAGCTCACGCCGGAATGTCGTGAGCAGGACAAGGTCATTGCCCATTGCAAGTGCGGCGCCCAGGCAAATGCCCCAGTCATGGAGCCAGTCCTCATCGATCTGCGCATCAATGACACGCTCACCGATGCTCTCGATCACCTCGGAGGGCAGGAGCAGCACCTGGTTGCCTTGGACCGCAGCGATCGAGGCGGTTGTCCGTTGAGCCATTGACTCGGCGGAATCAGGAGTACTACCCGTCTGGAGGGCAGTTTCAAGAAGCAGGCTCTGGAAGCGATCATGTGTACTGCTTTCGTGATCAAGTTCTTCCTGGGTTGCGCGAACCAGGATGCGTTCCTGCTGAGCCAGGACGAGGCCGACGGAACCATCAGTTCGATCACACCACACCAACGGGTCTGCCGGGTGGAGTTCATCTGCGAGGGAAGCCAGCGCGGCGATGTCGGGAATGAAGCATGGCTCATCCTCAAGCGCCGGGCCCTTGAATTCGGAGGCCTCCGGCCAAGCAAGGATCAGCCCGGTTCGAGTGCTTGCATGCGAGGCAGCTGGAAGGAGTGCAGCTCCAGTTCGGTGCATGGGAGCTGCTCCGAGCAGACGTGTTTCAACCTGCAGTTGCAGGGCGGACTCCATTTGTTCTTCGTCGGTTTCCGGAAGGCTGCAGGTTCGACAGATGACATTCGAGGCTGGAAGAATGATTCGAACAGCCTTGACATCCCGTTGATCAATCCAGGCCTGGATAGCATTGTCCTGCTGACCTTGGAATGAGACGGTATCCAGGACCCTGGTGCCTTTGACAGCATCAATTTCAGCCAGGAGGCCATGCCATGCGTCTTCACGATAGTGAAGAACAAGTACCTGGTTGAAGTCGGATGTTGTCCTTGGTGTACTTGTCACTGTCTGATCCAGAATGGAAGAATCCGTGTTCCCGGGCCCTCCAGGCACCCCTGGAAGGTGGTTCATGAGCTGATACGGCTCATTCCTCCCTGTATTCAAGGATACGAACCGGCACAGTTGAACGATCAACAGTGGTCACGATTTCAACTTCTGCCCCGGAACTGCCACTACGACCTCGTGAAGTGATCGTGTAGACATTGCTGCGGGTCGTGAAGGTCCTTGCCAACTGCCAGAGGAGGTCATCGGTCATGTCGGGAAGTTCTCGTAGATCCATGATGCTCGTTATTCCCTCAGCTCGATTTCTACGCATGCTGAGTATGTTTTCGACGAGATCCTCCTGTCCGGTGTACATGTCGAGGAGGAGTGTTCGGGGGACCGTATTGATATTGAGCTTGCCTACGCCCTGCTGATGTGGCTTATTCGTCGTAGTTTCATCAAAAAGGGCGGTTATCTGCCAATCTTCCAGGGGTACAACGGTTCCAGACCCTGAAGCATTGTCGTTGTCATCAACGAAATCGTCCCCCAGTGGGGTCGTGATGAGTGATTCGAGTTCAAACCCGTCTTCCTTGGCCATTGTCATGAGGGCCTCGGCCTGAGTGGGTTCAAGGCCGATTCGTTCCTGGAGATCCTCGATCCTCGTTGCGGGGAAATACATCCGGGGTAGTCCACTTGCCGTCGCGCCATCCGCAATCGTAGATGCCGTCAAGTAGGCGGCCCAGCCTCCATCGAGCCGATTGTCGGGTTCGTCCTCGGGCAGAGACCCATCGCCATCGTCTTCGTTCTCATCCAGTCGATTGTTGAGATTCCAATCCTCTCCTCGGATGTCTTCCGGTTCGAGCCCGGCGATGAGTTCCATTTCAGCGATATGCCAGAGGTAATCGTTGCGAGGTTCATACCGGGCATCCAGGGAGAGGTAGTAGTCTCGCTCGACGCCAAGATCACGAGGGTCGTCATCCTCATCGATCCAGTCTTCGATGGCGGGTGAAACACCCCAGGACAGTGGCGAGAAGATCACGGCGATGTAGCCGCGGCCATCACCATTGACATTCAACTTCATGTGCTCGTCCATCGGGCCCGGCCAACGTTGTCCATCGAGATCATCGTAGAGGATGGACCAGCTGCCATGATCTGTTTCGCCGGAGGCGACCAGTTCCATGTCAAGGTTCATCGCAAGCGCATGATCGAACTCCGGTTCCTCGGTGTGGTGTGCCATGACAGCGATGGTCGATTCGACTCCTGCCCTTGCTGCCCAGCGTGCGCGGACACGGTCGACCGTTTCATGTCCAAGCATCGACTGGCGTCCAGCAAACACCATCAGCGAGGTAACGAGCAGGGCACAGATCGAGATTGCCCAGATGATCACGATGATCACGGATCCACGTCGAGTGGCTGCACGAGTCCGGTTTGTCCAGGGATGTCGAATCAATCCGGCCGCTCCGTTCCAAGTTCATTCAGGATGACATCGATGTCGGGAGGAGCATCAGAGCTTTCTGCAGCATCATTGTTGATCGCGTCTTCTGTTCCCTCGCTTCCGTCGGCACTGAGCCCTCCGCCGCCTGTGGCACTCTCTTCTTCACCATTGATCAATGCGATCAACTGCTGAAGTTCATCCTCCATCACATCATCTGGAGGAGGAACACGATCAAGTGGAACGATCGTGCGGAGTGTCGCGATCGGTGCGTCCCAGGGTGATTCGCCGGGCAGGTGCCCACTTGCACGGACCGAGATACGCAATGCGTGGGGGAGCCCGTCGTAGTCGGAGTCCCAGTCTTCCAACCACTGCTCCCCATCCCAGGCTTCGACGGAGAGTTCGACTACGCCTTCTGAAATGGGTGTCACGATGCCACCGGCCGTCGGGTACTGGTCAGGCAGGGCGTCTCGTCGTTGCCAGAGTACCGGCCCCCAGTCATCTTCATCGATCCGGTACGCCGTTTCGTACTCGACGCCTTCGCCGTTGTATTCGATTTCCCTTGAAGCCCGAAGGCGATGATTGAAGAGCAGTATCTCATCCCTGTTGAACTCGCCGCTGGGCGTCTGGATGGAGTCATCCTGGATCCGAAGCCGGGTATAGAACAGGTCATCTCGCCGAAGGATCGAGATCATGTCCCGTCGAAGGTTCTTCAGGGCCACATCAGCACGCACGAATGCATCAAGCCGTTCCTTGCTGATCGACTTCGACTTGATGATCTGGGACATCGACATCGTCAGTACACCAAGTACAAGTGAAGCGATGACGCCGGCCAGGATCAGTTCGACGATCGTGAAGGCTGGCCTTGAGCCGGGATGAATGCGCCTTGTCATCATCAGGCATCGTCCTCGTCGAAGTAGCGACTGTCCCTGTCAAGTGGTTCAAGGGGTTCCCTCGGCGGCTCTTCCTCGTCCTCTCCTCGTCGCTGGGAGATCTTCGTTGAGATGGAAAGTTCGCCCATGCCACTTCGGCCCGGCCAGCGGACGTGCACGGTCACGAGGTACGGCTTGTAGTCGTCGATGTAGTTGATGTCCAGTTCGTATGTGTACTCGGCGAATGGTTCATCGAAACGGCCGTTTCCACCACCTGCGCCCATCCAGATTTCAGGAGAACTTCCGGCCAGTTCATGTGGGCCTTCCACGAGGATCATCGAAAGAATCTCGTCGGCCAGCCAGGCCGCGGTCATTCGATGTTCGCCTTCAACCTGTCTTGCAAGTGATTGGGTGCTCAGCGAGACCACGATCGTCAGGCCAGTAGCCAGCAGGATCGCGCCGAGGATCACGTCAAGAAGAACGACACCTCGTCGCTGGTACCGGCCCATGCTGCTGCGTCGCAGGTTCATATCACCATTCCTCCTGCCAACGGCCGGTGGTGTCGAGATCCTCCGACTCGCGAGCAGGGACGCTTTCTCGTCCCTCCTCGATTCTCAGTGGAGACAGGGATGTCGGCGAAAGGTTCAGCCGAACTTCCCGTTCTTCGTGGTGCAGTATGAGCTCCACCGAGGGTCGGTCTTCTCCAGGCATGGTCGACAGTGGCCACTGGGTCAGGTCCGCCTGGTCTCCATCAATGAATACTTCCAGGTCGTAGATACTCATGAAGTCCGGCAACCGAACTTCCCGGACGGTTGGATCCGATTTCCAGAGTGAACCATCTTCCGCATCTTCACTGGTTTCCCTTCGCATCAACCTGATCGAACTTCGGGATTCATCGATGAACAACCCCACGGGCTGCCGGGCATGTTCACTTCGAAGGGCGTACATCATGAGGAGGTCGCCGGTCTGGTCGACTACCGTGTCGAAATTGCGTCCCTGCAGGCTGGTGAGTCGTACCAGTACCGCTGACAGCAGCAATGCAAGAATGACGCAGACCATGATGATTTCAACCATCGTGAATCCGCGGCGGGACGGAGTGTGGGCGACATGGGCCATGAATTCAGTTCGTGACATCCGCGAACGGGCCTTCGCCTCCGGGCTGACCACCTTCTCCGTAGGACATGATGTCCCAGGTCAGGTTGACTTCGCCTGGGATCACGAGCACGTACGGGTTGCCCCATGGATCATTGATGTGATCGATATTCTCGACGTAGGGCCCGTTTGGACCTCCACCCTCATCACTGCGAAGCGTGAGCGTTTCAAACTCGAAGTCGGGCGATGGAGCGGACAGGCCCTGGTCAATCAGGTAGTTCTGTACAGCGGCATTCAGGCGTGCTGCTCCGGTCTTCGCAAGGCTGCTCTTGGCGGCTCCGAAGCGCTGTGTCAGAGTCGTTGCCACAACGGTCATGAGAATCGCCATGATCGTCACGATGACGATGATCTCGACAAGGGTGAAGCCTCGTCGATGCCGCCTGCGTCTCTTGTTTTGGTTGTTCATGTTGTGCATGGTTCTGGTACCTCTTTCTCCGAGTTCAACGAACTCGAACTGGTTCTGTTTCATTGCATCAGGGACTGCATTTCCAGCAGCGGCAGGAGAATGGCTGCAAGGACGAATCCGGCAAGGCAGGCCATGATGACGATCAGGAGCGGGGGCACGGCCTTCGTGACGATCTTGATGGAGACATTGACCTGTCGATCAAATGCAGTTGCGGCATGCAGGAGCATGTTCTCAAGTTTGCCCGAGCGTTCACCGAGGTTCACCACCTGGACGAGCAATGGGGGGAATAATCCTGATCGTTCGAGTGGTTCGGCCAGCGGCTTTCCCTCGGTGACCTGGTGTTCGACCTCATCGATCGCGTTCATCATGGCGGTATTGCCGAGGGTGTCACGCGTAATGCGGAGTGATTCAAGCAGGGGGAGTCCAGCTGTCGTGAGGGTTCCGAGCGTACGCGTGAATCGTGCGACAGCAACATCCCTGTTAAGTCTTCCGAGGATCGGGACGCGGAGCTTGAAACGATCGAATCGCACCCGGTTCTCAATGTGGGCGACCCATGCGTTCCATGCATACCAGGCGACCCCGATCGCAACCAGGCAGGCGAGCCACCACGAGGAGGTGAAATCAGCTGCTCCGAGGATGATTCGAGTAGGCAACGGCAGCGTATGGACGCCTCCGCCGGCTGCGATGATCGGCTCCATGATGCGTGGTACGACAACGGTTACGAGAATCACGATGCTTGCAACGATCAGTATGGCGACGATGAAGGGATAGAAGAGTGCGCCCATCAGTTCACGCCGAAGTTCAACTCCTCGATCGAGGAGTTCTGCAAGTTGGTGCAGGATCTCGCTGGTGCGGCCGGAAGCTTCTGCAGCCCTGAGCATGCCTACGATGAGGTCATCGAATGGGCGGCCGTAGTCCTGGGCAGCCTTGTACAGGGGTTCACCCGCCTCTACTCGTTCGATCATGAAGTCAAGCACTGCTGGTGCGCCCTTGCCGGAGGCTTGCTTCCTTATGGTCTTCAGTGACTGCATCAATGGCAGGCCGGCTTCGAGTGCAGTGGCGAGTTCTCTGATGAGGGTTCCCATTTCCGCCCGTGACATGCGTGGGCGACCACCACCGATTCTTGCTCGTGTTCGTTCAATTGGAGGATTCGAGAGTGCCCCGGTTCCGGGCACATTGCCAGCTGCGCTGGAAATGCTGGTTGCAGTTTCTCCGCGACCGAGGAGCTGTCGAACGGCATCGGCACGATTCTGGGCCGTGATGAGGCCACTCTGTCTCGTGCCGTCTGCCGTCAAACTCTGGTATTGAAACGTCGGCATTCCCGAGTCAGCCTTCCAAGTCATCGGCGTCCTGCGTCGCCCGGAGAACTTCAGCTATGGTCGTTTCGCCCTCTGCGGCCCGGAGGAGGCCATCTTGTCGCATGGTGACGAACTCGTTCTTTGCCACATCGCGGATTTCATTTGAACTGGCTCCCGAGGAAATGGCGGCACGGACTGTTCCGTTGATCTTCAACAGTTCGAAGTACCCGATGCGACCCAGGTACCCGGTGTTGTTGCACTTCTCGCAACCCACGCCGTGCCAGACAAGCCCATTGAACATCTCTCGTTCATCTCGCCTGAGACGTTGCTCCTGCTCATCAGTCATGGCGACCTGCTCGCGGCAATGGGGGCAGGTTCGCCTGCCAAGTCGTTGTGCAAGGAGACCTTCGAGGACGGATGCGACGAGAAACGGTTCCGCACCCATGTCGACGAGCCGTCCGACACTGCTGACGGCATCATTCGTGTGAACTGTGGAGAAGATCAGGTGTCCGGTGAGTGCCGATCGAATGGCAATGTCGGCGGTCTCGCCATCCCTGACTTCGCCGACGAAGATCACGTCGGGGTCCTGACGAAGGATGGAACGCAGCCCGCTTGCAAACGTCAGGCCTCGTTTCGGGTTTACGGGTATCTGGTTGATGCCCCCGAGTTCATACTCGACGGGATCTTCGATCGTGATGATCTTCTTGCTTGGGTCATAGAGCCTTGTCAGCGCTGCATAGAGGGTCGTAGTCTTGCCCGACCCGGTCGGGCCCGTCACCAGGACCATGCCGTGAGGTTTCTTGATCAGGCCATCCATCGTTCCGATGAGTTCCTTCCTCATCCCGAGTGTTTCCAGGTTCAGGGAGAGGGAGGTCTTGTCCAGGATACGCATGACGACCGACTCGCCATAGAGCGTGGGGATGGTCGAAACACGGATGTCCACCTTGCGTCCTTCGAAACGCAGCGCAATCTTTCCATCCTGCGGAACATATCGTTCGGCGATGTTCATTCCCGACATGATCTTGATGCGTCCGATCAGTGCCGGCTGGAGGTGTTTCGGAGGAGGCTTCTGCGTATGGAGCAGGCCGTCGATCCTGTAGCGAACGGTCAGTTCGTTCTCGAATGGTTCGATATGGACGTCCGAGGCACGACCCTGGATTGCTTCAAGCAGGATCAGGTTGACAAGATTGATGAGCGTTGGTTCCTCGGCCATCCGGTGGATGTCATCCGCCTCGATGGCCTCGAGGTTGTGCTCCAGATCATCATCCATGTCATCAGAACTGCCTGCGAGGGCGTCGGCCATCTTGGAGGCGGTCGTGCCGTAATGTTCTCGCATCAGCTCGGAGAAGTGTTTCTTTTCCATGCCCTCCCGGGTGACTGGTTTCCCGGTGAGAGTGGCAATTTCGTCTGCGGCATCTGTATCGAGCGGATCAAGCATGGCCAGTATGAGCCGTGATCCCTCGAGTCGGAGTGGGACGACGCGGAGTCGGACAGCTACATCGGCTTCAATCAGGATCGTCGCGTCGGGGTCGGCTGCAGCCTGCCGTTCGTGCCAGGCCAGCCCCAGCATCTGGCAACGTTCACGGAGTTCATCCTCCGTCCCGCTTGCCGTTGCAGATCCCTGGGTTGCAAGAAACTGCTCGGATTCAGTTGGTTCTTGGTCGGGCGTCATGCGCCAGCTCCTAGAGTGTACTCAGGTCAATCTCGCCCTCGATCGCCATCACGTCCCCGTTCCCCCTTTGCCGGGGGCTTCTTGCTTCCAGGCGCGTTGGCATTTGTACGCGGATCATTTCCCTTGCCTGCAGGTGTCGAGTTGATGTCTCGATTGAAGTTCAACTGAAGTTGCTCTGCTTCCTTCGGAGTGAGAGAGGCTGGAGGAGGAGCGTATCGACGGGCTCCTTCGAGTTCGTCGAACTCTTCCGGCGAGAGCAGCGCCCTCAGTCGTTCGATGTACCTGGTCCCCATCGCCTTGCGCTGGGCGATCAGTTCCCTGGTGGGATCCTCTGGTCGCACGGTGTCTTCGCCATTCATCTTTCGTTGTTGGTTGCGGATGCTCTCTCGCAGGCGTTCGGGATCGAATCTCCGTTGTTCATCAAGGAGCCTGGTGTTGTAGTCGTCGAGTTCGACGTAGTACTCGGCGAGGAGTTGATCGATCGCGATTTGAATGTCCTCTGGATAGGAGGTGATGGCAGCGGCGGATTCGAGCACGCGTTGGGCAGGTGTACGCCTGAAGATGCGAGGGTAGCCACGTTGCATGGCCTGGTTCCAGAACTCGATCCCCTTGTCCTCAGGCAGCGAGAGTGCGATTGCATTGATCCCGCCATCGTTGATGTTTCGGATGGCGATCCTCGCGTTGATGATGTCGAGCCTTCGATCGTTATCAGCCAGTGTATTGGTGGCTGACAGTTTCTCGATAAGAGTTGTATACGCTCCCTGCACCAGTCGAGTCCGGTTCCGGAGCGAGTCGTGCAGTTCGATGGCATAGCTGTCGACCGTGGGCTTGATGTGGTCCAGGATCGACTGGTCGAGGCTCATGTCACGGAGAACGTGGAAGACGTTCACGCTCTCTCCGCTCATGACACCCTCAGAGATGTACTGTTCTATGTAGAGATTTCGCGTGAAATCGATCCAGAGTGTTTCCTGAGCAGGAACGAGAATGACGCGGACATTCTCGATGAGCTGGTCACCGAGCACATCGCGTTCCTTCATCCACTCCTCGATGGGGCCGAGTACGACTCGCAGGACTTCCTGGGGGTTGTTTTCCTTCAGGTCCTCAAGGTCTATCGATTCCCTGAGAGCATTGATCTGGGCTTCCATTTGCTCTATGCCCTCGTCGAAGGACTGTTCGTAATCATCGAAGAGAGCCTCGACGATGATCTGTTGTGTCTCATCGAGATCAAGACCCTCGATGAAGATGATGAGATCCCGTGTGAAGAACTCAGGCTGAATCGCCCGCTGGATATTGCCAATACCCTGGCCGAGGACAGGCATCGCCAGTGCGCAGATCAGCAATGGAAGAGCCACGAGGGTCTGCTTGAGGGTGCGTATGGATTTGTACGTTGGAGTTCGCATGATCATCTGCCCGTTCTGCCATGCATTGGCTGCCGTGAGTCACTCTCTGGTTGGGATTGGCTGCAGGCTTCGGCAACACACCGATACGTCTCCCTGCAGGAGCATTTTCCCCCAAGCATGGGGTTGAACGCCCATGTAGGCCAGAATATCGCATGTCATCGTGAAAAAGTGGCTTCCAAGTGCACCAATGGGGCCGGTAAATAGCTCATCAGGCTGTTTGGACCGTCTTCTGCTCGATTCGCTTCTCAGAGGTCGTCTGAATGATCCGGTCAATGAAGATGCCCGGTGTATGTATGGAGTCCGGGTCGAGGTGTCCAGTCGGAACCAGTTCATCGACCTCTGCGATGGTGATGTCTCCACACATGGCCACCATGGGGTTGAAATTCCGGGCAGTCATCCTGTAGATGAGGTTCCCGGTTTCATCGCCCTGGGAGGCCTTGACCAGGGCCAGGTCCGCTTTGATGCCTCGTTCAAGTACATACAGGTCTCCGTCGAACTCCCGGGTCTCCTTTCCATCTGCAACGATCGTGCCTACACCAGTGCGGGTATAGAAGCCGGGAATACCGGCCCCGCCGGCGCGGAGCCGCTCGGCGAGTGTTCCCTGTGGTGTGAATTCCAATTCGAGTTCATCAGCCATGAACTGGCGTTCAAACTCCGCATTCTCGCCCACGTAGGAACTGACCATCTTCCTGATCTGTCGAGTCTGCAGAAGAAGGCCAAGTCCCCAATCGTCAACACCCGCGTTGTTCGAGACAACCGTGAGGTTGCTCGCCCCCGTATCCCTGAGGGCAATGATCAACTGCTCAGGGATGCCGCAGAGACCGAAGCCTCCCACTGCAATGGTCATGCCGTCTTGGACAATGCCTTCAAGCGCATGTGCTGCGTCAGTCTGGACTTTGGATGCCATATGTGTGATGATGACCAATCCTACGCGTGCTTGCAAGCCTGCAAGACGCTCCTGAAGCAAGCAAAAGGATGTTCCCGGGATGAAATCGCCTGTGACAATCGAGGACATGACCTTGATGGATCGTCTCAAGAGTGAGACGGGCAAGGCCCATGTCGATACCGAGGCCATACCTTTCAACGCTTGCATCATGTCTGGAACGATGCCGCAGGCTCGCTATGCGGGACAACTGTCGTGCTGGCATCGTCTTCACGTTGCACTTGAAGATGCCCTTGCGGCAAGTACGAATGATCGTGTCCAGGCGGTCTGGCAGGAGACGACCCCCCGTGTACCTCTGCTCGCAATGGATCTCCAGTGGCATCCCGATGCAGATGTCCCCGACAATGCCCAGCAAGCCACCACTGCGATGATCTCGTGGATTGAATCCTTCGCGTCATCGGATCCTGTTCGATTGCTTGGTGTTCTCTACGTGCTTGAGGGGTCCACCCTCGGCGGAATGATTCTCCGAAAGTCCATCGCTGGGATGTATGGCATTGAAGGAGACGAGGGTCTTGCCTACTACTCTGCTCATGGGAAGGAAGTCATGCCCAACTGGATGCTCTTCAAGGCAAGGATGAACTCGAGCATCTCCTGCTCGGAAGAACAGGACCGCATTGTCGATACCGCCTGCGGCACGTTTGAACACATCGGGCATGTTCTTCGAGGTCTTTCAGAAGGTCTTTCCTCGCAAGGCGATTGATCCGGCGTTGACCCGCAGCATGGCTGCGTGCAGTACGAAACTACTTGTACCGGATCCACTTGATCATCTGCAGTGGACTTGGAGGCTTGCCTTGCATGAGCACGCCGACCCGGAAGATGCGCGAGCAGAACCAGACCATGGCAATGACGGCGCCGTATCCAACGATGAGCGTGCCGAAGATCTGCCAGAGTGGAACCGGATCACCCGATGCCGTGACTCGCAGGATCATGATGAAGGGGATCAATGGAGGGATCCAACTGGTCACCATGGCGAGCATTCCATTGGGCGCTTCGGAAATGGGCATCCAGAGAATCAGGGGAAGAATCAAGATCATCATCGCCGGTCCGATGAGTGATTGCGCATCGTGAAGATCACTGACGGCACTGCCGACACTGGCCATGATCGAGGCGATCATGAAGTAGGCCATTCCGAAGAAGAGCAGCAGCCAGATGATCATGGAGATCGGCACGAGATCGGCCTGTGACAGTGCGAAGAGTGCGGCCAGGCCCAGGCCTCCATACATCACCAGCGTGACTAGACTCACGAATGCCTGCCCGAGAATCTTGCCGGCCATGAGTTGGAAGGGGCTTACGGCACTGAGGAGCACCTCCATGACCTTGTTCGATTTCTCCTCGATCGTCGAGGTGAGCAGGTAGTTGCCACTCGAGAACGTCGCGATCCAGACAAGGAACATGAAGGCCATGGGTATGAGTCGTTTCGCCCACTCGTACTCGACGGCTTCCCCGCCACCTTCCTGCAGTCGCATCGTGTCTGATCGAGGAGATCGCATCATCGTGCGGAGCTCCTCGTATTTCATTCCTGTCGCGACAACGCGAGTTTCGACGACCGCATCCGAGATGAGGTCGTCGATGATCTCCAGGTGCCTGGCTGAGAGTCCTGGTCGAACGAAGACCTTGAACCGATTGGATTCGACCTCTGGATTTGGCTGGAGGATTCCGTCCTGGAGTACGACGACCGCAGTCAGTTCGTGTGAACGGACCTGTTCCTTCATGTCTTCAAGTTCATCGTGTGCTCCACGTTGAAATACCAGGTCCAGTTCGGTATCCGAGCCCATCATCGACGAGGCCATGTGTTTCGATACGGGATCGACCGTCCCCTCGGGCAGTTGCTCGAGGGTCTGCTCGAGTGCCTTCTGCCCCGAGTTGGTCCTGTCCGCTGCGGCCAGTTCTTCAGCGGCATCAAGTACATCAGGTCCGATCAGGACGACCGTACCCTTCAGGGGCTCGACGTCCTGGCTGAACAGTGCCGGCAGGACGATCAGGAGCGGAATGATCAGGATCGGGACGATGATCGATCCAATGATGAACGCCTTCGTGAGCGCCGTGTGCTTGAACTCCCTCCAGGCGACTATGGGGATCTTCTTCATGAGTCGACCTCCCCCGGGACCAGATCGGCATGTGTCTCATGCATCCGATCGCGAACAAGCATGACGAAGATTTCATCCAGGGTCGGTCGGCGAAGACGGATGGATCGAACCGGGCACGAAGCCATGATCCGCCGCATTACATCCTGCGGGTCCCGGGCTTCTTCGAGATGAAGTTCTATGCCATGTTCACC
This sequence comes from Phycisphaerales bacterium, assembly GCA_014238205.1. Classification (GTDB taxonomy): domain Bacteria; phylum Planctomycetota; class Phycisphaerae; order Phycisphaerales; family SM1A02; genus SP202. The sequence goes on along the minus strand of JABABM010000016.1, from coordinate 20,285 downwards.
CTGGTTGGAGCGATGTGCAACACCTTCAATTGCAACTGGAAGTTCATGTCCGATGGTAGGTTCGACCTCGATGGTCCGTGGATCAAACGTCTGGCGAATGCCCTCCATCGTGTCATCGAGGATCTTCTCACCCCGGTCGATGAGCAGGATGCTGTCGCAGAGCTGTTCCGCCTGGTGCAGGACGTGTGTCGAGAAGATGATCGTCCGTCCCTGTGCATTGAGGTCACGAATGACCTCGTTGAGGAGCTCTGCATTGACAGGATCAAGTCCGGAGAAGGGTTCGTCGAGGATGAGCAGGTCGGGTTCATGGAGAATCGATGCAATGAACTGCACCTTCTGCTGCATTCCCTTGGAAAGTTCTTCGCATCTCTTCCGATCGACCTTGGGCAGTTCCATTCGGTCAAGCCAGTACTTCGCAGCTGAAATCGCATTGGATCTCGGCATGCCCTTCAACTTGCCAATGTAGTGGAGGTATTCACCGACCCGCATCTTCCGGTACAGGCCTCGTTCCTCGGGGAGATATCCAATGCGATCCTTTGCCGCAAGAGCGGAATCTCCAAGGACGTTGATGGTTCCCTTGTCCGGGTAGATGATCGACATGACCATCCGGATCGTCGTACTCTTGCCTGCTCCGTTGGGTCCGAGGAAACCGATCAGGCTTCCCTTGTGGACATCGAGGGACAGGTCTCGAACGGCGTGTACGTCGCCGAACTGCTTGTTGACATTCCGCAGGCTGATTGTTGGTTCAGCCCCCATCTGGGGACTCCTTCGTTGGGGGCGGAGGTGGAGGTGGAGTCAACGCCTTGATCTGCGGGGGCAGGTCGAAAGTCGACTCGGGAACGTCGTTGATCGAAAGTGTCACGTAGTTCAACTGCAGGCTCGACATGTCGGGACTGATGACAAGCTTGACTTCGTGGAACAGGGTGACGTCTTCGACCGGCTTCCAGTCGCTGAAGATGATGTCGATCACGTATGACTCTGCAAGACCATCTTCCGGCATCTGGAAAGGACGTTGGAAGCCGGCGATGAGTTTCGTCTCGACATCGAAGAATGCCGTCATCGGTTCGTCATTGCGGTACTCCAGGTCGACTGCCCAGCAGGGACGGCCTTGGAAGGTCACCTTTCCGGTGGTCTTCATCGTTGTTGTTTCCGCGCCCATGTGCAGCACTCGACCCAGCCAGTTGTTCACGGAAATCCTTCGGGCAAGCTGTTCCTCTGGAAGCAGTTTCCACCCGCCACCTTCCGAGGCGGGGATCTGTTCCCAGGAAATGGTTCCATCTGATCCGAAACTGCTGGTTTCGCCATCCTCCTGTGTAAATCGGAAGAGGCTCCTGTTTCCACGCGCGAGAAAGAGCTCGATTTCGCCTAGTGAATCATCGCCAGCCTTGAGTGCTGCTTCCACGTGCATGGAGGTGATCTGCTCCAGTTCACTGGGGCCGCCCATGGCCCTGAAGCATCGTGTCAGGAGCCGCGATCCGTCTGGATTCGGGCTCACAGGTGGGGGAGGTTGGGGCGAGGCATGGGCACTCAGAACGAAGCCCAGGCAGATGGCAAGGAGCATCCAGCATCCTTGAAATCGGCGGGAAATTGGGTCTGGAGTTGCCATGGAGGCCTCTTAAAGGGAACCCCTGCTCTTGGATGCGGAATCCTAGCAGGAGTAGGGCTTGAATGGCCGAAGAGCAGGTTTATAGTTCTTTAAATGGGGATTGTTAAACTTTATCCGTTCATCTGCATGAACGGGTGTAATCAATGGACCTGAGGGGTAGACTTCAAACTGGTATGGCACGATTCCTAGCTGACATTCTTGAGCATCGACCTCTGGTCATTGATGGGGCCATGGGCTCGAAGATCCAGGAGGTGGATCTCTCGGTCGCAGGGGATTACCTGGGACGGGAGAATTGCGTTGACATCCTGGTTCGTTCCAGGCCCGACCTGATCCAGTCGATCCACGAGAGTTTTCTTTCCGTAGGTTCAGACGCGGTCGAAACCAATACCTTCGGTGCAAATCCACTTGTGCTCTCCGAGTTCGATGAAGAAGCTGCATCGTGGGCCAGATCATTGTGCCGGGAAGCAGCCCAGATCGCGAGAGCGGCATGCGATGCCCATGCGACCAGTGAGCATCCAAGATTCGTTCTTGGGTCGATGGGGCCCGGGACCAAGCTCATTACGCTCGGCCAGGTGGACTGGAACACGATGCTCGAGAGTTATGCCGAGGCGGCAAGGGGCCTTCTTGAAGGTGGCGCGGATGCATTTCTCATCGAGACGAGCCAGGACCTTCTCCAGGTCAAGTGTGCCATCAACGCCTGCCTGAAGGCACTTGATGAAGCCGGTCGATCAAGTCAGGACGTTCCAATCATGGTCAGTCTCACGATCGAGACGACTGGAACAATGCTCGTTGGCAGCGAGATTGCAGCAGCAGTCAATGCGCTTCGCTCGTATCCGATCTTCTCACTTGGACTGAATTGCGCAACAGGTCCCAAGGAGATGACATCGCACATCGAGTACCTGTCGGCCAACTGGCCACGTCGCATCTCCTGCGTTCCGAATGCCGGTCTGCCTGTCCTTGTCGATGGGCAGGCTCATTTTCCACTCAAGCCAGAGCCACTTGCTGAAACGGTCGGGGAGTTCATCGAACGGTTCGGCATCGATGTCATCGGCGGATGCTGTGGCACCGGGTCCGGGCACATCGAACTGCTCGTCGAACAGTCCCGGGCGCAGCAGCGGCCACGTCGTGACGTGTCGGGATGGACTCCAGGGTGCTGCAGTCTCTATGCGCCTCGGGACTACCGGCAGGAGAACTCCTTCTTCATCGTCGGGGAACGAATGAATGCCTCGGGGTCACGGAAGTTCAAGCGTCTGCTTGAAGCAGGTGATCTCGACGAGATGATTGCACTTGCGCGGGAGCAGGCCCGCGAAGGGGCTACCTGCCTCGACATCAATGTGGATGCAACCGGGCGCGATAACGCTGCAGACATGGCCAGAATCGTGCAGGAAGTGGTTCGCCAGGTTGATGTCCCTCTGATGCTCGATTCAACGCAGCCGGCGACCATCGAAGCAGGCCTTCGTCATGCTGGTGGCAAGTGCATCATCAACTCCGCGAACTTCGAGGATGGTGATGAGAAGTTCGACGCCATGTGTCGCATGGCCCGGACATATGGAGCGGCACTGGTCATCGGCACAATAGACGAGGACCCGGAGGCAGCCATGGCTCGTACTGCCGATCGCAAGTACGACATCACCCAGCGAGCCATCAACCGGGCCGTCGATGTTCATGGAATTCCACTGGTCGATATCTTCATCGACCCGCTTGTGCTCCCGATCTCGACTGGCATGGATGATGACCGTCGCAGTGCACTGGAACTGGTCGATGGCGTGCGCCGAATTGCCACGAAGTGGCCCGATGTCCAGATCACCTGCGGGCTGTCGAACTGCTCATTCGGCTTGAAGCCGGCTGCCCGGCAGGTACTCAACTCGGTCCTGCTCTGGGAATTGATGGACGCCGGTCTTACGTCGGCCATCGTGCATGCTTCGAAGATTCAGCCCATGAACAGGATTGACGCGGATCGCAAGCAGGCTGCGTTGGACCTGATCTACGACCGGCGAGCCCACTCCAGTGGAGGGACCGGTCTTCCCGCTGGGATGACCAGTGAGGACCATGATCCACTGAAGGCATTCATCGACTTGTTTACAGGTGACGAGGAGGCCATGAAGGCCGAGGCTGTTCGAGACCTTTCCCTGGAGGAATGGCTCCAGGCTCACATCGTTGACGGCGAGAAGAAGGGCCTCGTTGAGCATCTCGAGGAGGCCATGAAGCGATATGCCCCGGTGGAAATCATCAATGACCATCTCCTGTCGGGCATGAAGACTGTCGGAGAGCTTTTTGGTTCCGGCCAGATGCAGCTGCCATTCGTGCTGCAGTCGGCTGAGGTCATGAAGATGGCCGTGGCGCACCTTGAGCCGCACATGGAGAAGTCCGAGGGCCACGCCCGTGGGCGCATTGTCCTGGCGACGGTCAAGGGCGATGTGCATGACATCGGCAAGAACCTGGTGGACATCATTCTGAGCAACAACGGGTGGTCGGTACACAACATCGGGATCAAGCAGCCCATCGAGGACATCGTGCAGGCCTGGCGTGAGACCGGGGCGGATGCCATCGGCATGTCCGGCCTGCTGGTCAAGAGCGTGATGGTCATGGAAGAGAACCTCAAGACGCTCAACGAGATGGAGATCGGAGTACCGATTCTGCTCGGCGGGGCGGCGCTGTCGCGGCACTACTGCGAATCACACCTGCGATCGATCTACAAGGGGTCGCTGTATTACGGCAAGGATGCCTTCGACGGGCTTCGGATCTGCAATGCGCTTGCCGAGGACCGCTCCGAGGCCCTGGCGACGGAAATCGATCTGCGACTGGCCAAGCGAGCGGCCGTTGAAACGCGTGTCAGCGCCATGGCTTCGAGTGATGACACGGAGAGCGGTGGTGAAACGACATCGGCCGGGCGGAGTGATGTTGCAGACGATGTACCCGTTCCCGAGCCTCCCTTCCTTGGTTCACGCCTCGTCGAGGAAGTACCGCTGGAGACGATCTATCCCTACGTCAATACCAAGGCCCTGTTCAGGGGACAGTGGGGGTTCCGAAAGGGCCAGCGATCCAAGGGCGACTACCAGCACTACCTCGAGGAGGAAGTCCACCCGATCTTTGATCGGCTCAAGACCAGCATGCGTGATGACGGTGTCCTGCAGCCGAAGGTCGTCTACGGGTGGTGGCCGGTTGGAAGCGAGGGTGAAGACCTGGTGGTCTTCGATCCCGAGGACAATTCCAACGAGATCGAGCGCTTCACCTTCCCGCGGCAATCACGCCGCCGCCGGTTGTGCATCAGTGATTTCTTCCGAAGTGTTGATGCGGGAGAACGGGACGTACTGGGTCTCTCCTGCGTGACCATGGGCACGGCGGTCAGTGAACTGGCTGCGAAGCTCTTCGCCGATGACGCCTACCAGGAGTATCTCTACGTGCATGGCATGGGGGTGGAATGCGCCGAGGCCCTGGCCGAGTTCTGGCACAAGCGGATGCGTGAGGAACTGGGCATCGGGACCCAGGACAGCCCGCACGTGAAGGAACTCTTCACGCAGACCTACCGCGGGAGTCGCTATTCATTCGGCTACCCGGCGTGTCCGGACATGAGCCACCAGGAGATTCTTTTCAGGCTGCTTCAGCCTGAACGCATCGGGTGCCAGCTGACCGAGAACTGGCAGATTGATCCCGAGCAGAGCACTTCTGCGATCATCGTGCACCACCCGGAGGCGAAGTACTTCAATGTCTGATGAGAAATCATCGCTGCTGGATGATCAAAGGGCTGCTCATGGTGTGTCGTGCACGTGGGTGCGCTTGCCCGCCCAATCGCTGAGAATCTCCACGGCAACCTGGGCCCCGATCCCTGCAGCAATGGCGAACTGGCTTGAGCCCCCGGCCAGCAGGCCTGCCACGTGCAGGTCCGGTTCGATGTGGTAGCAGCCATCGTGTGGCAGGTGGATCCGGTCCGGCTTGCCGCCGCGTGGATGCTGCTGTGGCATGTGATCCAGTCCCTCGACGTCCCATCGCTTGTACCCGGTCGCCAGGACCAGCGTGTCGGCGAGAATCTCCTCGCCACTCTCGATGGTCGAGATGAACTTCCCATTGGGAAGGCGCTCGGACCGTTGTACGGTGCCCGGCAGCAATGTGGCGCAGTCGAATTGCTGCAACTGCGTCTCCAGGCGCTGCAGCAGTTCTTCTCCAAGCAGTCCCGGCTCGATGCCTGGCGCGTTGTACAACCGTGCCTTGCGAAGGTCCGATGTTCCGTCATCAACGATGATGATGCGACGATCCGCGAACCAGTTCTTCTTCTGGGCCGATGCCAACGTGATGGCGCAGGACATCCCGCCGGCGCCTCCACCGATGATCAATACGTTCGCTGCATGGGTTGGAATGCTCATGGGCTCTTGACTGCGCCGAGGTGAACGAGGGCTGTTCGCAGCCCATTGGCATCGTCACCGACGCTCGTCCAGGCCGCCAGAAGCGTATCGGGTTTCCCTGGTATGGCAGCCAGTCGTGGAATACCGCTTCGCCGACCAGGGTCGATCGATGTCACCATCTGCACATCTCCCATGGTTCCGTCCCGGTGTACTGTCCGAAGCAGCAGTGACCCTTCATCTCGACGACTGAGCCAGCAGATGGCGGCCCGGCCATCCTTCAGCATCACCAGGTCGACACGTCCGACTGCGTCCTCACCTTCCAACTGGACAGGTGTCCCGAAGCTCGCGCCTGCATCATCCGAGAAGGCTGCCCAGACGCCAGTGCGGCCTGGGGCCGCGGTGTACCAGGCTGCAGCAACCAGGTTGCCATACGCTTTGACGGCAGGCCCATTGACGGGGCAGCCTGCGATGGCCCAACTGTCCTCGTGCAGCATGACGGGGGAGGCATAGTCGTCCTCTGCACGCAGGCACTCGATATCCCGGACTTCCTCGCCTGTCCGGTTGCGGACCAGGACGATGGGGCCCTTCGACGTCATCGTGGCAGCGGTGGGGCAGCATTCACAGACCATCTCGTCGATGACGCGACTTTCGCCGATCGTGTCACTGATGAGTGCCGTTCGCAGGGTCATTGCACCTGAGCCATGCCCGTGCTCATCATCTCCACTGCTCATCTCCCGACCATCAAGCCAGAATGCGCGGGTGCCGCCCTTCTGGGGAACGAGGCTGACAAAGCCATGCTCCGTCATTGTTCGATCGTCATTCAATGTACCCAGGTGCGTCCACGTGGTTCCGTCATTCGATCGGGCAACGGCGATGTCGTAGGAGTAGGTGCCCGGGCCGGACATCTGCAGCCAGGTGGCGATCCAACGTGTTCCATCATGGCTGATCGTCGGGACATCGGCCCAGTTGGCGAAGAAATCACTTCGCTGCACGATGGTGACAGGTTCAGACCACGTGGATCCATCAAGCCGTGCCACCTGCAGGCGGAAGGTTTCCGTGTCCAGATTGGGATCAACCGGCTCCAGCCAACTGAGCATCACTCCATCCTCGTCCGTTGCCAGGAAGGGGGCGAGGGCACCGGGCCTGGCCGGAGGAGCTTCCTGCTCGTCCGCAACCGAACCACCTGCAAGGAGAAAGGTGAGAAACACGCCAAAGGTGTAGTGGAGAACGTGGCTCACAGCCGTTCTGCCAGCCATCCCTCGACCGCATCGATGTTGATGCGTTCCTGCTCGAGACTATCCCGGTGTCGGATGGTGACGGTTTGATCAGTCAGCGTGTCACTGTCGATGGTGAAGCACCAGGGGCAGCCAGCCTCGTCCATGCGAGCGTATCGCTTGCCGATGGACTGCTTCGCGTCGTACTGGACCGGCCATCTGCGACGCAGGTCTTCGTGCAGTTTCATCGCCACCTCGGGCATGCCGTCCTTGTTCACCAGCGGGAACACGGCCGCCTTGATGGGGGCCAACCTCGGGCTGAAGGCCATGTAGACCTTGCTCGCTCGTTCAGGATCGGGCGTGTATGCCTCGCACAGCATGGCGAGCGTACCGCGTGAAAGTCCGGCGGAAGGTTCGATCACATGTGGCAGGTATCGCTCATTGCGTGCCTGGTCGAAGTACTGGAGTTTCTTTTTGGAGAACTCCTCGTGTCGTCGGAGGTCGTAGTCGCCACGGTGGGCGACCCCTTCAAGTTCCCCGTATCCAGGGGCGGTGAAGGGGAAGCGATATTCCACGTCGAAGGTTCCGCAACCGTCCTTGGCATAGTGGGCAAGTTCATCGGAATCATGCTTGCGCATCAGGACGTTGTCACTTGTGAGTCCAAGTGATTCCCACCAGGATCTTCGGATATCGCACCAGAACTCGAACCACTGTGGGGCGTCATCAGGATGGCAGAACCACTCGATCTCCATCTGTTCAAACTCACGTGAGCGGAAGATGAAGTTGCGAGGCGTGACCTCGTTTCGGAAGGCCTTGCCGACCTGGGCGATGCCGAAGGGAACCTTTACTCGCATGGTGTCGACCACGTTGCCGAAGTTCAGGAAGATGCCCTGGGCGGTCTCGGGTCGAAGGTAGGCGGCGCTGTCCTCATCCTGCACGGCGCCCACGAAGGTCTTGAACATCAGGTTGAACTGGCGAGGTTCGGTCAGCGTCCCGACGACCTTGGTGTCGGGTCCGACGGTGATGGCCAGTTCCTCGGCCGAGAGGGCGGTCAACGGGCAGGTGTCGAGTTCCTCGTCGGCAAGTTCACGCTTGACGTACTTGCCCAGTTTCTTTCTGGCATTGGCAAGCGAGTCATCATCATTGTCGAGGTAGGCATAGATCTGGCCGCTGGTGTCTCCCTTGACACCAAGGCAGAGAAGGTGGTCGGCGCGGTATCGCGACTTCGTTTCACGGCAGTCGACCATCGGGTCGTTGAATCCGCCCACGTGACCCGATGCCTCCCATGCCCGTGGATTCTGGATGATCGACGAATCCAGCCCGACGATCGACAGGGGCTCGCCATCAGGACCTGCCGGTGGGCAGCGGACCATGTCATGCCACCATGCATCACGGAGGTTGTTCTTCAGCTCGGTACCAAGTGGGCCGTAATCCCAGAATCCGTTGAGGCCACCATAGATTTCCGAAGCGGGATAGATGAAGCCGCGCCGCTTGCAGAGTGAAACCAGGTCGTCCATGGAGAAGGAGAGATCGCTCATGGGAGCCGGCATGGTATCCGATGAACCTCAACCTTCGGGGAGGTTCTGTTCCCCGGCATCGGCATTCATCCGGGATTCAACCCTGTGGCGAGCAAGGTGCGTGGCGAGCCTGATGGCCGCTTCCATGGATCCCGGATCGGCCTTCCCCATTCCAGCAAGGCCATAGGCGGTTCCATGGTCGGGGCTGGTTCGTACGAAGGGGAGCCCAACGGTCCAGTTCACGGCGGATCGATGTTGTGCAAGTTTCATCGGGATCAGGCCCTGGTCGTGGTACATGGCCACAACGAGGTCCCACCGGCCCTCGATGGCTTCGCGGAAGACGCTGTCTCCCGGGAGTGGGCCATGGACATCGATGCCTGCGTCCCTGGCCATGCGAACCGCCGGTTCGATGACCCGTGACTCCTCGTCGCCGAAGAGTCCGGATTCCCCGGCATGGGGGTTGAGCCCGGCAACAGCGATCCTCGGGGCTGGTATGCCAAGGTCGAGGCAGGCCTGGTGTCCAAGGTCGATGGGATCGAAGACACATCCGATCGTCAGCAGGTTCCGCAAATCCATCAGGGGAACATGGGTCGTGGCGAGTATCACGCGGAGCTTCGGCGATTCGAAGAACATGGCTGTTCGTCGAGCGTGTGCCCTGTACGCAAGCAGCTCCGTGTGCCCGGGCCACTTGTGACCAGCAAGGTGCCAGGCTTCCTTGCTGATTGGCGCAGTGACCACCGCATCGATTGCACATGGATCGGTGGCATCACGCATGGCATCCGAGATGGCGGCATCGACCCACGCCTTGGATGCATGTCCACCACGCCTGCTGGGTTCCGATGGAAGATTCATGAGCGTTCCCCCATGATCATGGTCCCGCACGATGACATCACTTGAAACGCGACCGGCCAGGTCGATGTTGTCTGCCGGTACACGATGCCAGGCTGGTTCTATTCCAAGTCGGTCAGCTGCAAGTGTCAGGATGTCATTTGCACCATGGATGACAAATCGAGCCTCGCGAATGAGATCGGGGTTCTTGAGAGCCTTGACGATGACTTCCGGCCCGATGCCCGCAGGGTCTCCCATGGTGAGACCGATGATCGGTCGTTGGTCCTGCATGTCGTTCCGTTCGGGCATAGGCATATCCTAGCCAACCAGCCCTTCTATGATGCTCCCATGCGTGAAGAGACGGATCGAATTGCACGACATGCCGCCCGGCTTCTCCACGAGGATCGCGTGCGTACCCTCTCTTCAGCAATACTCGCAGCTCGCGATGCCGAATCCATTGAAAACGTTCCTCTTCCCGGGCGGGGACAGGTTCGTCGCCATCTTGCAGCCATGCGCATGCAGTCCCTGGGAAGTGACGGGTACATGCAGTTGCAGCTGGACGCGTTGACCGCGATCGAGGAGTTCCTCGCAAGACTGTCCTGGGAAGTGGGCGACATCCAGTGGCGAATCACCGGTCGGGCGGCTGAGGCACGCTTTGACGGCTCTGATGCCGTTCACATGCGGTTTCTTTCTTCGATCGATGACCCCTCGATCTGCGACCTGCTTGAACAGCAGGGATTCGAGGTCACCAGGGTGGGCAGCAGGATGTCACGTCATGGCCGGCTGAACGAGATCAATGCGGAATCAGGTGTTCTTGACATCGTGTTGCTTCGTTGCCCAGACCGATCACTGTTGCTTGATCCACTGAACCTCGTGACAGGTCGTCCGGTCGCCATGCTCGATGGACCTCGCCTTGCAACTCGTATTGAAACGGGGAAAGACGGCGGCTGATCAGCCGAGTCCACCTTTGAGTGACTTGGCGCTGAATTTCGCCTTGAGCTTGGCCATGGCAGGATCCTCGGCTCGTTCAGCAACACTGCCTTCATTTCCGGCCTGCTTGATGGAAAGGGCTATCCGCCGTGTAGCAGTATCAACACTGAGAATCCTGACGGATACCGTCTGGCCGGCCTGCGCCACCGACTCGACTCGCTTGACGTGATCATTGCTGAGCTCTGATATATGCACCAAGCCTTCGACGCCCTTGGACAGTTCGACGAAGGCGCCGAACTCGGTGGTCTTCGTCACGGTGCCTTCAACCACGTCTCCCTCGCTGAACCCTTCCAGCGCTGAATGCATCGGATCGGACGTCAACTGCTTCATGCCCAGTCCCACGCGGATCGGTTCGGCATCGCGTTCGATCGAGAGCACCTGGACGCGGACGGCATCGCCGACCTTGACGAGGTGGCCCGGGTCCTGGACACGTTCCCAGCTCATTTCAGAGACGTGGATGAGCCCATCGATTCCCCCGATATCGGCAAACGCGCCGAATGGTTGAACGCGAGTGATGAGTGCATCGAGGACCTGCCCGACTTCAAGGGTGCCCAGGAGATCATTTCTTGCCTCTTCCCGTTGTTCCTGGAGCATTGCCCGCCTGCTGAGGACCATCCTGTTGCGTTGTCGATCGAGTTCGATCACTTCGCATGGAAGTTTCTGCCCGACGTAGATGTCAAGTTCGGGAACGTGGTGGAGTTCAATATGGCCTGCAGGCATGAATGCAGGGTGCCCGGAAACCTCCATCTCAAGCCCACCCTTGTTTATTCCAGTGCATCGTGCTTCGATCGCATGCCCGATTTCGATCGTGTCCCAGCGGGCTTTCTGAACGCCTCCGCGACGGGAGCAGATGAGCATGCCGTCATCCGGGTCTTCCCGCTCGATCATGAAGGTGTCCCGCATTCCCGGTGACGGGGTTTCATCGAAGTGATCGAGCGGACAGGATCCCTGGAGTTTCGGACCAAACTCGATGAATACTTCCTTGCCACGGACTGAAACAACTGTTCCTTCCCGTTCCGGTCGTTTGCCGCTGCGACCGTCCGCCAGTTCCTGGTCTACGAGATCCTCAAGACTCGTTTCGCCAAGGGCCGCATCGATCTCAGCCTGCAGTTGCTGGTCAAGCCCATCATCAGGTTCGGGCGTCTGGAGGTTCATGTATCAACTCCCGTCCCGGTCAGGACCCGCAGGGGTTGTTCCATCTCGATGAGCTGGCCGGCTGTACGTGATGGTCCGACATGGGTCACACGAACACGTACGACGGAACCCCTTGGCCTGCTGGTGGGAACATGAATGCGGTCATAGTGATCACATCGTCCCGTCATGATGGAGGGATCGTCACGATCAGCTTCCTCGAGGATCACGCGAAGCGTGCGGTCCTTCAGCATCCTCCGCCAGCGGAGGGCAAGTCCATCGATCGGGTCCTCCTCAAGTGCAATGAGATGTCGAACGCGTGCCTTGATCGTGTCACTCCCTACGAAGCGGTCCGTCCATCGAGATGCAGCCGTTCCTTCGCGTGGGCTGAAGGGGAACACGTGCATGTGGAGAAAGCCGACCTGTTCCGCGACCGAGACGGTCTGGAGGAAATCCTGTTCTGTTTCCCCGGGAAACCCGCAGATGATGTCCGTGGTCAGTGCCGGGGGAAGGCCGGTGTCATCTGCAAGTTCGTGCTTGACCTGGTCGATCATCTCCATGTAGTCATCGAGGGTGTACTGGCGATTCATCTTCCTGAGGATCTCATTTGAACCTGATTGCAGGGGCAGGTGCAGGTGGGGAACGACAACCGGCTGGTTGGCAACCATTGCGTCAAGGAGTGGCTGGGTTACATCGCCAGGTTCCAGTGAACTGAGTCGGAGACGAACCAGCCCGGGAACCTGGGCCACGGCATCAAGGAGATCAGCCAGTGGTTCAGCCTGGGGCTGCGCCTGTTTTCGACGCAAGGCTGTTTCATGTCCATAGGCTCCAAGGAAGATGCCCGACAGCACGACTTCACGATGGCCCAGGTCGACGAGGCGGCGGGTTTCCTCAACAACGACATCAATGGATTTCGATCGCAGTGTCGGGCGGAGTTTCGGAATGACGCAGAACGTGCAGTGTGCATCGCACCCGTCCTGGATGTGGATTTCAGCGCGTGCATGTCGACTGGGTTGAAGTGGTGTGGCAAGGAGTGGAAGAGGCCGAATGCCATCCACCACCTGGAGTTTCATTGCGGGAGGATGGATCGGAGTCGCCAGTGAGCGAACATGCACGGCCTGAGTGGTTTTTCTCCCGAGCCAATCATCCACCTGGGTGGCGACTCGTTCGACCAGTGGCCTGTGGTGTTCATCGCGATGCCCGACAATGCTCTCTCCGCCGGCTAATTCAGATGCAGTCTTTTCATCCGAAGAGACGAAGCAGCCGGTGACGAGTACGTGTGGTGCCACCCCGTCCTTGGCCAGGGCGGCTCGCCTGATGGCGTGTCGGGACTTGGCTGCAGCTTGGTGCGTTACTGCACAGGTATGAACTACTTCAAGGTCGGCGGGAAGACCCGTTTCAGCAGGTTTCATGCCTCGGCCAAGGAGGAGAGACTCGATTTCGCGGGATTCGGCGTGGTTGACACGGCAGCCGAGTGTCCGGACTCGGAATGTAGATGTCGGGTGCTTCATCTTCATGGTCATTCCTGGCAGTGGACCCGCCATGGTAGCAAGGACTTCAAATGCAACTTGGAGAGGAGATTGCAACGAATTCCACGTCTAATGGGCACTTTCCTCCTGGCTGGACTTGGAGGTTGCCCCTCGGGGCGGTGAAGGATCCATCGACAGGCGAAACCGCTTCGAGGGGCACTTCAGGCAGGTTTGCCGTGTATGATTCTCCGATCAAGGTGGGCTAGGATTGAGGTCCATTCCTGACAACGCCACCTTGCATGCAAGGACTGCACGAGAGGATATTCAGTACCAATGGCATCACGTCAAACTGCATGGGGCATCGAAATCGGTGGATACGCGATCAAGGCCATACGCCTTGACCGTGTTGGAAGCGATATCACCGTCTCTGATTTTGCCTATATCCCTCACAAGCGAGTGCTCTCGAATCCAGAGGCTGATCAGCAGGAAGTCGTTCGGCTGAGCCTCGGTCAGTTCATCAGTGACAAGAAACTCGAGGGTGAGCACCTGGTGATGTCCGTTCCCGGGCACAGTTCATTTGCGAGATTCGCAAAACTGCCCCCTGTCGAACCCAAGAAGGTGCCCGACATCGTCAAGTTCGAAGCGGTTCAGCAGATTCCGTTTCCGATCGAGGAAGTCGAATGGGACTACCAGACGTTCGTTTCCGAAGAGTCCCCGGAAGTCGAGGTCGGCATTTTTGCGATCACGAGGGAGAAGATCCAGGAACGCTTGTCCCTCTACGGTGAAGTCGGCATGATCCCCGAGGTGATGACGCTCAGTCCCGTGTCGGTCTACAACGCGATGGCCTATGACCATGACCTGGCGACTCGTGAGGAACCGGTCGTTTACATCGACATCGGCACGTATGCAACTGACGTCATCATTGCTGAAACAGGCCGTTGCTGGATCAGGACCTTCCCCATCGGTGGGACCCACTTCACGGAAGCGATCGCCGAATCCTTCAAGTTGAAGTATTCAAAGGCCGAGCGACTGAAGCTCGAGGCTTCCTCCAGCCGCTACACGAAGCAGATCATGCAGGCCATGCGGCCTGTCTTCAGTGACCTGCTCCAGGATCTGCAGCGTTCGCTCGGGTATTTCTCGAGCGTCCACCGTGAAGCAAAGTTGGAAACCATGGTCGGGCTTGGTTCAACCTTCAAGATTCCAGGATTGCGGAAGTTCATCGGCCAGCAGTTGCAGGTCAACGTAAGTCGACTCGATGAGTTCAAGCGGATCTCGGTCAGTGGCCGGGAGGCTTCCGCCTTCGCAGAACACAATGTCAACATGGCTACTGCATATGGACTCGCTCTCCAGGGAGTTGGTTCTTCGCCGATCAACGCGAATCTCGTGCCGGTTCCGGTGCTTCGAGAACAGATGTGGCACAAGAAGACGCGATGGTTCGTGGCGGCTGCGGCGATAGCAATCGTTGCCGGTGGTGCCACGTTCTACAGGCCGTTCATTGACTCTGCCTCGATCGACACCCAGCCCCCGGGGGCCGTAAAGGACACCATCAGTCGTGCTGAACAGTTGCGAAGTGAATACGAGTCTGCGAAGAACCAGGTTGTCATGAGCCGCGAATCAAGCCAGTTGCAGGATCTCTTCCTGTACAGGACGGTCTGGCCATGGATCGTGAAGGACGCTGCCCAGGCAGTGCTCTCCGCCGATCCACAGCCCGTACTTCTTGGAAGTGATCTCGAGGCCGTGATGCAACTTTCACCTGGCGATCGACAGCTTGTTGAAATCCAGAACCTCAGCGGCGAATACGTCGGGCCTTCCGAGACCGGCGGGAGGCCACGCATTCGGATGCGAATGGACCTGTTGCTGACCCGGGATGATCCGGAAGTGTTCTTGAATGAGACGGTTGCCAACTGGCTTCGAGTACATGCAGAGCCAGTTGGAGATCGCGTGGACGTTCCGTACCGAATCCTTGTGGATTCGATCTCATTGAACCAGACACTCTGGCAGGTTTCTACGACTGCGGACGAGGAAGCCGGGGACGGCGATGGTGGTCGTGGTGGCGGAGGTCGTGGTGGTGGTGGTGGTCGAGGACCAGGCGGTGGTGGTCGAGGGCCAGGCGGAAGTGGCGGCGGTGGTGGTCCGATGGGTGCCGGTGGCGGCGGCGGTGGCGGTCCGATGGGTGCTGGCGGCGGTGGTGGCCGAGGGCCATCTGGTTCAGGAGGATCTCCTCCTGGCGGCGGCTCAGGCCGAGGACCAAGCCGATCACCTTCGCTCGAGGCAATGGCTCCATTGCCGGAGCGACCAAGCCTCTTTCCTCCGGGCACGACCTTGTATGACGTTCCCTTGACATTCGAAGTAGAGATCATTGATTTGACAGCAGATCCAAGAACTGCCGGCTCATCCGATGGCGGGGGAGGTGGAGCGTGAACGTCTCCTCCATTCTCGAGTGGACGAAGCAGTACCTTGCAATTGTCATCTGCATTGTCCTGGCAATCGCAGCCATCATTGTTCTTCCCATGTTCTCTTCAGGTTGGAATGATTCCGTAAAGGACATTGCAAAGTCCAGGAACAAGTACTTTGGA
The DNA here is from genome assembly GCA_014238205.1 of Phycisphaerales bacterium. Classification (GTDB taxonomy): domain Bacteria; phylum Planctomycetota; class Phycisphaerae; order Phycisphaerales; family SM1A02; genus SP202. The sequence continues at coordinate 4,614 of JABABM010000016.1, read as the reverse complement.
GACATCAAGCGACTCCAGGCAACTGACTTCCAGGTTCCAGGCGTTTCGTCGAGTGGAACCACGGTGATCAACAGGCAGTTGTTGAATAGATACAGTGAAATCACGAACTCGATCCGTGAAGATTCCGAGGCGTTGAAACTGCGAGCAAGGGATCACAACAGAAAATCACACGACATTCTCATGCCCGAGTTGTTCCCGAATCCCCCCGAGGGTGGAGGAGCAATGGAGGTTCTGCCGAAGCAATTCCATGAGAAAGTTCTTGAAGCCTACGGCGAGATTCTGAGTTCGATGAATGCAGGCATGCCGCCTGCAGTCGCGGATGTCCAGTCCCAGTTGGAAGCGGAACGTCGGCAATTTCTCGAGCAGATGATGGCCAAGGATGAAACCGATTCATTGACCGAGGAAGAGGAGCAGCAGCTTGCCCAGCAGATGACCTGGGAGCGTCTCGAGATCTACAAGGACCGTGCTGGTGAAATAGGTGTCTACCTGTCCATGGATTCACTCTCTCCGCCCCGGTTCGATAGATCTTCGCCTCCGACCCTCGAGGATCTCTTCGGGTGGCAATGGCGTATCTGGGTTCTCGAGGAGGTTGCGGATGTAGTCAGGTCTCTCAATGAGGGTCGGGCCGAGCCTGTGAATCCAATCAAGAGAATCGAACATCTCCACCTTTCAGGTTTGATGGAAATGACGCACGCGGCAGGAAGTGCCCCTCCCGGTGGAGCTCCCAGTCCTGCTCCCAGCGGAGGGCGTCTGGGTGCCGGCGGCGGCGGTCCAATGCGTGGAGGCGGTGGTCCATCACGAGGTGGAGGCCCAGGTCATGGGGCACCATCCGGTGGAGGCAAGGCCAGTTCATCTCCTGAACTGACCGTTGCCAGTGCTCCTCCTGCAGGATCAACCAATTTCGACGTTTCTCTCAGTGGCCGCATTTCAAATGCACTTTACGATGTGGTCAATATTCACTTGACGCTCGTTGTCGAAACACGCGCTGTCCCGGACATCCTCGATGCCTTTGCGAAGCAGAACTTCATGAACGTGATCGACCTCAGGATTACACCCGTTGATGCATTTGATGCGATCCGAGAAGGGTATTTCTATGGTGGCGAAAATGTTGCAAGCCTCGAGTTGACATTGGATACCATCTGGCTCCGGAGTTGGACCAGCACGTTCATGCCCGATGTAGTTCGGGCATCACTTGGAGTTCCACTCGCACCGAAGCAGGGAAATGCATCGGGTGGTCCAGGAGGAGCCCAGCCTGCAGGCCCGCCCGGGCGACCGGGGACTGGTCCCGGGAGGCGGCCATGATGCATTGCAAGCGAGTTCGCCTTGGGCGATCTCGGAGGATTCAATGAAGAAAGTCAAGGGAATCACAATCTGGGAACAGTACGCCGAGTTCATTCTGCTCGGCGCTGTCATCGTGATCTTCGCGTTCTACATCTTCTCTCAACTGTCAAGCTCGACGAATGCAGTTCGCATCGACGGGCAGGATATGAATCCCGGCGAGATTGACGTGGCCCTGAAGGACAAGGCCGATGTCCTGAGCAGAGGGATCTCCGATGATGCGACTCCGAGAGTCGAGATCGAGCATCCGCCTCCGAAATTGCCTCGATTCGAAGAGATGATCTCGAGCTCGATCATGCCTGCTGAAACCAGCCCGCTTCCAAGTCCCATCGTCGTGATCGATACGGAACAAGGTGCCGGTGTTTCCAGCCAGGCCTATGTGGTTCCGGAAGTACCCCCTACGCAGGCGCCAGTTGCAAGGCAGTTCTTCGATGGGATAGAGCCGAGCGTGGTTGAGGGAATGGAGTCTCTGAGCAATCGATTTGTTTCAGCGCCCTATGATGCAACCTGGGTCACAGCGGCCGCAGTCTTCGATGCATCGGAGATCCTTGAACAGTATCGGACAGCTGGTTCAAACAATGAACTTCCGCTCAGGGAAAAGTGGTACAACGGCCGCGTGGACATCATGGATGTGATTGTTGACCGGGAGGAACTTGTCGACGGTGAATGGAGCAATGCATCAGCAGTTCATCTGCTCCCCGGCCAGTTCAGTTTCCGCCAACGCATGATCGACGATGTCGATGCCAGTGATCGAGACACGATGCTCGGAGAGTTGGTGCGTCCTGGTGTGCAGGAGTCGATCATACGTCCAGGATTCCTTGCGACACTCAACAGGGACTGGGTACACCCGGTCATGTATGAATCAGAAGGGGCGGGCGCTTCATCGATGGTCAGCCTGAAGACGAAGTATCGTTCGCTCTTCAGTGAGATCAAGAAGACCGAAGATGAAATAGACAGTCTTGGAGGCAACCAGCCTGGAGGCAGTGGAGGCAGTGGAGGTCCGGGAGGAAAGCCTGGCAGTGGTGGCGGTGGTCCGATGGGTAGTGGTGGCGGCGGTCCGACGGGCAGTGGTGGCAGTGGTGGCGGCGGTCCGATGGGCAGTGGCGGTGGTCCGATGGGCAGCGGCGGCGGTTCATCTGGCAGCGGTGGAAGTGGCATGACCCAGAACCAGCGATCTGCTCGCCTCAAGAAACTCAGTGGCCTGCTGAAAAACATGCAGAAGCAGTTGGCGAGGGTTACGAGTCAGCTGGAAGACATTGGATTCACGATCGGGGCCGATGGCGATACAGGTGAACTTGCGATTGATGCAGAAGTCAACGATGTCTGGGTCTGGGTTCATGATCTGGACGTCGAGCCCGGCCACACGTATCGGTATCGTTTTACGATTCGAGTGTACAACCCGTTCTTTGCAAAGAAACTCAGCTTGATACCTGAGCAGCAGGATCTGGCGGAATCGCTCACCATAGATTCAGATGCAAGTGACTGGTCTACTCCCTTGAAGGTCAATGACTTCGTCGACTTCGACATTACACGAGCCGTCCCGGCTGGTTATGGAGCCTCGTCCGGCTCCATGGGTCTCGGGCATGCAGAGTTCGAAGTCATGCGTTTTCATGATGGTCAGTGGTGGTCGCGGAGTTTTCCCGTTCAACCTGGGGATCAGATCGGTGGCGTTCGTCGCATGACAGCTACCGTGGGAGTTGAGGAGGACGAGGGTCGTCCTGGTCGTAGAGGTGAGGAGGAGGGCGAGAAGGGCGAGGGTGTCGAGATAGACTTCGCCACGGGACAGTTTGTTCTCGACATCATCCCCAACGCCAACCTTGATCCATCCCGTGTTCGATTCGGAAGAGAAGCCGTTGTCGTCCTGGCCCAGATTGGAGAGCCAGGTGCGACAGAGACTGTCCGACCAGGGGATTGAGTGGGGACGTGTATTTCATTGGCACGACTTCACTTTTCCTGGCTTGAACGGGTCCTATCTTCGTGTAGATGATGGACTTGGCTGACAGGGGATGGTTTTCCCTGTTCAGGGCATCAAAAACCAGCCCGATGCGTATTGACAGGTCCGTCAGGACGGGTATCATTTCCGATTGCCTTCTCGGCAGGCTTTCTGCCGTGAGGTTGTTGTTGCTGCTTCGGTGGCAGCGAAATTGCTCTTTGACAAGTTGGTTCAGTATCAGTCAGGTCTGATTCACGGCCCACCCCGGATCGTGATGAAGGACTGACCGAGCTCGAGATAAGTCCAAGGCAATATGAAGACTTGGTTTAACACTCGTGCATGTCTTCGATCCAACCGGTCCACGGGAGGTCGTTGAGGCACAGGTGGACGACCAGGCCAATAAGAGCATGTGGCGGATGTCTAGGCGTTGAGAGGCGATGAAGGACGTTGGAACCTGCGATAAGCTTCGGGAAGCCGGTAACCAGGCAATGATCCGAAGATCTCCGAATGGGGAAACCCGGCTCCGCAAGGAGTCACCTGCACCCGAATGCATACGGTGTAGGAGCAAACCGGGCGAACTGAAACATCTCAGTAACCCGAGGAATAGAAAGCAAACGCGATTCCGTAAGTAGCGGCGAGCGAAATCGGAACAGCCCAAACCGGACTTCGGTCCGGGGTTTGGACACCAATATGGCACAGCGGAATGCGTGTGAATCGTCTGGAATGTCGAATCACAGAAGGTGAGAATCCTGTAGCACGCTGAACGTGAGCCTAGGTGATCCAGAGTAGCACGGTGCTCGTGGAACTCCGTGTGAACAAGGGGGGTCCACCCTCCAAGGCTAAATACTCCTCAACGACCAATAGTGAACCAGTAAGGTGACTGAATGATGAAAAGTACCCCGATAAGGGGAGTGAAAAGTACCTGAAACCGCATGCTTACAAGCTGTGGGAGCCTGCTTCGGCGGGTGACCGCGTGCCTTTTGCATAATGAGCCGACGAGTTACTTTCTGTGGCAAGGTTAAGCTGTATCCCAGCGGAGCCGAAGGGAAACCGAGTCTGAAATGGGCGCACAGTCGCAGGGGGTAGACGCGAAACCGGGTGATCTACCCATGGGCAGGTTGAAGGAGGGGTAAAACCCTTTGGAGGACCGAACGCACCTACGTTGAAAAGTGGGGCGATGACCTGTGGGGAGGAGTTAAAGTCTAATCAAACCCGGAGATATCTCGTTCTCCCCGAAATAGCTTTAGGGCTAGCCTCGCGTTACATCGTGTGGGGGTAGAGCTACTGGATGGGGCTGGGGGGCCTACCGCCTACCCACCCCAACCAAACTCCGAATACCTGTC
>JABABM010000015.1 GCA_014238205.1 Phycisphaerales bacterium | reverse complement strand
CTTTTCTCGATCGTCTACATCGTCTGCGCAGCACTCGTGCTGGCGATCTTCTGGTCGATCGTCCATGAGAAGACCCGTGACATAGGGATCCTCCGGAGCATCGGCGCATCCCGAAGGGGAATCATCGGGATCTTTCTCCTGTACGGACTGGTAGTCGGTGTCCTGGGTGCCCTGCTCGGACTGCTCCTGGGATGGCTCATCGTTTCGAACATCAACCTGATCCATGACGGCATGGGAGACCCCCCGATCATCCTCGGCATCATCCTGCTTGCGATCGGTGTACTCCTTGCAGGCTGGTCCCTCAGCCGCATCCGGCAGGAACGAATGCTTCCCACCGCCCTGGGATGCATGATTTCACTCCCGCTCCTGTTGCTTGGGGGCGTGATCACCTGGGCCGCTTCGAATGATGCCGGCTTCGTAATGTGGGATCCTCGGGTCTACTACTTCTCTGTCATACCCAATTCAGTTGATTTCATGTCTGCATTCGTGACGATGATCGGCGCCGTCGTTTTCAGCCTTCTCGGTGCGCTCATTCCGGCAATCAAGGCCGCCGATACCGATCCAGTCGATGCCCTCCGATACGAGTGATCCGATGACCAGTACGAACATCATCCTTGAAGGACGGGATCTGCAGAAGACATATCGTCTCGGCAATGTCGATGTGCCCGTGTTGAAAGGTGCCTCGATCAATATCAAGGACGGTGAATGGGTTGCGGTCCTGGGATCATCCGGTTCCGGAAAGAGCACTCTCCTTCACCTGCTGGGTGACCTTGATCGCCCGGACGAAAACAAGGGGTCCGTGCACTACAAGGGAGAAGACCTCAAGTCATTTTCACACGGAAGGCGAAACGCGTATCGGAACCGTGACGTTGGATTCGTATTCCAGTTCTACCACCTGCTCCCGGAATTGACCGTGCTTGAAAATGCCACGCTACCGGGGTTCGTCGCCTGGCAAGGCTCCCGGCAAGTCACCGGGGATGGAATGGAACGTCTGGAAGCGTTCGGCCTGGGACATCGCCTGAACCACCGTCCCAGAGAACTCTCCGGTGGCGAACGCCAGCGGGTCGCCATTGCCAGAGCGCTCATCAACCGGCCCTCGGTGCTCCTTGCAGATGAACCAACGGGCAATCTCGATGAACAGACCGGAGAACAGATTCTCGACCTGCTCGCCGCTGAGCATCAACGTGGACTTGCCATCGTGATGGTCACCCATGACCACTCGATCGCCGACCGCGCAGACCGTGTCGTCGAACTGCACCAGGGTGTCCTCGCGGACAACTAGTCATTGACCTTGAAGTACTGTCCAGCCCACCTGGCCATCGCCTCCGGTGAATCATTGAAGGCAGTCTTGAACGCTCTGCGCCATTCAACACCCTTCTTGACCGAGAGAATCCATTCCCGAAGTTCATGCGGCCTTGCCAGCAGAGCTCGTTCCATCAACAACCCCGCCCGCGCTTCGTTCATCCTGTCTCCATGCCAACTGCCATCGGCATAGTCCATCTCGATCAACTCTTCGAGCATCGCCCCTTCTCGAACCATCGCGATGGCCTCTGGCCTGTCAACACGTTCCTCGATTCCCGAACCCCCCCACGCAATCGCAGTTGCAAGACCTTCATTTGCCCAGGCTGGAAGACGATTGGGTGAATGAAGTGCATGCAGGTAGGCATGTGTTGCCACTCGATGCAATTGGTGGTTCAACAACGCTGGTTCAGCATCACCATTTGCAACAAGTATCGTGCGCCTCCCCGACACATGAAGGTGAACTTCATTTCCGGTTGCGGCGTAGACATTCAACTGTCCGGCAAGCAGCATCATGAACCTGTCACGGTTGCCTGAAAGGTGAAGACCGAGCCGACCCGCAAACGGAGCATGGTCCACCTCTTCCTCCATGAGCGTATTCATGCGTTGTACGGCTCGGTCAAGAACCGTACCTGCATGGAGAAGCTCATTGCGTGATTGCTCTCCATGAACAAGCAGGAACCGTGTTCGGATGGGTTTTGCTGGATTACCCTCGGCATTGGCATGCCCCTCCATCGATACCAGTGAATCAACCACGAGGGCCTCGGCCTCGATCATGCCCGCCCGGTCAAGTTCAGGCCATGGATCAGACGTCCATGGACCCGATTCAATCTGGGATTTCGAGAGTCCAGTGTTGCCAGGCCCCTCCCCCGGCATTTCCCCCATGTGGGGCACCAGGATGGCTGCAACCGTCAGAATGGCACCGGAAAATGCCCACATAGACCAAGATGACCCTCCATGGGGTGTAAAAAGACACTCTTAGATCAGTGTAGAGTCAAATTTGGCTCATCACCCCCTCCTTCAGGGCCGAATAGACTGGTATGGCACTTGCACTCCCAGAGGGGGTGCAGCCTCCTCACGTGAGGGGATTGCCCTGAGGATTGATGAACAATGCCTTGCAGGAAGGCAGAAGACCCGGAGACGTCCCATGTTCGAACGCTTGACCGATCGTGCACGCAAGGTCATGGCCCTTGCAAACCAGGAAGCCCAGCGTTTCAACCACGAGTACATCGGGACGGAGCACATCCTTCTCGGCCTGGTGAAAGAAGGTTCTGGTGTAGGGCCCAATGTCCTGAAGAACCTTGATATCGACCTCAGGAAGGTACGCCTCGAAGTTGAGAAGCTCGTCAAGTCGGGACCTGAGATGGTGACGATGGGCAAGCTTCCGCAGACACCTCGAGCCAAGAAGGTGCTCGAGTATGCCATCGAGGAAGCAAGGAACCTGAACCACAACTACGTCGGTACCGAGCATCTCCTGCTCGGGCTGCTCCGCGAACAGGATGGCGTTGCTGCGCAAGTACTCATGAACCTCGGCGTGAAGCTCGAAGAGGTTCGTGAAGAAGTACTCAACCTGCTCGGCGCCGGAGTGGACGCCGACGAGATGGATGAGATCGGTGAAGAGGAAGGCGATCCCCAGGCTTCCTCCCCGCGACGCGGCAAAAGCAAGACACCGGCCCTGGACAGTTTTGGCCGAGACCTGACCGAACTGGCGAAGGCCAACGAACTCGATCCGGTCATCGGCCGTTTCGATGAAATCGAACGACTCATCCAGATCCTCTGCCGCCGTACGAAGAACAACCCAGTGCTCCTCGGCGAAGCCGGCGTCGGAAAGACCGCCATCGTCGAGGGCCTCGCCCAGCAGATCGTCTCCAAGGAAGTTCCGGACCTGCTCCATGACCGCCGTGTCGTCGTTCTCGACCTGGCCATGATGGTTGCCGGAACCAAGTACAGGGGACAGTTCGAGGAACGCATCAAGGCCGTGATGAACGAGGTTCGCCGAGCGAAGAACATCATCCTGTTCATCGACGAACTGCATACCCTCGTCGGTGCCGGTGGTGCTGAAGGCGCCATTGACGCTTCGAACGTACTCAAGCCCGCACTTTCCCGCGGTGAGATCCAGTGCATCGGCGCCACCACGTTCGACGAGTACAGGAAATACATCGAGAAGGACTCGGCGCTGGAACGACGCTTCCAGTCCGTAACCGTCGAACCGCCATCACATGATCAGACCATCGAGATTCTCAAGGGGCTTCGAATCAAGTACGAGGAGCACCATCGTGTGAAGATCACGGATGAGGCCATCAAGGAAGCCGTCGAGCTGTCCACCAGGTACATCCCATCCCGGGTGCAGCCGGACAAGGCCCTTGACATCATCGACGAAGCTGGAGCACGAGTCAGGCTCAGTTCGCTCACGAAGCCGCCCGACCTTGCAGACATCGAGGAGAAGATCGAACTGCTCGGAGTCGAAAAGGAAGCTGCTGTTCGAGGCGCTGACTACGAGAAGGCTGCAGACCTTCGTGACAAGGCCGAAAAACTTCGAGCCGAGAAGGATCGCGTGCAGAAGGAATGGCGCGACACGATGAGTGAAATCAGCGGAACCGTCGACGAAGAGGTCATCGCAGAGGTGGTCTCGAAGATCACCGGCGTACCCCTGACTCGACTCGAGGAAGCGGAATCCGCAAGGTTGCTGCAACTGGAAGCAGAACTGCACCAGACGGTCGTCAGCCAGAAGGAAGCGGTCTCACAGGTCTCCAAGGCCATCCGCAAGGCTCGAAGCGGACTGAAGGATCCGAATCGTCCCATGGGCTCATTCGTGTTCGTCGGTCCCTCCGGTGTCGGCAAGACCCTGCTCGCCAAGGCCCTCGCGGATTTTCTCTTCGGGGACCAGGATGCCATGGTCTACCTCGACATGTCCGAGTACATGGAGAAGCACACCGTCTCCCGCCTCGTCGGCGCGCCTCCCGGCTACGTCGGCTACGAGGAGGGTGGCCAGTTGACGGAACAGATCAGGCGAAGGCCCTACGCGGTCGTCCTGCTTGATGAAGTCGAGAAGGCTCACCCAGACGTATTCAACATGCTGCTCCAGATCATGGAGGAAGGTCGCCTCACGGATTCCTTCGGTCGAAAGATCGACTTCCGGAACACGATTCTCATCATGACGTCGAACATCGGCGCCGAATTGATCAAGGGTGGCCAGTCCTTCGGCTTCGGAAAGCGTGAAGAAGTCCAGGACTATGAACGCATGAAGTCCTCTCTCATGTCAGAAGTCGAGAAGTTCTTCCGGCCAGAATTCATCAATCGCCTTGATGACACCGTCGTCTTCAGGCCTCTGGTGAAGGATGACCTCTACTTGATCATCGACATCGAGCTTGCAAAGGTCTGTGAACGCCTCAAGTCGAAGGGCCTGGAACTGGAACTTGACCAGAAGGCCAAGGACTACCTCATCGAGAAGGGATTCAATCCCGACTTCGGTGCAAGGCCTCTGCGTCGAGCGATCAGCGCCTATGTCGAGGACCCACTCGCTGAAGCACTCCTTGGTGGTGAATATGAACCTGGGCAGAAGCTCCTCCTCAGCCATGAACCGGATGCGGATCATCTGAAGTTCGACAGCACTGCATTGCCCGAGGACACGACCAAGCCGAAGGAAGCCGAAGCCACCACTGACTAGTGCCTGCACGCCTACCTGATGGTTACGAGGACGTACTTGCCGTCCTCCCACCTGGTGTCCACTTCGGTAAAGGCGAAGCGGTGCCTGAGATGCTCGGCCAGCCTGAGTCGGATGATGTTCTCATCGATCTGGAACCGCTCGACTTCGTTGAGCCCGGTACCCATCTTCATCCTTGTCAACGCGTCGGCAATGTCACGCCTGTTGATCCGGAGGAACTCGAGACAGGCCTTCCGCCCTCCCCCCTCCGACTCGTACCATTCCTTCGTCGAAGTTGCGATCATCTCGTCCCAGAACAAGGTGTACTCCTGTCTCTGGAGGCAATCCAGAAGGAGAAGAAGCACGTGCTCGGGCATGATCGCATTCAGGGTGACAGAGCCATCCTCGAGTTGCTCCCTCATGAGAAACTTCTTGCCCGTGTGATCAGTGAAATTGTCCAGTTCACGCGGCTGCTGGTGAATGAACCTGATCTCGGTACCGTCCTCCAGCACGGTGTCCCTTCCTCCCTCCATGCCCGCCATGCGTGAATAGAAAGAAGGCGTCTTCCTGTACTGGATCCGCTTTCCTTCACACCCGAACGGCAGAAACAGAAACAGCAGGATGATCGCCGGGAATTTCAATGGCCGTCCGACCCGGCAGGAGATTGACCCGATAGCTTTTGATCCGGAATCTCGAATCCAGCACACCAGAGTTGGCTGCCGGAGTCGCCTGCACGCTGGCTTGTCCAGACGATCGTTCCACCGTCATGTGAAAATGCTGGAAGTCCATCGAAACCCGGAGCGTTGGTAACACGGCGTCGACCGGTTCCATAGCGAACAGGTCGATCCGCTCCACCACCATCGGCATCCACGAGGAAGATCTCATAGTTGTGGTGTCCGACCTGGCTTGTTGCATAGACCAGCGCCCTGCCATCCCGTGTCCAGAACGGACACCAGTTCACATGCTCGTTGTTGGTAATCTGGTACTCACGTTCGATCCCGACGATCGAGCCTGTTTCGTCGAACTTGAGATCGGCGACGAAGACCTGGAGATAGTCATCTCCCCTTCGATCAGATCGATAGGTGATGCGATGGCCGCCAGGCGAAAAGAATGGACCGCCGTCGTACCCGTCAGCCTCTACCAGTGCACGGATCGTGCCGCTCTGCAAGTCGGCAACCCACAGGTCTCCGTCTCCACTGGCCAGCGACGTATACAGAAGGTGACGACCATCAGGGCTGATCGAACCTTCCGCCAGGTAGGCCTTGTCGTCCGTCACGAGGGGCTCGAACGCCCTCGACGTTCCATCCGCTTCCGAAAGGTCCAAGGCGACGATGTTCATTTCAGGTGGAAACTGCCATCGATAGTCACCGGAATCTCGCTGGTATCCCGGTGCATCCTCTTCCCTTGGAGCGATCGTCGTCGTAGCAAAGAGGACACGGTCATTTCGCCCGGGAAAGAACCAGCCGCAGGTATTCGCTGAACCGGTGGGACTGATGCAACGTGTCTTCTCAAGACCAGTAACCCTGCCATCGCTGTCCCTGACCACGTCCGAGACATACATCCCGTAGTGGATCCCCGGTTCCTTCCCCTCTGGTGGCAAGGGAACAGCCTGGTAGATCAAGCGACTGCCATCATCTGAGAAGTAGGATTCACCTGCCTTGTGAAACTCCGAAGCAAAGGTCAACTGCACGGCATCGGTCAGCATCGGTTCGACCGGGCTGGGAGTCACTTCATCTGCAAGAAGCAGGATGCACAGGCTCAACAAGAACGACATGGATGCTCCAATCCTACGCAACCGGGGCACATGTCCCCGGCGGGGATCCGACATGATAGGCTCCGACAATGGACCAGACGAATAAGTCACACGGCCAGGCACCCAGAACACCCGCTCCACCGGGACTCCCCCCGGTGCTCTTCTCCGACAACCGGATCATCGTATTCATCAAGCCTCCGGGGTTGCTGTCGGTTCCAGGAATCGGGCCGGAAAAGGCTGATTGCCTCGCAAGCAGAGCCGATGACGCCTTCCCGGGTGCCCGGATCGTCCATCGACTCGATCGCGATACCTCGGGAGTGATCATCATGGCCAGGGATGCGGATACTCACCGTGAACTGAGTCGGCAATTCCAGGATCGTGAAGTCGACAAGCAATACGAAGCAGTCGTAGGAGGATGCCTTGCCATAGATGATGGGGTGATCAATGCCCCCATCAGGAAGGACATGGATCACCCACCTCGACAGATGATCGACGAGGAGCATGGTCGATCAGCCACGACGCACTTCAAGGTCCTCGTTCGTGGAACTGACCATACCCACGTCGAGTTGAAACCTGTCACCGGAAGATCGCACCAGTTGAGGCTGCACATGCAGAGCATCGGACATCCCATACTCGGAGATGATCTCTATGCACCCGATCATCTCGTTGAAGCCAGCCCGCGATTGATGCTGCATGCGACGATTCTCACGGTCAAGCACCCGGCAACGGGTGAAGATGTGACGTTTCACGATCCCTGCCCGTTCAGTTGATCAGATCGTGGATGAGGCCTTGGAGTCGGTGCCTTCGGAAGTCATGATGCCTGCATCCCGGTCGGCATTCGCCGAAAGGAATCTTCCGATCGCCATGATCGGAAAGTAGAGGCGGTAGAGGTGGTACCGAAGGTAGAACACCTTCGGGAACCCGGTACCAGTGCACCAGGGCTCATGCCATGAACCAGCTGGATCACCATCTGGATTGCATGCCGGATCAGCTGCTGAACGTTCATCCATCTGCGTTGCAACGAGCCAATTGATGGCTCGCTGTACACCCTCGTCATCAGGCCCATGCACAGCCTGCATCGTCATCGCAGCCCATGCCGTCTGGGATGCCGTCGAAGGACCGATTCCCTTCAGACCAGGATCGAGGTAGGAGTCGGGGGATTCTCCGAAGGACCCCTCCTCCTTCTGCACGCTTCGCACCCAATCTGCAGCACGCTGGATCCATTCCTCGCCGGGATCAACACCGAGATTGATCGGGCCGACCAGTGCCTGCCACGTCCCATAGATGTAGTTCACGCCCCATCGCCCGATCCATGAACCATCCGGTTCCTGTGTCGCCTTGATGTACTCGATGGCCTTCTTCACCTGCGCATCTGCTGTCGTGAATCCGTGCCAGGAGAGGCACTCAAGCACCCTGCCGGTGATGTCGGAGCAGGATGGATCCTGCATCGCGTTGTGATCTGCAAAGGGAATGTACTCGAGTACCTGTCGATGAACCGTCTTGTCGAAGGCCGCCCACCCCCCATCATCGTTCTGCATGGAAAGCAGCCACTGGACTCCTCGGCAGGCTGCTGCCCTGTTCTCCATGCCTCCGCTGCGGTACAGCGCCATTGCAACCATCGCCGTGTCATCGACGTCCGGGTACCAGGCGTTTCGATATTCGAAATACCAGGAGCCGAATCCGGGGCGAGGGGCGACCGTGTCGGTCCAGTCGCCCTGGAAAGTGCACTCCTTCTCTCGCAACCAGTCAGCTGCTGCCTGAACGGAAGGATCAGCGTGATCCAACCCACAGTCCGTCATTGCATAGAGAGCAATCCCGGTGTCCCACACCGGGCTGAAGCAGGGTTGGATACGGATGGTCGGCGTACCGTCATCCTCGATTCGATCCAGGAAGAAGGCGTCCAGGTCCTGCTCGGCCCGTTGGCGTACGGGATGCTCCCGTTTCCAACCCATCGCCATCAGGGCGATCTGGAGGTAGACCATGGGAGGGAAGATGGCGCCAAGACCCTCGGTGGCGGCAGCCCCGTCCTGTGAAGCCCGTTTGAGCATCCACTCAACCACCTTGCGCATCGAAGCACTTCGCAAGGGGGTCCCCCCGAGCGGGTGAAGCAGTTTGAGCATCCTGTCGATGCCGCGAAAGATCAGTCGCCAATGGCGGGGTGATTCGACCGTATCCGAAAGCCTGTTTCGCTCGAACTCGTCGAGGAAGAGCTCGTCGATCCCCATGTCCGCGGGCAGGCTGCGAGTGGGACGTCGCGTCGTGACGATCGACAATGGAAGAATCATCGTCCTGGTCCACGCGCTCAGTTTCGAAAGGTGGAAATAGAACCATTTCGGAAGCAGGACAAGTTCCGGTGGAATGGATGGGACGGCATTCCATGACACCTGCCCGAGACAGGCCAGATAGAAGTTGGTGAAGGAGTTGCACTGCTCTGCACCACCATTTGATCTGACCTGTTCACGTGCGCGACGCATGTGTTCGGCCTCGGTGTCGTCACCCATGAGTTTCAATGCGAAGTAACCCTTGACAGTGGCACTGACATCGATGTCCGAACCGGGATACTGCCCCCAGGAACCGTCTGACCGTTGCTGTCGACGAAGCCCCTCGGCAATACGATCGAGCACCTCCCGTCCACAACCGTCCGCCATCGGCTCATGCTCCTGATGGAGTATGAACTTCATCAGCAGGTACTCGCTCTCGAGAATCGAATCCCCCTCGAGCACTGCGCACCAGTGTCCATCGGGTTTCTGGAGATGCCTCAGTGCACGGAGTGCATGGCGAAGTGTTCCGCTTGCAGCGGACTTCAACCCGGGGGCGTTCGACATCATGTCTTGTTCACGCACGGGTGAGCAGTGGAACACACGATTCAACCCGGTTCAGGAGTTCATCCGCATCTTCCCTCGACAAGTTCAACGGCAGCCTGAATCGGACTGAGTCCTGCCCGGAGGGAAGGGCGATGACCCTTCGCTCGAAGAGCGCAGCGATCATTTCCCGCCTCGCTTCGGCCGGATTGAACGTGAAGGCGATCAGGGATCCCCTGCCGCGGACATTCGTGAATGCCTCGGTTTCACGGGCGATCGATCGAAGTCCGTCGATCACGTGTGAACCGATCGCGGTGATGTGATCCGCAAGGTTCTCCTCGACGATGATCTCGAGGATTCGCTGGCAACGAACCATGTCGACGAGATTCCCACCCCACGTCGAGTTGATCCGGCTTGACCGTGCGAAGACGTGATCATCCACTTCTTCGACTCGCCTCGAAGCGTAGATGCCGCAGACCTGGGTCTTCTTGCCGAAGGCGACGACATCGGGTGCAACTCCCTGGTGCTGCCAGAACCATGGCTTGCCGGATCCGAAGAAACCCGTCTGCACCTCGTCATAGAGAAGCAGCGCTTCTCGCTCATCCGCATACGTTCGAAGTGCCTGCATGAACTCGGGGCGAAAATGATTGTCACCACCTTCGCCCTGCATCGGCTCGATGAGAATTCCGGCGATGTGACGACCCTCGGACTCGGCCTTGGCGAAGGCCGCTTCAATCTCCTTGCAAGCCCGTTGTTCCTCCGCCTCCACGTCATTACAGACCTTTCCATCGAGGTCGCAATGCACCGTCGGGTTGTGTACCCGTGGCCAGTTGAACTTGGGGAAGAGACCCACCTTGTCAGGCAGGGTGTTCGTCACGCTCATCGTGTACCCGGTTCGTCCGTGAAAGGCTTCCCTGAAGTGAAGGATGACGAGATCTTCTACGGCGTCATCGAAGTTCGTTCTCCCGAGCTTTCGCGCCTTCCAGTCGAAGGCCGTCTTCATGGCGTTCTCAACTGCAAGTCCACCACCGGAAACCCAGAAGTGGTGAGGAAAGCCGTCCGGAGTTGCATGCATCGAAAAGGTGTCGACGAATCGGCAGAGATCCTCGCAATAGAGGTCTGAATTCGAGACCTTGCTCAGGGATGCTCTCTTGAACGTCTCAAGCATTTCAGGTTCATGGAAGCCGGGGTGGTTGTACCCGATGGGCCAGGAAGCGAAGCATGTGAACGCATCGAGAAACTCGCAATCGTGGATCCGGTCATGGATCCACGAGCCATGACTACGATCAAGGTCCACCAACAGGGGATAGCCATCAACAAGTTGATGCCGCCCGAGGTCCTTCAGAAGTTGGTTTGGATCGTCTTTCATAGGCATGGTTCCGAATCGAACAGGTGAGGATACGGTCGAGTGGACCCCCATACAAGGGCCCAGAGGCCTCGTCAGGGCCATTCATGGAGGGGAATCATGGTTTCCTTCATGGAACGCTTGACGCTCCCCCATCGTGTGGGGAAACTTCCATGTTCACCCAGGTTGTCGACCCGTGCTTCGCACGGGCCCAGGAAGGGCTGATGCCCGCAGGAGTGCCTCCATGGCCATTCGTTCGAACGCTGGTACCGGCGTCATCGTATCCCTCGTCGTCTTCATCCTCATCAGCGTCTTCCTGCTGGTGGTCTCGGTCCTCTTCTATACCGGGAAGACAAGTGAGATAGAGAACGTCCAGAAGATGACGGAGCAACTGGATGAGTTCGCTCGAAAGAACGAGAGGAACTCGGAGCAGTTCCAAACCATCAAGGCCGCCGCCGACAAGGAACGCAAGTCGGTTCTCGGCTACGTCATGGATGAACACAACGCATTGAAATCCTGGGTCGATGGGAATCCCGATGCAAGCATTGCATCGATCAAGCAGCGATTTTCAGGTGTTGACAATGGCATGACGCTCTACAACACCGTCAAGGATCTTGATCGCAAGGTGACCGACACCCGGAACGAACTCGACAGCCTCCAGGAGCGGGTCTCTGCTCTCCAGGCGGAACGAGACAATCTGACGTCCGAACTTGAAACCGCCAGTCGCTCACGAGACACCCTGCTTGCCGCCGAAAGCAAGCAGTTGGAAACATATCGAACCGCGACCGATGAACATCTGGCTGAAATCGCCGATGTCCGTCAGATGATGGAATCCAGTCGCGACAAGTTGCGTGACCGATACACGGATGACATCTCGAACCTCAATGGAGATGTTGCCGACCTGAGACAGGAGAAGCTCCGACTCAAGAGCAAGCTCGATGAACTCAGCGAGATCATCGATGAAACCAGGGTCAAACCCAAGGATCCAGCAACTCTCGTGGATGGAACCGTGATCGACATCGCCGGGTCCAATGACCAGGTCTACATCGATCGAGGACGACAGGACCAGATCGTGCTCGGAATGAAATTCGAAGTCTATGGGGACGCCGCCCAGATCCGGCCTGACGAGAATGGCGACTTCCCTCGCGGGAAGGCCAGCCTCCAGGTCATCAAGGTCGGGGACTCCACTTCCACTGCGAAGATCACCCGGACGACCCGGGGACGTCCCGTGGTCAGGGAAGACGTGATTGCAAATGCAATCTACAGCCCCGACTACCAGTTCAAGTTCCTGGTGCATGGCCAGTTCGATATTGATGGTGATACCGATGCCACTGAACAGGAAGCTGCCTTCCTCCGAAGCCAGATCGAGAGCTGGGGTGGAGAGGTCGTTCACGGCGAAATACTGCCTGCCGATCTCGACTTCCTCGTGCTTGGACTCACACCTACGAAACCAATGCCGATGCAGCAGGATGCAAGCCTGCAGTTGAAGCAGGAGTACTTCAAGAAGAGACTGATCTACGACACCTACCAGTCCCTGTACAACCAGGCTCTTGACGCGCAGATTCCTGTTCTTAACGCGAATCGACTCCAGATTCTCACGGGCGACACAGGCCTCTGATTCCACGCATCCACTGCGGCAATCAGGTCTCATCACCCAAGGCATCTCCCCCGCTCAGGGTGGCACCATGGCACGAAACGCATCTGCACTCGTTCATTGGAGCCAGTACCTCCCACTGCGATTCGTAGCAGGGCTCCTGCAGTGTTTTTCACATGAACAGAACCTCCAGACGGCCGCTGCAGCGGGATCCACCCTCTACCGGATGAACTCCGGACGGCGGCAACGATGTATTGAAAACCTGCGATGGAGCTTTCCGGAATGGGATGAGGATCGCATCGAGTTGATTGCGGAACAGTCATTCCAATCGATGGTTCAACTGGCCATGGTCGATTCCATCACCATGACACGACTGGTCACACCGGATACCTGGCCGAATCACGTGAACATGCTGGGTGTACAGCCGGTTCTTGAGAAACTCGTCAAGGGTGATCCGCTGCTGATGCTGACCGGTCACTGCGGAAACTGGGAGATGCTTGGCTATGTACTGGCGGTCTGTGGATATCCCATCACCGCGCTGGCCCGCCCCCTGGACAATCCGCTGATCAACAACTGGGTCATGCGTATCCGGGAAGCCCATGGACTGAAGATTCTCGAGAAGTGGGGCGCGGCGCCTCAACTCCAGAAACGACTCGAAGATGGGGAGCAGCTGGGTTTCATTGCGGATCAGAATGCAGGTGACCAGGGTCTGTTCGTACCCTTCTTTGGACGACTCGCTTCGTCCTACAAGTCCATCGGCCTGCTGGCGATGCGATACGAGACCCCGATCGTCATTTCACAGGCACGGCGTATCGGACAGCAGTTCAAGTTCGAATGCATCTGCAGTGATGTCATCGAACCCGAGGACTGGGCCGACCAGGATGACCCCCTGTTCTACATCACGGCTCGATACAACAGGGCCATCGAGACGCTCATCAGAGGTGCACCGGAACAATACCTCTGGCTTCACCGGAGATGGAAGAGTCGCCCACGACATGAACGCGAGGGGAAACCGATTCCTCAGGCAACGAGAGAGAAGATCGCCGCCCTCCCATGGATGACGGGTGATGAAGTCGAACGAATCGTTGAGTGGTCGGAGCGTTCAGCCCTTGAACAGGGAGCACGTCGATGAGCGGCAGACTGGAAGGAAGGCTTGTGCTCGTCGTAGACGATGATCCGGATGTACTGGACAGTTTCGACCTGGCGCTTCGCGCCGATGGTGCTCGCACACTTCGAGCAGAAGATGGAAACCAGGCGATTGCCTCCTGGAGAGCCCATCAGCCCGAGGCTCTGGTGCTGGACATGATGTTGCCAAAGCGATCCGGGTTCCTCGTGCTTGAAGAACTGCTTGCTTCAGACACGCCTCCGATCGTCATCATGGTGACAGCCAATGAAGGTCGGCGACATGAAGAGTATGCGCGGGGGCTGGGTGTCCACGCCTACCTCACGAAACCGGTGCCCCTCGATTCCCTGATCGAGACCGTGTCCAATCTCCTGGATGAGTGCAGGCCACATGGCAACGAGTAGAATGCATCTCTACCCAGATCGAATGGAAACATGAGTTGAACCACACCTTCGTCATCCAATCACCTGAATCAGGAAGTGATGGACTGTTGCCAATCGGCAGCCGCAAGGAGATCGTCGAGCAGTTGTCGAAGTTGAATACCGCCCCGGAACGCGAGGGCGAGGATGCCCTGTTCGGCCCTGGGGTACGCATTGACCTCCCACCTGAAAAGGACCCCGTTGAGCAGATGCTGCTGACGATCGTCGAGGAGGAGATCGCATACCTCGTGATGATGCGGATATCACGTATCTGTGGATGGAAGATCCTCGACCCCGAGACAGGACGGGAACTGAACCCGTGAACTCCACAGATGACAGTCCTTCGCAGGGACTCTCCGTTCGCTGCAGTGAGAATGACCGATTCAATACCGGGCTCGACTGGGCGATCGATTACAGGGGAGATGTGACACTCCTGATGAGCGATGGGTCGGAACTGGAGTGCTATGTGTTCAGTCGAAGCACGGGTCCAGATGCGGAATTGCATTGTCTTGCCAAGGGAGAAGACGAGCGAAGGAGCATCCTGGTCGAGTCGATCAAGGAAATTCGATTCAGCGGGAAGGACACCGCTGCAGGGAAGTCCTTCGAACGCTGGATTGAACGCTACCTGGAGAAGAAGATCGCCGGGGAAGAAGCATCCATCGAATGTGAGAACCTGGACGAATAGACCTGATCAGGCAGCCTTGTCACACAACTGGTTCAACGATGCGTAGAACCCGAAGGGGCCATCGTTGAAGACGGCTCCCGCAACTCCGCGGCGTGCAAGATCCCTGAAGCAATGCAGCGCCCGTTCAGGATCAACCTCGATCAGGCGACCTGCATCGGTCATGCATCCCTCAAGTCCATGTTCAACCGCATAGGATCGAGCCTTCGACTGATCGGTGAAGACGAGCACGCAAGGCTCGTCGTGCAGAATCCAGACAAGCGGGTCTTCTGTTTCATCGACATCGGCTACGAGGTACCAGTTGGGCAGTTCTCGTACGGCGTTCCAGAGATCCGGTTCCGCGACTGGTCCCAGGCCTTCGATGGCTGCCTTCACGAGCGTGTCGATGTCCTTCTTCAACGGCTTGACGTGGATGACTGCAAGCTCGATGGCTTCATCAATCGGGATAAGGACGCTTCGCGGGCCATGGTCAAAGCGAAGTGACATGATCCCGGATTCCTTGAGTTCCTCCAGAGCGGGCAGGAGATCCTCCAGGGAGATGGATTCGATGGTTGCATGTGTCTCGACACGGTCAGCTATCCAGGTTCGGGCTGCAGATGAGGCACGCTCGGCATCGGTGAAGACGAGAAGTACCGGCTCTCCATCCTCGTACTCGATGTATGGAGGGCGATCCTCACAGTTGCCAAGTTGGATGGTGTGCCAACGGGAAAGTCCGAACAGGGCCTTGTGCAAGGCTGAGCGGCTTGCTGTCGTTGGTATCGACAAATAGGTATCGATCAGTTGGTTCAAGGTTGCGTGTATGTGCCGGACCATGTTGGAACCCCCTTGTGTTGAGTTCTCCCCTGAGAATCAAGTACGAGGGAAAACCCTTCACGGGTTCGAAAAGGTTTCAAAAAGATGGCCTGCAAGTGGAGGTCACCCCTCCTGACGCACCCCTACAAGGCGTTCCGGGCCGATGGCTTCCATCTGGTGGCCTCCAGGAAGTCCCGGCCACCAGGCCTGGAATCGCCCCGCATCCGTGTCAATGGACTCGCTGGAGGGGTTCTCAACAACGTCCTCGATCGTGGGAAGGGTGCGACTTGAACCAGACAAGCGTGGGGTGCAGGCCAGGAGGCCACGCGTATAGGGGTGGCGAGGGTCCCTTGTCACCACCTCCACCGGCCCTGTCTCACAGACATGACCCTCGTAAAGGACGCACACATGATCTGCACGTTCTTCAACAAGGGCCAGATCATGACTGATCAGCAGAACCCCCAGGCCATCTGCACGGGCAAATCCTTCGATCAGGTCGAGGATTGCATTCTGCGAACCGATGTCCAGGGCCGTTGTTGGTTCATCTGCTACGAGAAGCGAGGGTTTGGCGGCAATTGCCATGGCCGCAACAACCCGTTGACGCATGCCTCCACTGAGTTCATGTGGATATGAGCGAGCACATCTGCCTGGTTCTGGAATAGCCACGCGTTCCAGCAGGTCAACTGCTTCCCGCCTTGCATTCCTTCGATCGAATCGACGATGGTGGCGCAGTACCTCTGCTACCTGTTCGCCGATACTGAAGACCGGATTCAATGCAGTCATTGGTTCCTGGAAGATCATCCCGACTTCACATCCACGGATGGCGCGCCACTGGTGGTGTGACATCTCGAGAAGTTCTCGACCTTGCAGTTTGATCGACCCTTCTGCAACTCCAACGCCGGAAGGAAGAAGTCCGAGCAACGAAAGAGCCGTCAGGGACTTTCCACTGCCCGACTCTCCGACCAGTGCCAGGATACTTCCCGATTCGATGGAAAACGAAATGCCTTCAACGACACGCCGCGATGTCCCGATGGCATTCACCGCATCGATCGAGAGACCTGAGACCTGGAGAAGATTGCTCATGGTGCCACGCCCTGTTCACGCTGCCTTGGATCCAGGGCGGTTCGCAGCCATTCCCCTACAAGGTTCAACGAGAGGAGTGCCAGTGCGATGAAGAGGCATGGCCAGATCAGCAGCCACCATCGGGAGCGGACCAGGTTGATCTCGCTGAGTCCATCGGCAGCAAGGTTGCCCCAGCTGGGAAGTGGTTCCCGGATACCAATGCCCAGGAAACTCAGGAATGCTTCGGCAAGCATGGCCATGGGCACGGTGAGTGTGGCATAGACAATCAGCGGCCCGATGAGATTTGGAAGAAGGTGCCGCAGGAATTGCCTTGGCCATGGAACTCCAATGGCTCGACACGCTTCCATGAAGGGGCGAGCCTTGAGGCTCATGACCTGCCCCCTGATGACCCGGGCGATCGTCAACCAACTGATGGCGCCGATGGCGACCCAGAGTGTCAAGGCATTGATGAGCAGGGATGTCCCGGCATCAGCATCGAACCAGTTCTCCCTGGCCCCATCAATGGCCACGGCCAGGAGAACGACAAGCAGTATTGCCGGGAGGCCATACAGGACGTCGACACACCGCATCAGCACGGCATCCGTCCAACCACCTCTCCACCCGGCCAGGGTTCCCACGATCGTTCCAATGGTGACGGCTGTTGCCGCTGCCGCCAAGCCGATCAGGAGACTGATTCCACCACCCGCAAGCACACGGACAAGCATGTCCCTGCCGAGGCGGTCCGTCCCGAAGATGAAGAAGCCGCCACCGGTGTGGGATTCCGCGATGTCACGTTCAGCATCCGTATGAATCGCCCAGGATGGCGGAAGAAGCGCAATGTCCGGGTTGGCTGCTTCAAACCGGCGTGGTCCAGGCGTTCCATCATCCGACAGCGAAGTACCGGCAGTCCAGGGGAGGGTTGCGATGCACAGGAGCACCATGACGATGAGAACAATGCCACCAAGACGTCCCATCGCCGAAACGGAGCGACGTGGCCGAATCCATCCGGCAACTCGGGCACTGGCCATGTGCAGATGATATGGGGGAACGAAACTGCAGGAGCGTATCGGGATCGACTATGGACAGACGGACTGGATCGGCTCAGCTTCACCAGTAATCCCGGCAAGCTGTGATTCCACGACCTCGTCGAAATGCTCCCGTTCACATGCGGACCTTGCTCGAAGCGACTCCAGTTGTTCCTCGATTCGCTCGATGTAGAGCTGCTGGTTGTGCAACTCGAATCCAAGACGGATGCGGAGCTGGCCTCGAAGCAGTTTCTTGAGGGATTCGATCCGATCTGTGTTTCGTGGAGATTCCTCGATCAACTGCTGCAACTCGACTGCCAGTCGATGAACCTCGGCATCAGCCTTCAACTCGATGAGTTTCTTCTGGTAGAGCACGGGATCGGATGACTGCAGTTCGGCAAGCCCGGTCAAGCGAGGTCCCTGCCGGCGAATGACACGTTCAAACTCAGCAGGATCCAGTTCGCAGAGAGTTCGAAGTTCTGCAGCGAACTGGGGATCAAGCTGCTCGGCAACCTCGAGGCATCGATCGGCAAATGCCGGAGGCAAGGGCTTGCCTGCGTCCTGGTAGGCATGGACGACGGGGGACTTCGCCATGAGCATGAGCGAGAAGATACCTGCGAGAAGAAGAACGGTTGCGAGTGTTGATCGGGAGAAGGTATTCATCGCTGCCACTCCAGGTCGAAGGTCTGCATGCGGGGATCGTGGATGGCATCGATGACGGATGCAAGGTCACCCGTTACATCACCAAATCCCATGTCCCTGGTTACGACCAGGGCCGAGAGGCGTTCAAGTTGTCGATGATCACGCGAAGAGGCGAGCATCGCCCACTCAGCCTCGCTGCTCATGCTGAGTGCATCTGTTGCGAGAGGTGATTCAGGGGTCTGGATTTCAAGGGCAACGACGGAATCAGACACATTCCTTGTCGGCTGGCCATTCACGAGCCACAGGGCAGCCGTTGCGGCAATACCCAGGCACGCAGCGAGTGCAACCAGTTTCAACACTGCTGGCTGGCGCCTTGGCAGCCCACGAGTGAATGAGAGTGGTGCTTCCGCCTCGTTTCGCGTCTCGATGGAAGCATCGAAGACCCTGTCGAGGAACCCCTCTGGTATGGGGGTCGAACGAAGTTCATGAGCAGTCGATGAAAGTCGAGCATCGAGTCGCTGGTCGAGGTCGTCATATCCCTCGCCAAGGGATTCAATGCCCTGGGAATGGGCATGTTCCCCATTGCCTGGTCGAGATGTGCCGTGTGTATTTTCGTTCATTGTCTTTCATCCATTTAACGCCCCTGGGGGGCTTGCATTGCAGGAATTTGGGCTTCGGCCCCATGTTGCTAGAAGAGACCCTCAGGGTCTCCCAGGATCTCTCTAAGCCGCTTCAGGGCCCTGAAATGGCGAGCCAGGACCGTACCCAGGGGCTGATCCAGTACCCCTGCGATCTGCTTGAAACTCATTTCAGAGACATGTCTCAGGTGCATGATCTGCTGATCGGCTTCAGCAAGCTCCCCAATGGCACCCCACAGGGCCTCCCCGAGGTCGCGTTGCTCCTGTTCATCCCCTTCCGGTCGGTCTCCAGTGGCAACACCGCCAAAGACCTCATGGGAGACGGGAATCGCGTGCCTGCCCCGCCTTCGCATCTCATCCCGCAGTCGATTCATGGCGATTCTGAAGAGCCAAGGCTCGAATTTGCCCAGTTCCTGGTAGCCCTCGATCTTCGTCACCACCGTGCAGAAAGTCGATTGAGCAATCTCCTCGGCCAGCTCGGCATTGCGGCAACGGGAGAAAAGGAGGGCATAGACCCTCGGTCCATAGGACTCGATGATCTCTCGCCAGGCATCTTCGTCCCCTTCCCCAACTCGACGGAGTGTTGCCTGAAGCCTGGCCTTGTCCTCTTCAAATGACATGCGTACGGTCCATTCCACGGACAAACTTGGACTACGGGATTCACACCCATTCTCATATGGGAAGCCGAAAGGGTGTACGGCATCTCCAACACACGTGTCTGACGTACAATCGGCACCAGCGCATGCTCCCCTCCCTGAAATTACTTGCGAATGAGACCCTTGGACTCCCCTGGTCGATCCTCGGCCTCGTCGGAGGCCTCCTCCTGATGCTCCTGGGAGGGCATTGGCTTGTTAATGGGGCGGTCGCACTTGCACGGCGGATGGGCATTGGTGCTCTTGTAATTGGAATGACTGTCGTTGCCTTCGGTACCAGTGCCCCGGAATTGGCCTTGAATGTCATCGCAGCGATTGATGGAAAAACGTCACTTGCATTTGGCAATGTGGTGGGATCGAACATTGCCAATATCGGCCTGGTCCTCGGCCTCAGTGCCCTTGCAGCACCCCTGATGATCAGCAGCAGGATCATACGCCTGGAACTTCCCTGGCTCATTCTCGTCACACTGATCTTTCTTCTGCTTGCATGGCTCCCCCCCGGCGTTGAAGACGAAGCTGGATACAACCGGATCGACGGAATCATCCTGTTGCTGGGCTCCCTCTTCATCTGCTTTCAATGGCTCCGAAGAAGCAAAGCGGATACCTCGGATTCCCTTGCTACCGAATCAATCAGTGATAGTACGCCTGTTGAAAACGAATATCTGAAACCAGTTTTTTACAGCATGGTGATTCTCCTCACAGGAATGGCCCTCCTCCTGGTCGGAGGAAAGGCGGCCGAGGAAGGAGCTGTTGCCATTGCTGAACATCTTGGTGTTGCAGATCTTGTCATCGGCCTGACGATCGTGGCCCTCGCGACAACGCTTCCAGAGATCTTTACATGCGTCATCGCAACACGGCGAGGACATGCGGACCTTGCTGTTGGTACGGTCGTAGGATCGAACCTGTTCAACATCGTGCTCGTCATGGGAGTGACGAGCATCGTTCATCCAGTCGCCATACCAGGCAATGGTTGGTGGTCGCTTGCTGCACTGCTCTTCTTCACGATGCTCCTGCTCCCGCTTGCAAGAAGCTCGAAGACGCTGGGCCGGGTCGAAGGAATCACATTGCTTGTGCTGTACCTGGGTTTCCTCGTCGGTTCAATCTGGCTGGAACTCGGCACAGCTCAAAACTGAATCAAGGAACATCAGATCGGCAGATCATCATCCGCCATGTCGGTGGGTGGAGCAGACCATCCCGACCCGGCCGAAGGTGCAGCCTCATGGGCAGGCATGTCCATGGGAGGAGATGCCGGGGAATAATTGTGGAACCTCGTCGTCTTGGAATCCCACGTCAGACGGAAGCGACCCGTCGGGCCGTTTCGCTGCTTTGCAATCTCGATCCTGGCCTCGCCGATCTTGTCCGGGTTGGCATCACGCCATTCCTGGTCCGGGTGGTAGTACTCCTCCCGGTGCAGGAGCATGATCACGTCGGCATCCTGCTCGATGGAGCCTGATTCACGAAGGTCACTCATCCTCGGGCGATGACCCTCGCGGTGCTCCGCGGCACGGTTGAGCTGGCTCAGGCAGATCACTGGAACATCCAGTTCGCGTGCCATGGCCTTCACTCCACGGCTGATCGAACTGACTTCCTGCTGGCGGTTCTCCGGGCGATGCCCTGCCGTCATCAACTGGAGGTAGTCCAGGACGACCAGGTCGATGTCATGCTTCTGTTTCAATCTCCTGGCCTTGGCCCGCAACTGGACCAGGTTCAGGCCAGGCGTGTCGTCGATGTAGATGGGTGCGTCATGCAGGGCATCACACGCCATCATCAGGGACTTGAAATCTTCCTCGCGGAGCATGTTCCGGCGAAGCCTGTCCCCATCGATGCCACCCTTTGATGCAAGCAGTCGCTGGACAAGTTGAGACGAACCCATCTCGAGGCTGAATACGGCAACTCCCTTTGACTGGAGAGCAACATTCTCGGAGATGTTCAGGGCGAGCGCCGTCTTACCCATCGAAGGTCGCGCAGCAATGATGATCATCTCGCCGTCCTGGAGGCCCCCCGTCATCCGATCGAGTTCTCCATACCCGGTTCCAATGCCGGTCATGGACTTTCCATCACGCGCTTCGATCTGCGCCATGGTCGTGGAAATCAGATCTCGAAGATCACTTGCCTGCCGCATTTCCATCTGCTGTGCAATACGGAAGATCCGTTGCTCTGCATTTGCAAGTACATCCTGAGCCTGGTCGGGGTTCTCATATGCATCATGAAGGATCTGCCCGGCAGTCTCGATGAGTCTTCGTATGACCGACTTCTCCTTGACAAGTCGGGAATAGTGAATCGCATGTGCAGCGGTTGGAACCGATTCCGCAAGGTGGACCAGGTAGTTCACTCCACCGACCGCATCAAGCGTGCCACTGTCGGCGCAGGCCTGGGTCAACATGGCGATGTCGACGGCGGAATGCTCCTCGTAGATCCTGACCGCAGTCTTGAAGATGACGCCATTGGTCGGCTTGAAGAAGTCCTCTGCGCTGGTCACGATCTGGAGGACATCCGCCAGGCAGTCCGGGTCATGCAGGATCGAGCCGAGCAGGCTCACTTCTGCCTCGATGGCATGCGGAGGAAGTGACTCCAGCAACTTCGCGATGCGACGGGAATCAGCCTCGCGGGGAGATACGTTCGTAGTTTCGATCACTGCTTCCATCCGCTCCATTCTTCCCCTCTCGCTTCCTCGATCGAGGCCATCCTGCATGGGAGCCCGTACCTGATGATTCGACCATCACGATAGACAGGCATGAAATGAAAGGCGGCACGAAACTCGTGCCGCGGCATCTCCCCCGGAAGCAGGGTGTACTCAACCCGTGATTGACGTTGGAGTCGCCTGCCTGGGCGTCACTTCAACCTCGGAATCCACCTTCTCCACTGTACTCTTCCCTTTAATCTCGATTGCCTCCTTCATGAGGCGACCGACCTTGAACTTGACTGTCTTCTTTGCAGGAACCGGTACTCGTTCAAGCGTACGCGGGTTCTGCGCCATTCGCGGCGCACGCTCTCGCAATTCAAAGACACCAAAGTCTCGAAACTCAAGCCTGTTCCCATCACTGAGTTCTCGAATGACGTTGTCAAGGAAACTCTGAACCGTCTTCTTGACAACGGTGCGCTTCTGATTTGTTTCTTCAGCAATACGGTCGATCAGGTCCTTCTTGGTCGTGGTGGCCATCTGTCCAAGTACCCCATTTCATTGTCGAATGCCAAGGCATCCGAAGACCGTTGTGCTGTCAGACTCACCCCCGCATGTGCACTCGATGACCGGTCAGTAGTGATCCAGTCTTGAATGTTGAGTGCATTGTGAAGGGTGGTACTCCTCGTGCAGGCCGGAAAGCCACTTCACCAAGCGGCCACCGACTGAGACCAGTATCACGCGTGAGTTATCCAGCGTCAAGACTAGAAAGTCCCTTTCTAGGTATCTGAAGAAGGCTTCTTTTGAGAATCAAGGGCGAACAGGGAACTTTCCCCGTCTTCCAGGTGCCTCCATCGGGACAGAGAGCTGGCTGGCAAGCATTCCGCAGGCAGGACCAAGGCCCTACATGGGCTTCTCCTTGATCGTCTGGTCGAATACTTCCAGGAGTTTCGTCTTGTCGAAGACCATCTCATTTCGTGTCAACCCGACTACCTCGTAGCGTGGCGTCAACTCGATGGCATCAACAGGGCAGGCCTCTTCACACATCCCGCAGAAGATGCAGCGAAGTTCATCGATGTCGAACTGCTTCGGATATTTTTCACGGTCTTCCCACGGAGATTCCTCTGCGACGATGTGAATGCAATTGGCCGGGCAAGCCGTGGCACACATGAAACAGGCAACGCACCGGACCCTGCCATCCTCGTCACGATTCAGCCTGTGCACACCTCGGAAAGTCGGTTTGAACTGACCCCCCTCTTCAACTGGTCGCTGATCTCGCTTCTCCTCTGGATATTGAACGACCCAGAGGTTCTTCTTGTTCTTTCCATCCCGACCAACATTCCCGAGGCAATGCCTGAGAGTCGTTCCCAGCCCCTTGAACACGGCAGGAAGAAACAGACGATCACCACGCGTCATTGGAGACGGGCTTACGTCGATGATGTCACGATCTTCAATGGCCATTGCATGGTGCCTTCCGGGAGTTCTGCCGGGGATGATATCGCACCGGCATTCCCTATACACGCCCCGGGTTGAACCCAGGATCACCTACCATGCCCGCATGCCCACTGGAGGATTCCAACCCCAGGAAGAACAAGCTCGCCTCATGCGACTGCTCGGGCTTGGGTTGACGTTCAGCGGCGAGTTGGTTGCCGGCCTGCTCATCGGGTGGGGCCTGGATGAGCTCCTTGGCACGGATAGGATCTTTCTCGTGATCGGGACGATCCTGGGACTGATCGTGGGGACTATTGGTTTCTTTCGAGCCGCTGGGAAGGCCAACAGGGAGGCCATGAGGCAGATCAACGAACGGAAGAAGCAGCCGTGAAGACCACCCCAGATACCAGGGGCCCCCTGAACTCTCTGCCCTCCTTTACCCTGCCGACGAAGGCCATGTTGACTACTTCAATGGCCTGGCCACTGTCGATCGGTCTTGCCTGGACGTGCATTGCATGGCTCATTGGT
Source organism: Phycisphaerales bacterium (assembly GCA_014238205.1). GTDB lineage: Bacteria > Planctomycetota > Phycisphaerae > Phycisphaerales > SM1A02 > SP202. Next base: position 28,368 of record JABABM010000015.1, on the reverse strand, counting down.
GGCCCTTCTGCAGGAGCCCCTGGGCTTGCCTCAGGGGCCATTGTCGCGATTGCTTCGATAGCCAGTGATTTGGCTGTCAGGCCCTGGCGAAAGAGAACCACCCTGCAGTGGATGACACTGTGGATTGTCCACGAAGCAGGCCGCCTGGCCTGCTCACTCGGCCTCGTCATCGTGCTATACTTCGCCTTTTCCCCGGCTCCGGCCGCACTCCTGTTCTCCTACCTCGTGTGTGCCATGGCAGGCTTGGCCGCAACAGCACGAATCTGGTCGACAGCCATGCGGCAGGAACATGGAACCGGGGCGTAAAGAGGCCCATAGGATCCTGGAGAGGCGTGAGCGATGCACCTCCTCGCGTTCAGCGACAACCCACTTGGCCACGTCATCGATGTCACGATCATCGGGGGGAATGACCCCCTTGTCAGTTCGACGGCATCGGGCACCCCCCTCCTGACGATGCACATGGTCACCATGATTATCGCCGCACTCCTGACGGTCTGGATGATGATGACAGTCGCCGCAAAGATCTGCACCGGCACGGGAACGGGCAACGAGCGATACCTCACGAAAGGGCGGTTCAGCCAGATGATCGAGGTGATCATCCTCTACCTCCGGGACAAGGCCATACATCCCGTCCTTGGTGATGCGAATACCAACCGTTTCCTGCCGTTCCTGCTCACGCTCTTCTTCTTCATTCTCGTGTGCAACATCCTGGGTCTCATTCCATTCATGGATATCCAGCATGTACTCGGGCACGGCGTCGTGGGATCCGAAATGCAGTGGGCCTTCTTCGGAGGCACAGCTACGAGCAATCTTGCCGTCACGGCCGCCCTGGCCATGATCTGCTTCGTCACGATCCAGGTACATGCCTTTCGTGAACTTGGAGTCAAGGGCTGGCTCAGCCACTTGACTGGAGGGGCGCCCCTGTACCTCCTTCCGATCATGCTCCCCGTTGAATTCATGGGCATGCTGATCAAACCCAGCGCACTGGCCATTCGACTCTTTGCAAACATGGTGGCCGGCCATACCCTCATGGCCATGCTTGCCCTGTTCGGAAAAATGGCGTTCATCGGACTCGGAACGGGTGGACTGCTTGGAATCGGGTTCATCTCGATCATCGCGGCAGTTGCCATCAGCTTTCTCGAGTTGTTCGTGGCATTCCTGCAGGCGTTCATATTCATGTTCCTTACGGCGGTCTTCATCAGCCAGATGTCACACCACCACGAGGATCATCACGAGGAATTCGAGGAAGGGCTCACGGAATACGACGAGGTACCAGCCCACTGACTTTCATTCTGTAACGAAGGAATCCTGCTGCAACAGAGGCAACGGGGAACTTCGATAACCAACGACAGAGATACTCTTTCATCGAGGAAACCAAGGAAATGAAGAATTCGATTGCCCTCATGACGTTTGCGTTCATCACAGTCTCACTGCTTGGTGGTGATACCGCCCTAGCCGCCGACGGCGAAGCCGCTGCATCAACAGCAGCTGGCCTCAAAGGAATCGGCGGCGGCATCGGTGCCGGTCTCGCCGCAGTCGGCGCCGGAATCGGCATCGGCCTCATCGGCGGAAATGCCGTGCAGGCCATTGCCCGGCAGCCCGAGATGACCGGTCCCATCGGTACCAACATGATCATCACCGCAGCACTGGTCGAAGGCGTGGCACTGTTCGCAGTGGTTGTAGGCCTGCTCGGCATCATCGCTTCGTGATCGATTTACTGCATCACGTGCAGGATCCAGGCACTGAAGGAGTGCACGCATGGTCTCCATGACACTTGCCGCGTCCGAAGGGACGATGAACCCGGTGGCGGTTGAACTCGCGCCGGCCATTACAACCCTGATCGTCTTCGGTCTTGTCTGCTTCGTACTGTTCACGAAGGTATGGCCGAAGATCGCGACCGGGCTCGATGAGCGACAGGCGAAGATTCGCCAGGAGATCGAGGCGGCGGAGGCGGCACAGGCCGAAGCCAGGGCGGCCATGGAATCCCAAAAGGCCGAGTTGGTGAAGGCACGTGCCGAGGCGAACGAGATGATCATGAAGGCCAAGGCCGATGCAGAAGCAACTGCAAAGGAACTTCGTGAACGAGCCCAGTCCGAGTTGACGGAAATGCGTGAACAGGCTGGCCACCAGATCCAGGAGGCCAAGGAGGCTGCGATCACGGAGCTTCATGCCGAAACCGCCGTGCTTGCGACTGCGATTGCCACACGCATACTTCAACGGGAAATCAATATCGATGACCAACAGTCATTGATCGATGACTCGCTTCGAGAACTGGAGTCCGTCCACGGTGGATGAGTTGATCCGATGACAATGCAGACAGACACCCTGGCGTCCATCTACGCTCGCAGCCTCTACGAGTTGGCTGAGGAGTCCGGTGGTCGCGACATGGTCCTTGAACTGGCAGATGAGCTGGAGCAGATCATCCACATCCTGGCCTCGGAACAAACTCTTGATGCCCTTTTCAGTTCACCCGTCATCGACACGGATCGCCGCACCTCGACGATCAGGACGATCTTCGAGGGCCGGATCACCGACCTGCTGCTGCGATTCATGCTCGTCCTCAATGCCAATGGAAGGCTTGGCCATCTGGAACTGATCCAGGTCGCCTATGACCAGCTCGTCCAGGAAGCCTTCGGTCGCATCGAGGTTGATGTCATTACAGCCTCCCCCATCGATGAAGCAGCCCTTGCGCGCATCGGCGAGCGCATCAAGTCTGCCATGGGCAAGGACCCTGTCCTCCACCCCTCGACAAACCCCGCCATCATCGGTGGAGTCCAACTGCGAATCGGAGATGAACTGCTTGACGGTTCAGTTGCGACCAAGCTCCGTAGGATGGGCACGAACCTGCGGGAGAAGGGCAGCCGGACCATACGATCGTCCATCGGAACCTACCTCGAGGATACGGCATGAAGACAACGACCACGATGCTCATGGCGTTCCTCATCGGGCTGCCGGCCTTCATCGCCGGGCATGCCCAGGCGGATGATGAGAAGCAGCCTGCGACGCTTCGAGTCGTGGGAGTTGCCGAGTTGAAGATTCCTGCCGATCAGATGAAGCTTGACCTCGGGATCGAAGCAAGCGCCACGTCTCCTGGTGAAGCCAATGCCGAAGCCGTGAAGGCCATGCAGAATCTCATCAAGGCGGTCGAAGGCCTCGGATTGAAGGAACGTGCTGAATACGTCATAGAGCGATACGCCATTGATCCGCAGTGGTCACCACGACCCCGGAACCCGGCTCCAGGCTGGCGTCCGACGATCGTTGGATACAAGGTGTCAAGCACCATGCGTATCACCACGGCTCGACTCGAAATGGGTGGAGATCTCATTGCAACTGCGATCGATGCAGGCGCCAATGACATCGGGCAGCTGGTGTTCGGACTCGCCGACTCCCGCACCGGGAGAATGGCTGCAATCAGTCAGGCAACGAAGAATGCACTGGCAGATGCAGGAACTCTTGCGGAGGCGGGTGGAGTAGCCTTGAAGAAGATCAGGTCACTCTCACTCGACAGTGCCTCGGCTGAACCAAGATACCAATATGAAAAGATGTACTCGGGTGCAAGGATGGCCATGGACGCTGCACCGGCGCCCCCCATCGTCTCGGGTGATGTCACCGTACGTGCAAGCGTTTCACTTGTTTGGGAAATCGAAGGTCCCTGACCGGGACAGGACGGAAGACTGTGAGGATTCAATCGTGAAGATCAAGACCGACGAAATCACCTCTGTTATCAAGCAGGAGATCGAACAGTTCAACAGTGAACTGGAAGTCTCCGAAGTTGGACGCGTTGTCGAGGTCGGAGACGGCATTGCCCGGATCTACGGCCTCTCGAACGCGATGGCCGGCGAACTGCTTCAATTCGATACCAACAAGGGCTCCGTCATGGGACAGGCCATGAACCTGGAGTCTGACACGGTCGGAGCCGTGATCTACGGGGATTACCTCTCCGTCCGGGAAGGTGATACGGTTCGATCGACGAGCAACCTGCTCGAGGTTCCCGTAGGAGAAGGGCTCCTTGGTCGCGTAGTCGACCCACTCGGTACGCCGCTCGATGGCCGTGGCCCGATCGATTCCTCCCAGACGCAGAAACTCGACATCGTTGCCCCGGGCATTGCCGCACGGCAGCCTGTGACCGAACCTCTCCAGACCGGAATCAAGGGCATCGACTCGATGATCCCGATCGGTCGTGGCCAGCGTGAACTCATCATCGGCGACCGCAAGACAGGAAAGACCGCTGTTGCCCTTGATGCGATCATCAACCAGAAGCAGTTCTGGGGAACGGATGAAGCCGTCGTCTGCATCTATGTCGCCGTCGGACAGAAGGATTCCACGGTCGCGGGAGTCATCGAGACACTCCGCCAGCATGGTGCCATGGACTACACCATCGTGGTCAATGCCGGCTCCTCCGCACCAGCTCCGCTCCAGTACATCGCGCCCTATGCAGGATGCGCAATGGGTGAGTACTTCATGTGGAACGGAACCCGTGGCAAGATGCCCAAGCACGCACTCTGCGTGTATGACGATCTTTCCAAGCAGGCAACGGCCTACAGGCAGCTGTCTCTTCTTCTTCGTCGCCCGCCTGGTCGTGAAGCCTATCCCGGTGATGTGTTCTATCTTCACAGTCGGCTCCTTGAACGAGCGACCAAGCTTTCCGACGAGAACGGAGGAGGTTCACTCACCGCCCTCCCCATCATCGAGACACAGGAAGGCGATGTCTCGGCATACATCCCGACAAACGTGATCTCGATCACCGACGGGCAGATCTACCTCCAGCCGGAGCTCTTCGCTTCGGGTGTACGCCCTGCCGTTAATGTCGGCATCTCAGTGAGCCGTGTCGGTGGCAATGCCCAGATCAAGGCGATGAAGGAAGTCGCGGGGTCACTTCGACTCGACCTGGCTGCGTTCCGTGAACTGGAAGCCTTTGCCCAACTGGGAACTGAACTCGACAAGTCTGCACAGCAGCAACTTGATCGTGGTGCACGCATGGTGGAACTTCTCAAGCAAGGACAGTATTCGCCGTTCAATGCCATTGACCAGTGCATTTCGATCTATACCGGCTCAAAGGGATTCCTTGACAAACTTCCACTGAACAAGGTCCACACCTTCGAGAAGGACCTGCTCGATCATTTCAGGGGGCCAGCCAAAGCTCTCCGGGATGAACTCGTGGAAAGCCAGTCCTTCAAGGGTCTTGAAGAGAAGTTCGGGAAGGCGATCAGCGAGTTCAGTGAGACATGGTCTGGTTGAGTTCATCTCACTCGACCTGAAGGTCCCTGCTTCGAAAATAAGCGGGGAAGCTGTGGTCATTTTCACCCCTTTCCACCTCGTGGAACCGATGAAACAATCAACATGAACCACGCCAATGACATGATTGCGGCAGGAATCCAGGCAGTAGCAACGGCTTCTCACATCACAAGGACCGTGCAGGCGAATCTGGATGCCGTAATTACACTCACGAAGGATGATCGCAGCCCTGTCACGGTTGCCGACCTTGCAGCCCAGGCCATTGTCGCCCTTGTTCTCGAGGAGTGCCTTCCAGACCCTGCCGACAGGCTGGTTGTGGGCGAGGAGGACGCTGGCACACTCAAGGATGAGTCCATGTCGGCGGTTCGAAACGCCGTCGTATCCACCGTCCAGCAATGGAGGCCGAATGCCACCGAGCAGGATGTGCTTGATGCCATTGATCAATGTGACCATGACGGATCAGCCAATGGATACTGGACCCTGGACCCGATTGACGGGACAAAGGGCTTCCTCCGGAACCAGCAGTACGCGATCGCCCTTGGGCGGATCGAGGATGGCCAGGTCATTCACGGCGTGATGGGTTGCCCAGCTCTGCCGGTTTCCCAGGATGCAAGGCTGGACATCCCGGATACGCGAGGCGTTCTGTACGCGGCATCCCGAGGCGAGGGTGCATGGGAGTTCGAAGGGTGCGATCCGGCAGCAGAGCGACTGGGTATCCGCTCACGTCCTCTCCAGGAAGAACGGCTCCTCCAGTTCTGCGGCTCGGTTGAGAAGGCCCATTCAAATCGGTCCGATGCCGATCGAATTGCCGAACACCTTGGTGATGTCGGCGATCCTGTACGTATCGACAGCCAATGCAAATATGCACTTGTTGCCAGGGGACAGGCGGACGCCTACCTTCGACTTCCCACTCGAAAGGGATATGTCGAGAAGATCTGGGATCATGCAGCAGGTTCGATCATTGCCCAAGAAGCCGGAGTCATTGTTACCGATATTCATGGAAATCCACTCGACTTCAGCCACGGAGCGGGCCTGAAGGAGAATAGGGGAGTCATTGCAGCGATTCCAAGCCTGCATGAACGACTGATTGCCACAATCGAAGAACTGGAAGTCGGCGCTGTCGAGACGGCCTAGGATCATGTTGAAGGAGACGTATGACCATGGGGCTTGAAGCCTGGTTCACGATCTGCGTCCTTATCCTGGTTATAGCAGCCCTGGTCTCCAACCGGATGGGCATGGACATCGCCCTGCTGAGTGGCTTGATCATCCTCATGGTTGTGGGTGTTGTCGATGTACACGATGCAGCATCCGGGTTCGCATCGGAAGCGGTCCTCATGATTGCCGGGCTTTACGTGTTTGCCGCCGGCATGCAGGAAACAGGTGCCTTTGCCGAAGTTGCCAGGAAACTCCTCGGTCGCCCCTCCAGCGTCATGGGGGCACAGTTCAGGCTGATGGCGCCCGTTGCACTCATGTCGGGTTTCATGAACAACACGCCGATCGTCGCAATGTGCATTCCACTTGTGAAGGACTGGTCGAAGAAACTGAAGATCAGCCCTTCATTGCTCTACATGCCTCTGAGTTTTTCCGCGATTCTCGGCGGGCGGTTGACCATGATCGGCACGGCTTCCAACCTCCTGGTGATCGGTCTCTTCCATGATTACCTTTCAACCGAACGCCCATGGTTGAACGAAGTCGGATTCACGACACCGCCTGAATGGATCCAGTTCTTCGGTGTTGCCGCCATCGGCCTTCCCTGCGTCATCCTTGGAATCGGCCTCATCATCTTCTGCTCACGATGGTTGCTTCCCGAGCGCGTGAGCATCGAGCAGATCGACCTGGACTACTCCAAGAACTACCAGGCAGAGATGGTCGTGGTAAAGAATGCCCCCATCATCGGCCAGAGCATCGAGGAGGCCGGGCTCCGTAATCTTCCGGGCCTGTATCTCAGCAGCATCGAGCGAAACGGAACACACGTCCCCGCAGTGGGACCTGATGAGATCCTGCAAGCCGGAGATCTGCTTGTCTTCGTAGGGATCCTCGACTCGGTCAAGGATCTGCGATCGTTCAGGGGGCTTGCGCTGGCGACAGACGAGGTCGAGAAGCTGAGTGTCAATACCGGTTCCCGGACGCTCGTCGAAGCCGTCGTGTCCGCCAACTCGCCCCTCGTACACAGGACAGTCCGTGAAACACGATTCCGGACCCGTTACAACGCGGCGATCATCGCTGTACACCGCCAGGGTGAAGCGGTGCACCAGAAGATCGGTGACATCATCCTGAAGGTCGGCGACACCCTGCTCCTGGATACGCACATCGGGTTCATCGATGCACACCGCGACGACCCCGATTTCTACCTGGTTTCACAAGTCAGCGATTCCCGTCCCATCCGGCATCAACGTGCACACATTGCCCTCGTGCTGCTGCTGCTGCTCGTCGCTCTTCTCATTGGGGGGAACAAGGTCGGCATCCCGCCCCTGGTCGCAATCTGGACATGCGCCCTCCTCATGGTGCTTTCGCGTTGCCTGAGCGGCACGGTGGCCAGGAACAGCATCAACTGGCAGGTGCTCATCAGCATCGGGGCAGCCATCGGCCTTGGGGCTGCGATGGACAAGAGTGGCGCTGCTGAAGGAATCATCTCGGTCTTCGGCGGTCCTGAGCAGATGGTGACGATGCATCCAGCCTTCGTACTTGTCATCCTGTTCATATTCACCAATCTTCTTTCCCAATTGATCACGCCCTATGCGGCAACGGCCCTCGTGTTCCCCTTTGCAATGCTTGCTGCGGAGTTGCTCGGCGTGAATCCACTCGCCTATGTGTTCACGCTGATGGTGGCAGGCTGCAATTTCATCACGCCAATCGGCTACCAGACGAACCTCATGGTCTATGGACCTGGCGGGTATCGTTTCCTTGATTACACGAGACTCGGCATTCCCCTGACTCTTCTCATCATGATCATCTGCGCCATCGCTGCCCCACTTGCATTCCCATTCTGAACAACGCAGTGGCCCTGGAACAACTCGCCTGCTCATGCATGCATGTGCGTCGGGAGTGCTGCTTGCCTGGTTGATCGGAGTGGTATTCTCAGACCGGACCATCCTGACTCAACTGTGCTCATGGGTACCCGGCTTCCTGATCATCCCGATCGCCGTCATCGGGATGTGGGCAGCAGGAAATCGATCGATGAAAATCGTGTGGGCCTGTGTTGCGGTGCTCGCTCCCGCCTGGTGGCTGTTCGTCGACCAGCCCCTTCGCCCATTTGACAATGAGGCAACCGGTCTTTCCCTCGTCCAATGGACGATGTCACATGACAAGACGGATCGAGAAATGCATGCAGACGTTCTCATGGAACTCGATGCTGACATCACCATCCTGACCCATGGGTATGGAGTGCGAGGATCGCCTTCACTTCTTGAATGGCTCGGTCCCGATATCCAGCCATACAAGTACGGTCACTTCACGATCCTGACCAGGCTCCCTGTACGCCAGGTCCGCTCCGTTGCCACGTCGAACGACATATCGTTGAAGATGGTTGAAATCGACACGATCTCACAACTGGGGCAACCACTCCGGATCCTGGCAGTCGACTTTCCTTCGGGACTGTTCCGCTCCCGGATGGAACTGGCAAGACAGGCTCGCCAATGGCTGATGGATCGGGGAGGAGGCGATATCGACATCGCCCTTGGGGATTTCAACATGGCTGGCAACAGCGCTGCCATCAACATGCTGCTGCCCGGCATGAGAGATGCCTGGAGCCTTGCAGGAGTGGGATGGGGGCCGACGTTCCCACGGTCCCTGCCCATGTACCACATAGATCATGTACTCGTGGCCGATTGGATCAACGTTTCACGGGCATCGACGATCGACCCGGGTATCGGGCGACACCGCCTGCAACTTGTATATCTCGAGGGCCGGTGAAAGCGTGTCGTGAATCAGTCGATCACGCCATTGAGGTTGAAGATTTCGTTGATCAGATCATGGTGATCACGAATCTCGATGCCAACCGGATCATGGAGTGGAAGGCGGGCCAGGAGAGTCGGCAACTCGTGCCACCTGACCGAACCATCGCCCATCATGACATTCAAACCTGTCCTGTGGCTGAGGTCGCTTTGTCGACGAAGGCCATCGGTCAGGAGAACCATGCGTTCCGGATTTGCGAAGCGTCGGTGCAACCCGGTTTCCCAGTTCTTATGACCGGCGTAATGGTAGTTCGTGTAGATCGTGCCTCGGCCTTCTTCCCAAGCCTGAGAGTAGCGGTCGACCTGGTGCTGTCCTTCGTGGCTCGGGCAATAGAAGACTTTATGGCTCTCGACGTATCGAAGTGCGTACAGAAGGCCGATCCCATCCCATCCAGCAAGGTAATCAGGTTGATATCGACGATTCCCCTCCGAACCGGTATTGGAGTGTTCGAAATGTGCAGCCATCAACTCACCGGGCATGGGTGCACTCAGGTCGATGACACGACTCCGTGGCAACCGATCCTTGTGATCCGATGCATACATCGTCAATGCCTGACCGATCGTCCTCTGGTTGGAAGCACTGATGACGCGATTCGCATTTTCACGAATGCTTGAGAGTGTCGGGACCAACAACGCCGTAAGCACGCCTGTAATCGCCATTACGACAAGGAGTTCGATGAGACTGAATCCAGGACGCTGCAAAGACCGACCACTTCCTGATCGAACCGTTGAGATTGTCGCGCGGTAGTTCATCACGCGCTCCTGGATGTGTCTTCATTCGAGCTCATTGCATGAACCCGAACACAAATACTCGAACCGCGTGGACTTGAAGCCCGGTCGAAACCAGACTCCCGGCTGCCATGCCCCTTTCTACATTTGAGTCCATGTCATCCCTGACTGGGATTCACGATATATGAAAAAGACACAATCAAGACCGATAATGAGAGCAATCGGCATGAAAAACACATTTTCTCCAAGCACGCACCAGCGGGCAGATTCATGTGAATTGCTTCACGATTTCCACCCTCAACACCAAAATTATGGGCACAATATGATTTGAGACGGGTTGGAATGAAGAACACTGGGGAAGAAACCTCTAATTTCCACGGAACCGGGGGAGGAGTTGAAGCGAATGGTGGATCGTCAGGAGCGTCGCGTAGTCGACCAGCAGTCCCTTTTGCTCATGCAACGGGTCGCAGCTGGCGATGAGCAGGCCATCGAGCGGCTCTACGATCAGTTCGGAGGGCTCGTGTTCAAGGTGGCCAGGCAGTTGATGCCTACCCAGGCCGAGGCTGAGGATGCCGTCCAGGACATCTTCGTCAGGCTCTGGCAGACCGCGGATCGGTTTGATCCACGGAGGGCGAAACTGGTCACCTGGGTGATGTTGATCGCCCGGCGACACCTGATTGATCAACTCCGGCGAAGGTCGATTCGACCCAAGCCAACTCTCCTGGATGAGAACCTGACAGAGTCCGCGGGTACGGGCGAACCCGGCCAGCGAACACAAGCTGATGAAAGGAATTCGGAACTGCGAAGGCACATAGCGAAACTCCCCGAGTTGCAACGCATTGTCATAGAGCGTTCCTATCTTCAGGGTTTCACGCTGAGAGAAGTAAGCCAACAACTTGAAACGCCACTGGGCACGATCAAGTCCGCTCTCAGCCGTGGGCTGAACAAGCTCCGGGAAAGTTCGGATGACAAGTCGAAATCTGATTGGGCCGCATCCTGACCACTTCGAGACCAGGCCCAGGCACGAATCGAATACACCAGACAGATGCCAAGAATGGATGAACAAACTGAGATGACAACACAAACAGATATCACGATGACGGAACTCGTTGAACTGGCAACCCTTGATGCCTTCGGTCTTCTGCCCCCAGCCGATGCCGTCAAGTTCGAACGTGCATTCATGGCCGCTTCAATGGACGTCCAATCGGAACTCCAGCGCATCCAGGATGAACTTGCCACGGAAGATTCCATCCTTCCGGAACTTGAGCCCTCGGCAACTCTTCGATCCAGGGTTCTTGCCGCAGTCGCCGAAACCATCGAGGCCGAATCCGATCATCTTGCCCCACTGGCCACCATTGGCATCACTGGTACCACGAACCCATGGCTTGGAGAGCTTGATGCACCCCCCGTCGATGCGAGCCGGATGGCACTGCCTCCATCAGGCCACATGCGACCACTGGCCTCGGTATGGACATGGCGCATGGCTGCACTGATTCTTCTTGGTGTCGCTGTTTCACTGGCCATCTTCGGAAGTGACGCCTACAGGCATTCAAAACTGATTGCCAATGCGTATACCGGGAAGATCACGCTTGATGACATCCAGTCTCGAATCGGACCTCAGTTCAACGCGTTCGTCTCGAACCCGAACTGCCATCACTACTATCTTGCAAGTGACACCGGCAGTGGACTGCTTCGCGTCGCGGTCAATGAAAATACCGGCGAAGCATTCGTCTTCGGACTTGACCTTGACCCCACCATCGGATCCGGGGAACTTCGACTCGTGTCAGTTGATGGATCTGTTCACAGTCTCGCCGTCATCAATACCGACCAGACCGTCGTCGGCCAGTCGCTTGGGATTGTCGACCTCTCCCTCTTCGCCTCGGGCACCTTCGGCCATCTCGAGTTCGTCGATGGCAACAGGAATGTCGTGATCCGAAGTACTTGAGCAGCCTTGGCAACCAGGTCATCCGGCCTGTTGCACGACTGAGCGGTACATCTCCGCCATAGCATCGAGACTTGCCGGGATCACCCTTGTGCCGGCAACCGTTGTCATTGCATTCGTGTCGCCGTGCCAACGTGGGACAAGATGCCCATGCAGGTGCCCGGGAACGCCAGCGCCTGCCGCTGCCCCCTGGTTGATCCCGAAATTGATCCCCTCTGGATTGATGGCCTTCTGCATGAGATCCATCCCACTCTCAACCAATGACCAGAATGCCGCTCGCTGCGAGGAGTCGTAGTCAACCAAGGCAGGTCTCGGTTCACCCAGTGCGACAAGGAGATGCCCATTGGCATAGGGATACCGATTGAGAAGAATCAAACCCTGCTCAGTACGCAGCACAACGTGGTTGTCCCGGTCACCTGCAGGGTCTTCCCAGTACGCCGAAAGAAATGTGACCCCGGAGTCTGCTTCCTCCGACATCCGCTTCGCTTCCTCGTAGTCCTTCAGGTAGGGCAGCCTCCACGGAGCCCAGAGAGATCGATGGTCCATGACGGGGATGGTACATCCTCCCGCAACTTCTTCACCTCGGAATGGAGTTCAGTAAGGACGGCCCGGTGTCCCGCCCCGGCCGATCGCATGCAAGTGGTCAAGACCTCTTGGATGTCCGCCCAGGTCATGCTCGAACCCCAAATCAAGGTGGGCTCGCAACTCGACGTTCCCGACCTTCCACTCACCCACTACAGGGGGAGGCATGGCCATTGACGCGTGCTCGACGATCCCTGGGTATCAAGCAGGAACGAGCAGAAACACAGGGCGGTTGACTGGTCCGAGATGGGACAGCAGGCCGTCCTGTTTCACACTACCTCACTCCAGAGGGCAATGCGAGGTGCAGGCCTCAATTTCTGCCCTTGAAACTTGATTCCTGGGAGCATCCGGGCTGGAATCCGGAATCAACCACGTTGGCCTGAAGAAGGACCGTTGACAGTCTGCACAACGTCAGGGACACTGTCTGACCACGTGCCTACAATGCACCGACCAACATTTGGAGTTCACTCGTGAAGTACATCCTCCCACTGCTTGCCCTCTCCTCTGCTCCCCTGCTTCTTGCTGGATGTTCGAAGCCGGATCCAATGAGTTTCGAGGCTCTCTCGGCAAACATAACCCCTGAACTGAGAACCCTGACGCAACGTCAGGTCGATATCGATCGCACGTGGGCACTTTCGTACGACGAGAATCTCAGGATGGCCAGTGAAGACATGGTCCGAATGTGGTTCGGTGGAGAGCCAAGCCCGTTGAGCCCGTATCCAACGATCAACACCAGTGGCGTGCCCTGATCAAGGGCTGACCCTCCAAACGGGGCCTGGACCCGGCTTTCAGGCCGCCATGCTTCGCAAAAATCACACCACTGATGTCTTGTCGCTTCAGAGCCTGTGCCTTCAGGCCTCTTCTCGATATACTTGTCGGTTCGATTGACGGCGGACCCGCGGGTTCCCGACGGTACTCATCGACGGTGTGTCGACCGACCGGCTGGAACAGCGAATCTACAACACTGCGTCATGCAGCACGCAGTAGCCTTCCGCTGAGCTGCCCCTGAACATCATGGTTGATCACAATCTCATCGCGGACATCGGTTTCGATGAAGCTGAAGCTGATGCACTTATTCGTACACAACTGGGCGACCAGGTTGCCGATGGCGACATGGATGCCCTTCTTGGGGGCGAGGTTCAGCAGAACCTCCGCCGCGGAAGGATCCTGCAAGGACGGATCGTCGGCAAGGCCGGTGATGACGCCGTCATCGACGTAGGCCTCAAGTCGGAGGGACTTGTCAACAAGAACGAGTTCGACAACTACGACAGCCTCAAGATGGGCGATACCGTGGAAGTCCTTCTTGAAGACCTTGAGGACGAGACCGGAATCATCAAGCTTTCCAAGAGAAAGGCCGACCGCATCCGTGGATGGGAGCGAATTCTCGAATCCAACAACGAGGGCGACATCATCGAAGGCAAGGCCACTCGAAAGATCAAGGGTGGACTGCTCGTCGATATCGGCGTCCCCGTCTTCCTTCCCGCCTCGCAGGTCGACATCCGCCGCCCGAGTGACATCGGTGTCTACATCGGCAAGATGATCAGGGCTGAAATCCTGAAGATCGATGAAGAACGTCGCAACATCGTCATCAGTCGACGAAAGTTGATCGAACGCGAACGGAACGAAAAGAAAGACAAGCTCATGGAGTCGATCTCAGAGGGAGATTCGATCAAGGGCACTGTTACGAACATCGCCGACTTCGGCGTCTTCGTCGACCTTGGCGGAATCGATGGCCTTCTGCACATCACGGACATGAGTTGGGGTCGCGTCAACCACCCAAGTGAAATCTGCAAGGTGGCAGAGGAACTTGAAGTGAAGATCCTGAAGATCGATCGCGAGAAGGAGAAGATTGCGCTTGGTTTGAAGCAGATGCAACCATCTCCCTGGGACAAGATCGAAGAACGCTTCCCCCTCAACAGCCGGATCAAGGGCAAGGTGGTCAGCCTGGTCAGTTACGGTTCATTCATCGAACTGGACGATGGCATCGAAGGACTTGTTCATATTTCCGAGATGTCCTGGACCAAGCGGATCAACCATCCCAGTGAACTTGTCGAGGTCGGAGAGGAAATCGAGGTCATCGTCCTCGATATCAATCCTGAAAAGCACGAGATCTCACTTGGAATCAAGCAGACCGAGGTGAACCCCTGGGAACTCGTCTCCGAGCGATATCCACCGGGAACGATCATTGAAGGTCAGGTCAGGAACCTCACCAACTACGGTGCATTCATCGAGATCGAGCCTGGAATCGACGGCCTGCTTCATGTCTCGGACATGTCATGGACGGAGAAGATTTCACATGCCAACGAGAAGTTCCAGAAAAGCGAGACCGTCGAATGTGTCGTCCTGGAAATCGACCAGGACAAGCAGCGAGTCGGCCTCGGTATCAAGCAACTCGCCGAGGATCCCTGGGATACAGCCATTCCGGAAGCCTACAAGCCGGGAATGGTCGTCCATGGCACGGTCACGAAGATCACCAACTTCGGTGTCTTCGTAGAACTCGAAGACGGCCTTGAAGGCCTGCTGCACATCTCTGAACTTTCAGATGAGAAGGTCGAAGATCCCCAGGACATCGTCAAGCCCGATGAGAAGGTCGATGTCAAGATCCTCAGGGTGGACACTGCTGATCGAAAGATCGGCCTCAGTCTCAAGCGTGCCAAGTGGGGAGAAGGCGAAGGCCCGCAAGACGATGTTCAGGCCCAGGATGACAGTGGCAGAGATGATCCAGACGCCCCGACCAGGGGTGGCATGGATGACCACGGCGCACTCGGTACCGACAAGATCGAGTTGTGACCCTCGGAAGGATGCTGCTGCATGCAAATGAATACAGCCCGCGACGCAATGCGTCGCGGGCTGTCACCTTGCTCTCCCCCACATTTTCTTCAGCAGAGAACCAGGAACGTCAACAGCGTCAACAGGGCCATCTTTCGTCGATGGCTCGTGAAAGGCATGAACCGACTGATGGCCATGCCGCCGTACGCCTGGCTTTCCCCCCCTGCTCTTCTCATGGTCTATTTCTCCAAATCCCGGAACACGACACTTTCGTGCCTCTCATCACAACGATGACACGATGTGAGGTCTTGTCGAATAGAAGCGCGGGAATCCGGGGCAAATCAGCCTGACTTCTGTGTATTCTCGGACACTGATGATGATTCCAAGCCGCACAACCCGAACCAGTCCTCTCAAGGCGATTGCAGGGCTCCTGCTCGTGGCAACCGTTTTGCACACGACCGCTTCTGGAATGCCGGACACCGATGGCACGGTGTCTGCATGGTATGCAGCACGAAACTGGGTCGATGCAACGACAACTGGCGACGATGAGGCTGGTTCCAACGCAACTCGTATCGAGGGTGCAACGGCCTGCTGTGTCATCCTCCGTTTTGATGGCCGCCTTGTCGGGATCGGCACTGCTGAAGGCGATGCGGAAAGCATGGTTCGCAGGGCGACAACCCGTGCACTGGAAGATGCCCTTGAAGACCCGACCATTGCCGCCCTGCCGGAGGATCTCCGGGTTGCCTCTGGAAAAAGATTGACACTTGAACTGGAGGTGGGAGGAGTTCTGGAACCCCTCATCGGAAACTCCCTGATCGATTTCGAATCGGATATCCATCCACTCCGTCACGGGCTTGCACTTCGTTGGGGAAACAAGTGGTCCTATCGATATCCAAGCCGATTGCGACTCGTGAACAACCGGCCGGAAGCTTCCAGCCTGGAAAGCATGGGTCTCGGGCTTGGTCTTACACCACGTGCAGCGGTCGAAGGGATGAGACGAGGAGATGTTGGTGCCTATCGTTTCGAAGTCCTCGGACTTGCCCAGGCAACCCCCTCCGCCCCACCAATGGAAGTTGTCGCTGGATCGATCGGTGTGCGTGATATTCCAAACCTGCAGTCACTTGCAGATGCCAGGGTGGCGGTGCTCGATCATGTCATCGGAACGCTCTGGCCAGGAGAGGAAACCATCGGAGTGATGGGCACCTACGAGCCGGCAAGTGACCGATACAAGCCCCTGATCGCGTCGAACCTGGACCAGGCATTGACTGCATATGCTCTTGCCCGAGCTGCGAACGATCAGCGGCTCGATCCTGCCAGGAATGATCAAGCAGCACGTATCGCGGCAACGCTTCTTGGAATCCTCGCTGAAACAGACACCACCGGAAAGTCATCGACCGAGCACGCATCCTTCCTCCTTGCACTGAGTGCGATGCCGGACCTCGAGGAAACCGATGCCCTCGCCCGACACAGGGACGCTGCAATCGGATACTTCCAGAAACTGCATGAGGAGGCTCCTGCCGAGACCACTCCTGTCGACTCCCATGGAATGGGAATGGCTTCCCTTGCAATGGCCAGGGCAGGAAATCATGGAGATGCACGATTGCTTGCCGACAAGGCATGGGAAACCCTTCCCGCAGACCGACATGTGTCCCTGATGCCATGGATCGCCTGGGCTGAACTCGAATTGGCTGATGGAGGAACCCCGACACATGTCGAAGAACTGGTCAAAGTGCGAATGCTGCTTCATGAACGGCAGGTTCCCTCGGGCGATGATCAGTTTGGCCCTGAACTGGTCGGTGGATTCGTGTTTGGACAGAACGTCGATGATGTCCATTCGCAGTCGCTTCGGCCTGCAGCTGCGATGCCTTCAATGATGCTGTCGCCCGACTTGACGACCCCTGGTGAACGCATGGAAATGATGAACAGGTTGAATGCACTTGCAAGCTTCCTCCTGAGGCTGCAGATGAGCAGTGAAGGCGCAGCCTTGCTTCGAAATCCTGAACGTGCTGCAGGCGGTATCAGGATGGCTTTCTGGGACAATCGAATGCCACCCGCTGCGCAGGTCATGGCTCTTCTTACCCTTGAAGAACTGCTCTCCTTGGAAGATGTACAAGCCATGTTTCCAGAGGATGATCACGAACTATACTGAAGCAGCCATGGGCATGGCCCCTGGTTGATGGAGGTTCGCATGATGACACATGACTGCTCAGGGCTTCTTCGACTCTGTCTGTGTTCGTTCATGGCTGTCGCAATGTTTGCTGGAACAACCAACGCCCAGATGCGTGGTCAGTTCCAGAATCAAACTCGGATGCATGAGGTTGAGGCCAGAACTCTTGGTTCTCTGGTCTACACCGATCTCACCGCTGAATTCAACAACACCCAACTCCGGGTTGTCATGCAGTTCCTGAAGGACTCCACGGGAATCAACATGACCATCAAGTGGATCACAGACTCGTCGTCAACCGGGCTCGACCCGGAACTCCCCGTCACGATGAGCATCGAGCACCAGCCGGCTCTGGATGTCCTGGAACGTATCCTCGATTCCAGTTCATTGGATGGAGAGGAGTTCTCCTGGCAACTCCATCATGGGGTCCTCGAGATAGGCCCGAAGGAATGGCTGGGTCGCAAATCCGCTCAACACATCAGGACGTATGACATCGAGAACCTCATCTTCGAGATACCCGATTTCGACAATGCGCCGACCCTCGATCTGGGGAACTCCGGCGGAGGTGGCGGCGGCCTCGGAGGCGGTGGTGTTGGCGGTGGCCTGGGTGGCGGTGGTGGAACTGGTGGCGGTGGCGGGGGCGAAAATCCTGGCTCTCTCAGCCCCACCGATGAAGAAGAACGGATCGAGAAGTTGATCCAGATCATCGTGGATTTCGTTGAACCGACAGCATGGAATCGCAATGGGGGATCCTGGGCCAGTATTCGTGAATACCGAGGTTCACTCATCATCCGTGCCCCGGATTTCGTTCAACGCCAACTTGAAGGCTATCCCTTTGAACCGATTCGCCCTGCAGGTTCAACTTCGAACAGAAGCCTCCGTTACGAACAGGATGGAATATCCGTCATTGTTCCACTGTCCGAACGACTGAAACGGGAACGTGATCTGGAAGACAAGAAGCAACCATAGAAATCGAACTTTCAGTGGTTCCCGCCGCCGAGGTGTTGATGTACAAGCTGGTCTCCTCCGTCAATCAGCCTGCGGAGAATCGAAGCGTCAAGACGAATCGGAATCTTCTGTGGGCCATGTTCAAGCATGACCCTGACTACGGCATCAGCCACGATCGCCGGGGGAAGTGTTCCATCCGGCGACCAGAGGTTGTAGTCAGCCCACGAAAGGGACAGTTCACACGCCTGTTCACCGAAGGTGACGGAGAACTTCAGCCCATTCTCCTCTTCCTGTTCCGAGACGACCTCGACCTGCATGCACTGCTCCTATGCGCAGAATGAAGGCAAACACGTTAGCCTGATGGACAATATCGTGCCCCTGGCCGGCACAGACTAGCACTACGATGAACTTTCTCCTTGAAACACTTCGATTGGGTCTCTGGAACCTTCGGCTGCACCTGCTCCGATCGACCCTGACAAGTCTCGGCATCATCCTCGGCGTCGCAGCTGTGATTCTCATGGTTTCGATCGGTGAAGGGAACAAGCAGACTGCACTGCGTGACATCAAGCAGCTCGGGGCAAACAACATCATCGTGCGTTCCAGGAAACCACCCGAGTCCAGCACATTCGGATCACAACGTCGGTCGTTTCTTGTGTCATACGGCCTTCTTGATGCAGATCTTGAACGGCTTGCCGCATTCGTGCCGGAAGCTGAACGGATCATCCCATTGAAGACAGTGGGATCCGAGGTCTCGTACAAGCACAAGCGGGTCACCAGCCAGACCTATGGGACTCTTCCCGCCTTGAGAGAAGTACTCAATCTGAAGATTGAAAAAGGCGGGAGGTATCTCACGGAGCAGGACCTGGAACTCCGTCGACCGGTTGCAGTCATTGGACAGGGTGTTGCTGATCAGCTCTTTCCGCTTGAAAGCCCCGTCGGCAAGGAGTTGCGTATCGATCGAAGCGTGTTCTCGATCGTCGGTGTACTTGACCCCGTAGGTCTCTCGGGTGGGGCCGGGGGAGCGCTCGTTGGCCGGGATCTGAATCTGGATGTGCACATTCCCCTTTCAACCGCAGAGATGCAATTCGGAGACGTTGTCGTACGACGTGTTTCAGGCTCATTCTCCGGCGAGGAGATTCGCTTCTCCGAGTTGTACATCACCGTTGCTTCAACGGATGAGGTCATCAAGGTTGCGCAACAGATCGAGAAGATCATCGCTGTCGGACACTCTGAAGACAATGATGTCGCCCTGATCGTGCCTTGGGAACTGCTCGAAAACGTCAAGCGAACCACGTTCGCGATGAACCTGCTCCTGACAAGCATTGCTGCCATCAGCCTGCTGGTGGGTGGTATTGGAATCATGAACATCATGCTTGCTTCCGTCATCGAGCGAACGCGGGAAATAGGCATCCGGCGTGCTCTTTGCGCCACGCGAAAGCACATCATTTCCCAATTCCTTGTCGAAACCGGGACCCTGTCCGCTGTCGGTGGTCTCCTGGGCATCCTTCTCGGCGTCAGCCTCTCCATCTCAGTGGCTGAATTTCTTCCGTGGCTGATGAGCCAGCCTGCCATTCAGAACATCATCGAAACCGATATCAGCTTTGAAACCCAGATCACAGGCTGGTCGATCATCGCCTCGTTCCTTGTAGCTTCCATGACCGGGCTCATCTTCGGCATCTATCCAGCCATCGTGGCCTCCAGGCAGGATCCGATCGTTGCGCTTCGCCACGAGTAGCCGGCTCGAAAAGAGGTAGGCTGTAGGGATTCATGAAGACTCTGCCAACCGACTTCATAGAACTGACACGGGACCAGGGTGATGCCCTCTGGTGGGCCTGTGATGCCTGGTTCGACCATTGCTCACTCCTGATCAATGATCCGGGAACCGTTGTTGACCGGGCCCTCCTGGCAGCCTCCAATGCCGCTGGGAACGCGCTTCGCTCCTCGCTCCAGACTGCCGGCGTCGATCGAACCATTGAGCGATTCCCCGGTGCAGATGCAGGTGCCATTCGACGGATCATTGCCGGGGTCATGTCCATGGATTCAGGATTCCTTGCACTGGAATGGGATGAAGATCGCTGGCCTTCACGGGAAAAATGGTCCCAGGTCCGTCAACAGGTACAGCGTTCGTTGAAACTGCTCGAGGAGATCCTCGACACACTCGATGATCTCCATGGCGAGAAATCATGACCAACAGTGATCTGCATCATGAATCACGCAGGATCAGCCTGGCGAACAAGTGCCTCATTCTGTTCGGGTGCGCGATCGTCGTCATTCTCATCCTTGCGCTGTCCGTTCCATGGTTCAGAACCTATTCACTCGTTCGCGAATACCAGGTTGAGGTTGCCGACCAGATCACCGAGGCGTGGCTTGAAGCGCGCTTCACGCAGAATCCTGATCCCGCTGCAGGCGTGGTCCAGGATGAGACCCCGGGACTGGCGATCTCCTTCTACATGCTCGGGGATCCGAATACGACTCCGTTCATCTCGTCTGCAATCTCAGCTTTCCAGGCTGAACCGGACCTGGCCTACTTCGAAACGACCTCCGTCAAGGACGAGCAGGAGATCTTCCGCTATGCCATGCCGATTCGGGCACTTCGGCTGCAGAGACTTCGAAATCCATCTGCAACGACCTTCAAGCCGGGGGTCATCGAACCTGCTGTTTCCGACCCACTCCGTGCAGTTCTGGTCGTTGAGCGTGCGACGCACTTTGGTGAAACCCAGCTCCAGTTGTCGAGGTCGTACATCATCATCACGGGAATCGTGGCAGGCCTCCTGGCAGTCATCGTGTTCTACTTCATCCTGACTAAACTCATCTTCTCGCCTGTTCGCCGGCTGCGAGATACCGCTGAACGTGTCAGCAGTGGTGACATCACTGCACGATCTACGATCAGGACCGGCGATGAATTCGAAGAACTGTCAAGCAATTTCAATGTAATGCTCGACCAGGTCGAGGAGACGCAATCTCGCCTGCAACGCATGAACGAGAACCTTGACCTGAAGGTTGCCGAGCTGGCCGAGGCGAATGTCGGCCTCTGGGAATCGACCAACTTCAAGACGGAGTTCCTTGCGAATGTCAGCCACGAACTGAGAACACCGCTGAACTCGATCATCGGGTTTGCCGAGTTGCTCCTGGCAGATGCGGGGGATGATGCGGATCCCAAGCGGGTTCGGCACCTCTCGAACATACTTTCAAGCGGTCGTTCACTGCTCGAGTTGATCAACGACCTGCTCGACATGGCAAAGATCGAAGCAGGTCGCATGGAAGTCAACCTGGAACCGATCTGCATCGAGGACCTTCTCGAAGGGCTGGCCGGAATCATGACGCCGCAGGCCACGGCGAAATCCATCGAGCTCGACTGCCAGGTCGAGGATGATCTTCCCCAGCTTGAAACCGATCCGGGAAAACTGCAACAGATCCTGTACAACTTCCTGAGCAATGCCATCAAGTTCACGCCCGACAACGGGCAGGTGACGATCCTGGCCGAGGGTGCCGGCAAGCATGTGCTCCTGAGCGTCTCTGATACAGGGCCGGGAATCGCGCCCGACATGCAGGACCTGATCTTCGAGAAGTTCCGACAAGCGGATGCCAGTCATACACGCGAGTTCACCGGGACGGGATTGGGGCTCGCCATCTGCAGGGAACTAGCCGAACTGCTCCAATGCGAACTTGCTGTCGATTCCACACCTGGCCGCGGATCCACCTTCTCGGTAACCATTCCAGTTACGTACACGCCGCCAAAGGCCCGATCACTGATGAGCTGAATCCGGGGGCTTCGCCCTACCCCGGGGTGTCCCACTGGTGATCCTTGTCACGACGCAGCGTCACTCCCCCCATCTTCACGCAGCGACGGCAGATGAGTGCCTCGCCCATCGGGCTCGACCAGGTCGACACATCATGGTTCGAGAGGCACATGGTGCAATCACGACCGTCCTGCGATTCGCCGCCATCAAGTTCCACGATCTCCATCCAGGCGACCTTCAGGCAATCACCACAGATGACCGAGCCATGGTGCCCCTCGATGCACGGCAGGCCCATGGACCATGCTGCCCTGTGACAGAAATCACAGAGAATATCCTCCGGCTGTACGTTTTCAGAATCAACGCCGTCACGATACATGTGATCACGCCCGCTTCCTGAGAGTCATGGCTCGGAATGCCCGGCCTTCCGGACGGAACTTTCGCTCGTAATTCGTACCGACCAGTTCGGAAGGCCCCGCAGAGCCGGGTGCGTTGAAATCGATACGTTCAAACAGGTCCGCATTTCGCATGGCATGTTCCTCGTACCACGCCCACAGGTCATCGTGATCAGTGACCATCCGCAGTTCACCCCCTGGAACAAGAACCCGTGCAAACTGGGCGAGGGTCGAATCCTGGATCACCCGCCTCTTGTGATGTCTCTTCTTGGGCCAGGGATCCGAGAAATAGAGATGCACGACATCCATGAAGGAATCGGGACACCAATGGGTGATGAACTCCGTCGCATCTCCAAGGAGCATGCGTACATTCTCCAACTGGTGTCTTCGCAGGCGATCGGCGGCATGGTGTGCGTAGGCACCTGCCCACTCGATCCCCAGGAAGTTGGTGTCTCCCTGCAGCACCGCCTGTTGAACGAGAAAGGTGCCCTTCCCCGAACCGATTTCGAGTTCAAATGGCTTTGAAGGGTCATCGAACCAATTTCGTGGATCAACATGTCCCTCGGATGCCTGTGGCAGGTCCGTCAGCACATGCTCCCAGTCACCCGGGTCGAGTGAACGTCTTCGGGAGAGGCCAGCGCTCATGAATGCGTACTCGAGTTCCGTGCGGCAGCAGCATCCATCTCCGCCTTCTCCGCAACAGTAGAGTTCGTCGATCCGCCGCGAAGGGAAGCCAGGATAGGCACACCTACACCTTTTCCGGTCAATGGGTTCTTCCAGACTTCCGCACCGGTCACCGGGTCGAGGCAGTAGGTGTAGCCATTGAAGGACACGATGAGGCGGTCCCCATCGACCAGGAGAGCAGGGTATCCAGCCTCCGGACTCTTCCACTCCCATGCCAGTTCACCCGTGTATCGATCCAGGGCAAATACCTGGTTGCCAAAGGAAGTAAAGACAAGATCTGGCAGGCTTCGAATCTGTTCAGTCATCTGCAACTCTCCTTTCATTGATCCAGTTGCTCATGTCCGAAAGAACACCTTGATCGAGGGTGATCTCGATCTGTTCATACTCGGAGATGGAACCCGTCTCAGCAGGCTGGAATAAATGATTGAGTCCTTCGTAACTCCTGGTCGTCAGATCGGGATTTGCAGACGCAGCCTGCTCGATGGCCGGCAGTTCATGCTCAGCCAGGACCTGCACATCACGAGAACCATTGATCGCCAGGATGGGCATGTCGAGGCGTGACAGGACGGACGCGGAATCATGAGCCAGGTACCACTTGAGCCAGGGAAGTTGTGCCTGCCTGACCGCATCCTCGACGAAGGGGTCATCGACCTCGATGTCGAGTCCCATTGATTCCGTCTGCAGGATGGAGAGCCGCCTCAAGGGCTCCATGAGTTCTTCACTTGATGCCCCCTCCTTGACCATGGTCATCACAAGGATGAACTGCTCGACGACGGCGTCGATGGTCTCGGTCTTCAGACCCGCCACTTCCATCAAGCGACGATTCTGATCAGCCAGCATTTCAACAGCCGGACGGCATGGACCGGCCATCATGACGATGAAGGCAATGTCGTCCCGCTGATCCGCAACGAGCGGCGCAATGATGCCTCCTTCACTGTGGCCGATCAGTCCAATGGAGTCACCGTCGATCTCGGGCTGCGTGCGAAGATAATCCACCTGCAGGGATGTGTCGGAAGCGAAATCGAGAGAGGTCACGTTGAGAAGCGTCGAACGATCCGGGACGAAGGAGTCCCCTGCTCCCCGGTCATCGGCACGAAGAACAGCAATCCCGTTGCGTGTCAGGTGATCTGCCAGAACGAGGAATGGCTTGTGGCCCATGATTTCCTCGTTGCGATCCTGGAGTCCCGATCCGGAGATGAGTACGACGGCAGGGTGCGGACCCGGTCCCCTGGGGATGGTCAACGTACCGGCGATCGAGTGGCCATCGGGGTGCGCAAGCAGGACTTCCCGGGAAGCGTAGGGAAATGGCGGTTTCGGTTCCTGTGGCCTGTTGTAGGTTGTTGTCGCATCGACATCCAGGGTGAAGACGAGGTCCTGCTGGAATGTCCCTTGCTTGAAGTTCGCGGCCAACTCTTCGTCCGACATCCTTGTTTCAAAGACGGCAGCGCCTGCACCGGCGTGCAGCGTCATGCGGACCAGGCCATCATCTCCAGGGATCACTTCCAACGGGAACTGGATGAGTTGCTGTGAAGGAATGGACAGGTCAACGTGGATGCGGCCATCAGTCCCGGTTGCCGTATCAAGGATCATCGGGATCTCCATGACGCCTGTCACATCAAGTGCTGAAGACCACCGGTTTCTATTCGGCATGGCGGAAACTACCGGGTAGGGAATCAGTGCCATCGAGCCAGTTGAGTCTTCGCCTTCCTTGTGAATGGAACCGGAGATTGAATCACCTGTTCGTGTGCCCTTGAAATCGAAGACGGTCCCATGAACATCTACTTCGAATGAGAATGTTTCACCAGACGATTCCCAGCCAGTGATCGGCTGATCGACCAATTGCGCAGGCAGGGTCGACAGGGTGGAACGCTCCCCATCGAAGTCCAGTACACAGAATATGGATGGCCAGCCGGGAAAGGTGCCCTGCCCGCCCCAACGCCCTTCGATCTCGCCTTGGCAAGGCAAGGCAAGGACACAGGATGCAAGAAAGAGTGCAATACGCATCAGGGGATCTCCTGATCGCATTCTAGCGGCTTGGGGTCTCAATCCTGCTGCGAGAAGTCGACCTGCACGGCATCGGACCAGAGATCTTCGAGATCGTAGTAGGAACGCCTGCTGGGTTCGAACAGGTGAATTACCACATCGATGAAATCGACAACGATCCATGTCGATGAAGGATCGGTATTCGTACGGAACCACTGGTGCCCTGTTTCCTTGCCCAGTTTGCCCACTTCCTCCGAGACTGATCGCATCTGGCGATCACTCGTGCCCGAACCGATGACGATGAAATCACAGACCTGGCTGATGCCCCTGAGGTCCAGCACCTGCACGTCCGTGCAATGACGATTCCCCAGGAGGCGAGCAGCCTCCAGGGCAAAGAGGGAACCCTCTTCACTCCGCCTGCTGCCAGCCTTCACCTTTTCAGCACCAGTCATGGTTCATTCCTGGATCAACCAAGACCGAACGCTGCAGAAACCGTCGGACCGAAGTAAACCACCAGGCCGGCGAATACAACGGAAACCACGGCAATGAGCTTGATGAGGATGTTGAGCGATGGTCCGGAGGTGTCCTTGAACGGATCGCCGACTGTATCACCGGTCACGGAAGCCTTGTGAGCATCCGAACCCTTGCCGCCATGATGATCGGCCTCGATGTACTTCTTGGCGTTGTCCCATGCACCACCGGAGTTGGCCATGTAGATGGCCAGGGCAAAGCCGCTTGTAAGTCCACCGACAAGGAGTCCCATGACTCCTCCAACACCGAGGATCAAACCAACGATGATGGGCGTAATGATTGCAAGCAGTGAAGGTACGATCATTTCACGCTGAGCACCGGCCGTCGAAATCGACACGCATTCCTGGTAATCGGGGTATTCAACACCATCAATCTCGACCCGCGTAGGCCATTTCATCGGATCTGCCACATCCTTCTTGCTCATGCCGTCAGCCTTGAACTTGTCACGCATCAGGCCGAACTGCCGGCGACATTCATTCATCATTCGGTAGGCAGCGCGTCCCACGGCATTCATCGTCATTGCACAGAAGACGAAGGCAAGCATGACGCCCAGGAAGAGGCCACCGAGTACGCGGGGGTTCATGATCGAGATGTCGTAGAACGCCGCCATATGTTTCAGCGTGGCGACGTCTGTAGGAATGAGGTCGAATTTGTAGGTCTCACCATTGGCACTGGCCTCAGCATCGTAGACACCATTGTGCTCATCCCAGGCACCCCTGACACGAATCTCTTCGCCTACAGGACAGATATCTGCAAATCCGGTGACGACCTTTCGTGAACCAAGCATGAGTGCACCGCCTGCCGTCGTGTCTCCATTGACGTTCGCAACGAGACGGAACTCGCCATGGCCCATGTTGAGCAGATTGAGATTGGTGCTTTTGGAGGAGCTTGGCCTGTTTGACTTGAACGTAGAAATACTCGTCGCGTCGAAATCTGCGCCACCAACATCAGCAATCGGCGTGTCCCACTGGCCCACCGCATGCTTCTTGACGAGAGCAACATTGACCACGATTGCATAAGCAGCAAGCAGGGCCAGGGCTGTCAAGGCAGCTGAACCGATGGCAAATCCCTTGCCCGTTGCCGCAGTCGTATTCCCCAGTGAATCCAGCATGTCAGTGCGTTCACGCACGAATGAAGGTTGACCGGTCATCTCAGCGTTGCCGCCGGCATTGTCCGCAATCGGGCCATAAGCGTCGGTTGCAAGCGTAATACCAAGCGTGCTCAGCATGCCGACGGCAGCGATGCCGACGCCATAGAGGCCAAGCAGGAAGTTGTCATTGCCACCACTGAATCCGAATGCCAGCAGAATGGCGACCACGATGACCATCAACGGGGCCCACGTGGATTTCATTCCCTCTGCAATGCCCGCGATGATCACGGTCGCATGGCCGGTCTGCGTCTGTTCGGCGATGCGCTGCGTGGGAGCATGTTCGTACGAGGTGTAGTACTCGGTTGCAAAGGCAATCACCAGTCCAGCAGCCAGGCCCGTTACGATTGCAAGCGTTGGCTGCCACCATTCGTAGTATTGGGCTACCTCGGGATCCTTGAGCAGGAGCCAGAACAAGACGCCAGAACCAATGGCTACCAGTGCCGAAGCGAACCAGACACCCATGTGCAGGCCCTTGAGAAGCTGGCTGAAGGAAGCACCTTCCTTTGCACGCACCACGAACACCCCCAGCAGCGAACAGATGATGCCCACCCCGGCCAGTGCCATCGGCGCTGACGCAAGGATGTATGCCATCTTTTCGGATTCAGCACCAAACGCTCCGGACAGGGCAGCAGTTGCTCCCAGGGCCATCGTGGCGAGAATCGAGCCGTAGTAGGATTCGTAGAGGTCGGCGCCCATGCCGGCAACATCACCGACATTGTCACCAACGTTGTCAGCGATCGCAGCAGGGTTGCGAGGATCATCCTCTGGAATGCCCGCTTCAATCTTGCCAACGAGATCTGCCCCAACGTCAGCAGCCTTCGTGTAGATGCCGCCGCCAACACGGGCAAAGAGTGCCTGCGTCGACGCGCCCATGCCGTATGTCAACATGATGGCGGTAATCTCTTCAAGGCCTGAGTTGGGAATGAACTGGTTCCAGATCAGGAACCAGGCACTGACATCAAGCAAGGCGAACCCGACGACCACCAGGCCCATGACGGCACCGGAACGGAACGCGATCGTGAGACCGTCATTCAATGATTGCTTGGCAGCCCATGTCGTTCGAGCTGAAGCATTTGTAGCCATCTTCATGCCGAACCAGCCACACAGTCCTGAGAAGAGGCCGGCAACCGGAACACCCAGTGCAGTCCAGAGCGGCTGGATATCGAGTGCACCCAGGATGAGAAGAATCGCGACGAGTGCCACGAAGACGATGAACACGACCCTGTATTGGCGCACAAGGTAGGCCATCGCACCCTGGCGAACGGCCTCGGCGATCCGGATCATCTCCGGCTCGCCTTCGCTCTTGCTCATTACGCTGCGGCTGAAACCGAAAGCAAAGATCAAGGCCAACACCGCACCAATAGGTGCAATGAACCAGACCCAAGCGTTGTCGACAATATTCTGGATATCCGCCAATTGAAGTGCCGTCACGTCACTTACTCCTCAAATGCTGACTCAAGGTCATTCCTGGATTTCAACGATGCCGATCGCGGCATCGGGTTCATGCAAGACTTTTCGGTTGTGCTGTCCGGAAGAGGAAAAGGCAGGGGGGTCGATCAATGATCG
>JABABM010000014.1 GCA_014238205.1 Phycisphaerales bacterium | reverse complement strand
GAGTGCGAGAATCTCGGCGGAAAGAATCGCTGCATTCACGGCACCTGCCGAGCCTACGGCCAGCGTTCCGACCGGGATGCCCTTGGGCATCTGCGCCATCGAGAGCAGGGAATCCAGCCCCTCGGTCGACCATGCGTTCATCGGGCATCCAAGGATTGGCAGATGTGTCAATGCTGCAGCGACGCCGGCAAGATGGGCCGCCCCCCCCGCGGCACAGATGAGGACCTTCAGACCACGGTCTTCAGCTGTCGAGCAGTAGGCTTCAAGGCGACGTGGAGCACGATGAGCCGAGATGACGTTGCATTCGTGCGTGATCCCGAGCGACTCCAGCGTCTGTGAAGTCTTTTCCATCGTCGGCCAATCCGATGCGCTGCCCATCAGGACGCCCACCATTGCTCCATCGACTGTCACGAATTCACTCATCACTCACTCCTCTCATGGTTGGAAAGGGCGGGATTCTACCAGCAGGAGATCACGTTTGCTTGGAGGCAGGCTGGTTGATGCCCCCCACCCTGCCGGTAGAATGCCTCTCCGACCGGAAGGCACCATGGGGATTGGTGTAACGGTAGCACGGCTGACTCTGAATCAGTTAGTCAAGGTTCGAATCCTTGATCCCCAGTTCAACAAGAGCGGCCCTGGCGAAACATGAACGCCAGGGCCGGTTTTGTTTCATTGCGCCCGGGAATCAGCTCCCGTCCGAATCATGGCCATGTTCATGGCCCTGGTCATGCTGTTCCTTGTGTTCCTTTTCAGCCTTTTCCTTGGCAGCCTTTTCCTTGGCAGCCTTTTCCTTGGCAGCCTTTTCCCTGGCGGCCTTCATCGATGCTTCGTTCATCTCCATGAACAGCTTGGCGATGCGGCCGACATCTGCGTGAACACTCAGGAGCGTAGCCTCTCCTTGAGCACTCACGGCCATGTCGAGCATGGCCGGCGGGCCGGGCTTGAGTTCAATACCACCCATTGATTGTGCGAGGGCTGAATCCTTCATGGATTCCGCACTGTGCATCATGCCGACCAACATTGCCCTGTAGTCCATGGCCATGCCCATCGCCATGTTGCCATTGGTCACGCAGTCAGTCATGTTCTCGAGGGATTGCGCCTTGGACGGTTGAGCAAGTGCATGGCGTGTTCTCCCGAGATTCTCAGCACCGGCTACGACGGCCATCCAGTTTCCATTGCTGATGATCCGGAAGATGAAACCGTCCTGGGAACCATACAAGCCCATGATCTCGGACATGTCCGGGCCGCCTTCCATGCCTGAAGCAAGCCCTGGAAAGGCCTTGTTGAACTCTTCCTGGTTGAACTTCACCTTGAAGGCACGCGCGGTTTCCCCACCGACCAGGACGCGCATGCGATCCACCTCGAAACCCAGTTTCGATGCATTCACCTTTGCGGCGTAGTCGTCGACCAGCGAGAAGGCCGTGTCCCTGTCCTTGACCTTGAAGACCTGGACGAGATCAATGCCTTTCTCGCCAAATCCAATCGATTGGGCAGCGCCCAATTCCATTTCATCGACGACCTTGACCGCATCAGCGAGCAGTTCACTGACCTTCGACATGCTGACCTTGTTCTTGTCATCCGACACCATCGCCAACCCTGACTTGAGAATCGAGTCCATGAGCCGCACGTACCACTTGAGGATCTGATCGCTGATGACCATCTGCAATGACTGCTTCCCTGCAAGCCTGCTGACCAATGGGGAAAGGTCATCCTCGGCATCAACTGCCCACGATGGATTGTTCGCCACGTACTGGAGCAGTACATCGACCTCGGAGTCCTTCATCCCCAATGCAAGATCCCAACGACTCACCGCCTCGACGATGGTCGAAGCAGATTCGCCTCCGACGATGTATGGAAGCGGGGAGTCCGGAGCCTTGAGTGCTGCTGCGATCTGCGTTTCCATCTCGGCTCCATGGGTCCGAGCAAGCGCTGCCTGGCTGAACGACAGGCTGGCAGCCCCGGGAAGCATGTTCGTAGTCAGTGATGAGGGAGCCTCTGATGCTCCACGAGGCTCATACCGCGGCCCATTCGTGGTGGCGACCCAGTTTGTTCCCTCGATGAAGATGAGGGTATCACCCTTTGACTTGGGCTTGACCGTCTCGGGAGAGGCCCCTTCAACCGCGAAGATGAACGTCACGATCGGATCGTCCTCGAGCGTCTTGCCCGGAGCCAACGCGATCGCCGCAGGTTGGTCTCCAAGGAACTTGGCTTTTGTTCTGACTGTCTGTGACAGGAGTGTCTGTGGTCCCATGAAGGCGACCATGCCGGCGTACTGGGGATCAACTGATGCGGCGAGCGTCGACAGTGACTTCGTCAACTCGGTCGTAGACGCGGTGTAGACGAAGAGAACCGCATCCTCTGGAATGAGTCGCGAGACCTCGCTGGGCACGGTCGGAGAAGCAGCCAGGTCTGCAGCCGAAGCCCCCGGGACCACGATGAACAATGCCGCAAGAGCGAGAATCAGGCGGGTACACGTATTTCTGAGCAACATGGATTTCCTCCCCTGGAGTTGGTAATTCGCCGTTTGAACAGTCGGAACATGGCACTGTAGGCCCACCCTGAACCTGACGCAAGCAGGCGACAAGACACCAATTGGCCACCGGCACGTTGCTGTTGTACCCTCACGAGTTGCCGGGTAGACCTGTCGGAACAGGAGCTCCCCATGGGACCAGAGAGAAAGGACGCACGATGAGGAAGTCAATCGTAGTCACGTGTGCCTGTGCTGCAGGCCTCGCATTCTGCTCACTTGCCAATGCACAGAACGAGGGACGCCCAGGCTGGCCTGCTGGTCCCTCGAAACAGGCTGCAAACCAGAATGATGGTCGACCTGGCTGGAAGGCCGACAGTTCAAGTTTCGTCGACAAGCTCTACTTCACGACAGATCTCGGCATCAACTGGATGCCTAACGTGAAGTTGGATGACATCGGTGACTCGGCAGTCATCAATGGCGTCTTCAACGCGTTCACATTTACCGATCTGAAGTACAAGACGGAAGTGGGAATTCGATGGGACTACGGCATTGGGTACAACGTCAACAAGAATTTCAGGGTGCAGTTCGAATCCGGCATCTTGAGCAACAACATCGACAACTGGTCTGGAACACTGATGGCCAATCTTCCTTCATTCGGGCTTGCCCCGTTTGGTCCCATCAGCGGTGATATTACGGATGTCCCGGGAGTCACCTACAGCGGAAAGATGGTCCAGGTCCCCTTGATGTTTTCAGGCATCTACGACTTCAACGTCGGAGAGGTCGACCACACGGACAAGAGTGCTTCAGCATCATGGCGTTTCCGACCGTACATCGGAGCTGGTCTCGGCACCGTGTACATCGACAACACTTCGAAGGTCAGCGGACTGGGAAGTGAACTGGATCTGGGTGGTCGAGACTGGGTATTCGGCTACCAGGCCATGGTCGGTCTTGAATACCAGGTTGCTGACAACTGGTTCCTGAGCATCGGGTACCGATTCCTCGGCCTGACCGCCGCTGACTTCGGTCGGCCGAAATTGAACGGTGTAGAGCTTCTTGCCTTGAGAGGGAATATAAACGTCAAGTCAAAAGCCATCTACAACCACTCGCTGCAGTTTGGACTCCGCATCGACTTCTGATTCGATCAGGATGATCAACTCTCGCCTTGAAGCGGCGAAGGCTCTGGCCTTCGCCGCTTTTCTTTAACTCCACCTGTCAGTAGTATTAATGCACTTTGGAAAGCAAAGTTTGTGCTACTACACACAGCCGATTTAGACTTGCCCTAGATATTGGGTCAAAAATCAAACTTACCTCTCACCAAATAGGGTTTCTACTATGAACAAGAACGTACTTTTGTGTTTTGTTACAAGTGCGGGGCTTTGTACGACTGTTACTGCCCAAAGTGACGTCGCACCTAACTGGCCCGCCTATGAATCCACAGTTGCGACGAAATCCACATCGACGACGGCGATGGTTGCTGCCACAGCTCAATCCGACGTCCCTGCCAGTTCCTCATTTGCCGACAAACTGTACTTCACGACGGATGTCGGTTTGAACTTGGTACCTGATATCAAGATCAAGGATCTTGATTTCGTTCCGACGGTCGGCTTCTTCAGAGGTCAAAATCTTATCTCATTAACCGATCTAAAGCAGTCCACCGATCTGGGTGTTCGGTGGGATATCGGAATCGGGTACGAACTCACAGACAACTTCCGAATCCAAATGGAAACCGGAATCCTGGATAACTCGTTCCATACAATCCATGGTTCAATCGAAGTACTGGGAGCCCGGGTTGCGTCCGGCAACCTTGCGGATGCTTTTCTCGTTGAAACCGGCAGTCTGACACAGGTTCCAATCATGTTTGCCGGGATCTACGAGTTTGATCTCGGTGATGGCAACCGTACTGACAAAAGTGCTCTGGCCGGATGGCGATTCAGTCCCTACATCGGTGGTGGCATCGGCACTGTCTACATTGATAGTGACGCAAAACTCGAAGCTGGCGCTGGCCTCCCAGTCCTGTTTGCCACCAACCAGTTAAACATCGGTGGCAATGACTGGGTCTTTGGTTACCAGGCCATGGCTGGCATCGAATACGAGATCACGAATAACTGGTTCTTCAGCATCAGTTATAGATTCCTTGGTCTGACAGAAGCAGACTTTGGGCCGCTTACTGGTGCTGGTGCAACTGCCCTTGCTGTTGAACGTATTGACGTTGAAACCGAGGCTGTCTACAACCACTCGCTGCAGTTTGGACTCCGCATCGAGTTCTGATTCGATCAGGATGATCAACTCTCGCCTTGAAGCGGCGAAGGCCCATGCCTTCGCCGCTTTTCTTTGATCAATCCTCGTCGTCACGCAACTTGGCAAGCACAGTGAAGTCCTCGATCGTCGTCATGTCACCGGTGGATTCCTTGCCCGAGGCCACATCACGAAGCAGTCGCCGCATGATCTTGCCTGAGCGTGTCTTGGGCAGCGCATCGGTGAACCGGATCATGTCCGGCTTGGCAATGGCGCCAATCTCACCTGCAACGTGCTCACGAAGGCTGGCTTTCAACTCGTCACAGGCTTCGACTCCACCGCCGAGTGTGACGAATGCGGCGATGCCGGTGCCCTTGATCTCGTGGGGCATTCCTACGACGGCTGCCTCGACAACTGCATCATGGCTCACCAAGGCCGACTCGACCTCCATCGTGCCAAGGCGGTGGCCAGAGACGTTGATGACGTCATCGACGCGTCCCATGATCCAGAAGTAACCACGTTCATCACGTCGCGCGCTGTCACCGGCAAAGTACATTCCGTCCACGGTCGAGAAATACGTGTCGATGAAACGCTGGCGGTCTCCATGGACGCCACGGAGCATCGCCGGCCAGGGCTGGCGGATCGAGAGGAGGCCACCTGTATTCGGTGGCTTCTCGTTGCCCTGCTCGTCACAGACGATTGCATCGATTCCGAAGAACGGCAGCGTGCAGGACCCGGGCACGGTCGGTGTCGCTGCCGGCAACGGTGTCATCATGATGGCACCCGTCTCGGTCTGCCACCAGGTATCAACGATGGGACATCGCTCCTGCCCGATGACGCGGTGGTACCACATCCAGGCTTCCGGGTTGATTGGTTCACCAACCGTACCCAGGACCGCCAGCGAGGAGAGGTCGTGCTTTGCTGGATGCTCATCTCCCCATTTCATGAAGGCCCGGATGGCCGTAGGCGCCGTGTAGAACTGGGTCACCTTGTGGCGATCCACGATCGACCAGAAGCGATCCGGTTCGGGGTGATTGGGCGCACCCTCGTACATGAGAGTCGGCACACGGTTGGCCATGATGCCGTAGATGATGTAGCTGTGGCCCGTGATCCAGCCAACATCAGCCGTGCACCAGAACACCTGTCCGTCGTCCGGGCGCAGGTTGAAGGTGAACCGGCTCGTGAGCATCGTGTAGACCATGTACCCGCCGGTCGAATGCATGATCCCCTTGGGTTTCCCGGTTGAGCCCGATGTGTAGAGCAGGAAGAGCATGTCCTCACTGTCCATGTGCTCACATGGGCATTCCGCATCCGCCTCTTCCATCAGGTCATGCCACCAGTGATCACGTGCATCATCCCAGGCGATCTCGTTGTCGCATCTCTTGAAGACGATGGTCTTCTCGATGCATTTCGTCTTTGCCGCGGCAGCATCGACATTCGCCTTCAGGGGAACAACCGAGCCACGTCGCCAGGCACCATCACATGTGATGACCACCCTGCTGTCGGCGTCCTCGACCCGGTCGACGATGGCCTGCGATGAAAACCCGCCGAAGATCACGGAGTGCGGAGCTCCGATACGAGCACACGCCAGGCATGCGATCGACAGTTCCGGCACCATGCCCATGTAGATGGTGACCACGTCACCCTTGCCGACACCAAGTGATTTCAACGCGTTGGCACAGCGTGACACCTTGTCCTGGATGTCCGAATAGGTGAGGTGCCGGATATCCGGATCGTCGTTGTCCATCGGTTCGCCTTCCCAGACGATGGCGACTTCATCCCCGTGTCCGTCCTCCACATGCCGGTCAACACAGTTGTAACACGCGTTGATGGTGCCGCCGATGAACCACCTGGCGTCTGGAAGGTTCCACTCGAGGACCGTGTCCCACGGCTTGAACCACTGCAGATTGGACGCCACTGATTCCCAGAAGCCCGCCGGGTCGGCAATGGACTTGGCATGAAGATCACGATAGGCCTCCATGGATTCGACCCAGGCCCCGCCCAGTTTCTCCTGAAATCCAGCGGGCGGATCGAAGATGCGATTCTCCGTGAGGACGGATTGAATGTCGTTGAGTTCACTCATGGACTGGCTCCCTTCTGCAAGGGCATCAGGGTAGCCGATCGGAAGGAGGTTCTCAGCGTCGTCGCTTTCGACGAGAGCCAGGCCCCGATTGCTTCATCTCTGAACGCTTCGCGAAACGCTTCGGTCGACCGGTGATTCGCAGTTCCAGGTGCCTGGCCGCTGGATTGACCTGCACCACCTGGGCTGTCACTGGATCACCGATTGCGAGGATGGCTCCGCTCCGCTGGGCCACGATTCGCCCTGTTCCATGGATCTCCACCCAACGATCCGCTCGTTGATCGGACTGTCCGCCCACGTCCCCCCACCTGACATTGCCTTCGACCAGGACACGGTCCAGGGAAATGAAGACACCGCTCCGGTTGAATCCGGTCACGACTCCCGGCAGTTCATCACCAAGATGATGCTCTTCGAGATACCGGAGTGCAAAGTATTGCCTCAGGTCCCGTTCTGCGGCAGTTGCCCGCTCTTCCGTCATCGAGCACTGCACACCGATCGTCGTCAGGAGCGATTCGTCCAGAACACGTTCGTCATGGCAAAGATGGTCGATGAGCGACTTCCTCTTCCTTCCTCCGCCAATCGTTCGTCCATTTTCGGTTGCATCGAGCCACGCATCGAGTGATCGGTGAACCGTCAGGTCCGGGTAACGTCGAATCGGACTCGTGAAATGCACGTACTGGTCTGAAGCGAGCGCGTAATGACCAACCGGAGCTGGACTGTATGTCGCCTTCGTCAGGGAACGGAGGATTGCAAAGTGCACCGATCGAGCGGCATCGGTGTCGCGGGTCGCATCAAGTATCCGCTGCAGATCGCGATGGGTCGGGTGATCCGGAATCTTCACTCCCTGGCCACTGACCATGGAACGAACCGCCTCAAGATCATCGAAACTCGGCTCCGGGTGAATCCGCCGAAGGATCGGGAGGTTCAGGTCATCGAAAAGCCTGGCAACAGCCTCGTTCGCTTCGACCATGAACATCTCGATGAGCGTGTGGGTGAATGCCCCGTCTTCGGGCCGGACATCAACCACGTCTCCTTCTTCATTGAATACGAGTTCGGATTCGGGAAGCTCAAGGACGATCATCCCGTCTCGATGCCTTCGCTTGCGAAGGATTCGTGCAAGCGTATCCGCTCTTCCGAGCGCCTCGACAAGCTCATCATCGTAGACAGGCTCGCTCCTTGAATGGGACGCAGCCTGCTCGAGTTCACCGTCAATGAGGGACTGGGCTTCGAGGTACGTCAACCTTTTCCTTGATCGAATCACGGTTCGTGCAAATCGCTGGCCGATCACATTGCCCTTCGCGTCATACCTGATGAATGCCGACATCGTGAAACGAGACACTCCCTCCTGGAGAGAACAGACTCCATTGCTGAGGATCTCGGGAAGCATCGGGATCACATGGCGAGGCAGGTAGACACTGTTGCCCCGGGCGATGGCCTCCGTATCAAGTGGACCTCCCCCCGGCACGAAACGAGCAACGTCAGCGATATGGACTCCAAGCGTCCACTCGTTTTCCTTTTCGTGGTACTCCACCGAGATTGCATCATCGAAGTCCCTTGCATCAGGCGGGTCGATCGTGAAGATGAACTCGTCGAGCAGGGATTCACGGTCCGCCGGATCCCATGTGTCACCCGGCTTGAAGGAGGCTGTTGCAGTCCTGGCCTCCTCGATCGCGGCCTCGGCGAACTCGGTCTGGAAACCGCTTGCAATAATCACGGCCTCGGTCTCGACATCGGGCTCACCGGCGACGCCAAGCACCTTCGTGATGACGGCCTCGGCCAGATAATCTCCTTCGGGCCAGCTGGTAAGTTCGAAGACGACCTTGGAACCATCTCCCGCACCCCGTGCATGCGGATCATGTACGAGCACATCGCCGTACAGGTTTCTGCCGTCGGGTTCGATCATCCAGTTGCCTCGCTTCTTTACAAGGCGTCCGGCAAAGACCGTATTCGCTCGCCTGGTGACCTCATCAATCCGACCCTGGGGTTGTTGATTTCGACCACGGTGGCGGCGACGGCCCGTGATGGATGCCCGTACCCGATCCCCCCCGAGCGCACCACCAGTGTTTTCCACGGGTATGTAGAGATCGCCTTCCCTGGCCGGCGTATCTGGAATGACGAATCCGAAGCCCCTCCGAGTCATGCGGAAGATGCCCACGATCTCATCTTTCATCGGAGGAAGACTGATCCGTCCATCGTGGCCTATGACCACCCTCGACTCACTGACGAGTTGATCCAACGCCACTTCAAGCCGATCTCTCTCCGAAGGATCCAGCCTGAGGCGTTTTCCAAGTTCCTTCTTCGATGGCGGAGAATCACTCGAAGAGGCAACTTCCCTGATTATCTTTTCAACGAGTGCTGCGGGCATTCCATTCCTTCAATGGCGATTCCTATTCGGAAGAATCGCTGCTCGACGACGAGGCGTTTCCGGAAGATTCACTCTTCCCTGGTTTGGGTGCATCGGATGTTCCAGAGGAGGAAGATGAGTCCGAATCCTTCGACTTCTTTTCCGACTCGGCCCCTTTCCGATAGGAATCACTTCGATAATCGGTCTCGTAGAAACCCGTTCCCTTGAACAGGATCCCGGCGCCCGAGCCCACGAGTCTCTTCAATGTGTTCTTGCCGCATTCTGGGCATGTCCGTTCATGCGGCGCAGACATCTGCTGGAAGAGCTCGAAGCGATGCTCGCAGGATTTACAGACGTAGTCGTAGGTAGGCATGATCGGTCAGGTCGCTATCGTGACCTTGGCTGGACGAAGTACATGCTCCCCGAACACGAAACCAGCCTGCAGTACTTCGACGATCCTCCCGGAGTCGACCCCTGTCGATTCGACATTCATCATCGCTTCATGATGGATCGGATCGAACTCATCCCCCGACTGAGGTTCGATCCTGTCGATTCCATGATCAGAGAGGACTTTTTCTAGTTCATCTCCGGCAATGCGGACGCCCGCGAGAATCTGCTCTCCACTGGCCCCAGTCGAATCCTGGTCAAGTGCAAGTCGCAACTGGTCGAGCACGGGAAGAACGGACCGATACGCTTCGGCAGAGGCGATTCGGGTCATCCGCTGTTCATGCTCGGTGGAACGCCTCTGGAAGTTCTTGAAATCTGCAAGCGCACGCTGCCTCGATTCACTGGCCTCGATGACTTCCTGCATCAACTGTTCAATGCAGCGACGTGAATCTTCATCACATGCGTCAGAAGCCAGGTGTGACTCGATGTCGGCAGGCGCCATCGCCTCAGTGTCGTTCCCGGTCGCATCAACCGTCTTGTCGATTCCAGACACTTGTTCAACAACCTCATCGGTGAGAACCTGTTCATCCAACGGCTCGCTGTCCGTATCCGGGTTGGTCTTCGGGTCAGTCATCATTGTCATCTCTTCCTTGCTCAGCCACGACCTGTCACTGCATCCTTGATGCGATTCCACAACGAGGGACCGGAATCGTCCAAGTCGAGATCTTCCCTCTTGGCGTACTCTTCCAGGAGTTCACGCTGCTCGGCATCGAGTTTCTTCGGAACGACCAGATGTATGATCGAGACGAGGTCGCCTCGGGAGTTGGTTCGAAGGTCAGGCAACCCACCACCGGAAATCCTGAAGAGTGCTCCATGCTGCGTCCCTGGTGGCAGTTCCAGTGAATGCACCTCGCCTTCACCGATACCCGGCACCTCGACGGTCGAACCCAGGGCCAGTTGAGTAAAGACCGTGGGGAGAACAAGGAGCAGGTGATTTCCATCGCGTTCGAATTGTTCATGTTGCCCAACCCGTGTGACTACGTGCAGGTCGCCCCGGGTGCCCGATCCAGCAGGATCGGATTCCTGCGGAGGCGGCTCGCCTTCGCCTGCTATTCGGACCGCCTGGCCATCGTGTATTCCAGCTGGAATCTTCACTTCAATGCGACGGTCCACAGGAATACGGCCCGCACCCTTGCAGTCATCACAGCGATCAAGAACTACTGAGCCACGTCCCTGGCATTCGGGACAGGCGGTCACCATTCGGAACATGCCTCCCAGGCCGGCCTGTGTCACCTGCCCTGAACCCTCACAACGCGAGCATCGTTCAGGTTCCGTACCCGGCTTGGCTCCATTCCCGCTGCATGTTTCACAGACATCCAGGCGGGTAAACGCCACTTCACGTGTTGCCCCGGTCAGAACTTCCTCGATGGTCAACTCGACTTCCGTCTCAAGATCAAAGCCCCGGGTACGGGCTCTTCCTCCACCGGCGGAACGTCGGCCTCCGAAGGCTCCACCAAAGATGTCATCGAACATCGAGAAGATGTCCTCTGGATTCATCGACCGGAAATCATGCCCGGGCCGTGATCGAAGTCCGTCTCGACCAAACTGGTCATAGGTACGTCGACGTTCTTCATCTGAAAGCACTTCGTAGGCTTCGGCAGCTTCCTTGAATGCGGTTTCGGCTGAAGGATCATCCGGATTCCTGTCCGGGTGATGCTTCATGGCCATGCGGCGATACGCACGCTTTATCTCATCCCCCGACGCCGCACGTTCAACGTTCAGGATCTCGTAGTAGCATCGCGTCGTCGGCATGGTGCATTGTCCTCAAGCCCTCATGCTGAGCATGATCAGACGATGGCGTTCCGAATTGGATCCACGTCATCCTGAAGATCCGTGATAGCGACATTCGTCGTAAGCATGAGCCCTGCCACGGATGCGGCATTTCGAAGCGCCGTACGGACAACCAGTGTCGGATCGATGATCCCCTCCTTCACAAGGTCGCAGTACTCGCCAGAACCCGCATTGAAACCGAATGACCCCTTCCCTTCCCGGATCTTCTCGACAACGACGTCCCCATCTTCACCGGCATTGGACGCAATGTGCCAGCATGGAGACTCGAGAGCATCAGCGAGAATCTCGTACCCGAGACCCTCATCTCCATCGATGTCCTTGCCAGCCTTGAGCACGGCGTCCCTGGCCCGAAGATATGCAACACCTCCACCTGGAACGTACCCGTCACTTGCAGCTGCCCTGCTCGCAGAAAGTGCGTCATCAACCCGGTCCTTGCGTTCCTTCATCTCGACCTCGGTCGATCCACCGACACTGATGACGGCGACGCCACTGGTGAGTTTCGCAAGCCGTTCCTGGAGCTTCTCGCGATCATAGTCACTGGTTGACCGCTCGACTTGTGCCCTGATCTGTGCAATCCGGGAGTCCATGTCCTTCTTGGAGCCTCCCCCACGCACGATCGTGGTGCCATCCTTGTTGATGACGACCCGCTTGGCGGAACCAAGTGCTTCAAGTTCAACCTCCTCCAGGTTCTGGCCGAGATCTTCGGAGAAGAACTGGCCGCCTGTCGTTGCAGCAATGTCACCAAGCATGGCCTTGCGACGTTCACCGAACCCGGGTGCCTTGACAGCGCAGACGTTGAGAACACCTCGCAGCCTGTTCACGACAAGTGCCGCCAGCGCCTCGTTCTCGACATCTTCCGCAATGATCAGCAGTGGGCGGCTGGTAGCCGCGGTCTTGTTGAGAAGCGGAAGCAGATCCCCGAGACTCGATATCTTCTTTTCGTGGATGAGAATGCAGGGATCCTCGAGAACACACTCGGCAGACTTTGGATCCGTCATGAAATAGGGGCTGAGATACCCCTTGTCGAAGGCCATCCCTTCCACGTATTCGACTGTTGTATCGGCTGTCTTCCCTTCCTCGATCTCGACGACTCCGTCCGCTCCAACCGTATCGAGGGCCTGCGAGATGAGTTCGCCGATCTCGGAATCGTGGTTCGAGGAGACGGTCGCGATCTTGCGAAGATCGTCGGACCCCTTGCACTTCTTCGTCATCGATTCGAAGTGGCTGCATGCGACTTCAGCCGCGGATGTCACGCCACGCTGAACTGCCACGGCGTTGGCTCCGGCGCTGATGTGTCGAAGGCCGGCCTTGAAGATCCCATTGGCAAGGACCGTGGCCGTCGTCGTCCCGTCACCGGCAATGTCAGCTGTCTTCTTCGCCACCTGGTGGACCATCTGGGCCCCCATGTTCTGGAAGGGCTGTGGCAACTCGATTTCGCGGGACACCGAAACACCATCCTTCGTGACAGTCGGGCCACCGTAGGATTTCGAAACGACGACATTCCTTCCGCTGGGTCCCATCGTGACCGCGACGGCTCGTGTCATCTTGTCGACGCCTTCCATGAACTCCTGGCGGGCTTCGTTATCGAACTTCATCTGCTTGGTTGTCATGTCACTCTTCCCTGTTTTCTTGTGCGATGTTCCGTGATCATGGATACACGCGTGTTATTCAATGACGCCGAGTAGCTCACTCTCGCGGATGATCAGGTGGTTCTCGTTCTTGATCTCCACTTCCGTCCCTGCATACTTGCTGTAGACCACGACATCCCCGCTCTTCACCGAGGGGGAGACACGCTCTCCGTTGTCAAGCAACCTTCCAGGCCCCATTGCAACCACGGTGCCACGCATGGGCTTTTCCTTGGCTGATTCGGGGAGAAAGATGCCGGATTCCGTCTTGTCATCCGCCTCGAGCGGGCGAATGAGGATGCGATCTTCAAGAGGTTTGACTTCCATTGTTCTTCTTCTCCGTTTGATGGAGCCATTGACTCCGTATGGTTCATGTACTCCAGGCTCAACAGCGTCAGAATCCCATTCCGGGCATTCCCATGCCGCCCATGCCACCCATGCCACCCATGCCGCCCATGCCACCCATGCCGCCCATTGGATCCATGCCTCCACCATGGTGGTCATGATCATGAGCATCCCCGTCATCCTCGACGGGGGCCTCGGTGACGATGCAGTCCGTTGCAAGAAGGAGGCCGGCAATCGACATTGCATTTTCCAGAGCAGAGCGATCGACCTTGGCGGGCGTCAGGACACCGTCGGCGAAGAGATCGCCGTAGGTACGAGTCAGTGCGTTGAAGCCGAAGGCTTCTTCACCTTCCAGGACCTTGGCAACGACAACCGTACCCTTCTCGCCTGCATTGTCGGCAATCGTGCGAAGGGGAACGACGAGTGCTTCCGCGACCGCGTCAACCCCGAACGCTGAATCGTTCTTCAG
Organism: Phycisphaerales bacterium; assembly: GCA_014238205.1. Lineage (GTDB taxonomy): Bacteria > Planctomycetota > Phycisphaerae > Phycisphaerales > SM1A02 > SP202. Next base: position 50,515 of record JABABM010000014.1, on the reverse strand, counting down.
CTTCTTTCTGAGTTTTTCAAGTACTCCCAGGGAGCGGATGTAACTGACGCCTCCGCCTGGAACGACACCTTCCTCGACAGCGGCCCGGGTTGAATGAAGGGCATCTTCGACACGAGCCTTCTTTTCCTTCAGTTCAGCTTCGCTGCCTGCCCCGACATTGATCTGGGCAACGCCTCCAGTGAGCTTCGCCAGTCGCTCCTGGAGCTTTTCGCGGTCGTAGTCGGAATCACTTCGTTCAATCTCGCTTCGAATCTGCGTGATTCTTGATTGGATGCTCTCGGTCGAACCTGCACCTTCCACAATCGTGCATTCGTCCGAGGTAATCATGATCTTCTTCGCTCGGCCAAGTTGGGCCAGGGTGATGGAATCCGGCTCAATGGCAAGATCCTTCATGAATGCTTCGCCACCGGCAAGGACAGCGAGGTCTTCGAGCATCGCCTTCCGCCGATCTCCATAGCCGGGAGCCTTGACGGCACAGACCTGGGCAACTCCTCGAAGCTTGTTGATGACAAGCGTCGAAAGTGCCTCGCTGGTCACATCCTCGGCGATGATCAGCAGTGGCTTCTTCGATTCAACGATCTTCTCCAGGACGGGGAGCAGTTGCTTGACCGAGTCCATCTTCTCCTCATGGATGAAGATGAAGGGCTTCTCAAGTTCAACGGTCATCGTCTCGGCATTCGTGACGAAGTTCGGGCTGAGATACCCGCGATCAAACTGCATCCCCTCGACAACCTCGACATCGGTCTCCAGTCCCTTGCCTTCCTCGACGGTGATCACACCGTCCTTGCCCACCTTCGAAAATGCATCGGCCATGATGGCTCCGATGGCTGGATCATTGTTCGCCGAGATGGTTGCCACCGATTCAATCTTGTCTTCTACAGGTCGAGCAAGTTTCTCGATGTTCGCAACAACAGAAGTAGTCGCTTCTCGCATGCCTCGAACAAGAGCATTGGCATCAACGCCTGCCGCAATGTACTTCAGCCCATTGCGAAACAACGCTTCGGCAAGCACGGTCGCGGTCGTCGTACCGTCCCCGGCCTTGTCGCTGGTCTTCGAAGCAGCTTCACGAACGAGGCGGGCACCCATGTTCTCAAACGAGTCCCTGAGTTCGATCTCCTCGGCGACAGTGACTCCGTCCTTTGTAACGGTCGGGCCACCCCAACTCTTGTCGAGGACGGCGTTGCGACCTCGGGGACCGAGTGTTGACTTCACGGCTGAAGCCAGTTTTTCAACCCCACTGAGGAGGGACGTACGGGCTTCCCTGTCGAAGGCAAGGTCCTTGACGGCCATGATTGAACTCCCTGCGTTGCTTTGGACTTCTCATTCTTCCCAAGGCTCGATCCCGGCGATCTGCAGGGCCTGGAGCCACCACGAGCATGAACAGCGCACCATCCACGCTCTCCTGAAGGAGATCAAACCCCGCGCCAGCCTGAACATGCACTTCAATCACCCCCGCCCCTCTCCAAGGGGGTCCCAGGGGCGAATTCCAGGTATGCAACAAGCCTGCCCATGACAACCAGGAGTCGACTGGTACTCGTTTCCTGCCGAACTGGCAGGCTCACGAAGGACTATTGGGAGTCGGAAGCCTCGCTCAGGAGTGATCGAAGCCTCGGTGGAGGCGCCCCCATGGCCTTGGCAATCCAGGTCAGGTTCATCACGAGATAGAGGACCCCTACGGTAATGAAGGCCCCTGAAATAAGTCTCAGGATCATCCCGAATGTCACAGGCAACGGAATCCCAAGACCACCACCCACGTACTGAAGCAGTGTCCCGGAAGCCCAGAAGAACGTTGCCCACACAACATCAAGCACGTATTGACGTTTGGTGGTTGAAGTCCTGAACGTTCTGCTTCGATGCCCAAGTTCCGACATGAGAGAGCGGATGCCCAGCAGGAGAAGCCATCCTCCCGGCAGTGGAGAACAGGTAAGGATCACATCACGCGTCGACCAATGACCACCTTGGCCCAGATCAGACGCTTCCCGTGCAAGATCGACCAGCGAATAGCCGGGTTCAATGTACAACTGGAGAATCATTGCACAGGCCCAGAGAATCAACCCCGTGCCAAGCATGGCGATGATGCGCCATGCCTGCTTCCGTCGCTGAGATCGACGCAATGGCGCCAAGGCGGCAAGTACAGGAATCGACAGAACTGCCAGCACGATCGAAGCCAGGAGAATCCAGTTCCCGATCTGGACGGTGTCGCGAACCCAACCCGGCCAGCACGAGGGACACGGGGGTGTTGACGGAATGTCAAACCAACTGAAAGGCGCGTGTGACAAGGCCATGCCCACCACCCAACTGAGAAACGAAAGGCACAGCATGAGGGTGAACCACTGAAGACCAATCGCCACCATCCGCGGATTCGCAATGGTTGGATGACGGTGAACCTCGGGATCAATCCACCTCGCCAATGATTCACGCACCAACCGGCCACACTCCGGACACGAGCTGTCGGCATGGAGTCCGCGAAGTTCGTACGCACATCCTGCACAGGGAACATGGGAAACCACCGTGCGGCCGGAGAGTGGCTCCGGGCCGTCAATGCCCTGCAGGAACGGGTTTGGGGAATCAGGATTCAAGTTGTGGCAACCAGCATGAGAGGACCTTCCATAGCCGTCTGCCCGGTGTGCTAGACTCGCTCCCTCGATTGCAGGAAGAACTCCGGGTCAAGCATCATGACGAACAAGACACTTCAGCATCTGCGTCAGAATATCACTTCGGTGTACATGGGGAATTCAACAGCAGTAGATCGACTGCTTGTCTGTCTTCTTGCACGAGGTCATATCCTCATCGAGGATGTGCCGGGGACAGGCAAGACCGTCCTGGCAAGTGCTCTTGCCCGATCGCTTGAGGGTGACTTCGCCCGCATCCAATGCACCCCCGACCTGTTGCCTTCCGACATAACCGGAGTGACGGTCTACGACCGTGAAACCCAGGAGTTCCAGTTCAAACCCGGGCCGATCTTCAACAACATCGTTGTTGCAGATGAAATCAACCGGACCACGCCAAGAACCCAATCGGCACTTCTCGAGGCCATGAACGAAGAAACCGTCTCGATTGATGGCACAACACACCAGTTGCCCCAGCCGTTCATGGTGATCGCAACACAGAATCCCTACGAGTTCGAGGGAACATACACGCTGCCCGAAAATCAGCTTGACCGATTCCTGATGCGATTCGGGCTCGGCTACCCGGCCCCGGGTGATGAAACTCGAATCATCAACCAGCAGCCTGCAAGAACGACGTTGCGTTCCCTTCAGCCGGTCATCGATTCCCAGGCGGTCATTGACCTCCAGGCAAGAACCGACGAGGTGAAACTCGACGAGTCACTGGTCGAGTACATATTGCAGTTGGCCACGGCAACACGGGATCATGATGATCTGCTCGTCGGTGTCAGTCCACGAGGCTCGATCGCACTTGCACAGGCTGCGCGCGGAACCGCGCTACTTGACGATCGCGACTACTGCGTGCCCGAAGACATCGTCTCGAATGTACTTTCCGTCTGTGCCCATCGAATCATCAGCAAGACCGCCTTGCACGATGGCGATACGACGACGACGAGGCGCATCATGCAGCAGGTGCTTGAGACAATCACGAGCCCGGCCTGAATCTCTCCAGGCAAGCGGGGTCTATTCTGCGATGGACTGGTGCATTTCGATGATCTCGGGCTTCAGGACCCCGATGTCAGGCAGGTTCCTGTAGTAGTCATCAAAATCAAGACCGTATCCGACAACAAACTCATTCTCGATGTCGAAGCCGACGTAGTCACATGGTGTCTCCATCGCTGATTCGATCTTCTTTCTCAGGAGCACGCAGGTTCTGACCGACTTGGGCTTCCGTGACTCGATTTCCTCGCGGACACGTCGTATGGTCCCGCCTGAATCGAGGATGTCATCGACAATGAGCACATGTCGGCCCTCAAGCGATTCGGGGAGATGTTCTCCCTCCAGGAGCACTTCCCCACTGGATTCAACGGCAGTTCCCCTGTAACTGGAGGCCGTAATGAGACCGATACGGACCCGCAGTGGAAGCTGCCGCATCAGGTCGGCAATGAAGGTGATGCTGCCGGTCATGATCGGCACGAGGACAATTCCATCGGATTCACAATCCTCTCCAAGGTCGGAGACGATGTCACGGCCGATCTCTGCGATTCGTCCGGCAATGGCCGTTCGATCAATCAGGATGCGTTCAAGATCCTGGTCCATGCACGCAGTGTAGACGGTGTGGCCTCAGGGAGAAATCCATGCGTATCCAAGCCAGGCCAGCCCCAGAAGCAGGCTGAATGCCACGGCATCCGTGATCATGATCAGGACAATGCACGAACCTTGTGCCGGGTCTGCTCCAATCCGCCTCAGGATGAGCGGGACAGCTGTTCCGGTCAATGACCCAATCCCCATCGAGAAGACCAGTGCGATCGCCATGACCAGCCCAACCCACCAGGATGCGCCTTCAACTACCAGCGAGAGGAGAAACACGATTCCAAACAACAGCATTCCGATCAATGCCCCTGAAAGGAGTCCAGTACATACCTCCCTCAGGAGAAGTGATCCGATTCGCTCGCCATGGACCTCGTCAAGGGCAAGGCCGCGCAAGGTAACCGCCAACGACTGGTGGCCCGCATTCCCGGCAAGCGCTGCAACCATCGGCATGAGAACAGCCAGGAATGCAACCTGCTCGATCAAACCATCGAACTGCAGAACGACGATCGAGGCGGGAACCATCAGCAGGCTGCTGATGAACAGCCATGGAAGTCGGCCACGGATCTTCTCCGGGAGGGCGGAATAGACGGACTCCCCGGCTCCGGCACCTACCGACCGCTGGACATCCTCAGTCTGTTCACTCTGGATCAGGTCGAGTACATCGTCGACGGTTACGACCCCGAGGAGCCTGTCGTCACCGTCGATGACGGGCATCATCGTGTAGTCATGACGTCGGAATTCGCGCGCAACATCTTCATCATCCACATCGGCTCGAACCGCCTTGACTGATCGACCCGTAACCTCGCAGAGTTCCAGGGAATCAGGATGAACAAGCAGGTCTCGCATTGCGACAAGTCCGACAAGGCATCCACCTTCATCGACGACAGGCAGGTACTGGAGATCCTCATGGATTTCCGAGGACCGGACAACACTTGTCGCTTCTCCGATGGTTCCATCGGCTGGAAGTGCAACGTAGCGAGTCGTCATGATGCCCGCTGCCGTATCGGGTTCGTACCCGATCAGGTCACGAAGTGAAATGGCCATCTCGTGAGCAAGAGCGCTGAAGATCGGCTCTCTCTTGTCTGGATCCAACCGCCTCAGGAGACCGACCGCATCATCGGGCGCAAGATGGCCGATCATGTTCGCCAGATCGCCTGCACGTGATGCATTGATGAGATCCTCGAGAATGATCGCCGCCAGGTGAGGCTCCATCTCGACCAACGCATCGGCTGCGGCCTGGTGATTCATGACCGCAAGAACACCTACCGCATCGTCTTCATCAAGACGCTCAAGCGTATTGGCTGCGTCCGGAGGAGCCTGCCGCTCCACCATTTCTGCAAGAACTGGTGCATCAATGGTGTGCGCAATCAGGCCCTCGACCCGCTGCTCCACGGCGGAATCCGGTCGATCTGGCTCAAGGGCGGGAAGATCTTCGGGCACGTGCCGGAGTGTACTCAGCAGCAGGAGATTTGACCCTGAAAGAGATATCTACCCATTGGATCGCCCTTGAAGGCATATGCCGAATATGATGTAACTTACTGCAATACAAGTGCTTACAGTTGTTTATTTGAAACGGAGGCCCCTTTTTGCTACAATGGCCGCCCCATGGCAACCACCCGTAAAAAGAAGACTACCGGCGGTGCTGGCGCCCCTAAAGCGGGGAAAAAGGCACCTGGAAAGAGCCCGTCAAAATCGACCACGCTCCCCAGAACCTATTCCACGGTGGTCCGGCACCTGCTTGATCGTACGAATTACGAACGGCTTCGCGTTGTCAAGTACGACGAGAAGACCTTCAAGCTGGATCGAATGCGAAAACTGCTCAAGAAACTGGGAAATCCCCAGGACAACATTCGTTGCATTCATGTTGCTGGAACCGTAGGCAAAGGTTCAACCTGCAGCATGATCTCGAACATGCTTCAACACTGTGGATACACGGTTGGAGCATATACCTCCCCCCACCTCGTTGAAGTCACGGAACGATTAGCGATCAACAACGAGCCGATCGGACAATCAGCCTTCACGTCTCTCATGCGTGAAGTCATCCAGGCAGCCGACCAGGCGGATCGAAATGCCACCTACTTCGAACTGCTTACAGCTGCAGCATTGAAGTACTTCGCGGATCAGGCGGTTGACATGGCTCTCATGGAGGTGGGACTTGGAGGTCGGCTTGACTCGACGAATGTCATTACTCCCGAACTGACCGTGATTACGACAATCGACCTGGACCACATGCACATTCTCGGATCGACGGTTGAAGCCATCGCTGCCGAGAAGGCCGGGATCATGAAACCAGGTGTACCCTGCTACTCGGTACCTCAAATCCCAGCGGTCACTGCTGTACTTCGGGAACATGCGGAGAAGATCGACTGCCCGCTCTATGTCATCGGGGAAGATATCGAGTTCAGCAACCGCATCGGGATGTCCGATGATCTTGGCGCACACACGCGAGTCTGTGTCATCTCTGAAACAAGCCAGTTCATGCATCTGCCAGTCCCACTCCCCGGGGAACACCAGGCGTCGAATTGTGCAGCGGCACTCTCTGCCGTCAGCCATCTCAAGAAGACCGAGACTGACATAGATGACGGTGGAATCTACCGGGGGCTTGCCGAGACCCGCATTTCAGGTCGAATGCAACTGGTCTGGAATCAACCTCGCATCATTGTCGATGGTGCCCACAACCCGATCTCGCTTACGACTCTCATGCGGAGCGTCGGCTCACATGTTCCCTACGATTCAATGGTCTGCATCTTCGGCTGTTGTGAAGACAAGGACGTCGCGACGATGCTGGACAACCTGGCCATAGGCGGTGACAAGATCATCTTCACCGCCGCCAAGGGGCAGCCAAGGGCCATGGATCCACATGAGCTGAACCGGATATTCATGGAACAGCGTGGCAAGTCCTGCCAGGTTGCCTCCGGGATCGAAGAAGCCCTTGAAATTGCTGCCAGGGCAGTCAGCAGGGAAGACCTCATCTGCGTAACGGGCTCCTTCTACCTTGCAGGTGAGACGATGGCACACCTCGCCAAACTCAAGGCGAAGCGACAGCCTGTGAAGTAGGACGGACGGGACGCTGTCGTTGTAGACTCCACCCCGCCACCTTTCATGGACAACCTCGCCATGTCGAGTACCACGCCATCGGACCAGCCAGACCAGCCGGAAGTCGTCTCCGCGGCGAAGGCCCCCTTCCGATACGGTGCAGTTCTCTCGAAAGCGATCGAATCGCGATGGCAGAGCTGGTGGAGCGAACAGGACGTCTTCCGAACACCCAATCCAGGTGATGATGACTTCGATGCCACCAAGCCCCGCTTCTTCTGCATGGGCATGTTTCCATATCCGTCGGGAGCCGGGCTTCATATTGGCCACCTGACCAATTACATCCCGAATGACATCGTTGCCCGCTATTACAGGATGAAGGGTCGGAACGTCCTCCACCCCATGGGCTGGGATGCCTTTGGGCTCCCTGCAGAACAATATGCGATCGAGACAGGCGTTCATCCGGAAGAGACGACACGGAATGCCATCAATACATTCCGGAGCCAGCTCAAGCGATTCGGATTGTCCTGCGACTGGTCTCGTGAGTTCGCAACAATCGATCCGGACTACTACAAGTGGACCCAGTGGATCTGGCTGCAGGCGTACCGATCCTGGTATGACCATCATGAAGACCGGGCCAGACCGGTTCGAGAACTTGTCGAGTTGCTTGAACGCGGTGATTATTCGGTGACAGACGACCTGGAAATCATCGAGGCCCCTGCCCGGGAGGGCCAGAGATCCTGGGACGATCTCGACCATGTCGAGCAGCGAACGGCCATCGAGCATCGGCGGCTGGCCTATCTCTCCGAACAGACCGTGAACTGGTGCCCGAAACTGGGAACCGTTCTAGCCAACGAGGAAGTCATTGATGGTCGAAGTGAACGGGGTGGACATCCCGTCCACAGGCGACCATTGCGACAGTGGATGTACCGGATCACCTCCTTTGCCGATCGCCTCCTCAAGGACCTCGGACTACTTGACTGGCCCGAATCCACGAAACGGCAACAGACTGAATGGATCGGGCGAAGCGAGGGTGCGGAGATTCATTTCAGACTTGAAGAACCCTTTGAAGACTCCCTGGTCGTCTACACGACTCGTCCAGACACCCTCTTCGGCGCAACCTTCATGGTGGTCGCTCCCGAACATCCCCTCGTCGACCGATTGATGAAGAATCCACCGGAGGGAGTAGACATCCACGCCATCGAGGCCTACGTGTCGACTTCCAAGGATCGTTCGGATCTTGATCGCCGTTCGGATTCTGGAGTGAAGACTGGAGTATTCAGCGGCATCCATGCCTTGCACCCCCTCAACGGTGAGGAACTCCAGATTTGGATCTCTGACTATGTACTCATGGAGTATGGACACGGCGCAATCATGTCGGTTCCGGGGCACGATGATCGTGACCACGCCTTTGCACTCGAATTCGGACTGCCGATCATTGAAGTCGTGCGCCCGTCGCCCGAAACAGAGACCGAGTGTTACCACGGCGAAGGAATCAACGTGAACTCCTCCAGTGATCTCCTGTCGCTTGACGGAATGCATACGGCGGAAGCCAAGGCGGGTGTCATCGCATGGCTTGAAGAACATGGCATTGGCCGTGGAAAGGTCAACTTCAGACTGCGTGACTGGCTCTTCTCGAGACAGCGATACTGGGGAGAGCCATTCCCCGTCGTCTTCGATGAGCAGGGGCATCACCATGGAATCGAGGACGGATCACTGCCTGTAGAACTTCCTCCCCTCGCGGATTACGAACCTGTCGAATCGAGTGAGCCGAGTCCCCTCCTGTCCAAGGCGGTTCAATGGCTTGAAACGACTGCCGGTGAAGCAGGCGTCCCTTCAGACGAACTCGATTCAGCAGCTCCTGTCCGACGTGAAGTCAACACGATGCCCGGCTGGGCTGGTTCCTGCTGGTATTACATTCGGTATTGCGATCCACACAACACTGATCGATTCGTGTCCAGTGAAGCCGAGTCCTACTGGCTCGGCCCTCAAGAGGATGGGCCCGGTGGAGTAGACCTCTACATCGGCGGCGCAGAGCACGCCGTACTGCATCTGCTCTATGCCCGGTTCTGGCACAAGCTCCTGTTCGACCTGGGACTTGTATCCTCATCGGAACCTTTTTCGAAACTGTTTCACCAGGGCATCCTGACCTCATTCGCGTACCAGCGACCCGACACGACCCTCGTGCCTGTTGACGAGGTCGAAGAGGTTGGCGAGGAACAGTGGATCGAGAAGGCGACCGGCGAGGCCGTTCAACGGGTAACGGCGAAGATGAGCAAGTCACTCAAGAATGTCGTGAATCCAGACGACGTCGTTGCCGAATATGGAGCTGACACCTGTCGTCTCTACGAGATGTACCTGGGTCCACTTGAAGCAAGCAAACCCTGGAATCCACGTGACATCGTTGGAGTCCATCGTTTCCTTCAGCGAACATGGCGTCTTGCAGTGAACGAGGATACGGGGGAGTTGCAGCTTGCAGATGAAGTCGATGAGGCCGTGGAACAGGCCCTTCACAGGACCATACTGAAGGTCGGAGAAGACATTGAACGGCTGGCATTCAATACGGCGATTGCTGCATTGATCGAGTTCACCAATACGGCAACAGGTCATGGTGGTGTCACGAAGGACCAACTCGACCGGCTGTCGAGAATCCTGTCTCCCTTTGCGCCTCATGTTGCAGAGGAACTCTGGCACAAATTGGGGCATGAGACGACGATCGGGCACGCAACATGGCCAACCCATGATGTCGAACTGCTCAGGGAACAGATGATCGAGATGCCGGTGCAGATCAAGGGGCGGATTCGCAGCAAGATCATGGTGGCTGCTGATGCAGACGAAGACACCCTGCGGACAACAGCCCTGTCGGATGAACGAATCGTCGACCTGCTTGGTGATGCAGAGATTCTGAAGGTCATTGTCGTTCCCGGCCGAATCATCAACATCATTCCGGGGTGAATCCGTGAGCAACTCCTCGGACAGTACGAAGATGGCGGCTCCCTGGAAACAGGATTCCCCTGTTGCCACATTGCTCCTGCTTCCCATGCAGGGAGTCGACCCCCCGGACATGGAGATGATTCTCCAGGCACTTGCCGACTACACGGGCCAGGACCTCGATGTACGCAGCGGCGATCCTCCAGATCCGAAAATGAACTGGTTCTGTGGCTGCAACGTGGAGGGACTGGGCGGCCCCTTGACACTCTGGTGCGAGCCGGCTGGTGACCTTGCGAGTCACTTTGAACAGGTTGTCGGAGAGGGATACGAATGGCTTGCCGCCTTCCAGGTTCATCTCTCCGAGAAAGACCCCCTCACGAGTTACATCAACCTTGTTCGCCTCGCCTCCGCCTGCATGGGCCCGACCCCGGCAATGCTCGATCCCGGCAGCGGGCACTGGCTTGAACGGACATGGATCGATGATGTCTTCATGGGAGATGAGTTTGAACCGCCGGAGGATGTTCTCTGGCGCATCGATGTCATCGAATCTGAATCATCACCCGAGTCCGGCCGCTGGATCCGGACAACCGGCCTTGTCCGATGTGGAAGGGCTGAACTGGAATGCATCGGCGTACCAGCCACGCGTACTGCCGAGGCCGTGGACCTGGTCGGAAACCTTGCAGCAATGTCCCTGGAGGTCGACCTGCCGGATGCGGGCACACCCATGGAAATCGGACCAGGCATGCTGATCTGCTTTCAGCCGGTCAATGACGTGATAAGCAGTCTCCCCGATTCCATACCTGGCTCGAATGCAAGTCGTGACACTGAAGGTGATGATCCTCCCCTTGCCGCTGTCATTCTTGATCCCGGGCAGGACGGAGGAACACATCCTTCAGAAGTCCTGGAGGCACTGTCGACTGGTGAACTGGCCCTGTTTCATACACAGCGGAGAACCCGGCAGGATACGCTTCGCGCACAGGCTGGCTGGGATGATCTCGTGCGGTGCTGCAGTCAACTCCTCGAGAATGGGGTCGAGCACACATGTCTGGTTCAAGTGCCATTTGAACAGGTTGATTCGGAGGATGAAATCAGGGAACACCTCTGGCTGAGCATCGTGTCGATCGATGAAAATGGCGTGGAAGCAGAACTTGTTCACGCCCCTCGACTTGTCGAGGGGGTGGAACCAGGATGGCGAACCAAGGTGACAATCGAAGAAATCTCGGGCTGGATCCTGCAAGGGCCTCATGGCACGGCAGACCCCTCGATTCCGGGATCTCTCGATCCATACCTGGAGGGGAACTGAAAGGCTGCCCATGCTTGAACACCACGAAGACGCCGATCGCCTGGAGACGCTCCTGGTCGCAACAAGCGAGTTCGCGGCGAATGCCGTTGTTGTCGTTCTGGAAGACGCTGGAATCGAAGCACGTGCCTTCGGAACGGTCCAGGGCGGGCTTGGCTTTCCACTGGGACACCACACCTTCGGGTGGGGTACCCCGGTCCAGGTCCGGGCCAGCGATCTTGAACGTGCCCGACACGCACTTGATCAGGCGCGGCGTGATTCCATTGATATCGACTGGGACTCCGTTGAACTTGGAGAACCCGAGGGGAACTCCCCTCCCTTGACGACCGGCATGCCGATCCCGGCGAGGCTTGCATTCTTCGTCACGGCAATCATGGTCCTGATACTGCTGGCTGTCGCCGCGGTCATGCTCTTCGCCTGATGCATCAGGGAGGATTCTGTTCAAGCAGTGCTTCCAGGCGGCGAAGACGAAGTTCCAACTCGTCGCGGTGAGCAGGAAGCAGACCCTGATCATCCAGTTGGTTGATGGTGCGATTGATCACCATGAGACAGGCACGCCGGATCTGGGGCAGTGAGTTTGGGTATTTCCCTGATGCATGATCTGCAAACTGATTGATGAATCCTTCAACGATCGGATCCCCCGTCACTCCAGGTTCGGCCCGAGACCCCGATCCGGCACGGGGAGGCGGGATGGTGGTCGATACCACGCCATGGCGTTGCATCAACGAAATGAAGCGGTCCTTCCGTTCACCGTAATCAGGATCACGGATGCTCAACCCGGAGTTGGACTCTCGAAGAGTCTTCGTGGAGCCGAGCGTGATTTCGAACTCATGGAGGGGCGACTCTTGGGTCTCATCACCTGCAGGGGATGAACCTCGGAGCACGCGGAACGTGATCGTATCCCCGGGCCAATGACGCTGGACAATCGTGGCAAGATCCTCCTGCGTCTTGATCGGCTCATTCTCTATGTGGGTTATCAGGTCGCCGGCTTGAAGGATGCCCTCCGCAGGCATGTCCCGAATGACGGTTCGTATCCGGACACCTCCCGGCCCTTCATCCGCTCTGGGCAGGGCATCGGGCGCCATCTGGATTCCAATGGCTCCCCGAGGCGCGTGGAGCAGTCGAATCTCGGCAATTCGGAGCAGACGGACAACCTGCTCAAGACTCAAGCCTCCCCGGGCAAGCCTTGCCTCAATCCATTCCAGCGGAATACCCGACGTATCGCGGGCGATCCTGTTGACCGTGACCTCCCGGACTTCCCAACTAGAAGCATCAAGTTGATCGATGAGCAATTCGAACTCCGGGGATGTGAATGGCTGGACCGGTGCATGCTCCGATATCGAAATGCCTCCCCCCGGAAGAGGAGCGTAAAGACACAGACTGACAATCACCATGGCGATCAAGAGGGTGCTCCTGCATCGTTCAAGGCCTTCAGGATGTCATCCCTGTTGGATGTAATCCAATCTGCCGTGTCTTTCACCTGGGTGAGGAAGAGATCACCTTGAACATCTCCAAAGCTCCCGTGCATCGCAACTGGCACGATCCCCTCGACGATCATGGCTTCAATCATCAATGGAGGAACCATGGACCGCTCCTCTTCTTCGAGTGGCTCGAACGTACCCGCATCGTATCCACGACGGATCGCTGAAAGAGCCTCAAGACTTGGTTCTCCCGAAAGTCGACCACTTGAACCGGTTCCGTGTCGCATCGCGAATTGGAACGCTCCATTCGCAAACTCAGCGATCCGAGGCTCGGCTCTGGTCGAGTCGAAATCAAGCAGGGCTGCCACTTCATCCCGGACAAAGAGCAGGTTTCCGGGATGCCAGTCGCCATGGACGATCGTGTTTCGCATCGAAGGCCAGCCGAGATCCATCACCTGTTCACGAGCGGTCTCGAACATGTCCTGGAGCGGAGCTGCTGCACTGATCAACTCCGGGTCTCCATTCTCCCGAATATGAGTCATTGCAGTCTTGACATCCATGCTTGCATGGAATGTCGCCCCTCCATGCACTGGACCCTTCCAGGCGGCGCATTCGTCGTGCAACCGGGACATCGCGGTTCCAGAGGATTCCAGTTGACCGATCCGTGAGTTGAATCGATCTCCTTCTATGAAGTGGAACAACTCGTAGACCCGGCTACCTCGAAGGACCTGGGTCTCGCCCGTTCGTGTTTCGACAAGTCCGGCAAGCCGGCATCCATGGGATTTCAGATGAACCTGGACCGCGTGCTGGAACCTGATTCGATCGGCATCGTCTCGACCTGGAGCACGTCTCTTCAGAAGATATTTGGAGTTGATCGCACGTATCCAGGCCTTGGGTGAACGTCTGGAACCTCGCTCGTATGCCCTGATCTCGGTAACCACCCCGAGGTCATAGCACTCAAGAACCTCGGTCAATTCCTGCGATCCAAGTTTCGAGCGTACAGCCTGTTCGGCCATCATCTTCCTCGCGAGGTCCCGAGCAGGTTACTCGACATTCTGGACCTGCTCCTTGATCCGGTCTACTGCACCCTTGATTGAAACAACATGCTTGCTCACGACTGGATCGAGGCACTTGCTGCCCATCGTGTTTGCTTCCCTGAGCATTTCCTGGGTAATGAAGTCCAGCGTTCTTCCGATTGGAGACGCGGGCTCAACTGAAATCAGTTCCTTGAACTGATCAAGGTGGCCATGAAGGCGACTGACTTCTTCCGCGATATCCGACTTCTCGGCAAAGATCGCCACTTCACGGATCAGGTCTTCTTCTCGTATTTCGGCACCCAGCTCACCAAGCATCGAGGACATTCTTGATTTCAGCCTCTCTGAAAACAGCTTGTTGACTTCTGGGATTCTTGCCTCGACATGGACGACCTCACCGGCAATTCGATCGACATGCTCCATCAGATCTGAAAGGAGTGATTTACCTTCCTCCGATCGCATGGTGATGACCGCACTGCAGGCCTCGTTTGCAAGTTGCTTCAACTCGTTCAATGCCTCGACCCTGGCATCCTCGCCCGTGTTGTGCACGAGCACCCCCGGCAACTGGAGTAGTGTGCCGGCATCGATGTGGACACCATCTATTCCGGAAATCTGTTTGATGTAACTGGCAAGGGCTTCATTGTTGATCTCGGCAGCAGCATGACTGGAACGATCCTGGAATCGCACCGTCATGGTCACTGTTCCCCTCTGAATCTCTGCAGACACGATGGATTCAAGTTCAGGTTCAAGACCGACCAGTTCCTCGGGCAGTCGAACATGGCACTTCAGATGCTTTCCGTTGAGCGATCGGATCTCAAGTGAGAAGTGTCTTCCGTCAACAATGCTGGATGCACTTCCGAATCCGGTCATGGACCTGATCATGGTGCCGTGCTCCCCCCGCCATCACTTTCTGCAGGCTCGGCAGGTTCCTCGACTGGTGCTTCTGGAACCACGATCGGCTCTTCCTCGACGGTGCCGGGAATGGTGACGACATCGTCTCCAACCGGCTCGGCTTCGACGATGGTTTCTTCGGTTGCAAGAACCGTGGCCGCTACATCATCATCGCTGCTGAGCAGGTTGAGGCTGATCGCCAGAAGAAGATAGATTCCAAAGGCACCTACGGTCATGTAGGTCAGGGCATCGCCGACCCGGCCACCAAAGACGCTTTCATTGCCTCCGCCACCGGCACCTCCGAAAGCTCCGGCAAGGCCACCTCCGGCGGGTCGCTGGACCAGGATGATCAGGATCAGCGAGACGGAAATCACGATGAACAGGCTCGTCAGGATCAAGAACAGGCTTGACATTGTTTTCCCTTGTCTGTGTTCTGCTTCATTGTGCAGAACCTTGCGTCGTTGATGCATTGATGATGGAAAGAAACTTGTCCGAGTGCAGTGAAGCACCACCGATCAGGCCACCATCGATATCCGTTTGCTGGAGAAGTTCCCCGGCATTGTCAGGCTTCATTGACCCACCGTAGAGAATCCGCATCTCCTGGGCAATTGAAGCATCATACAGGTCTGCCAGTTGAGTACGAACCTGAGCATGTACGTCCTGGGCGTCCGTCGGCTCTGCAGTCCGCCCTGTGCCGATCGCCCAGACCGGCTCGTAGGCAATTGTCATTCTGGAAATCGATCCCTGGTCAACCCCGGAGAGGCATTCCTCGACCTGGGTCGAAATGATCTGGCCGGTCTTCCCTGCCTCGCGTTCCTCAAGCGTCTCGCCGATGCAGAGCATGACCTGGAGCCCGGCCTCCAATGCCGCCAGGACCTTGTCATTCAGCAGGGTATTCGTCTCATCAAGACCATGCCTCCGCTCTGAATGCCCCACGAGCACGTGTGTGCAACCCGCATCAAGGAGCATCCCAGCAGATATCTGGCCGGTAAATGGCCCCTCGCCATGGGGACTGACATCCTGGCCACCCAGGGAAACCGAGCTTCCAGAGAGAACTTCCGCCACGCCGGTGATCCATGGAAGTGGAGGAAAGAGAACAACATCGACGCTGGCCTCGATGGAGGCGACGCCTTCGCCGATCGACCTGGCAAGCGACAGGGCTTCTTCAAGCCGGGTATTCATCTTCCAATTGCCGCCGATACACGGCGTACGGGAGGTCATGTGTCATTCCCTTCGGAGAATCGAGCCGCACAGGATACCCCAAGCCGTCCCCACCCGCCGGCGATACACTGGAACACCCGACAGGGGCCTCGGGCCCCTGCCAGAGCATGCAACAGCCCCAGCAGAAGGGTCAGATGACGTGTCAGCCGCTTTGACAGCCGCAGAGGTGCGGAATGGATTCATCGAGTTCTTCAAGGAACGAGCGGGCCATGCCTATCTCGCATCCTCGGCTGTAATTCCACATGATGATCCGACACTGCTGTTTACAAATGCCGGCATGAACCAGTTCAAGGATGTGTTCCTGGGCCTTGGAAGCAGGGATACCACACGTGCCGTCAACTCACAGAAATGCATTCGGGCTGGTGGAAAGCACAATGACCTGGAAGATGTCGGAACAGACACCTATCACCACACCTTCTTTGAAATGCTCGGGAACTGGTCGTTTGGTGACTACTTCAAAGCCGAAGCGATCGAGTGGGCCTGGCAACTCCTCACCGATACATGGGGACTCGACAAGAACCGCCTGTATGTAACCGTCTTCGAGGGAGATTCCGCTGACGGCACCGGCCCTGACGAGGAAACGGAAGAGTTGTGGAGCAAGCTCACCGACATCGATCCGACACATATCAGTCGATGGGGTCGGAAGGACAACTTCTGGGAGATGGGCGCGACAGGCCCGTGCGGGCCCTGCACGGAAATTCACTACGACAGCACGCCGGATGCAACCGGTGGAAATCTCGTCAACATGGACCATCCGGATGTCATCGAGATCTGGAACCTGGTCTTCATCGAGTTCAATCGGCAAGATGGAGGCGGGCTTGTTCCCCTGCCCTCTCGTCATGTCGACACGGGCATGGGGCTTGAACGAGTCGTTCGGATCCTGCAAGGGAAGCGAAGCAACTACGACACGGACCTCTGGACACCCCTCTTTGATGCCATCTGCAACATCACGGGAAGCCGCCCATACGGGGGCGGCCTCGATGATCCTGTTGACATTGCATACCGGGTCCTTGCAGACCACGCCCGGTGTCTCGTGGTCGCACTTTCAGATGGCGGTCGCCCAGGCAACGAGGGTCGCAGCTACGTTCTCAGGAGAATCCTCCGACGAGCCGTGCGACTTGCAAGACAGATTTTCGGTGTTGAAGGTCCTGTCCTCTGCGACCTCGTGCCTGCAGTCGTATCCTCGCTCGGGGAGGCCTACCCGGAGATCACTCGTGATCCGAAGGCGGTGTCCGACATCATTCGCGGAGAAGAGGAAGCCTTCCTCCGGACACTGGACCGCGGGCTCCAGCGATTCGCCGCTGCCGAGGAGGCTATTCGTGCCTCGGGAAGCAATGTGATCGATGGAGAGACCGCATTCCAGCTTCACGACACCTTTGGATTCCCGATCGACCTGACAGAGGTGATGGCTCTTGAACGCGAGCTGGTCGTCGACCGGGACGCATATGAGTTACGAATGGAAGAAGCAAGAAAGCTCTCAAGAAATACAGGTGAAGACCAGGCGGAAATGGGGCTTCCCCCCGATGCCCTTGCATCCCTGGAACAAGGCGTCTCTCCCACGAAAGATGACGCAAAGTACGACATGACGAAGACGACTGCCCGGATCGAGGCTGCCTGGAACGGACGTGAACTTGTCAACGTGATTCCCGCCTCGACGCCGATCGGGCTCGTGCTTGACCAGACGAACTTCTATTCCGAACAGGGAGGGCAGATCGCGGATATCGGGCGAGGAGACAATGATGAAAGCGACGGTGCATTTGAAATCAATGATGTTCTCCGATTTGGCGATTGGATTCTCCATGTCGGGTCTGCAGTCGACGGCAACCTCAACGTAGGTGACACCCTGTCTCTTCATGTCGATGCGCCAAGGCGACTTCGGATTGAAGCCAACCATACTTCCACTCACCTGCTGAACCACGCACTCCGCGAAGTGCTCGGGGATGAGGTAGAGCAGCGAGGTTCACTTGTTGCCGACGATCGGCTTCGGTTCGACTACGCCCATGGATCCCCGCCTGCCCCAGCTGAACTCGCCGAGATCGAACAGCGGGTCGTTGAAGCCATCAGGCTCGATCTTGCAGTCGATGCTTCCGAGGTCCCACTCGAGACTGCCCGGGACATGACGGGTGTTCGAGCCGTGTTCGGCGAGCAGTACCCCGACCCGGTACGCGTCGTCAGCATCGGTGTTCCGGTTTCAGAACTCGCCGCATCTCCTTCGAATCCCGCCTGGCGAGAGCATTCGATCGAGTTCTGTGGCGGAACCCACCTTGATTCGACGGCACTCGCAACTGGATTCGTTCTTCTTTCAGACCAGGGCCTGGCGGCAGGCATTCGGAGGATCGTCGCCCTGTCCGGCGAACAGGCTGGACATGCAGTTCGAGAAGGCAATGCCATGCTTGAGCAGGCCGGTCAGCTCGCCACCCTTGAAGGTGAACAACTGGCCTCTTCGTACGCGGAGTTGTCCACTGCCGTCGAGACTGGAACCATCGGCATCGTCACGAAGCAGGAAATCCAGTCACTTCTTGAGGCGCAACGCTCGCGTGTACGTGATGCTCGAAAACAAGCTGCAAGCATGGGAATCGAAGCCGTACTTGAGCAGGCACGGGCAATATCGGAAAGCGGCTCGGGCGACTTCATCGTCGGCACACTTGCAGAAGCATCACGAGACGGGCTGATGGCCGCCCTTGATTACATCCGGAACAGTCACGGTGATGCCGCCTGCCTCCTGTTGGCTGAACTTGCCGATGGTGGAAAAGTTGCAATCGTCGCCAGGGTTCCCGAATCGCTCAACGAACGTGGCTTGAAGGCTGGTGACTGGGTTCGGGAGACTGCCCAGGCATGTGGAGGAAGTGGAGGCGGCAGAGCGGACATGGCACAGGCCGGCGGAAAGGATCCGGGCAGGATTCCGGAGGCAGCCGAGCGAGCCACTAACTATGCAAGCGAGGTACTAGCATGAGCAATGAACAACCGGACCAGGAACAACCGGACCAGGAACAGTCTGGGGATGAACAGGATGCTCCAGCATCGCGTTTCATCACGAAACTCCTGACGATCGAACGCCAGGTAGGCGAGCATGTGCTTGTAGCACTTGAACAACCGGAAACCGTTGCGGTTCTCACCACTGTTGCATCGGGCATACGAAATGATCGGGTGGTCTCTGTTCCGCTGAATCGTGAACAGGTCGCAGACATCACCTTGATCCTCGCGAAGGCCCAGGAAGAACCGGACGAAGAGGATGATTCGCCGACAATCGGGTTCCATGTTGTTCTTGATGAAACCGACGCTGAGGAAGAGAAAGCGTGATATCGTCCATGAATGATCTCGGGACGACTCGACGTGATTTCGTTCACACGACGATCGGATTCGTCGCCGTAGCTGCAACTCCGGGCCTCGTCATCTCCAACCCGACGACCCCAAGTGCCCTGTCCAAGGAAACCGGCATGACTACAGAACCATGGTTCCGCATTTCACTGGCCCAATGGTCACTTCATCGCGCTCTTCGAGCGGGCGACCTGCTGCCGATGGACTTCCCGGAACACACCCGGAAGCAGTACGGAATTAAAGGCGTCGAATATGTAAGCACGTTCTATGGCGACCAGAAGAACGATCCCGCATTTCCAGGCAAGCTTCGCCAACGGGCCGAGGATGCCGGAGTCCAGAGCCTCCTGATCATGGTCGATGGAGAAGGTCCGCTTGGAGCCCCCGATGAGGCGGTTCGCATGGAAGCCGTCTCGAATCATCGCGCCTGGCTCGACATCGCCAAGGCGCTCGGATGTCATTCCATACGGGTCAATGCGAACTCCGAAGGAACGCCGGATGAACAACTCGCCTGCTGCGCGAAGGGCATGAGTGCACTCCTTGAGCATGCGGACGCACTTGAACTGAATGTACTCATCGAGAATCATGGTGGCCATTCAAGCAATGGCGCCTGGCTGAGCAATCTCATGAAGACCGTGGACAATCCACGGTTCGGCACGCTCCCGGACTTTGGCAACTTCATCCTCGACTGGAATACGATGGAGGAATACGACCGGTACAGGGGAACAACTGAACTCATGCCCTGGGCGAAGGCCGTCAGCGCCAAGAGCCATGCATTCAACTCAGAGGGACTGGAAACGGGAACCGACTACGAACGGATGATCCAGATCGTCAAGGATGCAGGCTACCGAGGCTGGATCGGCGTCGAATACGAGGGACCCGATGACAACGAGCCCCGTGGCATCGAGCAGACCCGCGACCTGCTGATGAAACTTGGCGGAGCGTGTTGAACTGGCAAGGCGAACTCATGCGAGCAGTCACAATCAACAGCCTGGGCGACGATGTCTCTGCAAACATCATTGTGGAACATGACTGGCCCATGCCGTCTCCCGCCGCGGGTGAAGTACTCGTGCGGACGGAGGCCAGTGCACTGAATCATCTTGACATCTGGGTAGGCCGCGGTCTCCCTGGGGCCGCTGACTTCCCCAGAATCAGCGGCAGCGATGGGTGTGGACGCATCGAGTCGGTAGGCGAGGGCGTCGACGAGGCGTGGGTCGGCAAGCGGGTTCTTCTCAATGCGGCAGTTCGGCATCTCGATGCGGATCATCCTGACGTGAAACCGGCCGATTCAGCCCTCCACATGATCGGCGAAACGCTCCCGGGGACCCATGCGGAATACTTCAAGGCACCTGCGGGCAACGTACTGGACATCGGGGATGCGGACCCTGAACAAGCCGCGGCATTTTCACTGTCATTCCTTACCGGCTGGCGAATGCTGATGAGCCGCGCACGATTGAAGGCTGATCAACACGTGCTCATCACGGGAATAGGTGGAGGGGTCGCCTTGTCGTGCCTCGCCATCTGCAGGTGGCTTGGATGCACCACCATCGTCACTTCACGGCATGAATGGAAATTGGAACGAGCCAGGGAACTTGGCGCAGATCATGTCGTCCATGACACGAACGAAGACTGGTCTGGATTGGTCCGATCCATTACAGGCAAACGTGGCGTGGATGTCTGCGTAGATTCAATTGGAATGGCCGTCCACCAGGCGTGCCTTTCTTCACTTGCAAGGGGTGGCACGTTTGTCACCTGTGGTGCCACGTCCGGTCCAGGGGCAACCACCGATCTCGTACGCATCTTCTGGAACCAACTGTCCATCCTGGGATCCACGATGGGTGACATGGATGAATTCCGAGAGGTCGTCGCACTCCACATGTCAGGACATCTCCAGCCAGTGATCGATTCCGTGCACACGGTGGACGATGCTCCCGCAGCATGGAAGCGACTTGAATCCGGAGACCAGTTCGGAAAGGTCGTTCTTCGCTGGGACTGATGGCCGTTCTTCATTCAGCCACTGCAGTTCCCTGCTTGAACGACCTTTTCCAATCACTCGTACTGAAGAGGTACAGGACTACGATCGGGTAGATCAGCAGAAGGAAGCTCAGTGGATCGAAGTCAACAGGCTTGAATATCTCCATGAGCAGGAGCCAGCTGAAGCAGGACACCGCCCAGATCATGGAGAGAGGACGTGCCCATCGAGCCACCTTCAGTGTCCCGATGCCTGAAATGACCAGGAGGAGTCCCAGGAGGAAGGACATGGCGGCATCCGGCAGAATGAATGCCTGGACTGCGGCAAGTTCCTGCTCGGCCTTGTTAGCGGAGAGGATCGCCTCGTTCGTCACGAACTCTCTTGCCGAAGTTCCCTCCAGGCTCGTCGTGATCGTTTCGACCGCGGATGTGACCTGCAGGCCTCCGATGAACAAGGCCACGGCCAACAGCATCGCCAACATCCCAAGGATGATGCCGAGAACACCTGTTGCAGTCATCCATGGTGTGCGTTTACGAATCATGACTTCTCTATCCCGATTGACTTCAGAGGAACCAAGAATACATGCATTTCAACACCTTGTTGCCGATCGGGCCCTGAAGACATTCTGGTCTCGGAGCGAGGGCTTGATCGTGTACAGTGCCCGGGAGAAGACTGACTGGAGACAGGCGTAGTCATGCATCGTAAGTTCACTCCATCACTTGAGCACACTATTGGTGTTGAAATTGAACTTGGCATGATCAGTCGGTCATCGCTCGAGCTCTCCAACAGCATCAATGTGATCCTGGACAACTGTCCAGATGGCTGGGACAACTCGATCAAACCCGAGTTCATGCAGTCGTATTGCGAGTTCAATACGGGCATCTGCAACACCGTTGAAGAGGTGCGGACTGATCTCAGCGAGAAGCTCAAATGGGGCTACGAAACCGCAGCCGAGCAGGATCTCACATTCCTCTGGAGTGGAACGCACCCTACAAGCCAGTGGAGAGACCAGGAACTGTCTCCAGGTGAACGATATGAATGGCTGATGAATACGATGCAGTACGTTGCGAGGAGGCTTGTCGTATTCGGACTGCACGTCCACATCGGGGTGGACAGCGGAGACAAGGCAATCCAGATGTGCGATCGTCTCCTGCGACACCTTCCGACGCTCATGGCGCTGTCCTCGAACTCACCCCACTGGTGCGGGGAGAACTCGGGACTGCACTCCTATCGTTCCAAGTTGATGGAATCACTCCCGACCGCAGGCATGCCTGAAACCCTTCGGAACTGGTCGGAGTACATCTGGTTGATCGAACACCTCATCTCCACGGGGTTCATACATACGGCCCAGGAGATCTGGTGGGATGTCCGCCCCTGCCCTCACTTCGGAACGGTCGAAATACGTGTCATGGACACGCCCCTATCGATGAAGCATCTCCTTGGACTCGTTTCAATGGTTCAGTGCATCGTCGCAGGTATTTCCGAAGACATCGATCGTGGGGCGTACCTGTATGACTCACACCCGATGATCGCGAGGCAGAACAAGTGGCAGGCTGTCCGGCATGGAATGAATGCCAACTTCGTCGACTTCGACACGATGCTCGCCGTCCCCGCTCGGCAGGTTGCACGAAGGCTCATTGACCGCTGCGCACCCTATGCGGAACGGTTGGACTGCGCAAAGGAACTCGGGTACATCGAGGAGGTCATCGAACACGGCTCGGGAGCTACCCTGCAACGCAATGTCTACGAGAAGACGAATGATTTCAAGAAGGTCACGCAGGCCGTGATTGATGCCACGGGTCAGCCCTGGGATCCAATCAGCGACTCATGACTCAACCAGCAGTACCTGGATGATTTGCCAGGATCCATTCATCAAGAGCGGACACAAGCAGCGAGAACACTTCTTCCTCATTGCCGGAAGCGTCGATCAGGATCGTCTTCTCCGGTGATGCTGAAATCTGGTCGAGGTACCCCTGCCGGACCCTCTGGTGAAATGCATCACCCTTGTCTTCCATGCGATCCGGTGCATCACTTCGACGAGCAGAAGCGGTAGGACCATCAACATCAAAGATGACGGTGCAATCAGGCCAACGACCTGCAAGTGCAATTTCACCCGTGACCTGGATGTCCTCCTGCGAAACCCCGCCTGCGGTACCTTGGTAGGCACGTGTCGAAGAGATGAATCGATCCGCCAGTACCAGGGCCCCTCGTTCGATTGCCGGATCGATCACATCCCTGACCAGTTGGCTCCGACTGGCCATGTACAGGAACAACTCGCATGGGACGGTCATCTCGACATTCTTTCGATCGAGCAGCATGGATCGGATCTGTTCCCCGATCGATGTCCCTCCAGGTTCACGGACCTGTTCAACATCCATGCCCCTGGACCGACACCATTCCGCATACCGGTTGAACTGGGTCGTCTTCCCTGAGCCATCTGGCCCATCGAAGACGAGGAAGAGACCTGCTGGGGATGGTGTCGGGGCAGTCATGCTCGATGATCATCGGGAACGAGGCCGGAGTTGGCAACCCCATTGAGGACGTCCCGTACCATTGGCTTCATGCGGATCCTCATCCAGCAACCTGGCAGGCGGGTCACGTCATTGATTGTCGATCCCCAACGCCGTCCAACACGGGTACGAACGGCGGAGGATGATCGTGACATCTTCCTCGATTGGGAGCAGGCATTGGACGATGAGGGCCGCCTCCGGCACTGCCTGGTCTGTGGCAAGGGGGTCTACAGGCGAAAAGCCTTCCCGCAGGTGACCGGATTCGTCGTCGTCCTCGCCTTCGCTCTTGCGCTCGTCGGCATCCTGGGATTCGCCGAGGACATCCCACTGCTCATCGGCATGTCGGTTGTCCTCATGATCGATATCAGCATCCTGCTGTTCGCAGGAACGCACCTTCAATGCTATGGCTGCCACACGTCCTACAGATCGATTCCGATCGCACCATGGCATCGACCATGGGACAGGAATGAGGCGGCAAGACATACCGGCGGTGCTTCTGAATCATGATGTGTCCGGAAGGACAGCAGTTCCATGCAGCTTGATGTCAACTGTATGATCGAACTGGAAACAGATCCACGACCCCTGTTCTTCGAACCAATACTCCGGAGATGGACATGCGATTGCCCCCGCTACCCGTTCTGATTCTTGCGATCCTGACAGCTACTGCTCAAGCACGTTCAGAAACCGTTGTTCTTTCCACGGGTGAGAGGCTCGATGCGCAAAGCGTGGCCGTTGATGGTCAAACGGTCGTCATTCAGCACAAGGTCCTGGGAACCCTAAAGGTTCCTCTCAAGGACATCCGTTCGATCGATGGCAGATTGATTGTGATCACAGGGAAAGACGATTCGGCACCAGACAGCACTGCTTCACCGGCAGCCACGAAGAAGGAGGGCAGCGTTGGTGGTCAGGATGGCACCGATGATCCTCCTGCAGCGAATGTCGACTCCGAGTGGAAAGGCTCGTTTACTCTTGCAGGCAGCTTGAACGAGGGAACAAGTCGGAACACAAGCCTCTATACCCAACTGAAGTACGGCAGGGATAATGACCGTGAAACAACGTCCCTTGCCACGTTCTATCGATTCGCCAGTTCAGGCGGTGAAACCACGCAAAGCTGGTTCAACATCAATGGGAACCAGTTGTGGAAGATCCAGAATTCTCCGTGGGGCATCTTCGCAGATGTCGAATTCGACTGGTCCGAGTTCAACACCTGGGAACAACGAATCGCCGGACACTCCGGTGGGCAGTATCAACTCCTGAACCTGTCCCGCGCAACCAATCCGGATCTCTGGGTCAAGAGCCTCACCCTGGATGGGCGGGTGGGTGCCGGGCCCAGGAAGGAGTTCGCAGGCATAGAAACCGACCTGGTTACTGAGGGTGAACTTGGGGGAATCCTGAACATGACCTTTGCTGGAGATCAGACGATCGAGGCGAACGCCAGCTACTACCCGGTCCTGTTCGCCTACAAGGATTACAGGTTCGAGGCGAATCTGAACTGGAAGATGCCTCTTCACATGAAGGGAATGGAAGGACTCTCGCTTGCCCTTGGCATCAAGTACCAGTACCAGTTGAAGGTCAGCCCGGATAACAAGAACTACGACCTGCTGGGCACTCTTGGAGTGACGTATGACTTCTGATCGAAGCCTGCTCAGCGCTTCCTGATGAAATTCTCCAGCAGGATCAGGATGGCCATGGTGAATGACAGGAAGAAGCCAAACCCACCGATCCAACGAAGGGCATACCCTTCCCTGCCTGCGGCCAACACGAGAACTGCGGATGCCATGATCATGGCCGCCACGAGCATCGAGTAGGAAATCTGCCGACTGGAGTGATGAACAGTCTTGTTCAAATCCTCGATTCCCTCGAGGTCCAGGTGCATCGACATCTGGTTCTGACCGAACCGATCCATGACGCGGCCCAGGTTCATGGGCAGGTGCTCCAGGAGCTTGGCCCATTCTCCAGCGTTGCGCTGTATCCGCTTGCGGATCGCCGCCATGCTGTATTGCCGCTTGATCATCTGTTCGACATGGGGTCGGGCGAAGGCGATGAGATCAAAATCTGGATCGAGTTCCTCGCCAACCCCTTCGATGGTCGTAAGTGCCTTGATCATCATCACGATGTCACTTGGACACTTGATACCGTGCTTCCGGAGTCCCTCCATGAACGCCGACAGGACCGAAGACATGTCGATCTGGCTGAATGAAACACCGGTGTACTGGTCCAGGAAGTCCTGAAGATCACGCCGGATATCCCGCACGTTCGCAGTCGCCTCGTCTACCTCTCCCAGCGAAATGAAAGCCGCATAGACCTTTTCAATGTCACTGGTGGCTACGCCGTGAATGAGCAGCGCCAGTTCAGATGTAGTCGCCTCGTCGACTCGACCAGCCATCCCACAGTCGATGAAACACAGTCGGCCGTCATCAAGGAGAAAGAGATTTCCAGGATGAGGATCCGCGTGGAAGAACCCGATTTCGAGAACCTGGCGAAGAACCGTGTACGCCCCGGCACGAACCAGTTGTTGGCACTGAACCTTTGTCAGCCCCGCATCCCGCCAGTGTGCCAGGTGAACACCCTTGATCTCTTCAAGTCCAAGAACCCTGCGAGTCGTGTACTCCCAGTACACCAGGGGGAACCAGGCCTGCTCACCTTCTTCCAGGTTTCGCCGGAAGATGTCCGTATTCCGACCCTCATGCATGAGATCCAGTTCATTCTCAATCGAATCGGAAAACTCCTTGACGACACCTCGTGGATCAAAGGGCAGGTCAACCTTGTGCCTGTGAACCCATTCGGCAACTTCATGGAGAATCTCCATGTCCGACTTGATGACCTTCTCAATGCCCGGACGAAGAATCTTCAGAACCATGGGCTGTCCATCAGTCCTGATCGCCCTGTGCGCCTGCCCGATGGATGCCGCTGCGAGGGGTTCTTCCTCGATGGAACTGAAAAGAGCATCAAGGTCACCGAGTTCCGAAACCAGTTCAGCATGTATTTCGTCCCAGGAACATGGAGGAACCTGACTCTGGAGCTTCTGGAATTCCTCGATCCAGTCGGGCGGAAGGATGTCGGGGCGGGTACTCAGGATCTGTCCGAGCTTGATGAACGTAGGCCCGAGTTCTTCAAGTGCCCTTCGAAGTCGAGCTGCCCGCGATAAATTTTTCATCTCTTCGCCGGGAGTTCCCTCCTTGAGGACCTTCTCTCCCTTGCCACTGAGCAGGTGAAGTTTCGATTCCGTGAGAAACTCCCGAAAACCGTACTTCACCACCACCGCCATGATCTGTCGGTATCGGTTTGCATTCTTGATGGTGGAAATGACGCTGATGAGAAGCCCCCTTGCTTGAGTGGAGAGCCACTATAGCGGGTCGCCTGCGGGAATCCTCGTGCGTCTGTCTGCAGCCGATAACCCGCCTTCACACTGCCGGAAAGCTCATCGAGTGACTCTCATGAACGAGTTGTTGCATTCAGCAGAACCTTCACGACTCCCATGCGTACATGAAGTAGAAGAATCCTTGGATTGTGCGTTGACCCGATGTCGAAACAAACGCATCATTCACCTGAAAGCATGACTACACGCCGAACACAACCTGTCGCCCGACCACGGGCCATTGCAAAGGCCGCTGCCGAGCGGTCCAGTCTGCGTGTATTCATTGATTCCCACCCGACCCTGGCCCATGGCGTCTTTACGATGGTCAAGCTTCCATGGTCGATCTACTGCCATCTCACCAATCGCAGGACGGGGCCGAATCGCAGAAACTGAGCATGACGCTCAAAAGCGACTTCACCAACGCCCCGTCCAGCTGGATGGGGCGTTGTTCTATCAACGGGGTTCTTCCCCACAACATGGAGCAACAACATGTACTTCCAGATCACGAACTTCACCGACCACGACCGATTCAACGAGCTTTCTCGATGCTGGGCCCCGGTCCAGCAGGTTCTTGCCCTGCAGGGACCTGGAGGTGAAGCAACATGACCTACCACGATGAACAACATGGATCCTTCTGGCAACCAGCTCTTGGGCCCCGGAATCGAAGTCTTGCAGGTCTCCTTTCTCCCGTTCGCTGTTCCTTGCGGCAACTCCCGGAGGGGTGGGAACTGCAGACATGCGGCCTGTCAATCGATCGATTGCTGCTGGTACTGTCCAGCATCTCCGACGAGGCCCATACTCTTGTCGGGTTCAGTACTGGTGAAGGCGAATCGCCAATCGGTCCCCCACGGATTCAGGAGAGTGGTCACGTCGTGAACAACTCGATACTTGGACGGATCGCATGGGTTGTACAGATCGATGGCCCCGTCGAAGTCGAGGATGCGCAGGCAATTCAGCGGGCCTGGGAATGCGGTGATTCTCTGCTCAATGCCGAGATCAGGGCAAATGCCTCACTGGAGGTTGACGCAAACGACACCCTGGTTCTTCGAGCGAGGGATGAAGAAGTTGTTCTGCAAGCTGCCGGAGAGGTGTTGCGGGCGCATGTCGCAACGCAACGAGGGCAGAGTGCAACTGACATTGCTCCTCCTGAACCCGGGCTCGTGCATGGACTGCTGGATGCTTCGGGGTCGATTGCCCTTCGAGCGATCGAAACTGAAACATATCCAACCTGGGTTGATGTGGGCATCAGTACATGCCCGAATGGAACGATCAAGTCAGCTGACACATCGGTGATCTATGACGCCGTAGGGAATACCTGGCATGGAGATTTCTGATCTGAATCACCCCTCACCCAAGAACCGGGATCATTCCTGTTCGTATCAGGAATGATCCCTGGCAGGCGCTTCGGCCTCTGCCACGTGAGATCCCCAGGTGTGGTGCGTACCGGTGACCTGAAGGTCACCTCACGGTACGCCTGTTGCTGGTCGCTGAGGGGTTGACCGGCAACGAGGTCACAGGGCGGCTTCCGGGCCGCCCTGTGTACTTTTCGGCGGTATCCTGCGGGCCATGATCAGTCGACTTGGACTCAGCATCAGCCACGTGTTCCGAAGGCTCATCCCGGATCCACTGGTCATTGCAATTCTGCTGACCCTGATCACGATCCTGGCCGCATTGATCTGGGGCAGGTTTGCACCTGGTTCTGACCGATGGCTCACGATCCTGGATGCATGGCAGGACAGCAAGACGGGGATCTGGAAACTGCTGGCATTCGCCATGCAGATGAGCCTGATCCTCCTGACAGGTCATGTCCTCGCTTCAACCAGGCCGGTGCGATCCTGCATTGGACTCGTCGCCGGTCTCCCACGCGGAACCGGTTCAGCCGCAGCCATGGTCGGTTTCATCGCCGCAGCAACAGGGATGATCAACTGGGGATTCGGGCTCATTGTCGGCGCGCTGCTGGCCCGGGACGTGGGGCGACGTCTCGCCGAAAGAAACATCAAGGCACACTATCCACTCATCGCGGCTGCCGGCTACATGGGCCTGCTCACCTGGCACGGAGGTTTCTCAGGATCTGCTCCATTGTCGATGACGACTACGGCAGGTGCTGAGAAGGTCCTTTCATCCTCGTATGTAACCGAGGTTGGAACGATTCCCCTCGAAGCAACGATCCTTTCACCGATGAATCTCGTCATCTGTCTCGGGCTGCTGGTCATCATTCCAGCATTCCTCGCCCTGCTCGCGCCCTCACGCACCCAGGACATGCAGCCCGTAGGGGAATTCAAGCCTCTCGTCGAAGAACCCTGTGCAGCAGCAGCCGAAGAAGGGCTCCCACGCCTGCTCAACAACAGTTGGATCGTCGCCTGGCTTCTTGGAATCACGCTCCTGCTGGGAGTCGGACGGTACATCTGGGTATCGGGGTTCGGATCGATTGGGCTCGACCAGGTGATCATGATCATGTTTGCGTTGGGCCTCCTGCTGCATGCCTCGCCTGTGGCCTACATGCATGCAGCCGGCGATGCAGCGCGGGGCTGTGCTGGAATCATCGTCCAGTTTCCCATCTACGCAGGCATCATGGCAATCATGGCTGCAACCGGGCTGGTCACGATGATCGCGGAAGGCTTCGTATCGGTCGGGAACCAGACAACCATGCCCTTCTTCGCCTTCCTTGCGGCTGGAGTCGTGAATATCTTCGTTCCCAGTGGTGGCGGCCAATGGGCCATACAGGGACCCATCGCCCTTCAATCGGGAATGGATGCCGGGGTCCTGCCTGGAAAGATGGTGATGGCTGTTGCATACGGTGATGAGTTGACGAACATGCTGCAACCTTTCTGGGCCCTCCCGCTGCTGGCGATTACGGGCGTTCGGGCGCGGGACATAGTCGGGTATACGGCGATGGTGATGGTTGTCGCTGGAACATGGATGGCACTCTGGCTGCTGCTGTGGAATTGATCCATGACTGAACTGCTCCTCATTCGCGATGACTCCCTGGCAACCGTGTCCTTGAATGCTCCCGAGCGACGCAACGCCCTGTCCGTCTCGATGCTCGATGAACTTGAAACATCACTCGAATCGCTGGCATCGGATGCAGGTGTGCAGGCAGTACTCCTCAAGGGAGAAGGTGCGTTCTTCTGTGCGGGGTTTGATCTTGGAGCAATCGTCGACGATCCGATGCTCCTGCAGGAACTTGTTGAACGACTTGGTCGTGTCACGATGCTCATGCGTACAGTTCCGGCTCCGATCATTCTTGCGGCAAAGGGAACTGCCATCGCAGGTGGATGCGCTCTCCTGACCGGAGCCGACATCGTCATTCTCGGTGACCAGACCAGGGTTGGATATCCTGTTCACGCACTTGGGATTTCGCCTGCAGTGACGATTCCAACACTGTCGCAATCCGCAGGAAGCGGTCCAGCACGTGCACTGCTCATGGATGGTCAACTGCGAACCGGAGAAGAAGTCCTGGAAACCGGACTTGCCGTTGACCTCGTTCCAGAAGCCATGGTTGAACAGGAAGCAGCGAAGTTGGCTGGGCGGATCGCCGCTCTTCCTCCAAGAGCTGTCCAGGCAACGAAGAAGTGGATGAATGAGCTTGATGGGTCGAATGACCCTTCAAGATGGACGCGGCCAGTCGATGGTTCTGCGCCTCTTGCGGGCAGCAGCGAAGCCGTGGAAATGCTCGGCAGGTTCTGGAAGCGAAAGTCGTCTTCCTGAAAATCAATCAGACTCGGCTGGCCGATCGGAACCAACCCCGTCATTCGTTCGGCCGGTTCGGAGTTGTCCGTGAAACTCCCTGTGCGAAGCAGGGATCATGCCCAGTTGCACGTAATCACGCTTGCAGAAGAGATTGAGAAACCAGTCCATCATCAAGCGGAAGCGTCGCCTCCACCCAGGCGTCTTCATGAGGTAGATCGCCCTCCACATCGCCCAGGCGAAGAAACCCTCGATACGAATGCCCTTGAGTTTCGCAACACCCTTGTGGCGTCCAAGTGGGACGAGGATTCCCTGGACGTGGACATCTGCGGGCTTCGTGGGACGACCCTCGATCGAGGCGATGATGTTCGATGCCAACTGAGGCGCCTGCCGGATCGCAATCTGCGCAAGAGGAGGCATGGGTTTGGCGTCGAGACCAGGGATACTTGCGCAGTCCCCCAGTCCCCAGACTCCATTCATTCCTTTCGCCGAGTAATCGGGGCTGCATTCAAGGCCGCCGAACGTGTTCAGCGGCAGACCCTTGAAACTCTTCAGGATCGGGTTCGGAGCGATCCCGGCTGTCCAGATGACCGTACTGCAGGGAAGTCGCCTGTCATCGCTGGTGATGACATGGTCACCATGCACCTCTTTCACGGTCAACCCTTCTTGAATCGTGATTCCACGCTCTTCCAGGTTCCGCCGAGACCAGTCGTGCAGGTGGGTGGGAAGGATGCTCAATATCGAAGGGGCACCCTCGATCACGGTGAAGGAGCAGTCCTCACGCCTGAGGTGTGCATATTGCACGGTCGCATCCCGGACGAAGTTCTCGAGTTCTCCGACGACCTCGATTCCCGTGACGTTTCCTCCAACGATGACGAAATGGAGAAGGCGCTGCTTCTCCTCGAGACTGCTGGTTGCGTTTGCAAGTTCGAGAAGTTCGATCGCCCTGTCCCTGATCGCCACGGCATCCGTCATGTGCTTCATTTCGAAGGCGTGTTCCCTGACTCCGGACACGATGTTCTCGGGAAGGATGCGGGTCACGCTTCCAAGTGCCAGCACAAGATGATCAAACCCGACCCGCCGATCACGGTCATCTCCGATGAGCCTGCAGACCACTTCTCCTTCGGCAAGGTCGAGATCCTTGACTTCAGCCATGAGCAATTCACTTGACCGTGCGAACTCACGGATCGGAACGGTGCAGTGACGAGGTTCAATCGACCCCGTCCCGGCTTCGACGAGCAGTGGATAGAAGACGAAGAAGTTGTTTCGATCGATGATCGTTATCTCGAGATCATGTCGCTTTGCATGCTTCTGCAGTGACTGGGCCAGGTACGCGCCACCAAACCCCCCGCCCAGGATGACGATCCGGGTTGGATCAGCCACGCTCCCGCTCCCAATCGTTCACGGGTTCCGGTGACACCGGCAAGAGAAGGCGGACTTCATACCCGCCCTCGTCCAGCATCCCGTCCTTCTCTACCGGTGGGTTCAGTATGAGCATGATGATGATGATGCAGGACCAGATGACGGGAACCAGTGAAATCACAATGCTGATGATCGCCAACCGCTTGGATACGGCGGCATTTCGTGTTGCAATGTATTCGCAGACAATGATGACGAAGCCGATGATCAGGAACTTGAACAGGCTCATGCCGAGGCGACCCCAGTTGAGCAGCACGTAATCGGCAACCGGGTTGATCTCCTTTCCACCGAAGAAGAGGACGACCCTGGTAAGAATCACATCAAGTGCGGATACGAAGATGAGCCAGAGATAGAGGTTCGGGTGCCGAACAGGCAAGGACCACTTCGATATCGACGAGGTGGTTCGTCCCTTGTCCTGTTCGGATTGATCAGATGATGCTGTCATGCTTCGGAAGATTGTGAGCTGGTGCAGTATTCAAATCGATGTAGACCTCATCCTGCCTGGCCCTGGCCTCGGCAGAATCCGTCGAGTCACTGTGGCAGGAAGCCTTCTCGCCCTCACCCTGCATGGCCGTCTGGGTCTTGCTGGCAAGTCGGTGTATTTCTTCTGGATCAAGCACACCCCGCTGCCTGAGGATTTCCTGTTGTTCCTCGGTCAGGGCATCGGTGATCTTGGGCTTGTCCCATGCGTATCGGCCATCCTTGCCTGATGCTATTTCCTGTATCTCCCGACTGATCCGTACAGAGCACCAGTCGTGTCCGCACATGGCACAGAAATCCGTATCGACATCGAGATCCTCATCGTGGAGTGCACGCGCCGTATCCGGGTCGAAACTCAGTTCGAAATGTCGTTCCCAATTCAACGCCGCCCGTGCCCGCGTCAATTCGTCGTCACGGTCACGTGTTCCTGGAATGCCAAGGGCGATGTCGGCGGCATGGGCTGCAATCTTGTATGCAATGCATCCCTGCTTTACATCGTCCCGCTTGGGAAGACCGAGGTGTTCCTTTGGGGTGACATAACAGAGCATGGCGGCTCCATGCCATGCCGCATTCGTTGCCCCGATGCAGGAAGTAATGTGGTCATAGCCCGGGAAGATGTCCGTCACCAGGGGACCGAGGACGTAGAACGGGGCCCCGTGACACTTCCGACGCTGCAACTTCATGTTGTATTCGATCTGGTCAAGGGGCATGTGTCCGGGACCTTCGACCATCACCTGGACACCATGTCGCCATGCCCGTTCAGTCAGTTCACCGATGACCTCCAGTTCAGCCAACTGTGCACGGTCCGTCGCATCTGCAAGTCCACCTGGCCGAAGACCGTCCCCGATTGAAAAGCTCACGTCGTGCTGACGCATGATCCTGCAGAGATCATCCCAGAGTTCATACATGGGATTCTCTCGACCGGTCATCAGCATCCACTTCGCCAACAGTGATCCCCCACGGGACACGATTCCGATGAGCCGTTCCTTCACGTAGGGAATATGAGAACGAAGGAGGCCTGCATGGATCGTGAAATAGTCCACGCCCTGCCTGGCCTGATGCTCGACAGTCTCGAGAATCACCTTGTCATCGAGATCCTCGAGCCGGCGGCCGATGATCATCGAATAGATCGGAACGGTTCCGATGGGAACCGTCGAGTTCTGGATGATTGCTTCCCTGCATGCATCAAGATCCCCTCCCGTGGAAAGGTCCATGACGGTATCGCCACCCCAGCGTTCAGCCCAGCGGAGTTTTTCGACTTCCTCCTCCGTTCCAGAACTCACGGGTGATGCCCCCATGTTCGCATTCACCTTCGTCTTCGATGCGCGGCCGATGCACATCGGGTCAAGCATGTGCTCGAGATGATGACGATTGGCGGGGATGATGAGACGGCCGGCTGCTATCTCATCACGAACCTGGCCTGGTTCAAGATGGGGCTCCCGTTGAGCCACGCGTGCCATCTCGGGCGTGATGAAACCAAGGCGTGCATGTTCCAACTGGGTTACAGGCTGAAAGTCAGCCGGGGGTACCGCACGAATCGGCTGATCCCCCTTGCCGTGACCGAGACATCCTTCAGGGTGCTCTTCGATGACCCATCCTTCGGGCAGGAAGTCCCAGGCTGTCAACCCAGAGGGGGCAGGCATACCCGGGGTATCCGGGCTGGAATACATGCGAGGTCCCCCCACATCCGCCGGCATGGCAAAACTGCCCGGCGTCGTGCCTGCCGGTTCTGCTGCCGGATCAGAAGCACCATGCAGTGGCAGTACATCGAGAAACTCAGCGTCAGTGGCGTGGACGAAATCAATATCTGCGGCATCCACGTGGGTCGAATCGAGACCTGGCTGCTGGATCATTGCCCTGGATTTCCTTGTTCTGGTGGGACCTGCCCGACCAGTCTACATGGAGGAGAGATTTGCTGTCCCGGGCAGCTCGACGTACGCCTGCCGGTTGAGCCTACAATCGTCACCATGAATGCCAGATTCCGAACCATGTACTTCCTGCTGGGCCTCTTGTTGTTCACAACCACGGGCTGCTCGATCCAGTCGAAGGCTGAGCACCAGCCACTGGACCTGGAAGGGCCTGTGACCGTCCAGGTGAACTCCTTTGCCGGTGATGTCACCGTCAGGGGCATCGATCCCAGGACAGGGGCAAGGCCCCACGTCGCGGTTACCCGAGAGTCCTCTCACGGGATCCGGAGATATGACAAGGCCAGGGAGGCGATGGATTCCATTTCGTGGAGTGCACGAATTGACAGGGGCGACCGGGGCCCGATCCTCATCGTCGACGTGGTCTCCACTGCCCCCTCTTCAACCGGAGTCCGGGCGGATGTCGTTGTCGCGGTACCGATCGTGGATGGACTGTCGGTGCACACCACGAAAGGCGATATCGAGGTTGATGAAGTCAGTGGCCCTGTCGAACTTGTTACGACCGATGGCAGTGTGGAGCTGCTCTCCGACCAGGCCCTCCGTGGACCGCTGAAGATCCTGACAAGCGAAGGCGACGTCAATGTCCGCCTGCAGGCGGGCACGAGCGGGGAACTCGATTTCATGGCAAAGGATGGTCGAGTCGGACTGTATGTCCGCGCTGGACAGATGCGCGTCAAGCCGGGTACTTCCAACGACAGTTGCCGAGGCCAGTTGGGCGACAGTACCGAGCCGCTCATCATACGAACGACCCATGGGGTCATCCGATTTACCGTGAAACACAACCCGAAACCGCACGGCATCTTCCACATGGACTGATGCACCCTGCCTGCTGGAAACGGTGATGCCCCGACAACTGCAAGATCACTGGTTCAAGGAAGCCAAGCGTGAAGGATGGCGATCCCGCGCTTACTACAAGCTCAAGGCTCTCGACGAGAAACGTCGCCTCATTCGTGCAGGTGACGCCGTCCTCGACTGTGGATGTGCCCCGGGGTCCTGGCTCCAGTATGCGGACGGACAGGTCGGTGACAACGGGGTCGTCGCTGGAATCGATCTCCAGGAATTTCCCCCACTGCCCTCCAGGCAGATCAGGACACTGGTCGGCGACCTCCGCCTGATCGAAGATGCACAGATCCTGGCATTGGCGGAACCTCGCAGGTTGAACGCCTTTGATGTCGTTCTCTCCGACATGGCGCCGAATACCACTGGGCACCGGGATACCGACCACCTGCGATCACTGGACCTCTGCAACCTGGTCCTCGATCGGTGCAGCACGCTTCTTCGAGTAGGTGGTCATCTCGTGATGAAGGTCTTCGAGGGATCCGGCTACCCAGGGCTGGTTGAACGTACGAAGTCGACGTTCGAAGTCGTTCGACCAATGCGGCCCCCCGCATCCAGGAGCGTCTCAAGGGAAATGTTCATCGTCGCAATGAACAAGAAGGCCGGCATGACGACAGGAAAAGCTGAGCCTGGCGCCGAGGGTCCGCCTCCTGTACCTGATGCCTGGTCGAACTGATCAGACGCCGCAGGCGCCCGTTGCACGGGCAGCATCAAGAATGCGTTCAGCAGTTCGAACTGCGGCGAATCCCGCTTCGGCATCTATGGAAGGTCGCGTTCCCTTGCGAACATTGGAAAGAAAATCCTCGGCCTGGAGTCGAAGGGGCTCCACATCGTCGACCTGGAGCTCATCGAACTCGACGAGATCAAGGTAGTTGACATCGCTGAGGTCATCGCCATTTCGAATCCTTGCTCGCAGATCCTCGATCCGCTCTTCATTGGAACTTCGACGCACGATTGTTCCGGTCTTCGCAGCAAAGTCCGCAGACAGATACAGCTCCTCACTGATGATCCGGATCTTCCGCTCGGTCTTCAACGCAAGCCTGCTTGCCGTCACGTTGGCCACGGTCGAAAAACCCTGTTCGCAGGGGGGGAAGGTGAGCCTCGCGTTGCAGACATCCAGCTCCTCAGTCAGGACAGGAACACCGCTGGCCTGGATGTCCGCAGGCTCGGAGCCCACGAGCATCAGGAGCAGGTCCAGGTCGTGAATCATCATGTCGAGCACGACGCTGACATCGAGGCTCCGAAATGTCATCGGACTGATTCGATGCAGCTCGAGGTGCCTGGGCTGGATGGGCCCAAGTGCCTTGATGGCCTGCATGACTGGATCAAAGCGAACGACATGCCCGACCTGAAGTATGGTTTCGCATCGCTCGGCCATCTCGGCAAGTGCAGCAGCCTCTTCAGATGTCGGTGCTAGTGGCTTCTCGACGAGGCAGGCGATGCCCGCCTCCAGGAGTGCTTCCGCAGCTTCCTTGTGATGAGTCGTGGGCGTTGCAATGGTGACAGCCTCGACGCCGGCCTTGATCAGGTCATCGACCGACTCAAATCCGACTCCTCCCCACTCCTCGGTGACTGCATCCCTTCGTGTGGATTCATGGTCGACGACCCCGACGAGTTCCACATCTTCCAACTGGGCATAGACACGCGCATGGTGTCGTCCCATTCTTCCAACGCCAATGACGCCGCATCGCATGGTTTCACTGCTCATGGATTACTCCTGCATTCACGGTGATTCTACCAAGGCCGCCTCCCTCGACGAACCTACTCCAACGGGATGTCTCCAGGCGGCTCGGCACCAGCTGACGGTCTTGGGGGGGGAAATGAGACTCCGCCGACTTCGTCTTCTGCATGACCACATTCCGGGCAGGTCGTGCCTGAATCAAGACCCTGGAGGTCGTAGCCGCACTGTTCACAGCAGCGATGGCCCCCGGCGACACCTGATCGATCCTCCTCGGGAACCCACTCTGCTCCTCTTGCCAGCCGTGCCCGCTTGGCTTCTATTCGTGCAGACCGTTCTGCAAGGCGTTCATGGATTCGACGGGACCAGATTCCGTAGGACGCAAGATCGTAGAGTCCGAGTGTGACGATGGCCGTGATGGTGAACATCGGGATGAGAAGGATGCTCAGGACAATGACCGAAAATGCGTCCGATCCCACGAACCCCGGGTCTTCAACAGTCGGCACGGGGAGGCTCATCGTGAGCAGGCCCGCAGGCACGATGAACCACAAGGCGGCGATGAGCCTCTTTGAAGAAACCCGCAACTCCATGTCACGGGTCATTCGCACGAACTCCAGAACGATGATGACAAGTCCGGAGAATGCAAACAGGTCGAATATCCCACCGACGAAACTGCCGAATCCAGCGTGGACGACGTTGCCGAAAACAGCCCAGGCAAGAAGGATGGACAATGGCCACAGTGACTGGGATGCGCAGGCTCCTATTCGCAACAGTCTCCAGTGCCTGCTCCCGCCATCCAGGGAATCAGGCACGCCAAGCCATGACCCCGCAGCCCACGCAGTTGCTATGAGGGTCATCCCGACTGCAAAGCCGATCGGACTGACATCTCCTCCATAGAGACTGATGAGACTGAAGAGTCCGAACGAGCCGGCAGCAATCAGCAGCAGTCCTGTTCCAGCCCGCCACTTTCCCGACAGGATCACATCGTCAGGCATGAGCGAACTGGAATGCTGGCCATGTCGACTGTTTGCCGGTCCATACGTTCGACTGCATTCGGGGCATCGACCAGAGAGAGGATGACCCGACAGGTTGTATCCACAACCAGCGCACTTCTCCGACCGGACCGGGGGCTCTCCGGGGCCGGGTGAGACGAATGCAGATGAAGGATCAATGAGAACCTGCAGGGGTGATGAGTCGGGATGGCCCGCCTCGTCATCATGGGCCTTCGTGGAAGGACGATAGCCGCACTCAGGGCATCCCGAACCAGGTGAAAGACCTCTCAGGTTGTAGCCGCACTTCGGGCACGAATGATCGTACTCACGTTCGGGACGGTCTTGCCCTGAGAGGAAGTGGGGATCAATGGACACGGATATCTCCGGTCAGGAACACGATGCCCGGATCATGAAGCGTTGGAGCAGGTGGCGGCACCGCGAGACGAGTGTACCCATGCAACTGCATTGCGGAACATCTGCAGCCCCGGGGGATCCCCGCTCATGCAGGACCCTTCCAACCGCGTCCAGGTCGGATGCTGAGTCCACCTGGTGTATCGCTCCGGGTGCGGCATGAGTCCCAGGACCAGGCCGGTGCTGTCACAGAGGCCCGCTACTTCACCCGCCGAACCATTCGGATTGTCGCCAGGACGGTATCGAACTGCGATGCGACCACTTGAAGCAAGCTCCTCCAACTGTTCTGGAGACGTGGGAACGAATCGGCCTTCGCCATGAGCGATCGGCAGGATCGAGGAGGACTCGTTGAGTGACAGGTCCTTCGTCCAGATGCACCTGGTGTTGGCGGGGATCTCGACCCCGACCCAACGATCGATGAACCTCGCCGAGTCATTGTCTGCAAGCGCTACTGTCGGAGGGGGAGGCTCGACACCGGGTTCCTCACCTTCCCCGGGTCCCGGGAGCAGTCCCACCTGCACGGCGATCTGGAATCCATTGCATGGAGCAATCATCGGAACACCGCGATCAATGGCCGCGCGCAAAGCTCCATGCAGACCGCTCCGAACCAGTTGTGCGGCGATTCGACCTGCAGCGACCGCATCTCCATAACTGAAGCCGCCCGGGAGACCGACAAGATCAAACTCGTCCAGGATAGACGGATCCTTCATGAGCCTGTTGAGGTGAATCGACACCGGTGTTGCCCCGGCAAGTTCAAAGGCCTCTGCGAGTTCACGGTCGCAGTTGATTCCAGCCGTCGTGATGACAAGTGCCTTGGTCATGAATTCACCAGTCAATGGTCCCCAGCCAGGCCATGCGAAGGTTCTCGAGACTGAAACTCGTTTCATCTACAAGTTTCAACTCGCTTGAATCGTTGAAGTGCCCGAAACAGGCATGGGGGGTGTCACCGAGAAGATCGGCAAGGGGCTCTCCCTTGCCCGGTGCGACTTCCAGGAGGTAGCGACCGGGTGTCTCGCTGAACATCGCCGCTTCGATGTCAGTCGTTCCAGGAACAGAGGATGGGTCGATCTCCAATCCGATGTTTCCTGCAAATGCCATTTCCGCTGCCGCCACAAGGAGGCCACCTTCCGAGCAGTCATGTGCGGAACGTACGAGTCCAGCTGCGATCGCCGAGGCAACCCTTGCGGCCGTACAGGCCATCTCCGCCACGTTCATTTCGGGCAGGCGAGCAGGGTCTCCTGTTCGATGTGGTTGGAAGCATTCAGCATAGACGGACCCGGTGATCTCGGACGATGTTGCTCCAACGATGAGCAGTTCGGAGTCCGAGTGCTTCGCGTCCATCGTGATGCAACGGCGGACATCGTCCACGATCCCGAGGCCGGAAATGAGCAGTGTCGGAGGAATACGGATGGTCGTCCCCTCCTCGGTCGTGAACTGGTTGTTCAGGGAATCCTTGCCCGAAATGAAGGGCGCACGGTAGGCCTTGGCTGCGTCGTAACACCCCTCTGCAGCACGGACAAGTTCGCCCAGTCGCTGCTCATCATCACAACCAGGCCAACAGAAGTTGTCGAGTACTGCAATGCGAGCAGGATCAACCCCGACGCAGACAAGGTTGCGGATGCATTCGTCAAAGGCCGCAATCGCCATGAAATACGGGTCGATGTGAAATCCCATCGCCAGTCCATTGGCGATACCCAGGCCCTTGTGGGAACCAGGGACAGGAAGAATCACTGCAGCATCGGAAGGGCCCGTCCCATGCACGCCGACCTGGGGCCGAATGACGCTGCGACCCTGCACCTCGTGGTCATACTGTTCGATGATGCATCGTTTCGAAGCGATGTTGGGATGGGCAAGAAGAGACGGAAGGGCCTCGGCGACGGATGGTGCTGCCACCGGAGGCAACGGGTCGGGACGTGGAGGGGACCATGATGCTTCTCGCACGCGATCGGGCAGGCCTTCATGGAGCAGTTCCATTGGCATGCGACCAACCTCGGCATCACCATGTCGAAGGATCAACTCCCGGCCCTCGGTTCCGAACTCTCCAAGGTCGCAGAGTTCAACATCATGCTTGTCGCAGATTTCCTGGAGGCGGGCAACGTTCTTCGATGGAACGGAGAGCACCATGCGTTCCTGGGCTTCGGAGATCCAGATTTCAACCGGCGTGAGACCCGCATATTTCAACGGGGCCCGGTCAAGTTGAACGTCCGCTCCCAATGTTTCACCCATCTCGCCGACGGCACTCGAAAAACCACCTGCGCCGCAATCCGTAATTGCGCTGTAGAGACAGGTCTCCTCGTCATCACGAGCTTCGATGATGGCATCAAGTGTCTTCTTCTCCGTAATCGGATTGCCGATCTGGACCGCATGCGAGAACTCGTCGACATGCGTATCGGTCAACTCCGCTGAAGAGAACGTGGCTCCGTGAATACCGTCTCGCCCTGTTCGACCGCCAAGTGCGATGATCCGATCACCCGGGATCGGGTCACCGTGCACCCTGTTGCGTGGCATGACTCCAACGCAGCCACAGTAGACGAGTGGATTCCCGACGTAGTCATCATCAAACCAGACCGTTCCATTCACGGTCGGTATTCCCATCCGATTTCCATAATCACGAACGCCTGCGACAACCTGGGAAAGAATCCGTCGAGGATGCAGGCACCCGGCAGGGAGCATTCGGTCGGTATCCGGAACGAAGCCATCAAGCCTGGCCGTACAGAAGATGTCGGTTGCCGCTATCGGTCGAGCTGCAAGCCCTGTGCCCATGACATCACGGATGCAACCGCCAATCCCCGTTGCAGCGCCTCCATACGGCTCGAGTGCCGATGGGTGGTTGTGGGTTTCGACCTTGAAGCACACCGCATGTTCCTCGTCGAATCCGACGATCCCGGCATTGTCCACGAATACGGAAAGGCACCAGTCGCCAAGACCATCCGCCATCAGTTCATGTGTTGCAGCAGCCACGGTCGACTTCAGGAGGTTGTCGATGTGCACGAGGCCATCCGCATCCACGCGGTGCCCGGGTCGATTCGCAGCATCAGGCAGATCTCCCCTGTACGTCATGCGAGCCTTGAGGGTCTTGTGTACGCAATGTTCCGACCAGGTCTGTGCCAGGGTCTCCAGCTCGATCTCACGAGGATCACGACCCATGTCCTTGTAGGCATCCCTGATCGCCTTCATCTCCTCCAGGCTCAGGAACAGGTGAGCATCGCGTGAAAGCGTTTCCAGCGAGTTCTCATCCATCGTCCGAAGAGAAACCGTGCGTACTTCAAACTCCTGGGCATGTCCCTCTGGAAATGCATCTGGATGGTACGGCTCGGTGTAGACACCATGAATCAACGGATTGGCAAGACACCTGCTGGCAAAGTCCCGGGCTGATTCGGTATCGAGTCCCGCCACGTCGTACCGCCGGCCCGTCCTGACACGGACGTCGCAACCAATGAGGCTCCGTATGGCCAGTTCCACGGCTTCCGCATCCGGATCCGTAACACCTGGCAGCGGATGAACCTCGATCATCGACTTGGCCCGCAAGGGCCTTGCCCCGATCACAACGGCCTCCGTCACCGGATGGCAAAGCAGTTCATGTGCAATTCGTTCCAACGATGCCGTATCGATGTCACCCTCGAGAAGGTAGACGCTTGATGAATGAATCGAATCGGGCAGGGTGTCCAGCGCAGCGTGGCGTGCCGACTGCAAGGCCGCATGGCCACGCGGATCGCCAGCTCCTTCCGTGGGCTGGACCTCGATTCTGTGAACATTCATGACCGGCTCCGCCTCCGGGAGTAGGCATGGTACCCGTGGAAGTCAGGATCCTCCAGCACCTGCCGCCGCTTCATCACGCCCCTGGACCGCAAGGCGATCACAACGCTCATTCTCAGGATGGTCATCATGACCACGGATCCAGTGCGTCCGGATCGTCAGCGTCTTTCGGAAGTCATCCAGTTCCCTCCAGAGCTCCTCGTTCTTGACCGGCTTGTTCTTCGGTCGTTTCCAGCCCCTGGCAATCCAGTTGTCCAACCACTGGGCAAGACCGTCGACGACGTACTTGCTGTCGCTGTAGACGTCGACGACACAGCCCGCCTCAAGAAGACGCAAACCCTCTATGACGGCAAGCAATTCCATTCGATTGTTCGTGGTCGATGGCTCGCCCCCGTATTCGACCTGTTCCTCTCCCCCTGGAGAGCGGAGGATGTAGCCCCAGCCACCTGGTCCTGGATTCATGGAGCAGGCACCATCGGTAAAGAGCGTAAAAACGGGTCCGTCATCCATTCAGGGGCCGATCCAAGGGCCCTTTGAGGCCCTGTAAACGATGCCAATCGAGAGAAAGCTGCCACATGGTACACGCGAATACGCGATACCAGCCTTCTCCAAGGACTCCAAATTGAGGGTCCATGGCCTTGGAAGGCACGCAAAGGCTTGGTACACTGCCCGGCTCGATTCGAGTACGGAGCGTTACTGAATGCCAACTATCAACCAACTTGTCCGCAAGCCAAGGCGAACGCCGAAGGTGAAATCGAAGGTCCGTGACCTTGATGCTTCACCTCAGAAGCGTGGTGTCT
This sequence comes from Phycisphaerales bacterium, assembly GCA_014238205.1. Taxonomy (GTDB): domain Bacteria; phylum Planctomycetota; class Phycisphaerae; order Phycisphaerales; family SM1A02; genus SP202. Next base: position 7,345 of record JABABM010000014.1, on the reverse strand, counting down.
GCCTCCAGGTGCGTACGGTGACTCCAAAGAAGCCCAACTCGGCTCTGAGGAAGATCGCTCGCGTCCGGCTGTCCAACGGCAAGGAAGTCACTGCCTACATCGGTGGCGAGGGACACAACCTCCAGGAGCACTCGATCGTGCTCGTACGTGGTGGCCGTGTCCGAGATCTCCCCGGTGTCAGGTACCACGTCGTCCGAGGGTCGCTTGACACGCTCGGCGTTGATGATCGCAAGCAGGGTCGTTCGAAATACGGAACCAAACGCGGTAAGTAACCGTGACAACAGGCAAGTAATCGCGATCACATCGTCATCGCGGTGAACACGAGGTCCCTTCAAGGGACGGATGAGCCAGGAGAACAACGATGGCCGGTCGAATTACCAAGTCTGAACAACAACTGAAGCCTGACCCCAGGTACGGGGACAAGGTGCTTGCAAAGTTCATCAACTGCGTCATGCACGATGGCAAGAAGGCCGTTGCACAGCGATGTGTCTACGCTGCACTCGATGACATGCAGGCTCGCATCGACAAGGAAAAGCCGGAGAATGTCCCCGCCACGACCATCGAAGCCTTTCACCAGGCGATCGACAATGCCAAGCCGAACGTCGAAGTTCGATCAAAGCGTGTCGGTGGTGCCAACTACCAGGTTCCCATGCCTGTCACGCAACGCCGTCGACAAAGCCTGGGATTCCGCTGGATCATCCTGGCCGCCCGTGGCGAAAAAGGTAAGCCGATCTCGAAACGGCTCGGCAAGGAACTCTTCGATGCAGCTCGCGGTGAAGGCAAGGCCGTGACAACCCGTGAGCAGACGCACCGGATGGCCGAAGCCAACAAGGCCTTCAGCCACTTCGCCTGGTAACTCCTCGTGCCTCGATCTTCATGAAGTTCTGCCCCGCTGCATGAACGGGTACCCTGTCTGCATGTCGGAAGATCGCTACCACCGCCAGTCACTCATCCCCTCGATCGGCCATGCCGGGCAGGAACGAATCGGAAACTCGACCGTTCTCGTTGTCGGCTGTGGTGCCCTGGGATCCATGTCGGCGGACCTCATGGCCCGGGCCGGCGTCGGCTGCCTCCGGCTCGTGGACAGGGACGTCGTCGAACTCACCAACCTCCAGCGACAACCCCTCTACGATGAACTCGACGTCGAGTCTGGAACGCCCAAGGCACTTGCCGCGAAGAATCGACTGGAAGAGATCAACTCAAGCATTCGTATCGAGGCCTTCGTCGATGACATCGATGCAGCAAACATCGAGCAGATCGCCGATGGGTGCGACCTCATCGTGGACGGACTCGACAACTTCGAAGCCAGGTACCTCCTCAACGATCTTTCAATAGCGTCGAACCGACCCTGGATCTACGGGGGCGCAGTGGGAACCACGGGAATGAGCGCCGCCATCATTCCAGGCAGGACGCCCTGCCTCAGGTGCCTCTTTCCCGAGCCGCCCGCGCCGGGAACGACCCCGACATGTGATACCGCCGGTGTACTCGGTCCGGTTGTCTCGATGGTGGCGGCACGACAGGTGCTCCAGGCCCTGAAGATCCTGACAGGACATGATGATGCGCTTGATCTGGCACTCCATTCCTTCGATGCCTGGAACAACACCCGGCAGGAGATGAAGCCCGGGACACCCTCGGCGGAGTGCCCATGCTGTGCCCACAGGGACTTCCAGTGGCTTGAAGGTCGTCGAGGACAGGGTGCTTCCATCCTCTGTGGTCGCAACGCGGTGCAGGTAAAGCCCGGGGCGGACAGTTCACCCGTCCCGTTGGAGGAACTTGCCGAACGTCTTTCACACCACGGTGAGTTTCGCTGCACCGATTCGGTGTTGCACGGGGTCCTCGTGAACGAGTTGAATGACGATGGGGAGAGGATCGAACTCACCATCTTCCAGAACGGGCGTGCACTGGTGAAGGGCAGCAGTTCGATCGATCATGCCCGGACCGTATACGCCAAGTACATCGGATCCTGAGAGGACACGTTGATGAATCCTGTCATTGAACAGATGCGTTCCCACCGATCCATCCGCAAGTTCACAGATGAAGAGGTCGCGGAAACCGATATCGCGGCGGCCGTTGAAGCCGGGCAGATGGCATCGACAAGTGCCGGCATCCAGTCTTACTGCCTCATTCGAATCCGTGATGAACAGCGACTTGATCGTCTTGTCACGTTGACTGGTGACCAGACCAAGGTTGCCCGGTGCGGCGCCTTCTTCATCATCTGCGGAGATACGAGAAGGCATCGGCTGCTGGCCGAACGAGCCGGGCGGCCCTACGAGACCCGACTCGAAGCCTTCCTTCTCTCGGTCGTGGACACTTCCCTCTTTGCCCAGAACCTCGCGCTCGCCTTCGAATCCATGGGCTACGGGATCTGCTGCATCGGCGGGCTGCGAAACGATCTGCCAGCCGTGCAGGAACTGCTCGAACTGCCTGAGGGGACCTACCCGCTCTATGGACTCTGCGTCGGGAGGCCAGCCGATGAACCGATGCTTCGTCCACGCCTGCCGCTCCAGGGTGTCCTGTTCGAAGAGCACTACCCCGAAGACGGTCAAATGCTCGCAATGCTGGATGAGTTCGATGACACGATGCTCGAGTATTTTCGCCAGCGTGGTGCAGGCGATCGGATCTGGTCGCAGGAAATGATCGAGAAGTTCACCCAGCCGCGTCGGACGGCAACAGGCCCGTTCTTCCGATCACAGGGGGCGAATCTCGATTGAAGATCCGCATCCTCCCCGCATCGGGAGTAGGCTCTGGAACCAAGGAGACGAACAGATGACCCATCATCCCACCGCATCACGCCGCCTCTTCCTCAAGTCTTCAACGGCTCTTGCCGCAGGCTTCGCCTGGCTGCCGAATCGGAGCTACGCCCGGATTCTCGGATCAAACGACCGTTTGAATATTGCTGTCATCGGTACCGGTGGCATGGGCACAGGTCACACGAGAAACTTCGTGGACAGAAAGGATGCAGACAACCTCGATGTCATCCAGGTGTGTGATGTCTATCGCCGGCGATTGAACAACAACATGAAGATCATCGACAAGGGGCCCAACTCCGGCACGATGCGCTACGAGGAGGTCCTGGACAATCCTGATGTCGATGCGGTCGTCATTGCAACCCCCGACCACTGGCATACCAAGATTGCCATTGAAGCCATGGAAGCTGGCAAGGACGTGTTCTGCGAGAAGCCGCTTTCACTGACAACCGAACAGGCGATTGCCTGCAGGGACGCGGTGCACCGGACAGGCCGGGTACTCCAGGTGGGACCACAGGGAACGAGCAACCCCGGCATCTGGGCTGCACAGAAAGCCATCAAGGATGGGCGAATCGGGAAAGTCAGCTGGTCGCAGGGAAGTTACTGCCGAAACTCACGGGGTGGTCAGTTCAACTGGCACATCGATCCAGACGCAGGACCGAACAACGACACATCAAGCGATGGGTACGTTGATTGGGATCGGTGGCTTGGTCATGAGTACGGCCTGGCGGAAAAGATCGATTGGAATGCAGATCACTTCTTCCGTTTCAGGAAGTACTACGCCTACAACGGCGGGCTTGCCACGGACCTTCTGTATCACAAGCTTGCGCCATTCACGAAGGCCATCAGTGGACACAACGGGGAATATCCCAAGCGGGTCGTCGCTTCAGGCGGAACCTACCTTGAGAAGGATTAGCGGGACATTCCAGACACCTTCATGATGATGGTCGACTACCCATCGGAACACACCATCGTGCTTGCCAGCGTGATGACCAACAATGTGGGCGTGGATGATGTCATCAGGGGCCAGCGTGGCACCCTCACCTTCGAGGACGGAATCACGCTCAGCGAACAGGGCGTCTGGGCCCCGGAGTTCCGAAAAATCAACAGTGACCTGCTCACAACAGGCACCAAAACGGATGACAAGGGCCGCCAGCAGCCTGATCCTCCCCACGGGCAGGCATCCTTCTCCATGGAGGCTCCAGGGCGGCGTGATCACCGGGGCAACTTCCTCGATGCCATACGTAATGGTGATGAATTGGCCTGCAACGTCGATCTCGGTGCCTCCACGATGGTTGCCATCAAGATGGGCGTTGAATCTCTCAGGCAGAACAAGGTGATGCTCTGGGACAGTGAATCCGAGACCATGCGGCCCGCCTGATTCAACAGGCTCGATTCCGGGCTGTGGGCGTGAATTTCACAAAACCAACCCTTCTCGGCTACGATCTGGGGTTCACTGGGAAGAGGGAAGACTCTCCCGACATGTATGAACTGGATGCCGCCGCGCGTCTTGGAAGAAACATCGTGATTGGTCACGATGCAGATCCTCCGTTCTCGCCGGCCGCTGGAGATGATTGCAATGAAGAGTACGCATACGACTTTCATGCTGACAACGATTCTGGGCTTCATTCTCGGAGCCTCTCCCGCTGCAGTCGGCCAGGATAAGCCCGACTATCCGAAATTCGAAGATGTCTCCAAGGGGCATGACAAGGTTGTTTCCTCGGCAGACGGTGGCTCCGGGATGTACACGCTCTACAGGAACAAGGATGGTCATGTCCTTGCAGAGTTGCCGCGAAACTTCGAGAACAAGAAGGTCTTCATTGCCTACACCATCAAGGGTGGCGTTCCGACATCCGGCGTCCAGTACGGAGACATGTACGCCTACTGGAAGAAGTTCGGCAAGCGCCTGGCTCTCGTCGAACCGAACTACGAAATCCGAACGACGGGTGATGCCCAGTCAAAGAGCGGACATGAACGTGTCCATACGGACCGGGTCATCCTCGACGTTCCGATTACGACGATGGGACCCGGTGGCGGGCCCGTCATCGACCTGAGCAATCTTCTTGTCAATCGTTCCAGTTCCTTCTTCGGTAGCGCAACCAGGAACGCCAACACGAAACTTGCCAAGACAGTGAAGGCAAAGTCCTTCCCGAAGAATGTGGAGCTCGCCTTCGAAATGCCCCTCAATGGTGGCAACTTCGGCACGATCTACTATTCGATCGCGGAGATCCCGGAAAAGACCGGGTACAAGCCCCGCGTCGCCGACGAACGAATCGGCTACTTCGTCACGGGGCATGATGACATAGGCAATCCCTCGGCCGATACGCCGCGGAAGCGATACATCAATCGATGGCATCTTGAGAAAGCCGACCCCAAGCTCAAGCTGAGCCCTCCGAAGGAACCCATCGTGTTCTACATCGAGCACACAACCCCTGTCCGCTACCGTCGATGGGTACGGGACGGCATCCTGGAGTGGAACAAGGCCTTCGAGGAAGTCGGCGTCGTCAATGCCATCGAGGTGTACCAGCAGGATGAAGCAACAGGTGCACACATGGAGAAGGATCCGGAGGATGCCCGCTACAACTTCGTCCTCTGGACCAACTCGGGCATGGGCTTCGCCATCGGCCCCAGCCGTGTCCATCCAAGGACCGGACAGATTCTTGATGCGGACATCGTCATGGACGAAGGATTCATCTCCGGATGGGTCCGGACATGGGAAAAACTTGTTCCGCAGACTGCAATGGAGAACTTCGGTCCAGATACGATCGAGTGGCTGGCGGAACGTCCTGAATACGATCCACGGATCCGGCTTGTCGATCCTTCACGCCGAAGCGAAGTCGAACACGAGTTGGCCATTGAACGGGCTCGACTCAGTGGCATAAGCCACCCTGCCTTTGCAACCGATCCAACGCTGCTCGGCGACGAGGAGTTCGACGGTCTCGTACATCGTGTCAGCCAGATCAACGGCTCCTGCCAGCACTGTGCTGTCAGGGCAATGGATCTTGCGCTGTTCAGACTCAGTCCAGATGTCTTCGATGAACTGTCGAAGAAGCAGGGCGAGGAAGGTGGAGATGTCGAGGTCGTGGAAGAGGAAGAGGATGTCCAACTCCTGGATGGTGTTCCCGAGCAGTACATCGGCCCGCTTCTTCGTGATGTCATCATGCATGAAGTCGGCCACACGATCGGTCTTCGCCACAACTTCAAGGCCTCGACGATCCATTCATTGAATGCAATCAACCAGGATTCCTTCAAGGGAACTGCACAAGCCGGCTCGGTCATGGACTACATGCCCGTAAACATCAACATGGATGATGGCCCGGTCCAGGGTGACTACACGATGGTCACCATCGGTCCCTATGACTACTGGGCGATTGAATACGGCTACACCATGGGTGACACGGACAAGATCCTTGAGCGCGTTGCCGAACCCGAGCTGATCTACGCAACGGATGAGGACACCCGTGGTCCAGATCCGCGTGCACGTCGATTCGACCATGGTGAGAATCCGCTCAACTATTCAGAGTCGCAGATGCGGCTTGTGAAGATGCTTCGAGAGCGAATTCTCGAGGACATGGTCGAGGATGGTGATTCCTGGGCAAAGGCCAGGCGGGCCTACGAAATGCTTCTGAACAAGCATGTCTCCGCGGTCAGCATCGCCTCCAACTGGGTTGGTGGATCCATGGTGAACCGGGACAAGAAGGGTGATCCCGCTGGACGAGCCCCGATCGAAATGATCGATGCAGATCAGCAACGACGTGCCCTGAAGATCGTCCTGGACAACTCCATGCATGACGACGCCTTCGGCCTGTCGCCGGAACTGCTTCGCCACATGACGGTCGACCGATGGTTCGACGGTCGCTCCATGAGCATGACTGACGAAACCTGGCCGGTCCACTCACGTATTTCCGGCATCCAGGCTTCGGCATTGACGCAGTTGCTCAACCCGACCACCATCAATCGTGTCTACGACAACGAGTTCAGGGCCGATCCCGGCCAGGATGTCGTGACCGTGCCGGAAGTCATGGCTGAAGTTCACCAGGCTGTCTGGAGTGAACTCAATGATGATCCGAGCCGAATGCATGATGCAAGGAATCCCTACATCTCGAGCCTTCGCCGCAACCTGCAGCGAGAGCATCTCGAGAGGCTCATCGACATGAGCATGCCCAGCAACGGGTTCCGCGCAGCCTCCGTACCGGTTCGGGATCTCAGTCGCATGCAGCTTTCAGAGCTTCGCAATCAGCTGCCTGATTTCATGATTGCCAATGAAGGCAACCTTGATGCATATACGAATGCACATCTCCAGGAAACCATGGCGATGATCGATCGGGCCATGGACGCCCAGTACATCTACAACGCCAGCGACATCAGTGGCGGCGGGCCGATCACAATCACCATGCCATTTGGAGCACCGGAGCAGGAATCCAACGACTGAATCCAGTCGCACGATGAACTGAATGCAGGGGAGTTGCTTTGACCGCAACTCCCCTGTTCAATTCATGGTGCAACAGGTGGCACGCTCGTGAGTGGCGCCATCTCAATCACAATGGTCTTTCGGGGGATGGGGTAACGATGGGTCGGACCCAGATAGTCCATATCCA
>JABABM010000013.1 GCA_014238205.1 Phycisphaerales bacterium | reverse complement strand
CGTCCACGTAGTTCCATCATGGTGGAATACATACGCCGCTCCGGACCAGTCGCCACCATCACCATACGCCCCGATAACTGCGTAGTCGCCAGAGATGGACGCGCTGGTGCCAAAATATCCGTTTTGCGCACTGTCACTTGCCACGAGCTTGGCTTGCTCCGTCCACGTAGTTCCATCACGGTGGAATACGTACGCCGAGCCAGAGCTGTTACCGCCGACCCAATCACCGTATGCCCCGATAACCGCGTAGTCGCCGGAGATGGCGACGCCGACGCCAAAGTTATCGCTGGCAGAACCATCAGCGGCAACGAGCTTGGCTTGCTGCGTCCAGTCAGTTCCGTCATGGTGGAAAACGTATGCCGACCCTCTACCGGTGTCATCCCTCCACGCCCCGATGACCGCGTAGTCACCGGAGATGGAGACGCTGTAGCCAAACCGGTCGTAGTTCTCTGGATCACCGGCAACGAGTTTGAAGTCTTCGTTGACGACGTCACCGAATGACGTCCCAGCCAGGACCAACATGGCCACGATAGAAATGCAGATATGTCGCATTGATTCCCTCTCCCACAAGGTGATGGCGGCATCTGCCGCCGAACCACTCATTACAGCAGCGGGGCGTGTCCAAAGCAAAGGAAATTGAGCAGATTCAGGGCCAGGCGGCGTTCCTAGGCGGCAGGGGGGGTGCCCCAAGAACCAGCTCCCAACAACAACACCCCCGTGAAGACGGGGGTGCTGTGGGGTTGTATATAAGGTTTCACTTGCCATCACCTCTGGAGCCGTGGCGATGAAGTAGGTGGTTGCGCAGAGGTGGCAATTGAAGTGGAACGATCCCTCTACACCTGTTCAGTGGCGACGGTCACCCCGCCTCCGTTCCGTACACCAGCACGCCCGCGTCGTACACCGGAATCGTCTCCGTCTGTTCCATATTCTCACCAACTGGGAGGTCGGTGATCGATGGGTCGTTGGCTGTGTCCCACGCATCAGGGGGTGCACCATTGGAGAGGCCCACTTGGAGTTGGCACTTCCGCCAGTACAACGTTGAGCTGCCTGGGCCAATGACTTCGTCGAGGTAGGAAACCTCGAAGGCGTAGAGATTTGCCCCTGGATCGACGGCGACCAGGGAGCCGATTGAACCGCCGTCAAGGCTATCGCTCTCGATGGTGACATCCGAAGGCTCAAAGCCGGCGGTGATGACCTCAGTCAAGTCCAGATAGATGCGGAAGGAGAGTTGCTCACTCATCCGTGCTGGCCAGGCGCTTCGATTGTTGAGGCGGCACTGAATGAGGGTCGACGTGTCGGTCGTCCCAATCACCGATGCTTCGACGAACATCTCCTTACCGTAAGCATCTTCGGCTGGAGGGAACTCGTCTTCTGGGAGAGGGTCGCCTCCGTACGTCATTGAAAGGAAGGCCAGAGATCCGGCGAATCCGGCGTTGTAATCACATGCAACTTCGTTGTCGATGTAGTTGCTGCGAACATCGGCGTAGGCAAAGTCATCTGCAGAGGTGGGGCCACCGACAAGTGCGCCCCAGAGAACGTGGCGATTGGGATTGGGATCATCAATGTCGTCGTCCCATGATCCATGTCCCCCGCGGTGATGGGGGAACTGGGGTGGATTCTGTCCGAACCCGCAGACATAACTGGAGGCACGGGGATTGTTGCCAAGGATGTAGTTGATCTGCGACTCGCCCAGTGTGCGGTACCTTGCATCACTGTGGTCGCCAACAAGCTTCACGTAGGCAAAGGCGATGAAAGCAGTGTTGGCAGCGTACCGAAGGGAGCCCCACTGACTGATCCACGCCAGGCCCCCCGGGGTGTAGGTGATTCCACCACTTGGCAACCAGTTGTTCAGATATGTCTCAGCATCGGTCTTGTACTGCTGCTTGTCGGTGAGTGCGGCCAGAAGAACGGCAGCGCCGTTCATCTTCCCGTCCCATGATTGCACCCAATAGGTTTGGAGGGCGGCATCGTTGTAATGGGCTTCGGCCCGGTCGAGATAGTCCTGCTCACCGGTCGCTCTATACAGCCACACAGCGGCCCATGTCAATTCATCCTGATACCCCGACCATGAGTTGTAGAAGGCCGCGGCGTCTGGAATCGACTTAGTGTAATTTCCGGGATAGGTATCTGCAAAGGTGTACAGCTGGCGTGCGTGTTCCAGCAGCGTCGCTGCGTATGCGGGTTCATCATCTTCAAAGACAATCGATGCTGCGGCAAGAAACGCTGCAGCCTCTGCCGTCGGTTCAGATCCGGGATGATCTTCATTAAGCCACCAGATCTTCGGCTCATACTCGGTGACCTGGGTGTAAACTTCCGGTGGTACCCAGAAATCGTGGGAGCCAGCCCCTTGACCGATCTGCCCGCAAAAGACGTTGGGTTCCGGATGGGCTGCGATGCACCAGTCGGCGTGCCAGCGAAGGGTCTCCTTGAGGTCATCCATCAGGTGTGCATCTTGAAAGCCTGCAGAGAAGTCGATCCCGCTCCAGGCGAGCGACGTCATCGCAAAGCTGATCGGCAGCACGAACGTCGGTGAGTCCCCGGCGTCCATGTACCGGTTGAGAATACCCGCATTGATGTCGTAGGTTCCGTTGACCTGTTCAAGCTCATAGTCAAAGCAGTCGCTTCGCCAGTTCAGGGGGTACGTGTCTGGAAGAACGCCAGCACGCTGAGCAAAGTAGAAGGTAAGCGCCTTCTGCAACGCTTCGCCGTAGTTGAAGGGGCCATCACCATTGTCTCCGTCGCACTCTCCCCAGTCATCAAGAACGGCGAGGAGGTCGGTCACATCAACTGTTCCAGAACCATCTACATCGCCAGAGCACCCCACGCACTCCCCCCAATCGGAGATGACTGCAAGGAGGTCGATGATGTTGACATCGGCGTCGCCGTTGGTATCGGCACACTCTCCTTCTGCAAAGGACATCCCAGTCAACATCAACGTGGCCACGATAGATGTGCAGATAGATCGCATTGGTTCCCTCTCCCACAAGGTGATGGCGGCAGGTGCCGCGAAGGCTCCATTACAGCAGAGCGGCATGCCCAAGGCAATGGAAATCCTACATTGCAGGGCCAGGCGGCGTTCAAGGGCGGCAGGAGGGGGGCCCAAAGAAGCATGCCCCCAACAACAGCACCCCCGTGAACACGGGGGTGCTGTGGGGTTGTATATGGAGTGGGGTGACCCGAACGGTTACGGGCAGGTGGAGCCCCAGGCGCTGATGATGGCCAGCAGGTCGTGAATATTGACCTCGCCATCCTCGTTGATGTCTTCATCGCAGAATTCCGGCGCACCGCCAATCGCGACGTACAACGTCCAGGGGCCGGTGCCGGTATAGCCCGCATCAAAGTAGTGCAAACCAGCGGGCACACTTACAGCACCCTCTTCAAGTTCCGCGGGCAATGTCAACGAAAGGCATTCGGTATCACCGATGTACGAGACTTCAATTTCACCGGTTCCACCAGGTTGATTAAGTGTGGCAAACAGGGAACTGGCTGCATTGTTTCCCATGTAACGATACGTCATGGCTCCGTTCCTGATCTTCCATTCAACATAACCGTGAAACACTTCAACATCTTCCCACAGTGGTTCTGATCCCGTCCCCATCATGGCCGGACCGGGCAGATCAAATTCAAGCAAGCTGTAGTTGTCGGGATCGTTAAAGAGGATGTGATATCCGTCACCAAGCGTGACGGTGCCGGTGGTAAGCGCAACCGTGCCGGCGCCTACGGTATAGACGTACACATTAGTGGCCGAGGTAACATCGATGTCCCAGCTGCCTTCCACCTCGATCGCGATCTGGTAAGGATGATGCGTGTCAGTGTCGATGTAGAATGTGTCCCCACCGATAGAGTCATTCCTGTACCAGTAAAAATGATCTGCCGCTGCGGATGTAACAGAGATCAGAGCCATGGTGTCTCCGCCCCCGAGGCTGGCGACGTTGATGACACCGGTCATGCCCATTGCGCAGTGTGGCACGCAGAAATAGTCAACAGTGGTTCCAGCAACCGAATCCGGCACTGTCCAGCTATTGGTTCCAGCGCTGAAATCAAACAGGCCGTCGCTGGCACATGACGATCCAGAGGTTGCAGTGTGTGTACCGGCGATCTCGAAGATGATCTCGTCGCCTGGTTGTACATCGAGCGACGAGGGGTCGAAGGAGAACCCGGAGGTAGTCACGGTATGTGTTTCAGCGAAGGTCGCGCTGGCAAGCAACAACGTCGCCACGATCAAGAGGCATGGATATCGCATTTGGTCTTGTCTCCCACAAGGTGATGGCGGCGGGTGCCGCGAAGACCCCATTACAGCAGCGGGGCGTGTCCAAAGCAAAGGAAATTGAGCAGATTCAGGGCCAGGCGGCGTTCCTGGGCGGCAGGGGGGGACCAAACAAGCATGGCCCCCGACAACAACACACCCGTGAAGTCGGGGGTGCTGTGGAGTCAGGGGCAGTTGTTGCCCCACTCCGAAATTACGATCAACAGGTCATCGACGTCGTATGGGTCGTTCCAGCCTGCGATGACGGCAAGCAGATCGGACACGTTGACTTGGCCATCACCGTCAACATCCGCCGGGCAGGGATTCGTCTCCTCGAGTACGAAGAGGAACTCGGCGATCATGTTGCCCTCGGCATCTTCTTCGAGGACCGTGACCTCGAGGTCCGGATGGTAGAGACCGTCATTCTCATTTTCAGGCACGTCTGGAAAGTACAACTGCGTTGTCAAGGTGGTCGGTGTCGCACCACGAACCTTCACGTGGATGTGGCGTGTGCGACCTGGATACATGCCGGGAACCACCGTCTCGAGGAGTGATCCCCCTGTGCCGTCGGTGAAGTGGTGTCCGCGGTATCCCCAGCCGTTGTTGTCATAGCCGCCATCGGGGTCTGTATGCCAGATGTCGATCCAGGCGCCCGGGACAGGCATGCAATCAAGGTCGACTACGGACAGGTGCAGATCAAGCAGGGGACCATCCCCGGGGTTGCGCAGATCTGATCGTTCAGGCGAGCCTGGAATCCAGTATGGACCCTCGGCATCCGGGCGAGTTAGTTCGCACACGGGACCGGCCGATGCAGTGCATGCAAAGGTCAGGAAGATGATGACGGTTGTATTGAACCATCGCATGGAAGGTCACTCTCCTGCAGGGACTCATATGGCCAAGCCCGGGGAATACGTATTAGACCTGTTTGCGGCAGCAGGTCAATGCCAAAAACAACACGTGTTCTTGAGGCGGCAAGAGGGGAGTCGTAGGATGTGGGGTATGGCTACTCGGAAATCATTCATTGCACCCATCGTGTTGCTGTGCATGCTCGTTGCACCTTCCCCGGCCGCCGACGTACACGTGAATCCGGACATTCCCGACTTCACCGAGGGCGGTTCCATCCCCGAGAACTCGACGCATGATTGGAATCTCGGACCGACCGGTGCGCGCGGATGGATGTACAGCAACAAGCTGGAAACCTCCGAGGCCAGACAGATCATGGTCACCAGCGTCGAGGCCGGCTCTCCCGCCGATGGCATCCTGCAACCCGGTGACGTGATTCTCGGGGCTGCTGGCCGGTCATTCAGGTTCGACCCGCGAACCGAGTTGGGTCGCGCAATAAGCGATGCCGAGGCCTCAAACGGCAAGCTGCTTCTTGAAAGGTGGCGTGATGGTCGACGCAAGGAGATCACGGTGCCACTCCCGGTTCTCGGGCCCTACGCCTCCACCGCCCCCTTCGACTGCTCGAAGTCGACACGCATCTTCGAGGATGGATGCGCCGCCCTGGCGGAACAGATGGCGGACAACCCGGGCAAGGGCAACCCCATCGAACGTTCCCTCAATGCGCTGGCATTGCTCGCCAGCGGCAATCCCGAGTACCTCCCGCTGGTGAGAAGAGAAGTCGAGTGGGCATCGACGTACTCCGATCTTGAACGAAGGTCACTGCATTCGTGGTGGTATGGCCCCGTGAACATCCTGATGGCGGAATACGTGCTTGCCACCGGCGATCGCACCTTCATGCCGGATCTCGAGCGCATCACGATGGAGATCGTTCGCGGTCAGAGCGCAGTTGGATCCTGGGGTCATCGATTCGTGCAAGGGAATGGTCGGTTGGCCGGATACGGCATGATGAACGCCCCCGGGCTGCCGCTGAGTGTCTCCCTGGTGCTCGCCCGCAAGGCCGGCGTCGAGAATCCCGAACTCGACGAGGCGATCGAGAAAAGCGCTCGACTCATCCGTTTCTACGTCGGCAAGGGGAGCGTTCCCTACGGCGACCACCACCCGTGGATCGAGGCCCACGACGACAATGGGAAGAACGGCGTCTCCGCCGTACTCTTCAACCTGCTGGAGGATGCCGAGGCCGCCGAGTACTTCTCTCGCATGAGTGTCGCTTCGCATGGAAACGAACGGGACAACGGGCACACCGGCAACTACTTCAACATGCTCTGGGCGATGCCAGGCGTCGCGCTGTCTGGTCCGCGCGCAAGCGGGGCGTGGATGGAGGAGTTCGGCTGGTACTACGACCTTGCGCGTCGATGGGATGGGTCATTCCAGCACCAAGGGCCTCCCCAGGCGAAGCCTGACAGCTACGGTGGCTGGGACGCGACCGGCGCCTTCCTGCTTGCCTATGCGCAACCCCTGGGCACGACCTATCTCGCAGGTCGCAGCCCAAGCATGGTTCCCCAGGTCACTCGCGAGACCGCCGAGTCACTCGTTGCCGATGGGCGGGACTGGGGGTCTCGGACCCGTCTTACGACGTGGGCTGACCGTTCCGAGCAGACGCTGGTGGGGAATCTCGAGAGCTGGTCGCCCGTGGTGCGTGAACGTGCCGCGATCGAACTCGCTCGTCGCGAAGGCGATCCGACGCCTGCCCTGGAACTGTTGCTTCGCGACGGGGACCTGCATGCCCAGATTGGCGCCTGCCAGGCTGCGATCATGCTCAAGGAACGGGCGGCACCGCTGATCCCTGCGATTCGATCGAAACTCGAAGCCGACGACCTCTGGCTCCGGATCAAGGCTGCAGAAGCGATTGCCGCGATCGGCCAGCCTGCGATGCCGGTCATGCCCGATCTGCTGGCGATGCTTGCGGAAGGTCCTGACGCTGCCGACCCACGCGGGATGCAGCAGCGTTACCTGTGCTTCGCCCTGTTCGATCAACGAAATGGCATGCTCGGTCGCTCGCTGGAAGGCGTAGACCCGGAAGCACTGCAGATCGCAGTCGTTGCCGGGCTTGGCAACGAGGACGGACGTGCAAGGGAGAGTTTCAGTTCCGTCTACAAGAACCTTTCCTACGAGGCGATCGAACCACTGCTTCCGGCGATACACGAGGCAATCATCGAACCGGCGCCCAGCGGCATCATGTTCGCCGACGGCATCCGACTTGCAGGACTGGAGGTCCTGGCCGAGCACCGGATTGCCGAGGGTGTGCCACTCTGCATGTCGATGATCGATCCAGATCGGTGGGGGTTGGACAACCGGATCAATCGTTGCCTTGCAATCCTCCGCCAGTACGGCGGTGCGGCTCGAAGCGAGATCCCGGAACTGCGAAAGCTCGAAGGTGAACTGGAGCGAAAGAGATGGAAGCCCGAGAAGATCGAGTCCCTCGGCATACCGGAACTGATCATCGAGATCGAAGCCGATGACGATCCTGTCGAACTGCGACCTCTCGCCTCGTCACTCCCCTGAAATCCAAGCTGGAGTGGGGGATGGCCCGAGTGTTACGGGCAGGGGCCCCAGGCCGAAATTACGTCAAGCAGGTCGAGCACGTCGACGGTGCCGTCGGTGTTCACGTCGCCCTGGCAGGGTTCTGGGCAGTTCTGTTCATAGCAGGTCGTGCCTACACCATGCCATGTGCCGTAGAAGGCGAGGCAGTCTTCCTCCAGGGCAGCGACACACCCGCCGTTCGTGCAGCACGCTCCTGTCGGCGGGCATTCTTCTGCAATCGTGTTGCCCCCGGCATCGATGTACCCACCGTCGACCTGGTTTGGAACGTTGTCACACACGCTGGTCTCCGACAGTGTCGGGTCGGGGCTGGCTGGATTGCTCCTGATTCCACCACCAATTCCCGTAAGAGCCGTGTTGCCCGAAACGATGCATCGCGTGAACACGGCGGATCCGCAGACGACGCCGCCATACGCGCAGTTGTTTCCCGTGATTTCGCAGTCACTGATGACGCTGTTGTCGTTCGCAAACATTCCATAGTCGCCGGTATTGTTCCTGATCGTGCAGCCTGTCAGGGAGGATGCGAGTCCGAGATAGATTCCTGCCGCGGTGTTGTTCTCGATCGTGCAGTCGATGAACTCAGGGACAAGGGAACTGGTCCCCAGGACTTTTGCCCCTTGTGGGTTTCCGGAGATCGTGCACCCGATGATCGTGGGCCAGCTGGGCACACTTCCATTCGACCCTTCGTTGATGAGGATTCCGCTGCTGCTGCCACCAGTGATGGTGAATCCTTCAATGCGTGTATTGGCTATTTCGCCGGTACTGCATTGAACCACATTCAAGCACAGTCCTTCGCCGTCGAGGATGGTCTTGCCGGGAGATCCCGTTGCACGGACCGAAATCGGCTTGCCCATCAGATCAATCACGTAGTTGTTGAGAAAGAGCCTCGTATATGTTCCCGGTGCGACCAGTACCGTGTCGCCGGGTGAAGCCAGGATGATCGCACTTTGAATGTTGTCGAAGTCAGCCGGTCCGTCGTCATCGACGGTCCAGGTATCGGCAAGGCTCGAGCCGGCTAGCCCAAGCACAATTACACATGCAACCAGGTGTCTCATGGTTCTTTCTCCAACTGTCCATTACAGTTGATGGGCCGAACCTGGGCAATGAAATTCTGGCAATTCAGAGGATAGTGAGCGTTTCTGGGCGGCAGGAGGGGAGTTTGAATTGATTTCTTGATTGGCCGTGCCTGGGGTGGTTCAATGATGCTCAGGAGCAGGATGCATGCCAGTACACACCATCATTCTCATGGCGGCAGTCGGTGTCCAGGGCCTCGGCGTCGATGGTGATACGTGCGCCGATCCGATTGCAGTCGACGAGGGCATCACGTCCTATGACACGACGAACCACACCGACAGCGAGTACGACCTCTACAGCGAGTGCACCCTCATGGGAGGCTTGCACAAGGACATCTGGTTCTCATACCACGCCAGGAACGAGGGCGTGGTCACGCTCTCGACATGCGACCCGGACTCCTTCGACACGAGCATCATTGTCTACCAGGCAACGGATGCAGGCTGTGATGGACTGGAGTACCTCGCTTGCAGTGGCGATGCCGCCGGCAATTCCGATTGCCAGCCATATCACTCCGTCGTCGAGTTCCCTGCGCAACCGGATTGCCAGTACCTGATCCGCGTCGGCGGCTGGCAGGAAGATTCATTCGGCAGCGGCATGCTGACCCTGAACAACAACGACCAGGACATCCCGCAGTACTGCCCGACCGACGTCAACGAGGACCAGGTGACGAACGTTATGGACATTCTGGCGATCATCTCCCAATGGGGTACGTGTGAAGATTGCCCCGAGGACCTCGACGAGGATGGTCAGGTCGGGGTCAATGACCTGCTTCAGGTCATCGCCGGCTGGGGCCCGTGCCCGCTGCAGGGTTCATGGGAGGTGCTGATCAACTCGCCAGTAGCGCCCTTCCTGCACCATGACAGCATCGATGTCATCGGCGACACCATCTGGATCTGCAACGTCAGTGGTGAAATCTGGAAGTCGACGGATGCCGGTGACAGCTGGCTGCTCGTGGCGAATCAGCCCGGCACATCCTTCAGGACGATCTCGTTCTCCGATGAACTGCACGGTTTCGTCGGGAATCTCGGACCCGGAAGCTGGATCGGTCACACGACCGATACCAACCCCCTGTATGTCACCGACGACGGAGGACTCACCTGGACAGCCGTTCCGCTGAGCGCCATTGATGGCCCGATTCCCGATGGCATCTGTGGCATCCAGGCAGTCGACGCAGACACGATTCATGGTGCCGGGCGGTATGCCGGAGAGGCGTACTTCGTCTCGTCAACCGATGGGGGGGCGACGTGGGTCTCGCGGGATCTGAATGACAGTTACTGGACCCTCGTCGATATCCACTTCGAGACACCCCTGCGCGGTTACATCACCGGTTCGAACCTGCAGGGCCGAGCATCACTCGTGTACACGGAGGACGGTGGGGTGACCTGGGTCACCAGGAAGACGAACCAGTCCGGCCATTACTGGAAGATGGGGTTTGCCTCCGACCTGTTCGGCTACGCAGTCTGTTCAGGTGGATACGACATCGACAAGTGGATCCAGACCTACGACGGCGGTGCAACCTGGACGGAACGGTCGTTCACCGACGGGTTCCATGCCAACGGCATCGGGTTTCTCAACGACCAGGTGGGGTGGATCGGCGGATATCCCAGCCACACCCTCCAGACCTGGAACGGTGGCGAGACATGGGAGCCCATCCAGATCGACCTGGTGTACGGCGATGTCATCAACAAGTTCCTGAAGGTGAGCGAGGACGAGATGTACGCCGTCGGCAACCGGGTGTACAGGTATTCGCCGTATTCACCGGGCAGGCAGGACCGACCCACTGAACCCGCCTTCGACAACGACCGTTGCTCCATCAAGGCGATCACCAGGGGAACATCGAGCACCATCACCTACACGGTGCCCGAGGATGGGCACGTGGTCATGAATGTCTTCATCTTCGGCGGCCTGCTCCATGACCGTCCTGTCGACGAGTTCCACCGGGCGGGCACCTATTCGCTTGAACTGGACACCCCGGACGATGCACCGGAGCTGTACGCGTCAATCCAGACTGGTGACTACAGGAAGTGGACGAAGTTCGTTCGTCTTCCCGAGTAGATCCTGCAGGGGTGGTCAGTCGTCATCGATCCACGCACCAACCCAGCCCCCCGGCATCGCCTGGGGCCTTTGTTGCTTAAACAACACCCCCGTGAAGACGGGTGGGTTGTGGAGGAGTGGGGGGATGTACGTCAGCACTCGCATTCAAATTGAAATGAAGTTTAATGGGCTGTGAGGCGCATGTATTAACTCACAAATCGTTTGACCAACTCAAGTTCCATCTCAGGCTGTTAGGCAGTTCTCACGGTAGAGAACAAGAATCCATTTTAAGGTTGGTGGTTCAAGTACGAAGTTGGGGGGAGGAGTACCAACCCAGTACAGGAGACATCAAGATGAAACATCGGAGTGTATTTCAACTGGCCTTGATGACAGGCCTTCTAGCCACGAGTTCACCAGCCTTCAGCAGCGAATGCTGCCCGGCGGACTTCACCGGAGATGGACACGTCAACATCGATGAAGTGCTTGCCATCATTTCCGGGTGGGGAGACTGCCCCGGGAAGCCCGACCCGTGCCCAATGGACATCGATGAATCCGGTGCCGTCGGAGTCGACGACCTGCTGGCGGTGCTGTCCAGCTGGGGCATGTGCCATGACCACAATCATGGCGATTACATGGACATTACGGAGTGGGGCAGTTTTCACGACTCGAATGACAACTCTCATCACCATCAAATGGTGGGTGGCCGAACAGCCATTACCACCGAGGCCATGGAGGCCTACAACAACCTGCGTGCATTCCTTGATCTCCCGGCACTGACCTATGAAGAGGTCGGGCAGTGGGCGTTCGACGAAGCGCTGACCAACAACAGCCAGGCCTGGGAAAATGATCTCCTGGGCGTCGGACTTTGGTACGCCATGCAGGGTGCCAAGGTCGGTTGGATCACGGACGAGGCCTATGACCCGCAGATCCTGGCCGACATACAACGCACCGCTCGTACCGTCTGCGATCAGGCTGAGATGAAGCTTGCGGTGATGGACATGGTTCGCCAGTTCGGAATCGATGGATACGCCGACTATCTTGAACTGAACGGTCTTGACGACACGTTCATCAACACCATCAAGATGGAGCCGCACTACGGTGGTTGGATGCACGGTCGTTGCCACGGATTCCTGCCGATCGAAGATGTTGCCATCAACCACGACATCAATCACCTTACGGTGCTCAACTGGGAACAGACATTGCCCTTCTACAACGACACCTTCGACTGGCCACAGTGGCCTGCCCTGCTGGTGTCGGATTCGGGCGTGATCGAGTATTTCCAGAGCATGGTCATTCTCGGTGACCCTGTGGGTGACAACATGTAACCGAGACGTGCGTGCCGCAACATGAAGAAGATCAACAGCACCCCCGCGGGAGCGGGGGTGCTGTGGTGTTGTATGGATGGAGGAGGGTGTAGGATGGTGGTGACCACGGGGGATCAGCCAATGACTACGCCATGGCCCGGAGAACTGGAACAGTTCATGAACGAGGTGGAGTGGACGTTCGCCACGACGTACGCGGAAATCTGGCCCCATGAATACATCGTCAAGGATCGAGTCGACCAGGACTGTTTCAGGAAGGCCGTCATCCACATCCGTGAACACGGCGATCTGAAACCCTTCTACGACAACCTGTTCACCTACTTCGAACAGGATGGTCTCATCTACTGGACGATGGTTCCACCAAGGGGAAGTCCAGGATGGTACGAGGTCGACGAGGAAACGATCATCAACCGGGCGCCGGTCGAGGGCTCATACGAAAACCGATTCAGGAATGGTACGCTCCCTTCATGAAGAACCGTATTGACATGAAGCCGCTGCCAATCATCGCGACCGTGTTTCTCGGGCTGGGTGTGATCTGGCTCGGAATCATGCTGCTGCAATCCGAAGAAACGACGACATCGATGAGCGAGGGCATCGGCCTTGGGCTGGACCTCATAGGCGATGCGTTCTTGATCAGTTGCAGTGCGGTCCTCTGCATGATCTTTTCAATCATCTCGATCTGCAAGGGGCACTGGCGAATCTGGTCGTATGTCATGCTTGCCCTCTGCCTCGCATGGTTCGCCTGGATGGTGTTGATCGTGACCGGATGACAGATATCGAAATCACCCCGTTCCATACCGTCTTCTTCACCTGCCTGGGCATATCGATGCTTCTGATGCTCGCCCTGGTCCTGCTGGTGACCTGGAGATTTCGTTTCTGGGTCCAGTGCATCGCCTTCCTGATCGGAACGCTGATCGTCTGGTTCGGGCTGGTGCTCGGTACCCACTACGGGTACGGCGCCTGGCAGTCGATGCCCGATGCGCCCGATAGAGCCTTCGTCGACGGGGCCCAACTGACGGGCTCCGTTCTCTTCGGCTGGATGCCCGCCGGGCTGGCGACCTTCGCGTGGTGGTACACCGTGAGGATCGGGTTGTTCGCTGCCAGGAAGATCACCGGGGCGAGGCGACACCAGGCCTAGGTTCGGATCAAAGCCTGCCGGAGTGGTCGTCAGTCGTGCTTCATCTTCATCCGCCTGGTGATTTCAACCAGGAGGAACACGATGCAGAGCACGGCGGCCAGCAGTGAAGAGAAGGTCCAGCCCGTCCACTGGTCAACCGGAGTGGTTGCAGGTGGGATCACGTTTACAACGAGCAGACAGAGGAGGACGACTATCCAATTATTGGATCTTGGAATTCTCATCAAGCTATCGTACCGTCAACCTGTTGACGCTCCCGCTTCATCCACAGGCCCCCCAACTGCCAATCAGCAGGAGCAGGTCATTGACATTCACCAGGGAGTCGTCATTGATGTCCGCATCGCAGCCTGCGCACGGGCCCCATGAGGCGATGATTGCAAGCAGATCTTTGACGCCTACGACTCCATCACCATCGATGTCGGGATCACAGGGTTTATCCTCTGGATCAAGTATGTCCCACGGGTACTTGATTGCGCGCATGAGGGACTCTGGCGTGAAGTACTGCCAGACGGTATTTCCATCGGTGTCGAGTTCGCGTATCTCCTGCCCGGGACCATTCGTTGCAATGGTGTTTCCATTGGGCAACCGGTAGACGCCGCAGAGGTGATCGCCGTGGAACCCGGGCTCTTCATAGAAGAAGACGTAGTCTCCAGGCAGTGGATCATAGGGATCGGTCACGCTGATTTCGTACGTGCCATCGGCCAACAGTGGTGGAATGAACTCGATCAGGTCTGATGTATTGTCGTCATTGCCGTTGTTAAACAGCAGCACGTTGCCAGCGCCGGGAAGACCGTCATCAATCCAATTCACGCCGTGCACGTTCCACAGGACATGGTCGCCCGGCCGCTCGTAGTTGGAGGGGTTGCCCCAGCGATACAGATAGTCGCCCGCAGGGCCCGCAGCTTCCTCGGTAGTCGTGTCGTGATCGATGATTAAAATCTCGTCGAGGGTGTTGGAACTCATCACGATCTGGTCCAGGTCCGGGTTGTAGTCGATCGCGTTTATGTGGATCCAGTCACCATTCTGCGGGTGGATATTGCCCTTGTTGATGTCCAGTTTCTCCGGGTGCTCGGAGATCACGCCGTAGTTGGGCAGTGACGGGTTGATGTCCTGGATGAGGTGATCCCATGCGTGCCACTCCCAGACGATCTCACCGGACTCAGGCCCGGTCGGCTGCACTTCAACAATCTGTGTCGGCCAGATTTCACCATTGAGATTCTGTCTTCCCATGGCCTGGCCTTCCTGCTGCGTCTTTCGCTCCCAGGCCACGATCAGGACATTCCCATTGGGCATTGGGCAGATGTCATGGTGTGGCTGGTTGTCCTGGTCTGAAAATCTGAAGTTCCAGAGCAGTTCACCCTTGTACGAAAATCGCTGCACGCGACCCCCGTATGCGGCGCCGGTCATCGGTGGAGGCGGTTGCACTCGGCATGGTCGCAGTAGTTCGCCGCCGGGCAGCAGGTATGGCGTGCTCGCAATTGGAGCGAGGTCATTCCATTCCTGCACAATCTGGCCATCGTTGTTGATCAGACTGGTGCGGTTGACCCCATTGCCCATCGTGTTGTTGAACAGGGTCAACCCGTCGAAGGGAACCGATGCAATTACAACTGCAAGAACAATGGAATGCATAGGTACCATTAGAGAGCCGCGCCCGTGGTAGGTCAACAACTGTCTTTAGAAGTTCCTTGCGCCAGCCACAACGTAAGAAAGTATCTGAATGATTCTCATATCAAGACCACCTGTGCATTGCCCGGAGGTTATTTTTCGCGTTCATTCTTCACAAATAACGGCCACAAGGGTATTCGTGGACCAGCAAGTGGGTAAGGAGATGTGTGCAAACAGAAATATCCTATTGGGAGGGTTTGGGGAGCATTCATGAAGTACAGTTGATGGGATGAACAACCGTTTGGCTAGTTTCACTTCCTGTGCGTTTATGAAGCAGCCCCTGTTCACTGCAAGCAGTTCGTCGGGAGCGGTTCTTTGCTGAAAACACTGGCCATATGCTTGTCTCTTGTTGCGACGACTGACATGGTCGTAGTTGCTGCCCAGCCTGATGATGAGAAGGTTACCACCCGGGAGGAAGATGCCCTGGCCGGTTCCCCTGAAGGCGCGGCGGTTCCCGAGTCTGCACAGGGTGTAGGTGACCCATTTCCTTCCGGCCTGGACCTGGAATGGATGGGCTCACTCTCGGACAACCTGCGGTTCACGCTCGACCTGAGTGGCCGTTTCGAATACGACACGGCTCGCGAGGACTGGTCGATCACCCAGTTCTATGGATTCGATCTATTCAAGGTGCTGTCCAACGAGCGTGGTGATTATGCAACGATCCTGGCGCAGGGCTTTGCCACCCGGATCGACAACAACCCGGCACCACCGTGGTTCTTCGACGGCCCGACCGATTGGCAGTGGATCAACCGCATGATGTACATCAACTGGAAACTTGCGCCACGAGATGCACTCAATCTCAAGGTCGGCCACTTCGAGATGCCGTTCGGGCTTGAAATGCTCCTGGACACGAATGGCACCTTGCGCCAGGTTGGCACGGCGCCGAACCTGGGCATCAAGGCCGACTGGGGAGTAACACTCAATGGTGTTGCAAGTGGCCTTGAGTACGAGGTTGGACTCAGCCGGGGAAGCGGGAATGACTGGGAATCAGCGGGATCTCCATACGCCGTCGTTGGACGGGTCGGAACCGATCCGACGCAGGGATGGTGGCTGGGCTTGTCCGGTTTCGCTGCGGATCTCTACCGTCCTGGCACGACGATCGAGCGACGACGAATCGGCATCGATGCCGGATTGGAATTTGGCGCATGGACGTTGATGGGAGAGGTATCGGGAGGAAGCAACGATTCCAACGATGCGATCCATGCGCTTGGAGAACTCAGTTGGAGAGACCCGACCGAAGACTGGTTTGTCTACGGCCAACTGCGGACCCAGAAGCAGGAGAGCAGTGTGACGGGCTGGGGAGGGCCGTTTCAATCAGCGCTTGGAATCGAGTGGGCTCCTGATCGTCACTGGATCCTTTCTGCCGAGTGGGTGCAGAATCTCGAGAAGACATCGACTGGTTCACGGGACACCATTGTGCGATTACAAGCGAGGTATAGATTCTGATGATTATTGATCGACGTATATTCCGGTTTCTCCTCCTCGTGTCAGCAGTACTGATGGCTGCCCCGCTGCAGGTAGCGATTGGTCAGGCGTATTGCGCCCTTCGGGATCCAGTGCGATCCTTGTACGAGGCATATCCCGAAGCAGATGGACACCGATCGATCATCAGGACCGTGACGGTTGATGACCGGGTGGCCATCAGCAAGATTCTCCCATTCACCATCCATTTTGATGAGCTTGGCAGGCACACGCTCTATGTCCTGGTCAAGGAAGAGCGACCGATCGGCTTCCTCCACGTGCGATCAGAACGAGGTCGCTACGGGCTGGCGGAGTTGGCCTGGTCACTCGACCTGCACGGGCGGATCACGGACATCACCATCCAGCGCTGCCGTAATTCTGCCTTGCGAAATGCGGCCAACGATGAACTGCGTGCCAGGCTGAAGGGAGCGGACGTGCAGACGATCCTGGACATCCTCGATGAGGAGGGGTGGTCGGAGGAATCTCGGATGCTGCTTCAAAGCGCCGCCAAGACTGCAGCAGTGACCAGGATCGTGTGGGAGGAAGATGTTCTGCCTGCGGAGGCCAAGGTTCGAGCGATGGATGCCTGGCCAGGAACAGACCCGGTTCTGTCCGCGGAGTCGATTGATCAGTCGGCCGTGACACCCGCTTCCGGGCTTCAGGCCGAAACCATCTTCACCTGGAGTGTGTCACGGCCCGATGGATCTCCGCTCGGTTCATTGGTACGGTCACCTTGGGGACTTGGCGGACACCAGGCCGAACTCTGGTGGCAACTGGATCCGAATGGTCGCATCATCGGAATCGACATCCAAGGCAGTAAATCTGTTCAGGTCAATGCAGCCTTCAGTGAAGTGATCGGGATGGATCTCATCAGGGTGGACCAGTGTGCTTCTTCAGCAGGTGTCACGGCGAAGCAGATACTGTCTTGTGTTGACAACTCAGTTACCTCAAAACCAAGGTCTCAGCCAAGTTCCAGATGAACATATCGAACTCCTCCCAGCAGAATCCCAGATCACTTCGGATTGAAACATCAATTGGGATTGTTGTGTTAGGGGGGGGGCTTGGCGGCCTTCTCCTTGCCACGTTGCTTGCACTTGCATGGTCGTGGGTGGATCAGCGAGGGACCGAGTTGTCACGGGAGGAGGGGCCGGTGCATGATATGCACCGGCTTGATGACGAACTGGCGGAGTGGGCAACGAAGGTCGATCTCGTCCTTTCGAGCGACAGCAATACCTGGTTCCTGCCGGATCTTGAACGATCCGCTGCTCGGATGCGTTCATTGCTGGTACGGCTGGAATGGGACGAGGTCCAGTCGGTCAAGGAAGATGTCAACATCTACCTCGATCACGAACTCGAGAGACTCAAGAACATATCCGTCGATTTCAGCGAAGACCATCAGGAACTAATTGCCGAGGCGGTCATTGCTTCCGATGCAGAGTTCACAGTCGTGTTGGAACAATTTCACGATGCTATATCTGAAGTCACCCAGTTGGTTCTCTCCCAGCGACTCGACGTGGAAAAATCCCGGAACTACCTGAGAATCGTGTCCTGGGTGGCGATATGCCTGTACCTGCTGTTCATAGCGATTCTCTGGCGATGGGCCGCAAAGACCATCACACGACCGATCGAACAACTTGCTAACGCGACACGTGAATCGCTTGAAACAGGTGACTCGCTTGCCGTCATATCAAGCGGGCCTCGTGAAATCCAGATGTTGACCCAATCGGTCCTTTCGCTGACTGGATCGCTCGAATCCATGGTGGAGGAACGAACTGCGGATATCAGGGTGATGTCCGAGCTTCGTAAGATTGTCCTCGACACGGTTCCATTTCCGTTGGCGCTCATTGACGGGCTGGGCATGTTCCAGCAGTGCAATCCGGCTTACCTGAATTTCTTCGGAATTCCGACTCCATACGATGTGATCGGCCTGCTGGTCAAGGATCTGCCCATCGGCCCGCTGCTTGAACTCGGAGATGGCGAGCATGATTTGATCGATGGCCAGGGCGAACCTCGGAAGGTGCAGTTGATCTCTGCGAATGTTCCGGGCGAAAGGGGCCAGATCCTGTGCCTCATGGATGTGACCGAGCAGGTCGAACATGCGGCTCATCTCCAGCTTCTCAACAGGGAACTGGATCACAGGGTGAAGAACATGTTGTCCACCATCATGGCGCTCTGCAGTCAGGTGGCGGAACGTGCAACGACTGACACGGAACTTTTCAAGGATCTGACCAATCGCGTCATGGGATTCTCGAACATCCATGAGCTGCTGAGCAAGCAGGGGATGTCATGGATTGACCTCCGTAAACTGATATTCACATGTGTCAATCCGTTTCAACAGGAACAAGCCCAGTCACTTCAGCTCAGTGGTCCGAACGTCAGAGTGAATCCAACTGCAACCGTCAAGCTTGTAATGGTCTTCAACGAACTTGCTACGAATGCTTCCAAGCATGGAGCCTTGAAGTACGATGAAGGCCTGATCGAGGTCAGCTGGAGACGATCCAACGGTCAACTGGAACTGACTTGGCGGGAACGCCATCAAGGGGAAGTTTCCAGTCTCCTCGAAGGCGGCTTCGGCACGATGGTCTTGAAATCATCGATCCCATACGAGTTTGATGGCCTTGCCGAGCTTGAGCGGACGGATGATGGGATCCGTTTCAAAGCCAGCATCCCACTTGAAAAGATCGAGGCTTTCTAGAAAAAACAACTCGCATGAGGCATGGGCGCTTCCCTGGAGATTTCTTCATTGCCCCAGGTTGCATGCCGAATACAATCAAGTGTGTTTCGCATCATCCCGCTATTGATCTGTGTCTGCCTGTCTGCAGCGGTATCGCATGCGCAGTGGGACGGCCAGCTTCCACCCGAAGATGTCCCTGTATACGTGCCGGCTGACTATGACCCTGAAGTTGCCATGCCCCTGCTCATCTTCCTGCACGGGTACGCGCCGCTGACCACCGCCTGGTACGACATCCTGCTTCCACTCCAGGAAGATGCGAATGACAACGGGTACATCTTCGCAAAGCCCGATGGCAGCCAGGATGGTCTCGGTGAGTTCTACTGGAACGCGACCGATGCCTGCTGCGACATGTGGGGAAATGAACCCGACCATGTCGGATACCTGCTTGCGCTGCTTGATGCGATCGAGGCCGAGTACAACATCGACCCACGGCGCATTCATCTCATAGGGCACTCCAACGGCGGCTTCATGTGTCATCGCATGGCTTGCGAAGCATCCGGAAGGCTTGCATCGGTCGTAAGCATCGCCGGTGCAATGTGGAATGATGAATCAAACTGCCAGCCCACTGATCCGGTTCACGTACTTCAGATTCACGGCACACTCGACCCCGTGATCTGGTGGATGGGCGGCTACATCGGATTTACACCGTACCCCGGAGCGAATACCTCGGTCGAGTACTGGGCAGCTCACAACGGGTGTTCGACCAATGCGACGGATGGTGGGAATTTCGACCTGGACTGGCTCATCCTGTTCAGTGAGACGACTCGGTGGATCTACGGCCAGTGCGATGATTCATCGGCAGGTTCATCGGAGCTCTGGCAGGTCACCGGCTGCGGCCACTTCCCGTCGTTCTCCGACGAGGGGATCAACGTGCTGTTCGACTACCTCGATACGCACGTACGTCCGCCGTTGGAATGCCCCGGGGATGTCAATGCCGATGAGGAGGTCGATGTCACCGACCTGCTGCAGGTGATCAGCGACTGGGGAAGCAACGCATCTCCTGCGGACATCAACAACGACGGCATCGTGGATGTGACAGACCTGCTTGCTGTCATCAGCAGTTGGGGTTCGTGCGAGTAGGATCATCCACCCGTCCTGCGGGGATCAGCACTCTCCACCAAGACAACACCCCCGGCCATCTGACCAGGGGTGCTGCACGTTGGTGGATTGATCCTGGACCGACTAGATGGACTCACCCCACTGTTCAAGAATGACCAGGAGGTCGGTCACGTCTGCCATCCCATCACCATTGGCATCTCCGCCCGCCCAGGGTTCGCTTTCCTGCCCCCACCATTCAAGAAGGGCAAGGAGATCCTGGACCGCGACAGTGCCATCGCCGTTCAAGTCAGCTGCGAGCCCTGTACACAATGCGATCGAGTTGCTCACGACATACCCATGGATATCCGTGGCTCTTGCTTCGATGGAAACGGTCCGGACACCTTCGCGACCGGCAGGCTCCCAGATGTTGAAGCAGACTTGTTCGCCTGAGCCGAGATAGGTTCCGTCGTCTGCAAAGACCTCAATTGGGCCTGCCAAGGGCGCGCCGTCAGACGATGTCTGGACACAGACGTCATTTCCGACCTTGTAACATCGATCCTGTTCGCTGTAGATGTTGACCCTGGGAATGATGTTGGTAGCTGGAACAATGAACGTCTCCATCGACTTGGCGCCGCCTGGCTCGATGATGAGGCAATCGATTCCGAATACAGGGTAGAGATACTCCTGGCCATCCTGGCAATTCTCGGTCCAGTACCCAAGGACGACATCCATGACATCGATCTGGGCGAGAGGTATGCGGAGCCCATTGATGGTCGCAACACTGCCAAGTTCCGCAATTCGCTCAAGAGCCCCTCCAATGCTCACCAGTGGTTCACTGCCGCTGGGTGTGAGGTTGGGCCATGCACCCCTGGAGAAGTCGACTACCTGTCCATTTTCGCCGAACGATACCTGTCCTGCTGTTCCTGCCCCCATCAACCTGAGGTTGGAACCAGGAATCATGCGATTGAACTCGACCTGAACCGTAATCGGGAACGACTCCTCCTCGACGATGATCGGTTCACCGCTGGAAGAGACTTCGATCCTGTCCTGGTTGAGGTTATGAACTCTTGAAATCAATACATCATCAAGCGCAAAGCCACACTGGTCCAGGAGTGCCAAGGTTCGATCCACGGCCTCGCTTCCAGGAATAAGGTTCGGTGGCGAGGTGTACTCCCGGGTCCAGAACCCGAGATCAGTCGCAGAGAAGGAACCATCGACAAGGCAGACTCGCAATTCCGAGTTCGTCGATGCAGCGATCATTTCAATCATGTCAGCATCGGGAGCGACATCCCCATTACATACGAGTTCTATTACGCCGCACAACTTGGAAGCCAGTTCAGAGACTGTATCTGCGGTTACATCCCGGGGCAGGACCTTGTAGATTTCACCTGAACCACGTTCAATCTGTTCATTCTGCTCATCGAGGAGTGCTCGTTCGATACGAACAGTAGCCACCTTGCCAGAGAAGGTCACAGGATCCTTGAACGAGGGCGCCTTGTCCTCCGACGTGGTGTCATTCCTGCCCCGCGTGTCGTAGCTCCATCTGGTGTAGTAATTGTTGACAGTCGGGTCGCTGTTCACAGATCCCTCGCCCCAGAGATAATCGTTTCCCATGGTGGAGTTTTCTCCGATGACCTCCATGGTCCATCCTGATCCATGCGTTTTCTCTCCAGCGTGGAACCATGAACTCTTCACGGTATGGGGAGAGTCGGTGATGCCGCTGTCCACCATGCGTTTTCCAAATTTCTTACCGAAGTTCGCAGTATCCCACATGTTTGTCTGCCATCCCATTATCAGGTGCACGCCGTTCATGCCAGCGGCCCAGATGCTGTCATCCCTCATTGTCTGGCAGGCACTGAAGCCAATCCACTCGAGATCGGAGTCGCCCAGGCATGCATATGTATCGCCTGCAGAGCATTGGGTGTCATCAATCGAGGCGCTGAACATGATTGAGCGTGAGGTGCCACCGAAGGTTGGATCACTTCCTGTCGATCCATGCCCCGAGAAGAACACCAGGTCATGGGCATCTGCATACAAGGAGTTTGTCCCGCCATACGAATTGCGCTTGAAATCTTCTTCCCAGGCGTCGCAATTGCCATAACTGGTCTTGGACCAGTCGGAAGGAAGTGCATTGCGAAGGCCCCATGCGTCCTCGCTGGTATTGCTGAGTGGACCGTCACTGGGTGAATAGTTTTCAACCCACTCCTGCAGGTAGGATTTGCCATCACCCTGACCGCGAGCGGTGTCCGGATCGACCTGCACGAAAGAACCATGCAACTCGCTGATCTCAACCACCTCTTCACCTAGTGGCGCCAGTCGAATACCGCACGCTCGTACTTCCGGGCCGCTGGCCGAGGCAGAACCTCCCGAAGTATCAATGGAATCCAACCACGGCAACCATCGACCATCAGGTGTAAGCCAGTCGATACGAAGTTCCCTTGCAGAAGTGTGTACCTCAATGGTGTTGAAGAATCGTGCGTGCCCCATGAAATGGATCTCAAGCGAGATACCCTCCTCGGCGGGGAGCCGTGTCTTCGTGGAGAGATCGCCATCGAGTACCGCAAGTTCACGACCCTTCAGATCAAGGCGGCTAGTTGAACTTCTCACAGCAATGCGTGACAGGTCGAACCGGTTGACTGGATTGGGAACCGGCGTCATCGATCGAAGCGGTCTGTCCTCCGGTCCGTCCAGAACTACATTGTGAACAGCCTGTTCGTTTCCACCTGCAGCAAGAGCTGCCGGAAGAAAGGCGCTGAAATCCATGCTGCTTGCGGCAGCAGTTACAGCCCAGCCACAGGTCAATATGACCACGATAGAACCCTTGACAGATTTCATGATTCTTCCCTCCTGGTGATTGGTTCGTTTCCATCCAAGCCCCGGATTCGAATGCTGGCCATTAGATGGGCAATCTCCAGTCCGGTCAATCGAGCCTGCCGTATTCCCACGGCAGTAATTGCCCTCATGCCAGCATCGAGGTCGATTGGGTTGGTCAAATCTCAGTTTAAATGACCTTGGTCCGGACTCATCCACCCGGCTGCTCATCGCCGATCCAGGTTCCGCTGCTGGTTCTGTCCGATGTTGCAGCATCACCAGTACTCACCGTCCCGACCGGTTCAAAGAGCATCACGGCGCATTCCGATTCGGCGACTGGCCGATGTTCGACGCCGCGGGGGACCACGATCACCTGGCCTTCGCCAAGTTCCACGGAGTGATCCCGGAATTCCATCGTGAACGAACCGCTGATGACCATGAACAACTCGTCTTCATCCGGGTGGGAATGCCACACGTATTCACCGATGAACTTCGCCAGTTTCACGTGCTGCCCGTTGAGCTGGGCGATGATCCGCGGTGACCAGTGCTCCTCAAACGTCGAAAGTGCCTGTTTCAGGTCGAGGGGTTTCATGGTCAAACGGTAGTCGATTCCAGGACCCATGGGCTGGCTTCAGGGGAATGAATGGGTGAAGATCAACGAGAGGCCTTGCAGAAGAGGGGATTCCCCGATCCCATGTACCATCCACCCATGAAAGAGGGATTCCAGGTTCTCACCGGGGCACTTGGCTACACCGGGAAAGCTGTTGCCGAGCGTCTTCTTGAACGCGGGGTACGCCTTCGCACGCTGACCAACTCTCCAGACCGGCCCAATCCCTTCGGTGATGCGATCGACATCAAGCCGCTCGCCTTCGACGATGTCGACGCGCTCGCCCGTTCCCTCGATGGAGCCGATGTTCTGTACAACACCTACTGGGTCCGGTTCAATCACAGGCTCTTTACGTTCAAGCAGGCCGTTGCCAATACGAAGACACTCCTGGATGCTGCGAAACGCGCAGGTGTACGGCGAATAGTGCATGTCAGCATTCTCCACG
This sequence comes from Phycisphaerales bacterium, assembly GCA_014238205.1. Taxonomy (GTDB): domain Bacteria; phylum Planctomycetota; class Phycisphaerae; order Phycisphaerales; family SM1A02; genus SP202. The sequence goes on along the minus strand of JABABM010000013.1, from coordinate 43,028 downwards.
CAGACCAGGCTGATGACCTCTCGTACTACAACGGAAAGCACGAACTCGAAGACACTCTCCGGGAGATCGAAATCCCGCATGCCATCATCCGCCCGGGCGTCCTCTTCGGTCGCAGGGATATCCTTGTCAACAACATCGCATGGGTCCTTCGGCACATGCCGTTCTTCGGCATCTTCGGCGATGGCACATATCGGCTTCGCCCGCTTCACGTCGATGACATGGCCGAACTGCTCATCGAGCATGCTGATGGGGAGGGGAACACGATGGTCGATGCCGTCGGGCCCGAAGGGTTCAGTTACATCGAGCTGGTTCGCACGTTGGCGGACATTCTCCAGGTACGCCGGCCGATCCTCCGCACCTGGCCGGTTCTCGGGCTGGCAGTTTCAAAACTCCTCAACCCATTCCTCAGGGACGTCATCATTACCAGGGAGGAGATCAAGGGTCTCATGCGAGGCCTGCTTGATTCGGACCAACCCGCGACAGGCAGGATCAAGCTTACCGAGTGGGCTCAAGAACACCGTGAAACACTCGGGCATCGCTACGCGAGCGAAGTTGGACGTCGCATCACACGCACCAAAGCATATGAACAACTCTGATTGATCGAGGAGAAGCAGTGATGGCCATTGAGGAGAGCTTTGATCGCGTTGCTGATGGCTACGCATCTTTCCGGCCGCATTACCCGGCATCATTGTTCGATCTTGTCGTGTCGCATTGTGCGAACCGGGGCCTGGCCTTGGAGGTCGGCTGTGGCAGCGGCCAGGCAACGGCTGAGCTGGCGGCTCGCTTTGAGCGGGTCGAGGCAAATGATCCTGCGCCGACTGCAATTGCGAAAGCACCCTCCATTCCCGGTGTGCATTTCAGTGTCGGCAGAGCCGAGTCGTCCTCGCTTGCAGACGGCCAAGCAGACCTGGTCGCCTCGGCACAGGCTGCCCACTGGTTTGACATGCCTGCCTTCGCCGAGGAGGCCCGAAGGGTCGCAGCGCCGGAAGCCATCGTGGCACTGTGGACCTACGATCGGCCCCGGATCGACCCGGAACTGGACATGATCCAGGATCACCTGTATTTCGAGGTACTCGAGGGATGCTGGGATCCGCGCCGAGCATATGTTGATTCCCTGTACACGACCCTGCCATTTCCCTTCGAGGACATCGAGGTGTCAGCTCCGAACATCACCATGGAGTGGACACGGGATCACCTGCTGGGCTACTTGCGGACCTGGTCCGCGGTACAGGAGTACGCCAATCGCCATGGCGAGGATGCGGTCGAATGCATCGAGCCGGATCTCTGCAAGGCTTGGAATGACCTGAATCAACCCCGGCTCGTGCAATGTCAGGTCGGGCTGCGCCTGGGACGAATCCATGGCTGATCTCGACGCATCAACCGCCGACTGCGCCTGGGGTGTTCAAGCCCGCAACGATGCCTAGGAACATGAGGTTAATCATGTACCAGATGCCTGCCATGATGAGGGAAATGATGATCGCCTGTTTCAGTTCAGTTGCAATGAACATGCTGATGGCGATCGCGTAGACGGTGATGCCTGCACAGACTCCAATCGCCTGCGCCAGGATCGTTTCTATCTCGATCTGCCAGAACACAAAGGAGAGGAGGGCATTTACGATTATTGCTGCGAAGCATGTCTTGAAGGCATCACCGAATGCAGGTGTGTCGTTTGTCACAATCTTGAACGCGATTTGGAGGACCAAGCCTTGAATCGCGGCCGCGATTGTCAGGACGATGATTGCGAAGAGGATGATGATCAGCCACATTGTTATGCCTCCAGGTTCAAGAGTGTACTGGATGGTACTTCAAACAGGATAACGAAAGTCGTGCGTCGCCTACTTGGAAGCCAGTTGCAGTACCAGGTCGCCGCTGCCATCGATGACCTCGGCCCAGAGAACCGCCAGGGCATCAAGTGATCGATGATCGCCCATGGCTTCAAGCGCCGCCTGGGCACCAGCCCGGTCACCGGAAGTGACGGCATCCTGGAGCGTAGTTGCGGCAGCTATCTCGTCATCGGTGACAGTACCGCCGACGATCGCATGCAGTGATACCGGCTGCGTCTGGCCGACTACGACCACCGGGCCGATGGGAAGGGTCCGGGCAGCACCACCGGCCTGTGCGCATGTTGCTGCATCGATGAGAACCGTTGTCCCAAGCTGCTTGTTGGCACTCTCGAGTCTCGCGGCGAGGTTCACCGTGTTTCCGATGGCGGTGTAGTCGTTCAGATCCGGTGGGGCTCCGCAGTCACCCACGATGGCTTCACCGGTCGCGATGCCCAGTCGCAGCCCGAGTTCCACCTCGCTGTCGCGGTTGACCGCTTCAAGGGCGGCCAGGCAGGCTTCCGCCGCATTGCATCCCAGCTTGGCCTGGTCAGCCTGGGGTTCGAAGGCTGACCAGAAGGCCATCAGTCCATCGCCGAGAAACTTGTTGACGTACCCGTCATGATTCACGATGGCGGATGACATCGCAGAGAGTGCCTTGTTGGCCAGTGCGACCGTCCGCTCGCTGCCAAGTTGTTCACTGATGGAAGTGAAGCCGGCCAGGTCCGCGAACAGCACCGTAATCTCCCGTTTCTGCCCGGCCATGCTCAGCGCAGAGGGATTGTCGATCAGCGTGTCCACGAGGCTGTCGGAGACACGGGCCCGGAACTGGCGCGTAATGCGCCGCTTGTCCCGCTGGATCAGGATGGCATTCATCCCGGTGCAGGCTGCCCACGCCGAGAGACCGCTGGTAGTGGGGGCGACGATCGGCAGGAACAACTCCCACGAAGCGAAGGAGAGCATCGTCGCGAGGTAGGCATAGATTCCCAGCAGGACCAGCGAGCCTGCCGTGGAGGTCCAGGGTGTCGTACTTGCAACGAGGACAACAACCCAGCCCCCAAGGAGAATTACCAGCAGGGGCCCAAGCCACCTGGGAGCATAGAAGTGACTGTGTCCGGACAGGATCATGTTCGCGACCGCGGCATGAACGACAACACCTGGAGTACGAGGGCCTGCAACGGTTGGAACGAAGTCGGCGATTGATCCAGTGGCTGTCCAGCCGAGGAAGACCAGCTTTCCATCAACCTGCTCATGCAACGCCAGCTCGACCTGCTGGATCTCAACGTCATTGGCGGTGATCGACCCGGCAAGACCATGCCAGGTCTCAAGCGCCCGGGCAAGTTCCAGTGCATCCGGATCTTCGAAGACCTCGTCAAGTTCGGCGTCTTCTTCAAGGTCACCAAGGGTGAATTCGTATTCGTCTGCGATTTCCGCTTGCAGGCCGTGTTCCATCGGATCAGGCGTGTTGAACTCGGCATCCTGCCTGACGACTCGCAGAAGGTCGAGGCTGATGGAGGTCAGTTCCACCCTGTTGGATTCCTGCAGTTGCCGGGCCTGGACCAGTTCCGCAATACCTGCAATCGAGATGTGCCCTGTACTGATCGGATCGGCAGGGGAGTTTCTCAACAGGTGCTGCCAGCCGGTGCCATGCTCGGTATAAGGCCAGGCCAGAGGAAGCGAGCCTTCATGCATCGGCAGCACCATGACACCCTGGATATCCAGCACACTGCCGTACACATTGAATGCCGCTGCATGAGGATGATCCTGGCCGAGATAGTGCAATGCCGCTGCTGCACCAAGAGAGGTGGCAGAACCAGCCCGCGTCGATTGCACTGGCTGGATGCTGCGGACGACACCATCGCCGTCACGCATGGAAATGTTCACGTAGCCAAGCCCCCCGGCGGTCGAAACGAGTTCCGGCAGAGGGAGTCGATCCATCGGTGATCCCTCGACCGAGGATGCTCCATCAAGCAATTCACGGCGGGCTGCAATCGATTCGGCCTGGCGTTGCCTTGCATAGGCTGCCTGGAGTGACTGCTCTGCGAATCCGGTCGGCAGATCGGTTCCAGGGTCCTCCCAGAGGAGGCTTCGTTTCAGTGCAAGTTCACTCGAAGTGAAGGCCGCCAGATCTGCCGATTCAAGTTCGCCTGCCAGGTCCTCGGGATGGAGGTCGATGTCTTCTCGAAGCCGTATCCGGACCAGTTCGAATCCCTGGTCGCTCCCCCCCGAGTCACGCCACTGCTGTCGCACGTCATCGGCCTGGACGAGGATCGCAAGGATGGCTCTGTCCTGGAGCGAGACGGCAAGCAGGGCATCGTCCCCGGGGTCGGAGGAGGGCTCGGAAAGTTCGAGATCAACGGCGATCGTTCTCGCCCCTGCGTCCCCAAGTTCCTCGACGCATCCTGCCAGGAGTGAGCGTGGCCATGGCCAACGACCGATTCTCTGGAGCGCCCCGTCATCGATGTCGACGTGGACGATGTCGTCGGTCATCGGGGAGTGTTCACGGGCTGCATGTTGCTGCTGGAGATCGCGGGTCCGGGCATCAAGGGGCTTGAAGACGCCGGTCAGGTCCAGGAGCAGGACAAGCAGTACGACCAGGGCACCGATCGAGAGGACGCTGCGATTCATGAAGACAGTGTAAGTTCAGAACGAGTTGGATGCTCGTCAGTGGCCGCCCTCGATGGTCCCATTGTCGTTGTTGTTGTTGCCATCGAGATTTTCCATCAGGTAGCCGAGATAGGCATTTGCCTCGTTGTTCTGAAGATCGATGCCGAACGTATAGATCACGGCATCGGAGAAGCACTCGCGGCAGATCCGGATCTTGACCTGATCACCTGCGAAGGTATCCCTGCAGAAGTTGTCCACGATGGTCAGGACCGCACGGAGGTGTACCGATGTCGGTGGGCCGTCGTAGTCTTCGTTCTCGCCCTGGCTGTTTCCATATGAGATGATCTGGTTCACCATGGAGTTCGTGCTGCCTGTGTAGTTCAGACGATTGAGAAGCCTCTCTTGGAAGGCACCCTGGATCAACTGCTGCCCGGGATGGGAAATGTCACCGCTCTGCCCGACCATGTCGAAGTAGATCGCCGCGGCGAGGGCGCCCTGCTTGAGATTCCCCTCGTGGAGTTGACCAACCTGGACGAAGAACTCGAATCCCGGGAGATCGATGGGGTCGATGAGGACCTCATCCTCGTACACTTCCTCGAGTTCCTCGAGGATCGCTTCGGCCTGGGACTGGGACTGGATGGCCAGATCGATGCGAATCGTCTGCGATATCGGGTCCGTATTTGTCACGGCGCCACCGGCTGTCCCTTCCTGGTCCGCGGCGTCCTGGGCCTCTGCCTTGTTCGATGATGGTGGTGGGGCAGCTTCGATCAGGGCTGCAAGTGTCGGGTTCTCGTTCTTGTTGCTTGAGATGGCGCCACCTGAAAGGTAGTAGGCCAGTTTCGATGCGTAGTAGTGCACCTCGATGGCATTCATGGTGTTCGTCTTGGCACCGACGATGGATGTTCCATCGAATGCGTCATAGCGGCAGGCGAACCCGGTTCCCTTGACGGCCAGTGCCCCGGTGGGCGTCACGACCGAGAAGTCGTTTGTAAGCCCGACATGGTTTACCTTTACGTCAGCTCGACCGCGTTCGACCTTGACAGCTGTCTGCAGCTGGTCTCCGTCCTGGATGATCCGCGGCAGGGCGACGCGTGCATTGCTGTCGATGAGAATCGATGAGTTGAGCCCGACTCGAAGGGTCAATGCTGATTTGAGTCCGGTGCGAATCATCGAGCCTGCCGGCAATGCATCGTCCACCTGTGCAGACTGCCAGGTCGCCTTCTCGTCTGCACGCCACTGGGCCTTGCCGGTCCTGTGCATGACGATTGCAATCAGTTCCTTGGACTCACCTTCGGGCAGTGGTTTCACGGCCTTCAGGGCAGTGGTCTCGATGGAATCGAGTCGCTTCTGTACGAACTCGATCGTCGACATCGGGATTTGTTCATTCAAATCGCCCGGGGCCGGTGTTGCAGGATCCACATCCTGGGCCATCAGTGGAACGACCATCAGCATGCATGCAATGCTGCCGAGAAGGTGAAGTGTCGGTTGACTGGTTCGCGAGTTGTTCATTGATCATCCCCCTGTACGTTCCTGCCGGCCTCGACTTCATCCAGATCGGCCCATGCCTCCTGGAGCTCCATGCGCTGTTCGATGTTTCCAACGAATGCAATGAACTCGAGCCCGGTGAGCGCCTCGTTCGGTGTCAACCCGGGCAGCATGCCCATGGATGACAGTTCGCGGGTGCAGTACCTCGGTGAAGGCCCCATGAGACGCATCGTGAGACCGCCCTCGATTCCGAGGATTTCACAAGCCGCTACAGAGAGAAGCCCCACAGTTGCAGATTCGTTCGCTTCAAGTGAAGTTGGGGTTCCAATTAACCAGCCTTTTTGGGCTGCAAGGGCCATGCGAGCCTGGAAATCGGGGCTGGGATCGGTTCCATCCTCGATCAGGATAAATGAATGAAGGGCGTCGTCGTTTGAAACCACCGACTGGTCGGCCAGGGCATCCCAGAAGTCGAAGTCATCCATGGATCCTGGATGGGCCTGCAGGATCGATTGCTCGACACTCGTGCGCTGGAACAGGTCACAGCCCGTGTTCAGCGTCAATGCGCCCAGCATCACTGCAACGACGAAGATCATGGAGCAACGATCAGAATGCATAGCTGATTGCTCCATAGACGAAGTGCCTGGTGTCATCGAATGCGTCGGGAATTCCATCGCCCGGGAAGAAGATGCCGTACCTGAAGTTCAGGGTCACGTCGCTCATGATCTGCCAATCGAGCTTCCAGTCCATTTCCCAACCGAGCCAACGATCATCGGTCGTCGGTGATGAGTTGACGTGATCGGCATCGGTCTTCGAGAAGAAGAAGAAGTCGACACCGCCTCGCATGGCGCTCGGTCGCTTGGGATCAAACGGGATCGCGGTGCTTCCGCCGGCTCGCAGCATCGTGAGGTTGGCGATCTGCGGTGCGAAGGCGAGTCCCGTGTTGATGTACCCGAGACTGTTGAACGCCCGGTCCGTCGAGGAAGGCGCATCTCCACCGATCGTACCGTTGGAGATGAGTCGATCTGGATCGCTCGTGCCCATTGCAAGAGTCATGTCGATGACGGCATTCGTCCTGTTCCGGAAGGCCCAGGCCATGGTCATGGCCCCAGCCCAGGCATCGATCGGATTTCGAGTCTGCTCGATGATTCTCAGGTTGAGGAAGTCGATGTCGATCGAACTCATCGTATGCCCGGTTTCGTGGATGGCCTCGATCGTATAGGTGAACTGTGGGCCGATGGTTCCAGCAGCACCGAAGGACAGGTACTCGGAGTCGTACTTGAAGTCGAGGGGGCCGAAGACCGTATTGAGAGGCTGGTCATCATTGTGGTCACGCTGGACGAGGTAGCTGACGTAGGGTTTGAACTCCGGCATCAGGTCTGCCTCGAGCTTCAGGCCCCAGTAGATTCGATCGGTGTTCTCATCGTATTCCGTGCGTGTTACATCGAAGTCGTAGAGTCCGCTGCGCGCCGTCTGACCGAACAAGCCGGTGAACTTGAAGACATCGAGCGACGCCGTGCCGAGGAATGCGTACATGTCATTGCTGTAGGCAAGACCTGAGTTCCAGTTGATGAACTGCCGACCGACCCGGATGTTGAAGTTCAGGTCGTCGGCATATCCACGCTGGTACATGCTCAATGCACGGGTATCCAGTTCGTACCAGTACCGGTTTCCATATGGAGTCAGCAACCCATCATCATCCGGCGAGTCCCCGGTGTTCCAGTCGTTGTAGAGAAATCGCAGGTTGCCGAAGAAGGTGTGGCCACCATCGAACTTCGAGAGCAGGTAGAGGTTGGTTTCATACTGTCGGAGGGTCCGGCTGCTGCCAGTGGCCTCGTCGAGGCTGGCAAGTCCGAAGCGGAATGAGCCACCGACATCGAGGGTCAATCGCTCGGTGACGGTCTGGGCATCAGCCATCTGCCGGCGGTAGGCCATGTCCTGATCCTGGAGTTCCTGCTCCAGGCGGGTGATGACTTCCAGTTGCCGATTGGCTTCCACGACACCACCCTGACCATGTGCGACAGATGCAAGGGCCAGGAGGGCCAGGCAGATGCTGGGAAGGGGTAAATACGCCTTTGAAGCCACTGTAGGAACTCCTCTGGAAGGCGTTAGCCTCCATCAAGTCTACCACCATTTTCTATCGGGCCGCCTTGTATAGACTTCGTACGAAAAACACATTCGATGAAGTCTGATCCGGCATTGCAATGGCAATAGGAGGTTCTTGATGGCATCATGTCACCATGGACGTCCTTATTACAGGAACCGGGGATGCATTTTCGAGCCAGCACCATGGCTCGAGTTCGCTTGTTCGTGGCCCAGAGGGCTGGATTGCCATTGACTGTCCCGGGGGGGTTCTGCGGGCATGGCGTGAAGCATCCGAGGTGTCGGGTTGCCTGGTTGATCCATTCGAGGTCAAGGACATCATCCTGACCCATCTCCACGGCGACCATTGCGGTGGACTTGAGACGATCGGTTTCATGTTCAGGTACATGTACCCTGGAAGCGAAGGCAAGCCGGGGCCTCGGCCACGCCTTCATGCATTACCGGAAGTACTCGAACGAACCTGGGAGCGACTTGCTGCAGCCATGGATGGTTCACGCGGAACGTCCGAGGCGGTGCATGAACTTGAAACCTACTTTGAACCCCATGCACTGGTTGAGGGCGGAGAGGTCGATGTCGCGGGGTGCCGTGTCAAGGCAAGAAGGACATCGCATGGAATTCCCACGGCGGCACTCCTCATTGCCGGTCCAGATGCATGCCTGGGTTGGTCTTCGGATACAGAGTTCGACACAGAACTGGTGACCTGGCTTTCGGAGTCCGACTGCATCGTGCACGAATGCGGTGAAGGTCCAAAGCATACGACCAGCGAGGAACTATCCACGCTTCCGGAGGAGGTGAGATCGCGAATGCGGCTCATGCATCGACCCGATACGGCCCCACCACTTGATCCGGGCCTGTCTCTCCTGGGCGAGGGGGAGTTGCTCTGCATCAAGAGCAGCACCTGAAGATCGATACTCTCTTTTCATTGCCCGGATCCAACGGGGCGAATACGATACCCCCTCATATGGCTGAAGCGACACACAACCCGGAACGCACGACTGCATCGATTCTCGATGCTTCGGACACCTTCATCCACAGGCATATCGGGCCTGATGGCCTGGATATCGCCAGGATGCTCGAGGTGCTCGGTGTCGATTCGCTTGATGCGATGACAAGCCTCGCAATGCCGGACTCGATTCGGCATGGGTGCAGTCTTGATACCGGCCCACCCCGTGGGGAACATGATCTGCGTCGTGAACTGGAGGACATCGCCTCTCTCAACACGATCAAGCGGTCATGCATCGGCATGGGGTACTACGGCACGATCATCCCACCTGTCATTCAGAGGAACGTCCTCGAGGATCCGGGTTGGTATACGCAGTACACGCCGTACCAGTCGGAGATCTCGCAGGGGAGACTCGAAGCGCTCCTGAATTACCAGACGATGGTCAGTGACCTGACCAACCTGCCGGTTTCAAATGCTTCACTTCTTGATGAAGCAACCGCGGCAGCCGAGGCGATGGTGATGTGCAGGAAGGCTTCCCGCTTGAACGAAGGCATCTTCTTCGTGGATTCAGCATGCCACCCGCAGACGATTGCGGTACTGCGGGGGCGTGCAAGGCATCTGGGCATCGAGATGCGTGTCGATGACCTTGCACACTGTGATCCAACGAATACAACCTGCTTCGGGCTGCTCATCCAGTACCCGGGAACGGATGGCTGCCTCGTCAACCACGAGCAACTCATCCAGCAGGTGCATGATCACGGAGGTTTGGTGGTCATGGCAACGGACCTGCTCGCCCTGACACTCCTGAAGCCACCCGGGGAGATGGGTGCAGACATTGCCGTGGGCTCGGCACAACGGTTCGGCGTTCCGATGGGCTATGGTGGTCCCCATGCCGCGTTCATGTCGGTACGCGAAGCACACGTACGAAAGATGCCCGGTCGCCTCATCGGCGTATCACGGGATGCCAATGGTGAGCCGGCACTGCGCATGGCCATCCAGACTCGTGAACAGCACATCAAGCGTGACCGTGCAACGAGCAACATCTGCACGGCGCAGGTGCTCCTGGCGATCATGGCCGGGTTCTACGGGGTGTACCACGGTCCGCATGGTCTTCGACGTATCGCGATGCGGGTCCATACCTTGACGACGGCGCTCGGGCGTGGCCTGCAACGACTGGGACAGGACACTGGCCAGGGCACCTGGTTCGACACGTTGAAGGTGAAGGTTGGTGGAAATGATGCCGAGGACATTCATGAACGCGCGGTTGAGGCGGGATACAACCTGCGGCGATTCGAAGATGGTGAAGCGATCGGCATTTCCTTCGATGAGACCACGAAGCGGGAAGACGTGTTCGCTCTCCTCGAGGTCTTCTCCGGTGGTGAGTCCATCGAGTTCGATCCATTCGATGGGTTGGAAAATGTGACTGATGACCTGCCCGAGGCGCTGCATCGCCGCAGTGGATACCTCGAGCAGGCTGTCTTCAACTCCTACCATTCCGAAACGGAGTTTCTTCGGTACGTCACATGGCTCAAGGGCAGGGACCTGTCGCTTGCACAGTCCATGATTCCGCTGGGCTCCTGCACCATGAAATTGAACAGCACGACCGAGATGCTCGGAGTGACGTGGCCTGCATTCGCCAAACTTCATCCCTTCGCCCCGGTCGACCAGGCCGCCGGGTACATGAAGCTCATGGAGCAGTTGGAAGAGTGGTTGGCGGAACTGACCGGTTTCAAGGCCGTATCACTCCAGCCCAATGCCGGATCACAGGGTGAGTACTCCGGCCTCGTGGTCATTCGGGCCCTTCATGAACACAGGGGCGAAGGCCATCGGAACATATGCCTGATTCCCACGTCGGCGCATGGAACGAACCCTGCAAGCGCGATCGTGGCTGGGTACGAGGTTGTTCCCGTCAATTGCAGTGAAGGCGACATCGAACTGGAAGACCTCGAGGCCAAGGTCAAGGCCTATTCCGATCGACTGGGTGCCATCATGGTCACCTACCCGTCGACGCATGGAGTCTTCGAGGAGTCGATTCACAGGATCTGCGATCTGGTCCATGAACATGGTGGCCGCGTCTACCTCGATGGCGCCAACATGAATGCCATGGTTGGAATCAGTCGACCTGCCGACCTGGGCGCCGACGTCTGCCACCTGAATCTTCACAAGACCTTCTGCATTCCGCATGGTGGCGGGGGACCTGGAATGGGTCCGATCGGTGTGACGGAGGAACTGGCGCCCTTCCTTCCTGGCCACCCCGTGGTCCAGCCCGGTTCGGCGGGGGATCAATGCGTCGAAGCTGTTTCCGCCGCACCCTATGGCAGTCCGAGCATTCTTCCGATCTCCTGGTCGTACATCGCGATGATGGGGGCCAGTGGACTGACTCGTGCGACCCAGGTTGCGATTCTCAATGCAAACTACATGGCCAGGAAACTCGGAGATCACTACGACATCGTGTTCACCAACGCCAACGGATACTGCGCCCACGAGTTCATTCTCGACTGCAGGCCCTTCGAGAAGAGTGCGGGTCTTCGCATCGACGACATTGCCAAGCGGCTCATGGATTACGGCTTCCATTCACCAACCATGTCCTGGCCGGTGGCGGGTACGCTGATGATCGAGCCGACGGAGAGTGAATCGCTGGCTGAACTGGATCGATACTGCGAGGCGCTCATCTCGATTCGAAATGAAATAAGGGCGATCGAGGAAGGCGATGCCGACCGGGAGGACAACGTCCTCAGGAACGCACCGCATACGATTGCAATGATCGGTTCCGATGAATGGACGCATCCGTATGCCCGCTCTGAAGCGGCCTGGCCACTGCCCTGGCTTCGTGAGCGGAAGTTCTGGCCACCCGTGGCCCGGGTCGACAATCCCCATGGTGATCGAAACCTGGTCTGCAGTTGCAGCGCCTGAGCCACCCCGGCAGAACCTTGTACGGTATGCACCTGCGGCACCACGCACCAGGAGGAGTTCGCTCATGATCTCGTATCTTCGAATGGCCATATTCATCACTGCTGTTGTCGTCTTCTCAACCGTCAGCAATGCGGAACTTCGAATGCCCTCCATCTTCGGAGACCACATGGTGCTGCAGCAGGGGCAGGTTGTCCCGATCTGGGGCTGGGCAGATCCCGGCCAGCAGATCCACATCGAACTGGAGGACACTCAAGGCGGCAGTCATTATGTCCGGACCGATGACGAAGGGCATTGGCAGGTGTGGCTTCCTGCATTGGAGGCTTCTTCATTGCCGAGGTCGCTTCACGTGGAGGTCATCAACCAGAAACGCGAGATCGTGGAGCAGGCGGAGTTCACCGATGTCCTCGTCGGGGAAGTCTGGATCTGTTCAGGACAGTCAAACATGCAATGGACGCTGTCCGCATCCGGGTTGCAGGACATCGATCTCTCTTCTGCTGATCATGACCAGATTCGAATGTACAACGCGCAGAGGACCAGCCATCCGGAGCCGCAGGACGACGTTCCCGGTTCCTGGGTTGTTGCCGGATCCGATACGGCGCCCGGCCTGTCCGCCGTGGCGTACTTCTTCGGGCGTGATCTGCAGCACGAGCTTGATGTTCCAATCGGGCTCGTCCATGTTTCCTGGGGGGGATCGACCGCCGAAGCGTGGACAAGCCGGGAACGGCTTGCATCCATGCCGGAAACCACTCCGATCCTGGGGCGTTTCGATGCATCCCTGAAGCCCGATCCGGATACCGAGGCCTTCACGTCCATCCTGCATGATGACACATCCTGGGAGCCGGTCGATCTTCCATCGCTGTTCAAGGACCAGGGTGAGGATCTTGATGGTGTCGTCTGGTACAGGCGGCACCTGGACATTCCGGCCGACTGGGTCGGGCAGGACCTTGAACTGTCACTCGGGCCGATCGACGATGCGGATCACACCTACTTCAACGGGTCGCTCGTGGGCCGAGGCACCAACTGGCAGGCTCCTCGTCGCTATGTCATCAAGGGTGGCCTGGTCCAGGAAGGACCTGCTCTTCTGAGCATCCGCGTCAAGGATGATCATGGCCTGGGCGGGTTTTCAGGTGCAGTGGGGGACATGCAGTTGGGGCGGGAAGGCGGCATGGAACGGATGGATCTGTCAGGGGCGTGGATTCGAAGAATCTCCACACAGCCACGTGGGCGTGCGATGTCGATGAATCATCGACCTGCCCACCTGTTGAATGCCATGCTGCACCCGGTCATTCCCTACGCGATGCGAGGGGCCATCTGGTACCAGGGTGAATCGAACGTGAGTCGTGCCGTCCAGTACGAAACTCTCTTCCCGGCGATGATCGAGGATTGGCGAGAACACTGGGACCAGGGTGAGTTTCCCTTCTACTTCGTTCAACTGGCACCGTACAACTACGGTGCTCCCGAACCGTGCGCAGAGTTGCGGGAAGCACAGGCCAGCGCGCTATATCTTCCCAACACGGGCATGGCCGTGACCATGGACGTCGGGAATCCAGCGGACATCCATCCAAGGAACAAGTGGCCGGTGGGGCATCGATTGGCGCTGCTGGCCCTCGACGACGTGTACGACGTGGAGGTCGAATCTCGTGCCCCGACGTATTGTTGTCTTGAACGCGATGGAGATGCGCTCGAATTGAAGTTCGAAGGTGGATGCGGGCCGCTTACGACGCGGGATGGGCAGACTGCATCTCATTTCGAGCTTGCCGGAGATGACAAGGTCTTCCACCCGGCCATCGCGGAGATCGATGGGCACCTCGTTCGAGTTCGATCCGATGCGGTTCCAGCTCCCGTTGCCGCTCGCTTTGCATGGGCCGGCGAAGCGGAACCGAATCTCGTCGGTGGATGTGGTCTTCCAGTCGGTCCGTTTCGAACCGATGCATGGCCACGCGTGACAAGGGACAACTACTGAGCGGGACGCAGGTGCTCAGGGTCTGAGTACACGGATCCGGATGGTTTCATCCAGGTCCTCGATCCGCTTCAAGGCATCGGTTCCCTTCATCCGCCCGCAGTCCATGATCATGTAGCTGAGGTTGCCGCTTGATCTCAGGTATTCGGCCGTGATGTTGATGTCATGCTCAGCGATGATTGCATGCATCTTGCTCAGCACTCCAGGAACATTCCTGTGGAAATGGAGGATCCGGACCTGCTCGTCGGGTCTGGTCGGCAGTTCGACTTCAGGGACATTGACCGAAGCCGTTGTCGTGCCTGTAGCGGCAAAGCGAGCAAGCTTGGTTGCGACCTCGACGGCGATCTGTTCCTGTGCTTCCAGCGTGCTGCCGCCGATGTGGGGGCTGAGAATGACATTGTCGAGACCAGCCAGTTCGCAGGAGTAGGAATCATTGTTCGTGGCCGGCTCGTCTGGAAAGACGTCGATGGCTGCCCCGGCAATGGTGCCGGATTCCAGTGCTGAGCGGAGTGCCTTGAGATTCACTACTTCTCCACGTGCATTGTTGATCAACACGGCTCCCGGCTTCATCAGTTCCAGTTGCTCCGAATCGACAAGCCCGCGTGTCACGGGTGTTTCCGGGACATGGAGCGTGACAACATCGGCTTCCTTCAGGAGTGAACCGAGGTCTCGACATGCGCGGGCATTGCCAAGTGGAAGTACCGGAAGGACGTCGTGGTAGATCACACGCATGCCTATTGCTTCTGCCAGGACGGATACCTGTGATCCAATGTGTCCGTACCCGACGATTCCCAGCGTCCGGCCGCGAACTTCATGGGCCGATGTCGAAGACTTGTCCCACTGGCCTTCGTGAAGTTTCCTGCTTCGATCAAAGAGTTGTCGATGCAGGGCGATGATCTCGGCGAGCGTCAGTTCAGCGACACTTCGAGTGTTCGAGAAGGGAGAGTTGAATACCGCGATTCCAAGGTCGGCTGCCGCATCGAGATCGACCTGGTTGGTGCCGATGCAGAAGCAGCCGATGGCTTCCAGGTGAGGAACGGTCCGGAGGAAGTCGCCGGTGATTCTCGTCTTTGAACGAATGCCGAGCATTCGTGTGTTGGCAAGCTCCCTGGCCAGCCCTTCATCATCGAGTGCATGATCAATGCGGCGGACGTGAAGCCCATCGCCTGTAAGGGTTGCGTCGGCAGAGTCATTGACTCGCTCCAGCAGGAGTATGTCATGTGCCTCTGCTGCCATGGCTCTGGACTCCTCTGGGTCAGGTCGACTGCTGCAGGGTAAAGGCCTGGAGGGCAGCTTCGACATCCTTGATCATCGGTTCAACGCTGATGGATGATCCAACAGCCTTCCGGGTCCAGAGATCCGGGGTACATCGACCAATCGAGCAGATCCGCCGGGTTTCCCCGGCCAGGTCCCGTGTTCGCATGTGTGTCCGGATGAGCTGGCTCTGTACATGTCCAATCACGTAGTCTGGCAGGTAGAGGGGATGGGCAACCATGTGCTGGTAGGCAGCCAGGATGTGGCAGGGGTCCTCCCCGTATTCGGCTGCATAGAACTGGTCCCAGAGATCCGTAGCAATGCCGATGACGGCATCCCGGAAGGCTGGGGCATCTGCCCCGGGGTTGGCATACAGCCATCGCCATGCTTGAAGATCGACCAGGGCCGGTCCGGCGATCTGGCAGGCATCCAGCATCGTCTGGAGCGTGTCCATGGTCCATGCGTCCGGTTGGCTGGGATCGCCTTTAACACCCAGAACGTCCATGGCCTTGGACTGGTAGAGGAATGCAAAGGCTTCTGTACAGCCTGTATTCGGTACGTTCCTCAGGGCCGGCCTGGGTACCCAGTGTGTCGAGATCAACTGCTCGAGGTTGTGACCCAGCTCATGCATGGCCGTATCGAATCCATCCCATCCCAGTTCATCGGGAAGCGAGTTCGTACGAAGCCATGCCGCGTACTGGGGCATGCCCGGCCGCATGGCATGGCCTGAACCGCGAGCAATCTCGACCTGAACACGTGTGCCCAGGAACCTGGCATCCTCCTCGGGGAACCCGAGGCTGAGAAGAATCTCGGGAAGTTTCTCCTGCATCCCTTCGTGATTCCCGATTCGCTCACGAACGAGCGCATTGAGCTCATCAACGGGGGGACTGGGAGCAAGTTCATCAAAGTAGACGTCATGGGATTCCAGTGGTCTGCCAAGTGCGCTTCGAACAAGTTCGGCAAGTTCACCTCGAACAGGCGCAGAGAGCAGGTTGACGAGGAGATCTTCGACTTCAGCTTCCGGCATTTCACGGGCAAGCTCGAACTTGCGGGCGATGGCCGTTGGATACTCGTGGTAATGCTCGTCGTAGGCACGGGCCACGGTGAAGCAATCAAGCCAGCGGTCATAACGCTCCGGACCGACCAGTTCGCCGGGATCATCTCCCCCGAGCGTGTTGGCAACCGGATCCCAGGGTGCCGTTGATCCATCCATGACTGCACGTGGAATGGTTCCATCGATCTGTCGCTTCATCACCCACATCAATGCCCGTTGCTTTGCCAGTCCGTGTTCCTGTGCATACCCGGAACGAATCTCTTCGCGAATGAGCCAATGGGCAAGGAGTTTTCGATCGGGTTCAAAGGGTTGATGCCCATTTTCATCCAGGAGGCCACCGACGGGAACATGGAAGGTGGAGACCCACTGATGCGACTTGTGTCCAAGTTCGCGTGCCAGGTCATTGACTTCTGCTGGAATGCGTGGGCCGAAGGCCTTGCCGACCCGGACTGCAGCCCATTCGTCGATGCTCCAGTCATCCCCTTTACTGAGCATTGTTGCCAGGTCGGGCCTGGGAAAGTTCAGGAGCGCCACGAATGCAAGTTTCTGCTGGTAGAACTGGTCTGAGAGATCCGGTGCAGGTGAGAACGTGGCAAGAAGGTCATCAACTCCCTCGTAGTCATCGCCTCGCAGGTCTGTCCATCGCCGCAGGTCACGACCGATCTCCGACAGGTGACCGTGTACAGATGTCAGAAGGGTCTCGAATCGTGACAGGAGACGATCCAGGTCAACTGGATCGGATACGAAGTACTGCTCACAGAAACTCTCGAACTCCTGCTGGTTTCCGTCCTGCTCCCCCCAGAGTCTTGCGACACGTTCAAGCCCCTCGTTGATGCGAAGTGCATGGGGTTCGCCATGGCTGGAGCACAGCGTTGTGCAGATGGAGTCCGTGGATGGGCGTGTCATGGCAGTCTCCCTGGGTCAAGGACGGGAAACCTCCATGATAGGTCATGCGACCGTGGTTCCCGAACCCGAGGTGGCGGGGGGGGTTTTGCCCAGGATTCGAGCAAGCAGTTGGATGCTTCCGCCCAGGAGTGGCTTGATGACCAGGGCCAGGGCCAGGCTGATCAGGCCCAGGAAGACCATGGCCAGGGATATCGGGGGGAAGATGAACATCATTACCAGGCCGAAGAACCCTTCTGCAATGAGCAGCGCAAGGAGCCAGTAGGCGAAGTTGTCGTGAAATGAACTCAGGAGGCGAAGGAGCCACATGGAGTCATTCTATCCACAGGTGGAGGGGTAGATCGCAGGGGATCTGATAGCCTGCTTGTGTTCTTGAGAAAGGAATCAGCAATGGCATTGATGCGAACAGTCGACAACAAGTTCCTTGGAGGTGTCTGCGGGGGCATGGCCAAGGAGTGGAACATGGATCCAACGCTTGTCAGGCTGATCTTTGTCCTTCTTGTACTCCTGACAGGCTTCATTCCTTTCTTCCTTGTCTACATCATCCTCTGGGTCATCATGCCTGAGGCCCCCCAGGGGGATTGAACGGGTCATATGGGCACAATGGGCCCGGTTATGGCAGCTATGTGGATTTTTCTGATGTGGAATGAGTCCAATCCACCAAGCTTCAAATCAGATTGAAATGAGCCCCAGACTGTGGCGATTGACATCCATGGCACAGGGAGTTCTTGGCATGGAGGCCTGGAGTTCTCTAGGGTGAACCGGGCTTTTTAGCCTGGAAATCGACCCTGCCAGTGGGATTGAGCAGAAAATCGCTCATGTGTCACATGGGCAAGACAGAGGCGGATAGGTGGGAGTGAACAGACTCCGACGAAGTGTCGGCCCCTCAAACCCCTCGAAGGACACACGATGAACTCCTCGACCACCCGCGGCTATGCCGCATGCGCGATCCTTGCAGCCACCTCGATTGTCACAGCAGGCACCCTCGAAGGTGATGTCAACGAAGACCATGCCGTCAACGTCAATGACCTGCTCCTGGTCCTGGGCAATCTGAACCAGTATTGCCCTCCGAGTCCCGAGTCGTGCCCAACGGATCTCAACGGCGACGACATCACTGATAATGTTGATGTCAGCATCGTGATGGCCAACTACGGTGCGACGGAAGAGTTCTCGGAGAACTCCGAGAGCGAGTCCGACAACAATTCAAACACCTCAAGCGAACAGGAAGCAGTCCTCGTCGATCCCGAGCCGGTCGTCATGGATGCCATCTACTACGACATGTACTCCCGTACCCAGTCACGAGTCAACCTTGGTTGGGATCTCGACCAGGGATGGCAGACTCGTGGATGGAACAGCCAGAACGGTGTTGAAGTCCTTCCATATGCCTACGGCGGCGGTGTGGATTACGACCATGACATGGAATACACCGACGAGGACCTGGACAACTTCCAGGCATGGCTCGATGAGAACATTCCGTATGACTATGAAGGCCCCGTTGTTCTCGACATGGAGGGTGAGTGGTGGCAGATGATGAACTACGCAAACCAGGATCAGATGGATGAAATCATCGACTTCTACATCCAGGGCCTGGAGTATGCGGAATCCATGCGTCCAAACGCAAAGTTCGGGTACTGGGGTCTTCCCAAGAAGCACATGACTCTCGACAGCTACACGGGCGCAAGTGTTGATCGCCTGCTGAAACGATCTGGAGCCATCTTCCCAGACACGTATGAATCAAACGTCGGTGGCAACGATTACAACAGGATGAAGGCCCACATCGAGACATGCATCGAGAAGGTCGAAGGCGACGTTCCGGTGTACGCCCAGATGAGCCCGCGATACCAGGACCAGGAATATGGTGGATGGCGACACTTCCACACCAACGAGGAGTTGATGCGTGATCAGGTAAATCCCACGCTTGACGCCCGCTGGACTGATGAAGACGGGCATACGCACCGTGTTTCCGGGATCGCCCTCTGGGACGCATACGTCTACGTGAAGTATTACAACGCCGACTGGTACAGCCTCGGCGACGATGAAATCGCAATGCTCTGGGATGATGTTGATGCGATCCACCTGAGCATGTACCAGGACATGGCGTCAGCTACCGCCGAACAGGAGCCAGCTGGCGAAGTTCCACCATCCGATGGAGCTGGATCTCAGGATGTCGAAGTTGGCAATGACACCTCTTCGAGTTCCGACACCTCTTCGAGTTCCGACACCTCTTCGGGTTCCGACACCTCTTCGGGTTCCGACACCTCTTCGGGTTCCGACACCTCTTCAGAGGATGTGCCTTCCCTGAGCACCTCGTCGAAGAAGAAGTCGAAGAAGTTGAAGAAGTCGAAGAAGAAGAAGTCGAAGAAGAAGTCGAAGAAGAAGAAGTCGAAGAAGAAGAAGTCCAAGAAGTCCAAGAAGAAGTCAAGGAGCAGGAAGTAGAAAGCCCCACTCGAATCATCGTGTAGCACGACTCCCCACCTGCTTCGGGGAGTACCAGCCGCCACGCTCTACTGCGTGGCGGTTCGTGCATCGAGTCAGGTTGAGTCCCTCGACATTCTTGCCAGCGTTACATGCTTCAGCCATGTTCCGTATGCAAGTGCTCGAGCAAGTTTGAATCCTCGTATTCCATCGAGGAATCCACATCGGAGCATGTACCCTCGGAAGAATGTCCAGGCACATCGGCAGGCGGCAGCCGTCGAGGTCGTACGCCTGCCACTGTCATATGCAAGTCGTGCCCCGAGGTCGGCATACTTCCTGACCTTGTCCATCAACTCCTCGTGAGTAGGCACCGAGTAATGCAGGATGGGCTCGGAGAGCCTGCCGATCGATCCCTCGACGTTGATTTTTTCATGGACCGGCACATCACTGAAGCGACCGGCATCCTTCCGGAAGAGGCGGAGTTTCCGCTCCATGCTCCAGTCTCCGAACCGCATGAACTGTCCACAGTAGGACGTACGGAAGGGAATCAGCCATGCATCGAATGCCGGGTTGTCACAGGCCTTGATGAGTTCTTCTTGGAGTCGGTCTGTCACGCGTTCATCACAGTCCAGAGAAAGAACCCAATCGCCTGTAGCCAGGTTCAGTGCGTGGTTTTTCTGGGGGCCGAATCCCATCCAGGGAACAACATGGACATGGGGGGTGTATTCCAAGGCAACTTCAGCCGTTCGATCGCTGCTCTGGGCATCTACGACGATGACCTCGTCAGCCCATGCCACGCTGGAGAGGCATCCAGCAATATCGTGCTCTTCGTCCTTGGAAATGATGATGACGCTGATGGATGGCCGAACCATTGATTGCTCCAGCAGCGAGTGTCCTTCGACCCAGTTGGCTTGTCAAAGCGCTCTCGCTCCAAGGGTGGCTTGCGGAGTATCATGTTCCGGATCAGGAGGAAAAAGACATGAAGATGCACATCAGATTCGCCGTACTGGCCATTGCCTTCCTCGCCCTTGTTTCATGCCAGTCGCAGCAGGGCAGCTCGATCAACGCAAAGGCTGCCGGGGCTGATACGGTCATCGTCACCCAGGACCAGGATGGTGGGCGAGTTGCCCTGAATCCTGGACAGACGCTGCTCGTGAGACTGCCCATTTCAAATGATCGAGGCATGCGTTGGGAAATGGAAGCCATACCCAACCAGGCCGTCATCATGCCTGACGGCCAGCGAGTCGTACGCAGCAATGACCAGGTCAAGTTCGACAGCCTGATTGCCTACGAGGAGCTCCGCTTCCAGGCCCAGGCAGCAGGTGAAACGAAACTGCAACTCAACTATGACCATCCCGGATTGGGAGAAGGCTCGGTCCAACGACGCTTCAACATCGATGTCGTGGTCTCTGCTGCCGGGAGTCGCTGATCTTGAGAGTGCTTCGAAGTGTCATCCAGGTGATGGTGCCTGCCTTGCTGGTGTTCATCCTGCAGGGCTGCAATACAGGGCCCATGGTCCTGACGCAGGCCATGCATGATTCCATCATCGATGTCGAATCGGGTCGCGTCGTCGATGTCGAGCTTGCCGAGAATCCATCGACGGGATGGACGTGGCAACTTCAGGCACCCCTCAACGGCATCCTCGAGCCCAATGGTGTGAGTTTCACACCCGGGCAGGGAGCAGGACAACGAGTAGGCGTCGGGGGGCTTCGAGTCTTTCACTATCGTGCGGCAGCTGAGGGTGAAGCAAGGCTTGTCTATGCACTTGTTCCACCTGGCTCCGGTGGAAAGGCCTCTGATCAGACTTTCACCGTAACAGTCCGCGTCGGGCATTGATCACCCTCTTCAAGGGGCTGGTAGTTCCAGAACCCAGTCGCTTTTCCAGGCATCATTTGACCATCGTCGCATGTCGGCCAGGTCAAGGAGTGATTCCAGCTCGGTGTGACCATCGAGCATTACTGTTGCAGCCCTGTCACCATGACGTGCAGAAACAAACCCGGACTTCCACGAGTTGGCCGGGTCCATCGAGAAGGACTTCTCGCCGGATTCTTCGTGGGTATTCCATCTCCAGTCGGTGGTGTGGTACCAGGGACTTGATACGAGGAAATACCCCTCGTTGCTCATGTACTGGGAGCCTTCAAGTGCAAAGAAACTGGATGCGAAGACCAGTTGTTGCGAAGGCTTCCTGATCTGTGCCCTGCGCTCTGCGTAGTAGGTTTCACCTGTCATTTTTCCAAGGGTGTGCAGGTCATCAATGCCTGAGCCTCCCTTGATGCCACCAAGCCATTCAGCGTTGAGTCCAAAGGAAGGGTGCACGCTCGAGGTGTATGAAAAATCCTCCGTTCCTCGAGCGGCATCGAGCATCGCAAGTCCCTGTCCGACGAACAATGCCTCGATCGTATTGTCCAGGTAGGGGAGCAGCCTCCACGCCCACCGTCGTTTCTCTCGACCTTCAAGCAGGGTTCCATCCGGCCCGAGTACCTCGTAGTTTCCCTCCCAGTCCGGGTCATCCTGGTCCTCGGAGAGGTATCCCACCATCAGCCTGCCCTTGTCATCCTCGCTTGAAGTCGTATACCCGCGGAGCAGTTGCCTGGCAGCATTGAGTTCCTCGGTTGCACGTGCACTCCGCTCTCCAAATGCCAGGACAGGCATCAGGATCGCCAGCAGGAGGCCTGTAAGAGCGATCACGACCATCAGTTCAGTCAGGGTGAAACCGCGAGCTAATCCCCACGTATTCTTGGGTGCTTCCTTCTTGCTCGGAATGGCTGTCTGAATGGTCATGGGTGGAAATAATATTCACAACTTGCAGAAGATGGTATTGAAACCGAGTCTCAATAGAAATATATATACGTTTCTTGTCCCATTGTGGATCCACCCTTTCAGATGAAAATATTTGTCCCCATCCTGAGCACATTGCTCCTTGCCATGCAAGGACTTGCAGTCGTTTCAGCCCAATCGTTTGAGGCTTCCTACGATGAGCCCGACTACGACCGCTGGATGTACCCCTTCAATGGGACTCCAGGTTCAAGGGCAGTCAGCTCGACATTCACTGCCTACGGGTCCGAGTACGACTTCTTCGATAATCGCGACGGGCAGATGCTCCTTGGCTTCGTGACTGGTGATTCGGTTCCGATGGGATTTGGCCCATCCAGTTACCAGGTGACCTCTGCCACCGTCAGCATCATGATCGAAAGCGATTTCATCATCTATGACCCCTCGGCAGATGGCTGGGAAACATACCTGGAAGGTGGTTCTGCCGATGCAGACCCGGGCAGAGCCACGGTCATATCAGGAGCTGGATTTCGAGGTGGGTATGACGGTTGGAGTTTCAACGAGACCGGGTTGCACGGTCCCATCGAGGTTGAAGGTCGGAATGTCTACCCGGTTGATTTCACCCCGGAGGGCATTGCTCGAGACATATCCAACAACATCACCAATGGATTTGATCCAGCAGTCTTCGGTACGGCTCAAACGGACCAAGTCATGCCCGGGGAGATCATGCCGATGTTGACACGGCTGGACCTTGAGCTGGATGTTGCCGATCCGGATATCCAGTGCTATCTCAGGACGGCGATGGATGACGGGCTGTTGAGCTTGGTCATGACGTCAATGCATCCAGCTGAGGAACCAGGCCAGGGCGGAGGGGTGTACCCGGACTGGATTGCAAAGGAAAATTCGCTCGTTGCCTTTGGATATGCCGAGGCGGCAGGCCTTCAACTTGAGGTTGAACTTGTTGAACCTTCCGGTGTCGATGCAGATGTCGATGCGGATGGTCTTGTCGACGTAAGCGACCTCCTACGTGTTATTTCCGACTGGGGTCGCTGTCCCTGCTGTCCCTCGGACATAGAGGGCAATGGACAGGTTGATGTAACGGACCTGCTTGCTGTCATCGCCAACTGGGGCGGTGTCTGACCGCCGATTGAATAACTATTTCCAAACTCAGAGAAGAGAAGGAAAAACAATGTCAAGTAAACAAGTCGTAATGATGCTCTGCTCACTGGTTGCCTGTGCAGGCACGGCTATAGCCGGTTTCACCGTTGAAGATGTGCCGACCTGGCGGGGTGATGCAGGAAGCGTGTACTACAACTGGGAGGACTTCACGTCGGCCGATGGCTACGTGAATGGTCCGAACTTCCCGACGAACGAGGCTTTTCCAAGTGGGAATGCAATGCTCTTCAACTTTGGTGAAGGGGCAATCATCTCCGGTGACAACAACATCTACGGATTCGGTGGTCCCTTGAATATTCACACCTACGCCTATACGCAGGCCGATGCCGACCAGGTCGTCATCAACATATCCGTCGCAGGATCGGAGATGCTCTATGACGCGGTCGGCCTGTTCTGGGTTGGAGCAGACGGAGCCGAGGGCTACATGCCAGGGATGAACTATTCGATGAACTACCACGAAGTGGCTGATTTCGGAGGGTTCACTGGGGCCTATGCAAACGTCAGTTATGCATTCGACCTGTCATCCATCGGAGCGGATATTCGGGAAATCGGAGTCATGTTCCAGGGTTCCGCTGCCCACATGAGCCTTGACGCCGTTTCTCTTGACATACTGACAGTTCCAGCACCCGGCGCCTTGGCGCTGCTCGGAGTTGCGGCACTGGGCTGCCGAGGCCGTCGTCGAGACTGAAGATGATTACTTGTTTCCCGTGGGTGACCCTGTTCCAGGGTCGCCCACTGGTTCAGGAACAAGGGGCTGCTTGACTGCTGAGCTGGTCACAGGCTCATCGACAGCCGTTCCATTGAATGAACCGAGCATGATGCATGCAGCGAGCGCGATGATCGCCAGGATGATCGTGCATGTCGATGCAACAGGATGGCGTCGAGCCAGGCTTCGAACCTCACTGATGAAGTCGCCATCCCCGGCTTCGAGGGGTTTGCCATGGAGCCAGCGATCGAGTTCTGACGCCAGAGCATCCATCGACTGGTATCGCTCGCTGGGATCATTCTGCATGGCCCTGTCCAGGATGGCCCGGAGCCCCTGGTCGGCCTGTCCGCCAAGAAGGGCATCTCCCAGTACTCCCAGTGCATAGATATCTCCCCGTGTATCCCTGGTTCCGAAGATGGATTCAGGTGCGCAACAGGAGGATTCAAGCGATCCGGTTGTTCCAGGCGCAATGCTGCGATCCAACCCGAGGGCGATCGCGATGCCGGTATCGAGGATGACAACCTGTCCTTCCGTGTCGACGAGGACTGTTGCCGGTCGAAGATCTCCGTGCACGACGCCGATCGCGTGGGCATGCATCAGAATCCTGCCTGCGGCACGAAGGAGTTTGACCCGGTCCCGGGTTCTTGAATCCGAAGTGGTGGCGTATTCGAGCAGCTCACATGTTTCAACGTATTCAGTGACGACGAATGGCTGTTGTCCTCGTCCTGTATCAGTAGTTCCCGTTTCCAGGATGTCGGGAATTCCCGGACCTTCGAAATGATCAAGTTGATCCCCAAGCACGCGGAATCGACGAGTTGCACGACTGCGGTCAGGAAGAGGCTGGTAGAGATCCAGTCGACAGGCCCTGGCGGGAGACTCCTGTTCGACGAGATAGCTCGTGCCCTGTTCACAGTCCTGCAGCGTCTTGATGATTCGATAGGAACCAATGAGGGACTCCCCACCGGCCCCGGTGCGGGCGATGCTGAACTCATCATCCATCCCTGTCGTCAATTGGTGGGATGCCTCAGATGGAGATGTCAGCATCCCCTCGGTCGTTTCGTAGTGGGAGATGAGGGATTCAACTTCCTGCCTCAGTTCAAGATCATCCAGGCAGGATTCTTCAAGAAAAGCAATCCGCGCAGAGCCGTTGCGATCAATGGCTTCACTGAAGATCTGTTCCGCGTGTTGGTGCAGGTCGCTGGTCATCCATGGTTTCCTGATGGCTTTCGAGAATGCCAAGGCATGATTTTCTCAATGTATACCTGCCCCGTCAACATCTGGAACCCGGAATATCGCGGAGAACCCCGCCAAGGGGCACAGATCAGGGCCAGGCTGTTTCCGGGGCCGGTACCTGGAGCCACATCCAGGCGATCGCAGCAAGGCAGCAGAGTGCAGCCGAAGCCAGTCCGAAGAGTACGGATTTCCACTCCTGGTCGGTCGGGGCCAGGGCTCGCCCAAGTGCTGCAGCAGGGAAGGCCAGGACAGGGAGGGCCCATGGGGCCATGACTCCATGTTGGGGGGTGACATAGGCGGCTGCGCAAGCGGCTGTCGAAGCCACCAGGAAGCCAATGACCAGATGACCACCGATTCCAAGTGACGAGGGTGCTCTGAGGATCGTCACGAGTGCCAGGGCGCCGCATGTCATTGACGCAGCAACAATGAACAGCGACAGGTGTACGTTTCCGAAGGCCCACGGCCGCATCAACAGTGCCAGTGTGCCCAGGCTCATCCATCCCAGGATTGGGAGTTGGACCGCAGGTCGTCTCAGGAGCGCCGTCCGTCCGGCAGCGGTTGCCAGGAAGACACCGATTCCTATGGCAAGCCGGTTGAAGATGTGTTCCTGTCCGGGGAAGTCCATTGCGAATCCTGCGATGAACGCAAGGGTGAACTCCGGCACAAACCGGATCTTCTTCTTCAGGGGAAACAGGCGTATGGTCATTCCCAGGATGGTTGCGGCCAGTATGGAGGGCGCAAGCCAGTCAACACCCGAGAGAGGAAACTTCAATATGGG
This sequence comes from Phycisphaerales bacterium, assembly GCA_014238205.1. GTDB lineage: Bacteria > Planctomycetota > Phycisphaerae > Phycisphaerales > SM1A02 > SP202. Next base: position 16,909 of record JABABM010000013.1, on the reverse strand, counting down.
CTTGCCTGGGTTCAGGTTCGACTTGAAGAGGACGAACGCAAGGAGAGCGGCCAGTCCAAGTGCAAGAGGGAATGGCCAGGCTGGTGGCTTGGCGTGCCAGGGTCGTGGCCCAGACCACCAACCCTGGACAAGTACGACGCATGCAAGCAGCACGGGTAACCCGATGAGTTCGAGCGCATCCAGCAGCGAGATCATGATGCAGAGCCCCGGGGTTGGTTCACTGGGCGATCGCCTCCAGTGACACGATGACACGAACGTCATCACCAAGCGCACCTTGTTCGACCCCGTAGTTCATGTCGAAGAGTGATCGCTTGAGAGTGAAGGTCGTCTCGAATCCAACCAACTCACCTCGACGGCCCGAGGCAAGGCCGGTTTCCTCCAACTCAATGGTCAGTGGTTGCGAAATGCCATGCATGCTGATGATTCCCTTGACCCGGTAGAACCTCGGCTTGATGAGGGTGGCTTCATCGCTCTTGAAGGTCATGGCTGGAAACTCGACGGCGTTGAAGAAGTCCATGCTCTTGAGATGGTTGTCAAGCTGCTCGTTGCCCGTGTCAACACTGTTGATGTCGATGCTGATGTCGAGCGAAAGTCCATGTTCGCTGCCTGGTGTGTATTCGATCAGGCCTGTGACATCATTGAATCGTCCGTAGAAACGACCAGCCCCGCGGTGATGCACCCGGAAGATGGCGGTTGAATGGACGGTATCGACCTTGAATGATTTTGCAGAAGATTCAGATGGGGCAGGGACGTCCTGGACGGTGCTGAAGGCTCCCATGGACCCAAGTCCGAGCGTGAGAAGTGTTGCCAGTATCAGTGTTCGTTTCAACATTGGTGTAGTTCCTTGTTTAATATTCTTCGACCGGAAGGCCCATTCCACTTCGATCAGGATCCGCAGGTCGCACTGCAGGCACGAATGGCCGGTCCTCGATGGCCTGCAACATTTCAGCGATGGCGACATCAAGTTGTGGATCACCACCATCGACCATCAGCGAGGGATCGGCGATGACCTCGATGTCCGGGTCGACACCATGGCCTTCAACGCCCCATGTGCCATCATTTTCATAGAAGCCGAACCGGGGAACGGCGATGAAACCGCCATCGACGGGTCTGGGGTTGCCTGAAATCCCGACAAGTCCACCCCATGTTCGTGTGCCGATGAGTGGCCCGAGCCCGGCTTGCCTGAACAGCCAGGGGAACATGTCCCCCCCGGACCCGGCCCGGCCATTGATGAGCATGCACTTCGGCCCCGAATGACTTGCCTGTGGTGTCTTCCAGTCCATGCCATCCCGCAGGGCGAACCAGTTCGTCACGGGTCGATTGAGCAGTTCAATGAATCGATTCGGCAGTTGCCCGCCTCCATTCCACCGCTCATCGATGATGAGTGCCGCTTTCCCGGCTTGTCCATAGAACTGGCGATAAAGGTCATTCTGCCCGTTGACGCCGGTGTCCGGGACATAGATGTAGCCAACCTGTCCGTTCGTGGCTTCTTCAACGTACTTTCGGTTTTGTTCGATCCAAGCCCGGTACCGGATCTCTCCATCGTTGCGAAGAGGTTTGACAATGACGGTTCGAGCTTCTTCGCCAAGCGTTGGAGTCGTATTGACAGTCAATTCCGTGTATTGCCCTGCCGTACCGATGAAGGCATGGTGTGGGTCACTGAATGGATCCAGTGGCTGGCCGTTGACTGCCAGCAGCCAATCGCCTTCATGTACATCCACCCCCGGTTGATCCAGTGGAGAGCGTGCATCGGTATCCCATGCCGCACCTCGATGAATCGTCTTGATTCGATATACACCGTCGACCAGTTCGAAATCAGCTCCGAGCAGGCCGACTGGCACGCGATCTCCTCCAGGTGACAGGTCACCACCTCCGCGGTAGGCATGACCGACATTGAGTTCGCCGATCATCTCCCCGATGACGTGGTTGAGGTCCTCGCGACTCACGACATCGGGCAGCATCGCTGCATACCGCACGCGGATCTCATCCCAGTCCACGCCGTGCATGTTCTCCACGTAGAAGTAGTCTCGAAAGGTACGCCAGACGTCATTGAAGATCTGACGCCATTCATCACGGGGATCGAAGGTGACAATCATTCCACGCGATTTCACCGAGGCTCCGCTGCCTCCCGAGCTGGCATTGCGAATCGCGACGGAGCCGCCTCGGCGATAGGCCATCTTCTTGCCATCTGCAGATACCTCGAAGCTTCCCATGGAGGCATTGGCCGAGTTTCCCTTGTCATCACTGTCCGTGATGTCGTAGGCATGGAGTTCGCCATCCTTGAGGTACAGCAGTTCATTGGAACTGTTGACGGCCAGGTTGTCGTAGGAACCGACGCCTGTAGGCAGCAGGACGGCCCTGGACTCGATGTTCTCGAAGTCGATTTCAACCGGTTCATCCTTGTCCTTCTTCTCTGATTTGTCGTTCTCGCTGCTTCCGCCGCTGGATTCATCCTGGTCCGCCCGGGTTGCGGTCATGATCATCGTCATGCCTTCCTCGGATCGCTCTCCGACCATGGTGTTGCCATCGACCGTGAAGACGGTTGGTTCATCATCCTCTTCGCTGTTGAGAGTGAGTTCACCTGCATCCGGGTCCCAGTTCCCGTGGAGGTCCTGGACACCGACCATGTCGATGTCAACGGTTCCTGTGACGGACAGGTCCTCTTCCATATCAAGTTCAAGAACGAACGAGATCGGGGGGACTTCACCTGGAGCACCGATGATCTCGACGGATCCATTCCAGGTCCCACTGATGGGGTCATCGAAGAGCAGGAATGACATGTTGAAGATGCCGGGGGTGGCAGATGCATCATCCTCGCCGTGCCCCTCGTCCTCGTCTTCATCGCCTTCATCCTCATCCTCGTCGTGCCCCTCGTCCTCGTCTTCATCGCCTTCATCCTCATCCTCGTCGTGTCCCTCGTCCTCGTCCTCGTCTTCATCGCCTTCATCCTCTTCGCCTTCGCCCTCATCTTCCTCGCCGTCCTCCTCCTCTTCCTCTCCCCATTCGACTTCGTCGAATTCCACGGTCCACAGGGGGTCCATGTCATTTCGCAAAGCGAGGGCGAAGAGGTTGCCCGGCTCGGTGTAGATGAAGGTTCCATCGACGGGGGAATATTCAGGTCGGAAGGTCCGGCCACTGGTGAAGTAGAGGTAGTCACCTTCCACATCAAATGCAGGAGAATGGTCGTTGAACATCGGGCTTGTCACGCGGTGGTGAACGTCCCCGGCAACATCGTAGACCCAGATCGAAGACATCTGGTTTTCAGGTTCCGTGAGGTCATAGGCGATCCATAGCGAGTCGTGTGACCAACTCGTGCTTGGACGTTGCGCATAGGGGTCTGTTACGACATGCGTTCGTTCTCCGGACTCGACATCGACAAGATGCACGTCGCCACCCTTGCCGGTATAGAGCAGCTTGCTGGAGTCCGGGCTCCAACTCGTTGCATGCTTGAAGGGTGTGCCGTCATGCGTGAGTTGACGTGTTTCACCCTTGCCGTCCGACTGCGTGATGTACAGTTCGTATTCGTCCGAGGCATCACTGAAGTAGGTGATCCACTGGCCGTCGGGGCTCCACATCGGGTCGCGTTCAGCGGAGTCTGGAGAGAATGTGAGGTTGCGCGGGTTTCCCTCTTCAGCCGGCAGGGTCCAGATGTCACCCCTGGCCTCGACCGTCACGCGTTTTCCACCTGGGGAGATGGCATAGTTGCTGATGCTGTCACTCGTGTCGATGCGACGGGTGCGGACACTCGGCCGGTCACCTGGAATCGTGACTTCAACGGTTCGTATCGCGTCTGATTGAAGGTCGAGTACAAGCAGATCAGCTCCATTCTGGAAGATGATCTCTCCGCCGCCGTCCGGGCCGGGGCCGATGGAGGGCCAGAGTACGTCGTACTTCTCGAAGTTCGTCACCTGGGTTCGAGTGCCGTTGGCCAGGTCATGCTTCCACAGGTTCAGTCGATGATTCACACCCTCATCGGAGAGGTAGTACAGGTCCTCTCCATGCCACATGGGCTGCGTGTCGGTGCCTTCCCAGTCCGTTACCCGGACCGCGTCGAGGCCTTCAAGGTCGAAGAGCCACAGGTCTGAAGCCATGCCACCTCGATACCGCTTCCATGTTCTTCCATCGCGGGAGTGGGGGGTATAGGCCAGCAGTGATCCGTTGCCATGAATGGCAGCAGCAGCTCCATATGGGACCGGCAGTTCAGTCGGCATGCCTCCCGTTGCATGGACGGTGTAGAGCCGGGGCGCAAGTCCCAGCCCCTGGTAATCCCGAGCTGAGAAGAGGAGTTGATCACCACTCCAGTCGCAGAAGTCTTCCCGGGAAGGGTGGTGCGTGACGCGACTTGGCTGCCCACCTTCGGTCTTGATCACGTAGAGATCCTGGCCGCCATCGTAGTTCCCGCTGAATGCGATGAGGGAGCCATCATCATTGAAGCGAGGTCGCCACTCGCTGCCGGCAGGACTGGCAAGTGGTCGAGCTTCTCCACCTTCACGAGACACTGTCCACAGGTCATTGGCATAGGAAAAGACGATGTGGTCACGGGAGATATCCGGGGATCGCAGCATTCCTGCGTGTGGCTCGGCTCCAGGCGAGGAACTGGTTGGGAGCAGTATTCCAAGGAGGAGCAGCAATCCGAAAAATCTGAAGTTCATGGTCTATATCCTGTTGAGTTTTCAATCGTTCAAGGACAGCGGCATGTTGCATGCCAACTCCGGGTCGAACAGGGTAGGTCAGATGCAGGGCCTCCAGCGTGCACACAGGGCGTATTTTGGCCCTTTCTTTGATGCTTTACTGCTTTCAGAGGCCTCCATGGAGATATTCCAGAACGCACAAGCCCACCAAGGCGTACCAGTGGAACTGGAAGATGCTCAAAGCCCATTTTTGGAGCGCTTGCGTGCCGCACTCGTGCCAAAGTGTTCTTGTCAGGACACCTTCCAGGTACGGAACAGTCATGCACATCAATCACAGATCCCGCTCATTGACATTGCTTGCAGCCGTTGCTGCGATGTGGGGTGGTTCTTCATTGACGGCAGCGACGATTCAGGTTCCTTCAGATGCCAAGACGATCCAGGGAGCCGTCGATGCAGCATCCGACGGCGATGTGATCATTGTCGCCGCAGGCACCTGGCACGAAACGATCAACATGAAGGGGAAGGCCATCGTGCTCAAGAGCGCTGATGGTCCGGAAGCAACGGTGCTCGATGGCAGGACGCTGCCGGGCAGCATCGTGTACTGCATCAAGGGAGAGAGCCGGGAGACCGGAATCGAGGGGTTCACCCTGCGTGGGGGAACGGGTGACTTCTCGGTTCATGGTCCCGGGCGGACGGTCGGGGGAGCCATGTACATTTCCGGTAGCAGCCCTCGAATCAATGACTGCATCTTCCAGAACAACAATGCGACCATGCAGGGAGGTGCGGTCTACAGCGTTCGAGATGCACATCCATCATTTTCCGACTGCACTTTCCGAAAGAACACATCGGAAAAAGGCGGGGCCGTCTTCTGTCTTCTGAGCAACTGCCGATTTACGGACTGCACGTTCATCGAGAACCTGGCTCGTTTCAGTGGTGGCGGCATCTTCAATTCAAGTCATTGCTCACCGACCTTCATTTCATGTCGGTTCCTGGGCAATCAGGCTCTCTACAACGGGGGGGCCATCTACGATTACGAAAGCCATGGAAGCTTGTCACGATGTACGTTTGAACGGAACTCTGCAGCATTCAAGGGCGGGGCGGTCTACAGCGGCTATCGGAGCGACCCCGTATTTGCTGAATGCAGGTTCATGACGCCCTCCGACGAGATCGTCGGTCCTCGTGGGGTCAGGCTGGCTTCGATCATCCAGTCCGGCGCCTGCTGCCTTGGTGGAGGCTGTATTGTCGTCGAGAAGGAGTCATGCATCGAAGCGGGAGGAGTATTCAGCGGCAACGGCTCGGTCTGTGAACCAACCATTACGCTGTGCCCAACTTACGTTGAAGGCGATCTCAATGGCGATGGCGATGTGGATCGCAGGGACATGGCTGTCCTGATGATGCTCTGGAAGTAGTCCCGGGAGCCTCAGGGCTCGAGCATCTTCAACATGACATCACGTACATCCGTGCAGGGCACCTCATCGGGCAGCTCGTTCATCACGTGGCTGCTCATCAGGATCGGTGATCGATCTTCACCCAGGTCCGTTCGGCCATGTGAGCCCTTGACGAGGGAGGTGTCCAGTGGAATCACGTCCAGAAGTGTCCTGAATCCCAGCTTGCGCCTGGCCAGTTTCGAAGCGATACGCATTTTCGGCATTGAGATGCCCGGGTCGAGAAACAGCTCGCGTGGGTCGTACCCGGGCTTGCGATGGATATCGACCGTCCTTGCGTAGTCGGGGGCCATGGCATCGTCGAACCAGAAATCCCATGTAAACCAGGAACGGGGGTCACTGATGAGCAGAAGATCTCCTGATCGAGCGTGGTCAAGTCCAAACTTCGCCAGTTCATCCTTGCCGAGCACACGGTCCACACCGTCAATATCTTCGAGTACGGACCTGGTCGCCTGCAGGTCATCCGGGTCGCGTACATAGACATGAGCCACCTGGTGGTCTGCAAGTACGAATGCCCGCGATGCCCCGGTGTCAAGGTATTCACGTCCCAGCTCATGTCGAACGGTGAGCAGTCCTTCTTCCCTGAGTGTTCGATTCGGGGCGGTGGCCCCATCGACACTGCCAATTCCGTATTCACTGACGATGAGGATTCGGCAGCCTTCATCCATGAAGTGTTCCGCGAGACTGCCGGCGAGTTCATCAATCTCCCTGGCGGCATCAGCTGCTTCGTTCGATCCAGGTCCATGCATCTGGAGCGCGTAATCCAGGTGTGGCAGGTAGACCAGATGCAGGTCGGGATGATGCCTGTCATGGACCCATCTGCTTGCATCGGCGATCCAGTTCGACGATGCCAGCCCTGCTCCCGGCCCCCAGAAGTTGAACAGGGGAAAGGTGCCAAGTGCTCCCTGGAGTTGATCTCGAAGTTCCGGTGGATTCGTCCAGGTGTCTGGGATCTTGCGTCCATCGGCCGGGTACATGGGCCGTGGTGTCACTGCCCAGTTCGAGGACGCGTACATGTTGTACCACCAGAACATGGTGCAGCACGTGATATCGGGGTTTCTCTTCCTGGCCGTTTCCCACACCTTCTCCCCGTGCACGAGTTGGTTCGACTGTTTCCAGAAACGTACCTCATGCGATTCACGGTCGTACCAGCCGTTGCCGACGATTCCATGATCAGCAGCAGGCAGTCCCGTCACCATCGATGCCTGGGCACTGCAGGTCAATGCCGGGAAGGCAGCCTTGATGGTCCTGGTCGTCCCCTGCTCTCCAATGCTCCGCAGTCGGGGCGTGAAGTCCCGCAACAGTCCTGCATCAAGTCCGACGATATTCAGGACGACGGTCGGTACGGGCATGACTCAGGTTCCGGAGATGGATCTGTGTGCTATCGCGGTCAAGGCGAAGCAGGCCGTGGCAAGGAAAGCAAGTACGGCCCACCCGAGCATCGCAAGATAGAAGGCATCGAGCAAGGCAATACCAGAAAGTCCCACCAGGACAGCCTTGAACACGTTGGGGGGGGAGTTGAGCAGAAGCCTGTTCATTCGACCAAGCCACAGTGCCAGGAGCACTCCGAAGAGCACCACCGCCCAGAGTTCAGCGGCTCCATATGCAAGGAGGGCTCCGCAGGGAGCAACAGGCAGCAGGAGAACATGCCACGCAGAGGGTCTGTTTGCAGTTCGCTCACTGCGGGCAATGCTCGTGACCAACATGGTGTGGAGACCCAGCCCGAGTCCGAAGACGATCAGGAGGCCTGCGTCGGGACTTGCGGTGACCGCGAATGCCGCAACGACGTAGACGAGCGAACGGCAACAGCTCATCAGGAAGATTGCGGGCCAGGCAGATCGGTGGCAGGAGTCGTAGAGGACGATGCACGAAAGCAGGATGAGACTCGTGACGAGTCCCCCCAGCCCGCCAGCAAGGCTGCAGCCGAGTACGCCGATGCCCAGCAGGCCCATTGCAAGGAGCATCGCCTTCCAACGGGTGATTCGCCCGAGGGCAATGGGTCGTGACGCACCAGTTTCAATGTCGTGTTTCGCATCAAGGACATCATTGAGGGCCATGCCGCCCAGGTAGAACCCGAATACCCCCGCAAGAACAAGCAGGACTGCAACCGGGTCGATCCATGGCCCCGGGTGCTCCGGGCCGAGCGAGGCGATGCCGATTGCGCAGCCGACGAGAACATTGGTAACGCACGTCGGGGCGTTGGAGATGCGCAGGAGTTGGAGCCAGTCATGAAGCCGGGTCATGCATCGTCCTCCCCGCAGAGTTGATTCCGTGTCCAGGTCAACTCGTCAGCAATCGATCGGGCCAGCGAAGACACTCGGCGATCTTCGGGGAGTGCATCCCAGGCATAGGTCTCCACCTCCCAGTTGGCCACATCCTTGCTTGAAGCAAGCAGTTGCAGATCGTTGATCAGTCGCTGCTGGGTCGTGCCGAGTGGCCCCAGTGATGAAACATGGACCGGCACATGGAAATGAACTCTCCAGCATCCCGCCGGTTTCTCGCGAAGTGCCTCACCGAGATCCTCATGGAACGTGCGATTTCCATCATGTTGAATGACGACCTGGTGCATCCATCGAGGCTCATCGAACGTGGAAAGCGCAGCAGCAGCAGCCAGTCTCCGGGCGTGGTCCATGGGTTCGAAGTCAACCTCGATGGCATTGCTGACCTGTACCTTTCCGATGAGGAGCCCGAGGCCTTGAAGACGTTCCTGGATCGGCTTGAGGTCTTCGAACATCACGGCGGCATGACAGAGGTCGATGCAGGCCCTGATGTGCCGATGGACAAGTTCATCCTGACCTTTCCCGAGCAGTTTCTCTTCGAAGCAGGCAGCCAGTTCGTCCATCGTTCCAATTGCGCAGCCCGGCTCGGGCTCGATGTCGACGTGTATGCAGCAGCCGGTTTCAGATTCCAGGTCGGCCAGGGCCTGGACGAGTTCGAGCAGGTTCGTACAGGCGGCATCGAGGCGAGCGGTATCCATTGCCGCCGCCCATCCAAGTGGGAGGGTTGAAATGCCTCCCGATGATCCACTTCCAAGAAGCGATGCAAGCAGTCTTGCGCATTGAAGCGTGTAGCGAGATCGAGCCGGGGTCGCCCAATCAGGTTCATAGACGGCATGTTTCACATGCTCACCGTGAAAGTCGCCATATGGAAAGGCGTTCATGGTGAAGACCTGGAGACCTCGATTCGAAAGTCGACGGCCAAGTTCCTCGACATCCACGGACTCGACCACCGATGCGGGCAACCAGAGACCGAGGGGGAGAACGTCCAGGTCGAGATGTCCACGAACCTCGAGGGCATGTTCATCAAGTTGTGTCTCGATCTCATCGAGCGTCATGCCGGGATGGACATTCGTGCAGTAGCCCAGTTGCATGGTCCGGGGCTCCTCAGGCATCGCCGGCATCGAAACGCGGGCTCTGTCCCAGGAAGGTCTTGGGGTTCTCAAGCGTGGCCTTCCGGATGGTTTCAGGGGAGTGTCCGCGTCGGCGGAGTTCAACAATCGCCTTTGGTACGGCCAGTGGATCGCTGTCACCCCAGTCACCTGCCGAGTTCATCCAGAGTCGTTCCGTGCCGAAGATCTCGATGATGTCGGCTGCACGCTGTGGTGTGCACTTCGTCTCCGGATACAGGGTCATTCCAGCCCAGAACCCGCGGTCGAGCACATCCGCCACCGTGTGTTCTTCCACGTGATCGATGAGCACGCGATCCGGCTGGAGCTTGGTGTTTGCAATCGCGTCCATGATCAGAAGCGTGCCCTTTCGCTTGTCCTCGAGGTGGGGGGTATGAACAAGAACAAGCTGGTTGCGATCCTCTGCAAAGGCAAGGTGCTCTTCCAGGATGGCCATCTCATTCTTCGAGTTCTTGTTCAGGCCAATTTCGCCGATGCCCAGAACGTTGGGCTCCTCGAGAAACTTCGGCAGAAGTGACATGACCTCCCGGGCAAAGCCGGGGTCCTCTGCTTCCTTCGGGTTCACACAGAGCCAGCAGTGGTGCTTGATTCCATACAGTGCGGCTCGTGCCGGCTCGGTTTCGGTGAGTTGTCGGTAGTAGTCGAAAAAGCCCTGTGGCGAACTTCGGTCGAATCCTGCCCAGAAGGCGGGTTCGGTGATGGCAGTGCAACCAGCCAGCGCCATGCGACGGTAGTCGTCGGTGGTCCGGGACACCATGTGAATGTGTGGATCGATGTAGGTCATGCACCATTGTCCGTGGAGGGTGGTGGTGTGCCGCAGGCGCCCTTGCCCGGAGCCGTGTCGACAAGATCTGTCGTTTCGTCACTCATCAACTCAAGTACCCTTCGAGCCCGCTCTCCCTGGTCGTCATCAAGTACCTGGAGGGCATTTCGCATGGCGGTGATCCGGAAGTCCTCCGGTCCATCGGTGCCATGGTCTGCCCGATCGACCCGGTCGAGAAATGCTGCTATATCGAGGAGCTTGGCACGGTGCTCAAGGAAGTAGGCATCGACTACATCGGTCCGCGACATCGGGTTGGGGTTTCGAGTTTCCGCCATGGGGGCCGATCTTACCCCACTCGGCTGGATTCATTCAGGCTCACGCTGCGGACATCCTCGATGGCCCTGCGCATGACATTCAAGTCGATCTCATGCACATCGAGCGGCTCTCCGATGCCCTGCACGAGGGTAATTGTCAACTGGCCCCCGAGGTGTTCCCTGAACTCGCGAAGACCTTCAAGCAGAACCTCCTGGTTCCCAAGAGCCTCGTGATCAAGTGTGAATCCCATGTCAAGAAGGCAGCGGCGTGCTGACTTGAGAACTGCTTCATCAAGGCAGCCGATCATGGCTGCGTACGTCATGTCGATGACCAGGCCGATTGCCACGGCTTCCCCATGCTTCAGATCGAACCCGCTCATCTGTTCGAGTTTGTGGGCGGACCAGTGCCCGAAATCGAGTGGGCGCGCCGTGGAGAGTTCGAATGGATCGCCTCCTTCGATGATGTGCTTCATGTGCAGGTGAGCGGAATGCTGAACTATTCCCTCCATGGCATCCAGATCACGCGTTCGAGTTCTTCCGGCCAGTCTTCTCAATTCCTCGAAGAACGAAGCGTCCTTCAGCAGCGCAACCTTGACGGCTTCACTCAGGCCGGATCGCCAGTCACGGTCGGTCAGGCTCATCAACAGGTGGGAGTCATTTACGACAGCCCATGGCGGACTGAAGGTGCCCAGGAAGTTCTTCTTGCCGAAGGCATTGATTCCGTTCTTGACGCCGACTCCTGCATCTCCCTGGGACAGGGTTGTCGAGGGCATTCGGATGACGCGGACCCCCCGGTGAGCGGTGGCGGCGGCGAAGCCGACCGCATCAAGGAACGCGCCGCCTCCGGCAACAAGCATGAACGACTTTCGGCAGATTCCTCGTTCATTGATCAACCGAGCTGCTTCATTGAAGACGTTGAAATCATTCTTCGCCTCCTCGCCCCCGGGCATTGTTTCAACCTTGCCCATGAGCCTCACGAGGTGCGTGTTCGCTTCCGCCCAGAGTTCGACCTGGGCGGGAAGTTCCGGATGTGAATCGACGAGCCCCTGGTCGAGACATGCAACCATCCGGGAGGGACCTTCCTCGACTGGCAGCAGGTTGGACAGGATGTCATTGCCGGGTGAAAGGGCATCACGAGTCGTAATCAACCGGTGATTCCATTCAACGGTGAATGCACCTGCGTGATCGCCTGCTGCAACTGGCCTTGGTTGATCCGAATTACCGTGCATCGGGATTCCTTCCAACCCACCTACAGTACGTCAGCATTGGAAGGGGTCAAGCAGTTCTATCAGTCCAAATGCCCCTGGCAGCAGCAACAGGGCGGTTGAAGAGCAAAATTATCCTTCTGGGCGCACAACAGTCCGCCTATTGCCTTTCTTCAGTGTCTCGATGAGACAGGCGTACATTTCTGCGTGCTCTTGTCACGTATGTCGCATGTCATTGAGAAGCCCGGGATTCCGGGTAGTTCACTCTGAATGGTAGGTTCACATGTACCAGGTCGAATATACGAGAGAGGAACGGGACGCTTCTGAAGTTGTTCCGCCTCGGATTGGCTTCATTCAGGGGATGCTCTGCTGGCCCGGCCTCCTGGTCCAGAATTTCATGGTGGTCATGCTGCTCATCGAACCAGGGGGTTCATCCTGGGGTCCGGAGGTTCGGAAGCAGGCGTGCTCTGTCGGGTATACCCGGTTGTACAGCGGCATCTTCTGGCTCTTCATGATCGCGCTGGGTGGAACGATTCTCGTGGCCTGAGCAACTGGTTCAGTTCTTCTGCTTCCAGGCTTCAAGCGCGGCTCCGAGAATGTTCGTGCACTTCTTGAGCGTCTCCTGTTCCAGGACGTACGCCATCCGAATTTCATTCCGTCCCAGGCCAGGAGTGTGATAGAAGCCTTCAAGCGGGGCGACACACAGCGATTCATTCTCAAGGGTGAACTCGGACACCATCCATTCGCTGAATGCCTCGGCATCCTCCACAGGAAGTGCGACTGCAAGGTAGAAGGCGCCTCGGGGGGGTTCGACGTTGATCCCTATCGAGGCGAGTCCTTCAACGAGGACGTTTCTTCGCTGGGTGTATTCCTTGACGACATCGTCGAAGTAGGAGCGTGGTGTATCCAGGGCGGCAAGACCGGCATGCTGGTCGACAGTGGCTGGAGAGAGGCGAGCTTGTCCGAAATGAAGCGCTGCGCGACGCACTTCCTTGTTTCGTGTTACGAGGCAGCCTACCCGTGCGCCGCATGCCGAGTATCGCTTTGAAACAGAGTCGATGACGATCGCAATGTTCTCCGAACCGGGTCGACTCAGCACCGAGGGTGAACGTGTTCCCTGGGGAGCGTCATAGACAAACTCGCGGTAGACCTCGTCGGAGATGTAGAAGATCCCATGTCGATTGCAGATATCGAGAATCGCGTCCAGATCCTCCTCCCCAAGGACGACACCTGTCGGATTGCCGGGAGAAGGTATGACGATCGCCCTGGTCGTCTTCGAGATGCCTGCTTCGATACTCGAGGGATCGATTCTGTAGGAGTTCCCAGGCGTCGTCGTGACGGCATCGACCCCGAGGCCAAGCATGTTCGCGTAGCCCGAGTAGTTCGTGTAATAGGGTTCGCACACGAGAATGCTGTCACCGGGGTCGGTCACGGCTGCCATGGCGAAGAGCAGACCCTCGGATCCTCCGACCGTGACAATGATGTCCTCGGGCGTGATCGTGTCTGCTTCGAGCAGGTCGTTGTAGTAGTTGGCGAGGCCTTCCCGGTACTCGATGTATCCATCACTTGGTGCGTAGGCGAGTACCTTCTCATCGTACGACTGGTAGGCCTCGATCATGCCCTTGGGTGTGGGTATGTCAGGCTGACCGATGTTCATGAAGTGAACATGGACTCCCTTGTCCACGGCTTTCCTGGCAAGGGCCGCAAGGCTCCTGATCGGTGAAGCTGGGGCGTTTTTGCCACGTTTGGAAAGGGAAATAGACTCGGGCATATACCAGTACCTCGGGGGGGGTGAGTATACCTGTGATTTACCTGCCCATACGCTCCGTCGCTATACTTGCCAGTCTTGACCGTGGAGAACATTCCCGTTCGTCCACATGTTTACGAGCAGCCCATGGAGGAGAACCAGACATGCCAGTTCGAACACTGATCCTCAGCTTGATCGCGATGCTGACATTCACCACGTACGCCTCAGCCAGCCAATTGACAGCGTCATCGAACCCCTCGTCTGAATCGGCGAGCCTTGCGATGCAGCTTCGGGCTCTTGAGACCATGAATTCGACTGCGGGCGACAGCCTCGCCAAGTCGAAGGAACGCATCGAGCAGATGACGGAGTTCATCAAGTCCAAGGGGAATTGGGATGCTTGGGAGAACTACACAACGCCACCCGAGCACATGCCCCAGGAAATGTCCTTCGAAGAAGCACTGAAAGTTGCCGTTCATCACGAAGAGGCGATGGGACCAGCGGAGGGTGCCAACTCGGCCGAGTTGAATCGACAGGTCAGGGCCTATACGGGACTGGCAAGGTCGACCTGGGAGGATTACCAGGACGCGATGAAGACCGTTGCTCGGATGTCTGATTTTCTCAATGCAACCAACGCATTCGATGAGTATCACGAATGGGCAGGGGACATGCAGCAGAAGAAGCACGACGAGATGATGTCTTCTGCGAAGAAACTTGCAGAGGAGAATGCCAAGAAGCAGGAGGCGCTCCGGGAAGAGGCGAACAAGAATTCAAAGGCAGCCTGGGCGACGATTGAGGAGCATCACCAGCAGGCACTCAAGACTGCCTGGCAGCACCACAAGTTCAACTCGAACCAGAAGTTGAAGTACGACCAGTACGCCATGAAGTACCAGCATGGCTATTGGAACAACTACGGCGACAACTACGGCGACTGTGGCTACGGTCGCGGCTGGTAATGAGCCTGCCGGCATTGAGTTGAAATGAACTCCAGGAGCCCGCATGCATGCGGGCTCCTGTCATTTTACATGGTTACTCGGAACAATCCCTGGTGATTTCCGCATAGGCATTGTGGGAGTGGATCGACTCGAAGTTCTCGCTGCAGATGTGGAACCACTTGATTCGTGAATCTCCATCGAGGAGGACGGCAAGATCGCGAACGATGTCTTCGACGAACTTCGGATTGTCGAAGGCTTCCTCGGTCACCCATTTTTCATCAGGTCGCTTGAGCACCGGGTAGACCCGGCAACTGGCTGATTCCTCGATGAGTTCGGCCAGTTCCTCGATCCAGAGCATGCCGTCGAACCGGACATCGGCCGTGATCAGGCATCGCTGGTTGTGTGCTCCTCGAGCCGAGATCTCCTTCGAGCAGGGGCAGAGACTCGTTGCGGCTGCCGCCACGCTCATGACAAGATCTTCCCGTTCGCTGCTCGACTCACAGATGAACTTCGTCTTGTAGTCCATCAGGCCTTGCAACCCGGTGATCGGGGCGGCTTTCGTGATGAAGTAGGTGAACTCCATTTCAACGTGTGCCACTTCAGCGTCGAGTCGTTTACGCAGTACCCGGCAGAGTTCCATGAGACGCTCAGGGCGGATTCCCTCGTTGTATTCATTGAGTACCTCCAGGAACCGACTCATGTGCGTGCCTTTTCGATCGGAGGGAAGGGAGACGAACATGTTGATGTCGGCCACGGTCTGGCAGGTGCCACCATCCTGGCGGGCAAGAGTGATGGGGTAGCGAATTTCCTTCACACCAACCTTGTTGATCGGAACCTGGCGATGGTCTGCATGGCTCTGGACATCGGCCATGGTTTCGGTGATGCCATCAAGTGGAGGTCGGGATGAGGTGTCAACTACGTGGGTCACGAGCAGGTCTCCATGTTGATCACGACATTCTTCGGCCGCGAATCGGGGATTGTATGCGATCCGGTGCAAGCGGGCTCGTCACATCGACCTGCCCATGTTTACTGGGGATCGACTGCGTCGAGTATCATGAAACGTCGGGCTGGATGCAAGGAAATTGCGGATCCTCCTTCGGTCCAACCGTGATTGAAGCTCCTGCAGGGGATGAAGCAATGGAATTGATCGCTCACGAGATCGAAGGCGACGTGATGATCCTGGCCGCCGATGGCGGGTTGAACTCGGAGAACTCGGCCACGTTCGTTTCCGAGATCGAGACGCTCATCGACGGGGGACTCGATCGTCTCATCGTGGATTGCACGAAACTGGAGTACATCTCGAGTTACGGCCTCGGCGTACTCCTGACGCTCTCGAAGCGGATGAAGGGAAGGGGTGGAGTGGTCAAGCTTGCGGGGCTGAAGGGCATCGTGGTCCAGGCAATGCACATGGCACGTCTCGACGGGTTCTTCGAGATCTACGAGGACGTCAACCGCGCCCGTCTGTCATTCCGAGAGCCCTGACTCAGCAACTGCCCCAGCCCGAGATCACGACCAGCAGGTCCGAGACATCCACGTACCCGTCGCCATCGGCATCCCCGGTTTCATCTTCACTGTTCCAGGCGGCGATCACCGACAGCAGATCGTCGACGCCGACGGACCCATTCCCATCAAGGTCGCCCGGACATGCATCAAGCAGGACTGTATGGGTTGCATCCACCTCGATTGCCGTAGCAGTTTCATCCGAGCAGACGACGTTCTTGAATCCGAGCGAACTGCCAGAGGCCTCTTCGCCAAGTTGAAGTGTGCAGAGTGTGACCCCTGTACCTGGTGGCACCATCGCGTCGAATGACCATGCGAATCCGAGGACCATTTCCTGCGTGTGTTCCAGTGTCCAGTCATTGTCGGCGCACCAGCCACCACCGGCTTCAAGAAGTTCCGGAATGGAGATCTCGAATTGAAATCCAGCGAGGGTAGGACTATCCGAGATCCAGCGCACATCGACGGACCAGCCGGAAGGATCATGAACGGGTTCACCAAAGGTGAGGACGGCTGTTCCTCCGCTGGATGTTCCAGCAAGGAGCAGTGCCAGGCAGGATGTGATTCGTTTCATCATTGGCGTTCCTCTCCAAGGCATGATGTTGGATGCAGGGGCTTCCTGTCAATGAGAAATGTTCCAGAAGCCTCGCAGGATGCGATCCAGCATGCTACAAGGGGGTCATGCTACGAAACAGCCTGTCCCTTGTCCTTTCCGCCCTCCTGCTCTCGGCTGCATTTGCGCAGGAAGTCAACGAGCCTGTGAAGGTGCGTCCTATTCCTGATGTGAAGTTGTCGCCCTGGTTCGGTGGCCATACGTTCAAGCGTCCTGTCCAGGCAGTTGTTCCACCAGGCGATGATTCGACGGTGTACTTCGTCGAGCAGCATGGGAGGGTTCTGGCGCTTGAGAATGCCGAACGCGGATCCGAACCCAGAATCTTCATGGATATCCGCAAGCAGGTCCATGACAAG
>JABABM010000012.1 GCA_014238205.1 Phycisphaerales bacterium | reverse complement strand
GTGCTGGCGGTGAAGGCTGCCACTTCTCCTACTCCTCCATGCCGCTCTTCGGCGATCGATTCAGGAGGGAATGGCAGGCTGGCGGACACTCCGATTTCGCCATCATCGGCAACCGTGGCCCCAAGCACGGCGAGCACCAGGAGGACCATACGACCTACCTGTTCCACGGTCAGCCTGACTCATGGAGCGGAAACATCGTCTTCAACGACAACCACGTTGATTTCCTCAATCACTGGCTGGATCCGAAGATCACCTTCCGCAATCACCATGGTCAGATCGAAGACAACCTGTTCATGTTCGACTGTGCCCCTGATGCGGGCATCTGCACTCCCTATGGACATGATGCATTCATGACCATTATCACCAGCCTCTATGGCGGCGACCTGCAGAATGCGCCCCTGTTCGACGACTCCTGGGATGATGAAACAGCACCATAAGTTCACCACAAGAAGAGAAACAACCCTGGCCAGCAGCTAAGTACACGACTGCTCCCAATCAACACGAGAGAGACACCACATGTTCAAATCCACACTCGCTTTATCGATACCCCTCATCGCAGCTGGTGCCTTCATTTCCGAAGATGCACAGGCCGCGGATCGCGTCGTTCTCGCTGAGAACTTCACGGCCACGTGGTGTACCTACTGCCCCTCCGTAAGTTCCGGACTCCTGCAGGTCATGGATGAGAACCCCGGCTCGATCGTTGGATTCCAGGTTCATGGCTCGGATGACTACACCTGTTCCTGGGGCAACAGCAGACTGTCCTTCTACAGCGTGTCGGGCTTCCCCACGGTGTGGATGGACGGCTGGTGGAGCCAGGTCGGCTCATACGGTTCGGTCGGTGCCAATGCGACGGCACTCACCAGCGGAATGAACGCCTGTCTCAACCGAGCTACTGATGTCACCTTCGACTCCGCTGGAGAAGAGATCAGCAACTCCCAGTACAAAGTCACCTGGGAAGTCGGCGTTGAATCCGGCGGCTCATCAAAGTCGGTTCGACTGTACTCCGTACAAATGCTCGATGTCTGGCCGACCGGCGGCTCGCACTACTTCAACTGCGTGATTCAGCACCAGAACGAAACAACCCTCAGCCTGACGGCAGGCGTGCCTCAGACGATTGAGCATACATACACCCTGTCCGGAGCAAGCCTGAGCAACAAGGACGACGTTCGGTACATGGCTTGGGTACAAGATATATCCGGCAGCGGCCCTGCCCAGATCCACAACGTGGAATATCACGAGCATGGCCAACTTCCACCTTCCACCGTGACGGTTGGACCCAGCGGCGACTATGCCACGATCAGTGATGCAATCAATGGGGTCGGTGAATACAGCACCATCAATGTCGCTCCCGGTACTTACGGCGAGCACCTTGACCTTGAGGGGAAGAACCTGACCATCATCGGCACCGAGGGCCCTGAGGCCACGATCATCGATGGAATGGGCACCGGAATCGTCCTGAACATGCTCAGCGACGAAAACGACAGCACGACGATCGATGGACTTACCATCACGAACGGATACGCCTCCCTTGGAGCCGGAGTCCGATGCAACAGCAATCCGATGATTCGCAACTGCATCATCAGCAATAACAATGCAAACAGTATCGTCGCCGGGCTGATGAGTTCAGGACCATCTGGACCCACCCTTGATAACGTCGAGTTCTGCAACAATGTCGTTGGCGGATCGCCGGATTCCCACATCTGGGGCAACTGGACTGACGGTGGAAATGTCACTTTCCAGGATGACTGTGAAACCACCGCCCCCTGTGATGGCGACTTCGATGACACCGGCAGCGTCAACGTCAACGACCTGCTGACGGTCATTGCAGGCTGGGGTGATCCCTACAACGTCGACGACCTCCTCCTGGTCATCGCAAACTGGGGCAGTGACTGCTGATACAACGATTTAGACCCTTTCAGCCCCGGCCCCTCATGGGGTCGGGGCTTTTTTTGGCCTGAAATCACGGTATTTCGTACACCATTTGGCCAAAGATGTGTCAAAAGTGGCCATTTCACCGTAGACTCGACAGGAGAAGAGTCACGGGGGAGAATGCCTCGCTGGCAACCCACACATCAACCCAGAGAACAGAAATGGATGGCGCAACCATGAAGAAGAGAGCATTCACACTGGTCGAACTACTCGTGGTGATTTCCATCATTGCGATCCTCATCGGAATCCTCATGCCTGCCCTGGCCAACGCACGAGCCTCGGCACGACAGTTGGAGGACTCCAAGAAGGGACAGTCACTTCATCAAGGGCAACTGACCCACGCTGCCCAGAACGATGAGCGGTTCGTTTCGCCAAGCCACATCGATGCCCTTCCGCATCCCGTACATGGTGAGCAGATGGGCTTTGGTGCTCCCGACTGGGAACTCAATACCACGCCCAACATGCACTCCGCTGCAGTCATGTCCAACCTCTATACACCGCTTGACATGCAAAGCCCCACGGAAGCAAGTCCGCATGTCTTCCCAGCCGAGTACAACTACGATCTCTATGATCCCTACCCGGCCGATGGCGAAGACGACGTGCTCTGGGACCCAGGGATGCGAGGAGACCTGAGTGCTGGCGGTGAAGGCTGCCACTTCTCCTACGCCTCCATGCCGCTCTTCGGCGAACGCCTCAACAGGGAATGGCAGGCTGGCGGACACTCGGAGTACGCCATCTTCGGCAACCGTGGCCCAAAGGACGGCGACACCAGCCAAATGCAGGATGCCACTGAGCACACGACCTACCTGTTTCACGGCCAGCCCGACTCATGGAGCGGAAACATCGTCTTCAATGACAACCACGTTGATTTCCTCAATCACTGGCTGGATCCGAAGGTCACCTTCCGTGATCACAACGGCCAACTCGAAGACAACCTGTTCGGCTTCCACGAAATGGATGGAGTGGTTGACACCTATGGACATGATGTCTGCCTGATGATCGTCACCGACCTGCATGGTGCGGACATACAGAGCGCTCCCGACTACGAAGACTCCTGGGATGACGACACCTCCGGTCCCTGACCGCAGGAATGACTACCTACATCTCGATGGCCCCGTGTTCTCACGGGGCCATCGTTGTTTTTCGCCCCCAACCCGCTTCTGAACCGACATTGTTAAAACGCATGACCACCCCTGCACCGCCAGTTGCTGAAAAAGGACGAACCCTGTCACGAGGGCAGAAAATCATCCACGAGGTGATCTTCGGGGCTGACTCATCCTCCGGCAAGTTCTTCGACATCGTCCTGCTCTTCCTGATTGTCCTGAGTGTTCTCACGGTCATCCTTGAGAGTGTTCCGTCCATTCAGGAGCAATACACGTTTCTCATTGACCTGCTCGAATGGATCTTCACGATTGCATTCACGATTGAATATCTGCTCAGGATCTGGTGCGCCCGGCGGCGGCTTCGATACATCACCAGTTTCTACGGCGTGGTTGATTTCCTGGCAATCATGCCGACCTACCTGAGCCTCCTGGTTCCGGCTTCGCACACGCTCCTGACCATACGAGCGCTGAGGCTCCTTCGCATCTTCCGGATCTTCAAGCTTGGCAGGTACATGGCCGAGGCTTCCGTACTTCGACGTGCACTCTTCGCCAGCCTACAGAAGATCGTGATCTTCATCCTCACGGTTGCGACCATTCTTGTCATCGCGGCCTCCGCGATGTATCTCCTTGAGGGTGGAACCAACCCTGCATTCGACTCCATTCCCGACA
This sequence comes from Phycisphaerales bacterium, assembly GCA_014238205.1. Taxonomy (GTDB): domain Bacteria; phylum Planctomycetota; class Phycisphaerae; order Phycisphaerales; family SM1A02; genus SP202. The sequence continues at coordinate 65,553 of JABABM010000012.1, read as the reverse complement.
CTCTCTACTGGGCAGTCGTAACCATGACGACCGTCGGGTATGGAGATGCCACTCCCATTACGGTTCCAGGCAAGGTGCTGGCTGCCATCATGATGCTCATCGGGTACAGCTTGATCATCGTGCCGACAGGCATTCTCACGGCTGAGATGTCACATGCCATGCGGCCTTCCGCCTCGCCATGCCCCGAATGTGAGACGGGGCCGCTGAGTCCGGACGACAAGTTCTGCAGACATTGCGGCAGACCCTGCAGTTGACCATGCGTCGGGACAGGAGAATCAGTCTCCAGCGTGGGCGTCGATCGCCTTCTGGTAGACCGCCGATGTCGACTCCATGAGAGGCATCTGCAGATCCATGATCGACTTCAAGGTGACAAGTTGCCTTGCCACGGTGGAATCCACGCTGCCATCCTGCTCAAACATCGGGTCGAGCCCGGTCGTGATGATGGCCTGGAAGATCTCCCTGTTCATCTGGCTTGCATTTCGCTGCCTGCCGATGATGTCTACCTTGACGACCTCCCAGGGCATTGCCGAGAGGCGATCACCGAGGTATCGCTCGTAGAGTGATTTGGATGCAGGATTGTCCCGCCCACCATGCTGCCAGGCATCGATGATGGCCCCCATCATGAGCCCGGTCGTATGGATACGGGCCTCGTTGGTTTCAAGACCACGGATCAACTCGATCTGCCTCCTCGCCTCCGGATAGTTCTCCTGGAATATGGCAATGTTCATGAGCGTGCTGTGGAACTGCTTGAGACCATTGGCATCCCTGATGTCATTGGCATTGATATCCAACTCGATGTCTATCCGCAGCTGCTCGGCCATCACTCCGAACTGCTCCTCCGAAGACATGAACTCGCTTGCTGAGCTGCCAACGGGATAGTTTCGAGTGGGCAATCGGCTGATATCGACAACGACAGCACTCGATGAACCTGTTTCAGGCTGCACTTGGGAAACTGACTCACCATCCGAAAATGGATCAACATGGGTCGGCGCTGGAACCGGCTCTGCGGGGTCCGCGTCGGGAGCTGATGCGCAGCCCGGAATGAGAATCAAGCAGAGCAGTGGGATCGAGTATCGGGACATGTCCACAGTATAGATGCGAGCATGCCAAAGAACAGGCGCCCGACCTGGCTGGCCGGGCGCCTGTGGTTCATTTCCATATGGGGCACTTGGCCCGGGCGAAACTCGACTCAGCCCTGATCGCAATCTCCCCAACCCCCGATGACGTTCAGCAGGTCATCCACCGTGTAGGGGTCCTGCCAACCGGCAATGACTGCGAGGAGGTCATCGACCCCGACGTCGCCATCACCATTGATGTCCCCGGAGCATGGAGGCGAAGAACTGTCCACGGCACTGACCACGACATCGTCGATGTTCCAGCCTGAGTAGGCCCATGCACCACTTGTAACCTCGTAGGTCCAGCGAACCTGGACATAGGCCTCGCCATCCGCCAGTGCGGAAATGTCGAACTCGTGCTCGGACCATGAGTTGGCAGTGATCTCGCCGCTGCTGCCATTTTCCCAGAGCGTCGACCAGTTGGCACCATCGCTGGATGCCTCGATGGAAGCTGAGACATATGGTTGGTAATCGGTATTGAGCCAACGCATGAACGAGACGCTTGTCTCGGTCAGGTTCGAGCAGTCAAATGCCTCGGACGTGAGGTAGTAAGGACCACCTACGTTCGTGCTGTAATCGCCATTGAGGTTCACACCCAGCACGTAGTTGTCGGTGGCACCAGAAGTCGGGTCTGGTAAGCCGAAGGAACCCCCTCCACCACCCGTGGGCTGTCCAAAGCCCCATTCGCCCTGCATGCTCCAACCGGGATCTTCAGACAGATCCCAGGCGTAGACAGGCTGCGGAGTACCGACCGTCAGCGTGGCGGGTTTTACAACGTTTCCATCATTGTTGTAGAGGTTGGCAAACTCGATACTGGCCTCATAGAAACCGTTTGAGAAGGAGTCCGCCGAACCGTTGATGTTCAGTGTCAACTCGATGGATCCCTGCGGAGGAAGAGTTCCCGTTCCCGAGCCGACGATGTCGAGCCAGGAGGCATCCTCGAGGACCTGGTAGTCGATCGAATAGTCCTCGTTGTTCTCGATCGTATAGGTCGTTGATGATGGGGAGAACGGTCCGCCAGATGGGCCTTCAGCCACGAGGTTGGAGCCACTGACTCGCATGCCCGTCGGGGGCTGAGCCGTGCCGGAAACGATTACGGATGGATCTCCGAAGATCGTCCACGTATCAAACTCCGTGACGCCGCTGGAACCATACTCATCCATCATGATGCACGAACCCATGAAGCACATGGCTCCAAAGGTGAAGTATTCTTCACCGACGTAGTAGTCAACCATTGCATCCTGCCCGCTCATCGGAGGGCTCCAGGACTGGTTGATCGTCGAACCATAGTGAGCAATGGAGCCGGTAGGCTGCCCGTTGTGGCTGGCACGCTGCCAGACCTCGCAGAAGCAGTCGCCGGAGTTGTATTCACCCACGACACAGGCAACAGAAACTATGAAGGGCCACATGGTCGTATTGGTAAGGCCGTTGACATCGCCGTTGGTAAGCGCTGCTCCGTTGCCCCAGCCTGACTGGTAGCCATGGCCGGTGTACTGGATGATTCCAACGCCGTTGTTGATCGCATTGACTGCATCGGCAACCGAACCACTGGGGTCATATTCGCTGTACCACTGGGTGTGGACGAACTCGAGGAGCTTTGTGCCGATGTTCTCGACGTGCTGGTCATCGGTTTCGTTGTCATCACCGGGGCCCTGGTTGGATGCGATGCCAAGTGCCGGACCGAACTCGTCCTTCTGAGTGAACTGCTCAGCTTCGTAGGCAATGGTCTTTTCAACCTGGATATCCACATGCGCAGCCGTATTGGCCGAGAAACGCCCGACGATGATGTCGGGATAGTTGTCGCTGCCTGCACGCTTTGAGTAGGACGGATCTGAAAGACCCCCACTGGAAGTCGGAGCAGGCATCGAATCCGAATCACCCACAAGCAGCACGTACACGAGATCTGAGCCTGCATACATGGCGGCAATGTAGGAATCGATGTCGGACCAGGACGAACCGATGTCGCTCTTTGCAACAAGGGTCGTATCAAGGCCAATGCTGTTCTTGTGGTCAGCAAGGGGCTGCACGTTGGGTACAAACTGGTCAGCAGCGATGATGAGCATGCTGCCTTCCTCGGCGATTGGATAGGATCGCGACTCTCCGTGGTAGTTCACGAACTGCGTCGAGTAGATCTTGTGGAACGCGCTGCCGCCATCATGCTTGTTGGCATCCATGAGCAGGTTGACGCGACCCATGCCGACGTTGTCAACGGCAACGGTCATGTTGCTGTAGACCCGCAGGGTCTTCGTCACGGGGTTGTACTGGAAGGGGTTGACCGTCACAGCCAGGCCTCGCTTGCTGCGAAGAATGTAGGGCTCCCTGGCGGTTACAGGCTCGGCAGGCCAGAACTCGTCTGTCTTGTAGACCGGACCAAACGACCACGGGACAGTTGCAGGATCAGTCGTCCTGAGAATGTTGCCCTTGGAGGGAGCAATGTCAATGTCATTGATCTCGATGAAATCGCCATCAAGCAGGACGACTTCCATGCTTCCCATGTTGGGAATGATCACTGAGCGGGTGACATCGGGAAGCGCCGGGGCGCCTGCTTCCATCTTGAGGCTTTCCTTGCCAAGGAGGATCGATGTATAGAGATCACCGTTGACATGGACCGGCTTCTGGAGGAAGTCTTCGAACTCAAAGTGCAGAACAATGCTCTCCGCGTCATCCTGAAGTACATCGATGGAGACGAGCGTGTCATCTCGAGCTGCAGCTGGATCAGTCATCCCGGCGATGCAGGCAGCCGCAGCGACAGGCACGAATACGAAGCGTTTCAGGGTCTTCGAGATCTTCACGGGTTCTCTCCCTCAGGTTCATGGCTAAATCAAATGTGCACAGCCCCCGGCACAACACGTTCAGCATACTCTGAGAGTATCCCCTACAGGGCTCTAAGCAAGGAGAAACCCGCCTTTAAAGAGCCCTGAAGGCCACTAAAGGGGCTCAGGGGGATTTTTTGATGCCAAACACGGCTTCCATGGCTGTCAGATGTCGATGCAACCTGCATACTGTGAATAAGCGGAGCAATCCTCTCTGGTAAAGTACCGACAATGAGCATGAAAACGACCATCCTTGCAGCTCTCCTGGGGCTTGGACTGGCAGGCCTGTCGAATGCAGCCGTCTTGACTGTCCCCGGCAGCTACCCCAGCATCTCGGATGCCGTACTGGCTTCCGAGCCCGGGGACACGATCCTCGTGGAACCGGGAACCTGGGAAGAAGCCGTGAACTACGCCGGCAAGGATATCTCCATTGTTTCCGTGGAAGGCCCCGGGAAGACACGCATCATCGGCGATCGAACCGCTGTCCAGTTCAGGAACAGGGAAACGACTGCCGCCGTGCTCGAGGGATTCACCCTGACGGGCAGCATTGGACTCCCCTACCTGGGCTCGAATGTCGGCGGAGGGATCTTTGTATTTGAAAGCAGTCCGACGATTCGGAACTGCATCATTGAGAACTGCAATGCTGATTTCGGCGCGGGAATGCATATCGCCCTCGGATCACCGGTCATCGAGGATTGCACCTTCCAGAACAACACGTCCCTCTCGAATGGTGGCGGCGTTCGGATTCACGACAACTCCTTCCCCTCATTCACCAACTGCCAGTTCTTCACGAATCACACCAATGACTTCGGCGGGGCCATCGCCTACGGCAATGACAGCACCGGCGTACACGATGACTGCATCTTCGAGGGCAACACCGCAGACATCCGCGGGGGCGCGATCTATCTTGGATGCTCCTGCAGTGACGCACAGGTCTCCGCCTCCGATTTCTGCAACAGCATCCCGGACCACATTGTTGGAGCATGGAGTGACAATGGCGGAAACAAATGGTGCCCCGTCTGCGAGGATGACATCAATGCCGATGGTCTGGTCGGAATCGACGACCTGCTGTCCATCATCAGCGCATGGGGATCGTGCGTCTGCATCGAGGACATCAATGGCGACACCGTCGTAGACGTCAACGACCTGCTCCTGGTCATCCAGGACTGGGGAACCTGCCCTGGTTGATCAGTCGATCCGCCGCACCCTGACATTCCTGTAGGCGATGGGACCATGGTCCCCCTGCAGCCTCAGTGGACCCTCGGCAACTTCACCCGTGAACCCCCCGCGAGTCGGCCCTGTCAACTCGACGTCTTCATGCACCACGATTCCGTTGTGCATCACCTTCTCGAACCGTGCATTGCCTATCTTGTTCCCGTCGGTATCGAACCGAGGCCCCCGGAAGACGATGTCGTAACTCTGCCATTGAAAAGGTGGCCTGGCTGCATTCTCTCGCGGCGGATGGCCCTCGTATCCTCGAGGATCTCGATTGTCATCCCATCGCTGGTAGATGCCGCCGCAGTCATCGTGCCGGGGATGGCCCTTGCCATGGCTGTCGAGGATCTGGATCTCGTAACGACCCTGCAGGTAGACACCGGAGTTGCTCCCCTCAGGGACCATGAACTCCACGTGGACCTCAACGTCACCGAACTCAATCTCGGACACCAGGTCGCCCGGGTTCCCTTCTCCATGATTGACGAGCACCTCCGGAGGCTTCGAAGCACCCGCTGCAACTGACAGGAAATCTCTCCGGTCCTGCTCATTGGGAATGACTCGGTGCACGTTGCCCCAGCCAGTCGTGCCGCTCCACCCGGAAAGTCCCTGCTCCGGCACGAGGTCGATCCACCCATCGTCGAGCACCCACAGGATGGCCTCCTTCAGGTGCGTACGGAACGCCGGCTCGGCAAAACTGGCATCCGTGTGCCCACGGCCCGTGTAGAACGCCGTTCCTCCGTCAAATGCATGGCACCAGATGATCGGGTGATCACCTTCCATCCCCTCGCCCTCGTAGGTTTCGTGATCGAGACGGGCCAGCACCCGCACGGAACCACGAGGCGATGCGGTGTAGTCATACCACTCATCCGTACATGTCCAGACCCGTGGCAGATGTGACATGGCCGGGTGCGTGGAATCCTCGACAATCACGTCCGCCTCCTGCACTGCAGGGTGGCTCTTGAACCAGGCGCCCATGAGTTGGCCGTACCAGGGCCACTCATACTCGGTATCTGCTGCAGCATGTATTCCCACGTACCCACCGCCGTCCCGGTACCAATCGATGAAGGCCTGCTGCTGGGCAGCATCGAGCACATCCTGAGTCGTGTTCAGGAAGACCACGGCGCCAAACGCGGCAAGATCGTCCGCATTGAAACGCGAGGAATCCTCGGTGTGATCGACCCTGAACTCGGTCTCGCCGATGGACTTCAGGGCCTTGACTCCCAGCTCGATCGAGCCATGGCGAAATCCATCCGTCTTTGAAAAGACGAGGACACGAGGCTGGTCATCCTGAGTTCCTGGAACTTCTGCTGGAGATTGACACAGCACGATCGATGCCAGGAACAACCAGTTCATGCTTCCTGCCCCGCAGGCGACGCCCAGGCGCAATCTTCCTTGGAACTCCGGACCACTGCATCAATGAAACGCATGCCTCGGAGACCTTCCTGGACATCCGGGTAGCAGAACGCCGCGCCATCATCTCGTCCCTCTCGCATGGCCCGTACCGCCCCCAGGTAGACATTGGCAAAGGCTTCGATGAAGGCTTCCGGGTGACCTCCAGGCAGGCGAGTTCCATTGACTGCCTCCTCGCAGAGGCCCAGCCCCCCCCTGTGATGCACCGTGTCCGGGCCGTCGAGGGACGTCAGGCGAAGCGAGTTGGGCTCTTCCTGGTGCCAGGTCAGACCACCAGTCGTGCCCCAGACCCGGAGTCGAAGGTCATTCAGGCTTCCAATGCAGACCTGCGAAGCAGTCAGAATGCCCCGAGCCCCACCATCGAAACGAAGCAGTACATTTGCATCATCGTCAAGCCGCCGCCCCTCGATGAAACTGCTCAGGTCGGCGCAGAGGGTGTCGATGTGCAAGCCAGTGACATTGGAGATCAACTGCTCGGCGTGGGATCCGATGTCCCCGATTGCTCCACCTGCTCCTGCCCTGGCTGGATCAGTCCGCCAATCCGCTTGTTTCTGTCCAGTCGACTCCAGTTCAGTTGCCAACCATCCCTGGTTGTACTCGACGATCACCTTGCGAACATCTCCGATGGCACCCCCACGGACAAGATGCCGGGCCTGCCGAACCATCGGGTACCCAGAATAGTTGTACGTCACGCAGAAAACGACCCCCCGTTGCTTGACGAGCGATGCAAGATCCTCGGCTTCATCCACGGTCAGCGTCATCGGCTTGTCGCACACGACATGAATACCCGCATCGACAAAGGCCCTCGCAACGGGGTAGTGGACGTGGTTCGGCGTGACGATCGAGATGAAGTCGATCCGATCACCCTCCGGGCGAGCGAGTTCCCCTTCCAACATGGCTTCCCAGGTCGGATAGCATCGATCTTCTGCCAGGCGAAGATCTCGACCACTTTCGACGGATTTCTCCGGGGAAGAGGACAGTGCCCCTGCCACGAAGTCGATCTGGCCATCAAGGCGGGCTGCCGCTCGATGGATTTCGCCGATGAAGGCGTCCCGCCCACCGCCAACCATCCCCATTCGTAGTGGTCGATCGCCATTGCTCACGTCAAGTACTCCTCCTGGACATTCGCTTACGCCTTCTGGAAGGCATCATCGTGGGCGACATTGGATGTACGGAAGGCAATGGATCGAACGTACTCGCACGATTCCATTGCTCCATGTTCACGATGCATGTGCGGGTCTTCCCATTCAACGGAAAGTGGCCCCTCGTATCCCACGCGATTGAGTGCACGGATGATCCCGTCGAAATCGACATCTCCACGGCCTACGCTCCTGAAGTCCCACCCTCGCCTGTGATCGCCGAATGGAAGATGTGATCCAAGAATACCTGCCACGCCGTCGTGGTTGACGGTCACGTCCTTCATGTGCGCATGGACAATTCGGTCTCCGAACATGTCAATGAACTTGACCGGGTCAACACCCTGCCAGAGCAGGTGGCTGGGATCGAAGTTGAAACAGAATGCATCGTGGTGCCCGATGGCCTCAAGAGCCATCTGTGTGCTGTAGATGTCATAGGCGATTTCGGCCGGGTGCACTTCGAGCGCGAACTTCACACCTACTTCACTGAACACATCGAGTATTGGTCCCCATCGATGTGCGAAGTCATCGAATCCCTTGCTGACCTGGTCTTGACTCGTAGGAGGAAAGAAATACCAGTCGGGCCAGATGGAACTGCCCGTAAACCCATTCACGACCGGAACACCCAGCTTTGCAGCTGCACGCGCGGTGTTCTTCATCTCCTCTGCTGCACGCTCACGTACGCCTTCAGCATCACCTTGTCCCCATACATGGTCGGGCAGGATCTGGTGATGTCGTTCATCAATCCGATCACAGACCGCCTGGCCGACAAGATGCGTTGAGATCGACCAGCACTTCAGGTCATGCTTCGCCAGCAGGTCATGACGGCCCTGGCAGTAGCCATCATCAGACATGGCGAGACTGACGTCGAAATGGTCTCCCCAGCAGGCAAGTTCCAGGCCGTCGTATCCGAGGCGAGCCCCGATTGCGGCCATTTCCTCGAGGGACAGGTCGGCCCATTGGCCGGTGAAGAGCGTAACTGGTCGATGCATGGCGGATGCCTCCTTCTCAGGGTGCATCCTACAGGCCAGCCCCCCACTCGACAGGCATCGCTGCCTCCTCGATGATGGTGATGTGACCTCCCCCGTCCATGTTCTCGGCGTCGATATAGGCACCGGCGGTGTCCGCGCCCTGCTTGTCGATGCCACGACAGGCACAGTCTTGTCTCGAGAACAAGGCGCGTGGTCGAGCAGCAGCCCGCATTCGGGCTGGTCCGAGCAGGACCCGGATACCTGGTGGAATACCACGTCCAGTGCAATCCGTCGCCTCGTCGAGAGACTCGATGACCCCCTCGCAATCAAGGCTGTCGCCTTTGCCGGCCAGATGCACGGCCTCGTGCTTCATGATGAGGATGGAAACGTGCTCAGGCCTGCCATCCTCTGGAATGACCAGCGGACTGTCTCCCAATGTGAGAAAGTCCATGATCAAATCGGGCGGGAGACCTGCATCTCCATCACAGGCAAGCCGGTCTTGACCAGCTTTACTGCACCGAAGCTCCTCTGGGTACAGGAGCATGAGCCTGACATTGCTTCGCGGATCGCCCATATCTGCCTTCCCAAGGACCACGTCCTGTTCAAGGCCACAGGTACACGGGTCATGGATGCAACCGATGCGTCAGGCACCTCATGGCTTGATCTCTCGTCCAGGAACTGGTCGGAGACCATGTGCAACTCAACAGGGGTGAATCCCTCGTGGCTGCCGCCCGTACAGGAATCAAGCGAAGTCGTCGGGGCCATCAACGCCCTGGGCGCAGCAGCCACAGGGCTGCCCGAAGGCATCCCGGTTGTTGCCGGAGCTGGAGACCAGGCCGCTGCAGGCCTCGCCTGCGGCGTGACACGGGAAGGCCTTGTCAGCATGACCATCGGAACCTCGGGCGTTGTATTCGCCCAGTCAGATACTCCCCCCCAAGACCCCTCAGGCACCCTGCATGGTTTCTGCCACGCCGCTCGGGATCGTTGGCACGTGATGGGCTGCATGCTCTCTGCAGGCGGATGCCTGGAGTGGTGGAGAAATATCGTTGGAAGACATGATGACGCAGCAGGGTTCGATGAGCTTGTCAGTGAGGCGTCACATCTCCCCCCCGGCGCGGAGGGACTCTGTTTCCTCCCCTATCTCAATGGCGAGCGTACCCCCCACAATGATCCACATGCACGAGGCGCCTTCATCGGTCTGGCAAGTCGACATGACCAACGCCACATGACCAGGGCTGTACTGGAGGGAATCTCGTTCGGACTTGCAGACATGCTTGACCTCCTTCGTCATGCAGGTCATGCAACCGAGACCATACGTGTCGCCGGAGGGGCATCGCGAAACGAGACATGGATGCAAATGCTCGCCGATGTGTTTCAGGTAACGGTTGAAATGGTCAACGAGCCCGACGCCACCGCATATGGAGCCGCAATGCTGGCATCCATCGGGGCCGGGACTGTTGCCGATGCCCAGGCTGCTGCGGATACGCTTGTCCATGTCACTGGAACATGCGAACCGGGAGAACGCTGCTTCAAGCAGGCCCGTTCAACCTGGAAGACCCTGTATCCAGAACTGGCGCCTGCCATGCACCGACTCTCTGATCAATCGATGACCTGCTGACCCTCGCGGCTGGTCCTGTCCATGTACATCCCGGAGAGTCGCTTCGTCATGGCGCCGGTCTCGCCATCGCCGATGACGTGTTCGTCGACACGGGTGACACCGGCCAGTTCGCCCATCGTGCCCGTGCAGAAGACTTCGTCGGCTCCATGCACTTCCTCGAGCGTGATGTCGCGGGCCTCGTGAGGGATCTCCTCGGCTGCACAGATCTCAAGTACGACGCCGCGGGTCACACCCTCCGGGCAGGAGGTCGTCGTCGAGGTCATGACGACACCATCCTTCACGATGAAGACATGCGTCGCATTCGTCTCGGCGAGGAAGCCATGCTCATCGAGCATGAGCGCATCGTCCGCCCCACCGGCGGTCGCCTCGATCTTGGCGAGAATCGACTGGAGGATGTTGCAGCTGTGAATGTTCTGGTTGAGCATGTGGGGCGGAAATCGGCGAAGCGAACTGGTGTTCAGGGTCAGCCCGCTCGTGTCGTAGACGGGCGCCTTGTACTCGGCAAGCACGATCAAGGTGGGCCCGGACTGGTTCAGGCGAGGATCCATCCCCGAGGTGATCTTGACTCCACGTGTAAGAGTCAGCCTCACATGAACTCCATCACGCATGGCATTGGCTTCAAGCGTCTGCCGCAGTTGATCGATGATGAACGCATCTTCGGGGATCGTTTCAAATGAAAGGGCCTCGGCTGATCGTCTCAGTCGATCAAGATGCTCCTGGAGCCGGAAGATCCGCCCCTGGTACACGCGAAGACCTTCCCAGACGGCATCACCACCCTGGACGGCGGAATCGAAGGGGCTGATTCCCGCCACGTCACGATGCAGCAATTCCCCATTGACGTTGACCAGGAGATCGGCATTGCGTTCATCGAAGTGCTGGAGCATGGCTTCTATTCCCCGATTCGGTGCTTGTACAGGGCTTCATAGCATCCCAGACAGGACTCCATGACCTCACCCAGTTCAGGGGGAAGTTTCCCGGAGTTGTTCACTGGCGGCCTGAATCCCGTGGATGATTCAACGGAGTGATACCAGAAGGGCGCCCAGGCACCATCGCTCTCACGCAGTCCCGGGGGCCAGGAAAGCATGTTCTCCTGGAACTCGACTCCAAGTCGATTGCACAACTGGCGAAGTACGCCTTCTGGATTTCCAAGCACGTCATCTGCATCAAGCACGGGTGGAATCCCGTCCCCCATCGACATCGCCTCCTCGAATAGACGTACCTGCTGGGGAAGACCGGTGTCCTCAAGAGATGGGAACGGGGTCTTGGCATGAAGAGAAGCCAGCATGGCCGCTGGATCTCGAACCAGGAAACAGTGACGAACGGACTCCATCCACGAGCGGTCTGTTTCAGGCAGAAGATGGTGCGCCATGTGCTTCTGGTACCAGATGGCCGCGTCACCAGGCGCGGGACCACGAAGCATCGACGCAACCACCGAAGCATCCGTCTCCTGCGATGCGAGGGTTTCGTCGCGTCCTGGATGATCCGCTCCCGTGACTGACAGGTAATGCGCGTAGAAGGGCTCATCCGAAACCACGGCATCAGTTCGATTCCCCCATGAACGCATCATTGCCGTGGATATGTTGCGAGGACCAGACCACATTGCAATGCGGATCGTCATGACCCAGGCACTCGAATCAGTGTGTAACAGGCTCGTTCATGTGACAGTTCATCCCCATCACCATTTCGAAGGCCGGGGAATTCCAGCTCGTGCACGTAGCCTTCACGGAGTCCTTCGACCTGGATATCGAGCACCAGCCCTCCTTCGAGGATCTTCACCGACTCGATCACGGGCTCATCGACATCAACCTCGGGTGACCCGTATGGACTGTGGAGGCGATATGTAAAACTCCGCATGGTGAAGGAATCGGGATGGGCGGTTTCAGAATCAACCGATTCCGTGAAAGTCAGGCGAAACCCACCTGGTCGAGCGCGCATGGTCTTGACTGCGAAGGGCACCTGGCCATTGAACCTGACATGCTGGACGCCGTCGCTTCGGGAACCAAGTGATGGCCAGCCCCTGTCGGTCATACCCACGAGCAATACCGGTGATCCATTGTCCTCGGCCCAGGAAAGGCGCGTAATGCCGCAATCGAATCCCTCAAGAAACGGGAAACATGCCCCCTGCCAATGCCCTTCGACCTGCTCAAGGTCGACGCGCATCACGATGGGCGCGTACTGGTCACCGACATAGACCTGCCCTTCAAAGGGGCCAAACGCACCCCCCGTCGTGTCCCACACCATGCCCGAGGGGGACCGGCCCATCCTGTCGTAGGGGAACCACACTGCAGGCAACTTGAAATGCGGTATCTCGCCGACGACTTCTGGCATCAACAGGCCATCGGGCACTTCACCTGGATGCTCGACAAGGGACGCATCAAGTGAACTTGAGTCGATCCCATGGGGATGTCCATGGAAATCCCCCACCTCCAGGTGCGCCAACTTGCTCGCCCCGCACCACTCCCCCTGGTTGTCCGTATAGAAGACCTCTCCACCTGGAGAAATCTCGATGCCTGCCGGTGAACGCAGGCCGGAGCAGGCTCCTTCCATCTTTCCCTCAGGACTGATGCGAACCGCCCAGCCTCGCCAGTTCGCCTTTCCGAATGGCTCGTTGCCGAAGGGCTTGTTGAGCGTGACCCAGAAGTTGCCTTCCTTGTCGATGCGTGGACCGAACGCGTACTCGTGGTAATTTCCACTGATTTCCCAGTCATCACAGACCGTCTCGATCTGGTCGATCCTGTTGTCGCCATCGACATCTCGCATCCGGCTCAGTTCCCCCCTCTGGACCGCATAGATCCAGCCGTCCTCCTTCAGCAGGCCCAGTGGTTCATGGAGTCCATCCGCGTAGAGGGTGTAGACAGGCTCATCACTGAATGCCTGTTCAATGACCCAGGACTCGCCACGCCGTGTACAGACCATGATGCTGCCGTCTCCCAGCGAGACCATTCCCCCGACCTCCAGCACCACGTCATCGGGCTGCGCGACGGTACCGACGCTCCAACCTGGATCCATCGCAATCATGACTGCCAACAGGGGAACGATCACCAGAGCACCTCCACTTCAACTACACCAGACCAGGTCCCGTCATCGTTCTTGAGCATTCGGATGGGAAGGAGCAATTCCTGCCATCCCTCTGCAATCCGCACTGCACCTTCCACGTTTCGTGAGGTGATACGTACATGGTCGTCGACCAGCCACTGCCCTTCTCCAGCATCATCGATCCGAGTGCCCAAGGCAGCACGGAGTCGAAGCCCGGAGATGTGCTGCGTCGAACGAACCTGGAACGAACGCACAAGACGGCTTCCGCCGGCCCACAAGTAAGGACGGGCTCTCTCCTCGATGGTCAGGTCACCTTGCCGAGACATGAAGATCGGAATTCGATCCTCGTCTCGACGATTACCCTCCGAGATTCCACCGGCTTCCGGCCAGGGGCTCATGCTCGTAGCCAAGGCGGTAATGGCCGGGCCAGGGGGGAGCTCCAGAACATCTTCACCTTCCGGCCTTTCCAGGGCGCCTGCCCGCTGGTGCCATGTGCCCCGGGCATTCATGAAGTCTCCACGCCAGGCCATCGCCATCCGGGCCGATTCCGAATCCCAGGCTACATGGGTTCGTTCCGGGAATCCCACCGCAATTGTCCTCGGGCTTACACCCTCCATGAACACCCCGAAGAGAATTGGGTCGTCAACCGGGTCCAGTCGGTACTCGCTTGCATCAACCACCACACCGGAAGGCAATGGCATCGACGCACCGAGGGACAGATAGGACCAGATCGCATCTGCCTGCTGCTGAGGGTCGCCCTCAAGCAGATCCGGGAACACGGGCTGGTCTGTAGCCAGGAAGGCTGGCATGTGCGTTCCGGGATTGACTGCCTGTGGATCAAGCACGAGTGACGTGAACCATCCGGCACGCAGACGCTCATGGGTATCTGCAAGGTCGGGACCCGGCTGGCCGAGACTTGGATGGCCATCAAAGACATGGCACTCGATGCACTTGAAACCCTTGTCGCCAACCAGTTGTTGACCAACCGCGGCAATCTCGATGGAGAAGGCTGGTTCGACTTCATCGCCCTCGAGTGCATCTGCATCAGCAAAATGACCAGGCAGGTCAATGAGTACGTCTCCATACTCCGGCATTCGCACGGACATGAACGGTCGAATCCGTTCACCCTCGAGCAGCACGTTCCAGATCGAGTCCTCATTCAACTTGTTGCCCACTCCCGTCAGGTCCGGGGGCAGCCTGCCTTCGTCTCCCAGGTCCGCTTCCGAAACAAGGAGCCGGTCAAGTTCGCTGCTGACGCCCCCAGTTCCATCCCTGGCATGGCAGGAAAGACAGTTGAACCGCTCCATGGCATGGTTCACGCTCCTGCCCGGCGACGGTGCCTGGGCAAGCAGGGTGGCACCATCAACAAGGTCGGACAGCATGGCACGCTGGGCATCCGTGAACCCGTACGACGGCAGGCCCGGCCTGACGTTGGCAGACAGGCACCCCCGCTCCGGGTCAAGTGATGCAAGAGGCAGCCCGGGCGAGGGCGCCCCGGGAACATGACAGGAAGCGCAGTGGAACTTCCTGAAGATGCTCTCCCCCTCGACACGCATCTTCTCATCAATGACAAACGACGGATCAACTGGCGGATTGAATGTAGCCAGTTCAGCAGAGAAGGCGACATCGGGCACCGGGCCCCACTCCCCCCCCGGAGGGCGCCATTCCATCGACAGTTCCTCGTATGAGGTGTACTCGAAGTACAGAAGTTCGAACCCATGCGCGCCCTTGTCCAGTTGAACGAAGTTCTCCCGGCTCGTATTCGAGTGCGTGCCACCGTGTTCGACTACCTCCTCGCCATCGATGTACAACCACGATCCGTCATCGGAAGTGAGCCTGAAACCCCACCTTCCTTCACGTGGCATGTGAATCATGCCCATGAAACGGATTGCAAAGAAGTCATCCGGATGAGGTAGATCATCGAGCCCTATGTTCTTCACGGCCATGACATGATCCACTTCCAGCTCGGGAAGCATCTCCGGGACGATTGGCTTGTCGATCCTGTACATCGTCGCGACCAGGCCCTGTCGGGGCGAAAGGCCCTCGGGTTCAACCTGGTCCCTGAGAAGGAAGGTTGCAATGGCGACCGCTTCCCGTGCGTCGAGTTGCATGCCGGGCATTCGACCGGAGGGGCGTACATGCAACGGGTCCTGGAGGAAGGTGGACATCGCCTCGATGGACGTCTTGGAAGCAAGATGCCCCATGCCCCCCGCGTCATGGCAGGCGATGCAACCAACCTGTTCATACAGGACACGACCATGCTCGATCTCGACCGGCAGGTGTTTCGTGGAGTCAGCGACAAATGGCCCACCAAGCGACTGCAGATAGTGGACCAATGACTCGATCAACTCCTCCTGCCCCTCCGACGGCATCCCATGAAGCATCGATGGCATCGGGCTTCCAGGCTTGGCCTCCCCGGGATCGGTGAGGAAGGCACGCATGGATGCGGGGCTCATACGCCCGCCAACTGCATCAAGTCGAGGCCCTGGCATCAGGCCGATTCGAGCCACCGTGGAAGATTCAGCCTCGTGACAGCCAAGACAGTTTGACTGGGCCATGAGCACCTCGGCCTCGGGCAGGTGTACTGCTGCAGGACCGCCTTCATCGCAGCCCATGAGAAGGCCTGGAACGACCGTGAGAAGCAGAAGGAATGCCTGGGGAACTGTCACGGGTCAGAATGGCTGGTAGGAACCAGGGAAGCGGCGAAGGAGATCACGCTGCTGCCATTGAACAAGATGATCCCATCCGAGTTCTTCCAGCAACTCGAGACGGAGTTCATAGAGGGACTGTTCACGGGGATGTTTCTTCAAACGTGCATCGACCATGCCGATCGCCGTCGCCAACCTGTCTCTTCGACGTTCCCGATCTATGGCCACCTGGTACCCATCGTCCGTTGTTGAGGGGTCCCCCCACTGCTCAAGCTGGCCCCAGGTTTCCTCGAATGCCGCTTCCCGGTCTCCCCGGGACTGCTCCATGCCGACATCAATGAGTCCGGATTCAGCTTCGACGCGAGCATGCAATGCCATGATGATCAGGTCACGTTGCCTGGCCATCTTCTCTGCCTGCTCCGTGTCAGCGGCATCCTGATCATCTTCATCATGCTCCATCCCATGCCAAGCGGCTACTGAGGAGATATCGATGGAATCCAGGAGTGCATTGGATGCATTGATGACACTCCTGGCATGATCATCTTCCTCGAGCGTGTCATCATTCGTGATCCAATCCAGCTGAAGCTCGAGAACATCCAGGTCGCCCCCATCCTCCTTCAACTGCTCCCTGATGAAAGCCTCGAACTCGCCACGCTCCGTCTCATGGTTGAAATCGAGTGCGTGCTTCAACCCGGCCTCTTTCTGGGCCTCGGCAAGAGTTTCGCTGGTGGGAACCTCGGCCTCCTCCTCTTCCGCCCTGGAGGGCTTCTTCATCTTGATCGGGTTCGTGGCAACCGTCATTTCAAGCGGGTAGCCATCTGGATTTCGACCGGCGCCGACCGTGTCTGAAGCAGACGAGCCGAAATGGATGGTTCCAATCAACAGGTCACCGGGCTCGGCTGCAGCATTCTGCTTGGCTGGACTCGGGGCAACCAGATGCACCACCTCTGATTCACCGTGTCGGAGGATCCTGTCGTCGTGTGATCCGCCAGCCGGATGGGACCGGGTCGAAACACGCAACGGCTTCTTCAACTTCCGATCGAAGCGAAGCGGAAGATCCTCGAGATCCTCCAGCGCAGATCGATCATCGTGTCGGACGTGGTACCTGGCCAGGTAGGTGCCCTTGGCGAGCGAATGCCAGTCATCCCCGACGGCTGCCAGCATCAACTGCATCGACTCGTCGTAGATGAGCACCATCGTCGACTCGAGGTCGCGTGTCTCCGGAAGATCCGCTTCCCAGACCCGGATGCTTCCATCCTCATCGAGTTCGAAGTCGTAATCCAGAACCATCTCGTGTATTCGACGTCCCTCCGGCAACTCGTCACGTTCCTTCCCAAGTGGCGCAACAACGCGATCCTTCGACTGGAGCCACCGGCGAACGAAGGTCAGTTCAGCGGACGGATCAAGCAACTCGGGCCCAAGGGGGGCCTTCACATCGACGTGCGTCGTCAACCGGTTGCCATCCATTGACACGAGGCTGCTCGATGGCACGAGTCCATGGGCGGAGACGGTGACCTGGTAGTTCCCCGCCTGGAGGCTTGACCAGTACTGGGCGATGGTCAATTCCATGACCCGGCCACCAACCGCCGGGATGCTGACCAATGCTCGATCATCATCATCAAGCGTCAGGTACCTGCGGAGGTTCGTGTCCGTGTAGGGTCGATCAGGCAGCAGCTGTGTTGCCTGGACGACCAGTCGCCTAGAGGCCGTGTCCACAAGTCGCTTGATCTCCAGGTCAATCCAGGTCGCCCCATGGGGAACGTCGAGGAACCATCGCTGCACATCGCCCGCCTCGTAGTGCCGCTGCTCGGAGAGCTTCCAGCCATTGTCCGCGTCAAGATGGACTGGCTTCAGCACGGTGACGGGAACACGGAACAATGGACCTGACGAGGCATCATCTGCATCGAATCCGAGTACTTCACCGAAATGACTGCCTGCATCAAGTTCGGTTGGATCCACCCCGATCCTGAACTCTCTGCCGCCATGGACAAGCATGATGCTGGCCGGTGCATCGATCCACTCGGCCGTGGATTCAAAGCGGATCCTCCGCTCGAAATCGACCCGATCCCTCTTGGGATCCTCTCTTGGAAACTCGGGTGAAACCTTGACAAGGACCATGTCCTCTCGATCCGTTTCCCATGTTTCCCGCAGGTAGATCCCACGTCCTTCGTGACGACCACTGGTCGTGACCCTGTACTGGACCGCATCATCATCTCGGTCGGAATTCAGGCGAAGGTAGTCCCAGGCACCCGGAACGTTGATCATCCCTGCACCGAGGCTGAAACGATCCATCCCGGCAATGGGCTGCGCCGTATTCTCGATGGCCCTGCGGATCGAATGCGGAGACCATTCCTGGTCCGTGGCCTTCAAGCCGCTGCAGAGCAGCGCGAGGCAACCACAGAGGTTCGGTGAAGACATGGACGTGCCGTTCATGAGGGCGTGACGCTTCAGCTGCCAATTTGGAACGGGCGAGATCGCCCCTCCCGGCGCGCTGATGACGACACCGAGATCACCGTCGGAGGTTGGGCCTCGACTGGACCACGTGTAATGAAGCGTGTCGTAGGGCTCGGTGATCGCGTACTGGTCGTGCATCATCGCGGGAGTCAGAACCGCCCCGACACCGATCACCTCGGTAGTCGTGCCGCCAGGCGCCCCCACCGTCGTGAGATTCGGACCTGCATTTCCAGCGCTGGCGACGAAGATGACTCCGTGCTCGTTGACGATGTCCTTGTACATGTCGATCACACGGCCACTGTCGGGAAACCCCGTTGAACCACCGTAGGACATGTTGATCAGGTCGCACTTGTTTCGAAGTACCGCGATGAGACCACGAACCTCACCAGTTCCAAGGGAGGTCGATCCCAGTCGAGTATCACCGATCTTCACCCCGACGATCTGTGCGCCTGGAGCGATGCCATCAAGTTCCGGCTGACCCGGAAAGTGAGCCGCGACGGTTCCTGCTACATGGGTTCCATGTGCTCCGGCATCGGCAACGATCGAGAGCAGGTTGCCCTCCTCATAGATATTGATACAGAAGTTCAGGAGGTCGTCTTCACCAAATGTCGCATACGATCGATTGAGCCTGTAGTTGGACAGGACCGCCTCGTCGGCCAGGTCCCCGTCCTCGTCAGTGTCAACGACCGCTCGCCAATGCTCCCCATCGTTGAACACGACGCAGTCGAAGATCGGACCAGGATCATCGAGGCCCTCTGAAAGCAGCTCCAGCTGCGATTCCAGTTCCTCCCTGGTGCGACGCTCATCGTCGGTCTCCTCGTCGTGCGCAGCCTGGTGCTGCTCAAGCTGGCCCGACACATCCGCCTCGATGGCCCGATGCTGCTCCTTGAACGCACGCCGTCGTTCCTGCTTCATTCTCGAAACCAACTGGCCTGGATAGAGATCCCAGGCAGCCTTGATGCCTATGTGCCACTCACCCGAAGGATTGTTCCAGTCACCGGGAACCAGGAGTGCCCGGCCACTGAGGCCGGTGATGATTCCTTCCTCAGCCGTGGCAACCGTCGACGTATCGACATCGCCACTCCCCGTTCCATCGACAATGTCGATGATCTTCGGGCGACCATCGCTCGTTACCTGAAGACCATCCGCTCCGGGGTCGACGCCGGTATCAAAGATCGCCACGACAATGCCACGGCCGTCCATCGAAGGATGCGCCGCCAGAAAGTCCGCTGCACCTGTTTCCACCTTGGGCTGGTATTCCGCCCCTCGTGACACCGGCTCCGAGACAGCGACGGTTTCAACACGTGGAGACGATGAAGGTGAAGATGTAGGTGACTGGGACTGGCAGCCACAGAACACGAGAAGTGGAGTCAAGAACGTTGCTGATCGCATGGTGACCTCCTGGATCGGGTTTGGCCATGGTAGCAGCGAAGCACGAGATCCAGTGAACTCTAGAAGTCCATTGGGGGCTTGTGATGCACGTCCTCGAGGTGGGCATTCTTCCACTCCGGCTTTCGCAAGGCAAAGACGAAGTGCGGGACCAGGAATGCCACGATGAACGAAGCTGCCACGATGGTCATGAAGAATCCCGGGGAGAGCGGAAGATTCGAGGAATCCGGCGGAACAAAGAGCATGAAGATGCCGATGGTTCCTGCCAAGGCCCCGGTTCCGGCAATGAGCCAGATGCCCACATTGCCCCACGGGATCCGGAATGGACGCTCGACATCCGGCCTCGTATACCTGAGGACGATCGCGGAGATGAACATGAGAATGTACATCACGAGATACAGTTGAGCCGAAACGACCGTCGCGATGTAGAAGACGTTGTTCATGTCGATGAAGATGTACATGGTGCATATGACGGTCACGATGACCGCCTGCAGGAGCAAAAGATTCTTCGGAACGAGCGCAGCATTGACCTTCTGGAATGCAGGAGGAATGACCCCGTCCTTGGCCGCATATCGCAGTGTTTCAACCGGCCCGATGATCCACACGATCATGTGTCCCACCATTCCCAGGAGCACGCACAATGCCAGCAATGGCAGCCAGCCACCCAGGCCATATTCATTCAGGAAGATCCTGAAGACCTCAAGTGGCCCCGCTGCCATCGACTCGCCATCCTGCGGCACCAGGATGCCTACGGCAAGTGCGCCGAGAATCGATACGGTCAGCACGAGAATGACCGAAATGAACAACGACCAGGGAATGGAACGAGTCGGCTGCTTCACCCTGCGAAAGTGAACACCATTGACTTCGAGGCCTGACAGGAATGAAAAGAGCGTCATGGCAATGGCGATCTTCCCGATGCTCGAGAAGTCTGGAATCAACTCCCGGGGCTCAAGCGGTATCTGCGATGGCTGGCCGTCGAGCAACCACCATGCGGCAAAGGTGATCGCCAGCACGGTCGGCACGAACGTCCCTATCCAAAGACACAACGAGGTAATGAGACCACTGAGCTGTATTCCAAAGAGGTTCAGAAGTGTTGAACACCAGAAGACGATGATGATGATCGGAACGGTGAACCACTTTGATTCACCAAGTTCAGGAGCCAGGATATCGGCTGCCGCAAGTGCACATACGGCCAGGACACTTGGATACCACACCACGATCTGGATCCACTGCATCCAGCTTGCAGTAAATGCCCACCGGACGCCAAGCGCCTCCCTGACCCATTCGTAGACTCCTCCCTCGCGAGGAAATCCGACACCCAGTTCCGCCGCGACGTACCCGACAGGTATGAAGAATATGACTCCGAATATCAAGTACCAGGTGACAAGGCTGAGGCCGAAACCGGCCATCGTCGGAAAGCCCTCCAGTCCGACGACGAGGGCCGTATTCATCATGGCCAGCACGAACAGTGACAACACCCTCGAGGAGCCGCCGCCGCCGTGTCCGCCATCCATGTTCCGTGAAGGCTTTGCCACGGCGAGACGGTACACGGATCATGGCACCCCTGCATCCTCTATATTGCAACCTCCAGATATCGCGGAGCTCATCCCAAATGGCGAACATCCCTCGCATCCTCACCTTCAGCGGCAGCCTTCGTTCAGCATCCTGGAATCACCTTGTCGCCATGACTGCAGCCATTGGGGCCGAGCGAGCCGGGGCCGAGGTCACCTCGATCCGCCTTTCGGATCAACCACTGCCGCTGTACGACCAGGACATTGAGACCAGCGAGGGGCTTCCAGAGGCTGTGCGGAAACTCAAGCAACACTTCAGGGAACAGGATGGGTTCATCATCGGCTGCCCCGAATACAACGGGTCGCTCTCCGCCGCCTTGAAGAACTGCATCGACTGGGTCAGTCGACCAGAAGAGGGGTACCCCTCCATGGACGGCTTCAAGGGGAAGGTCGCCGGGCTCGTCGCATGCTCACCTGGAAGACTGGGTGGCCTGCGTGGCCTCAGCCATGTTCGGACAATCCTCTCAGGCATCGGCGTCCATGTCATCCCCACACAGATCGCCGTTCCCGGAGTCGGGGATCTCTTCGATGACGAAGGCACCATGACCGACGAGCGGATGAAGACGAACCTCGAGGAACTCGGCCAGGCCGTTGCTGAAACAGCCCGGAGGCTGCGGGACTGATTCAGCCCGCAGCAACCATCGCCGCCGCCCTCGACTTGACCTGTGTCACCATGCCATGCAACCCGTTGCTTCGAGTCGGGCTCAGGTGTTCGTGCAGTCCAAGGCGGGCAAAATCAGATTCCAGATCATGAGCGACGATCTCGGCTGCGCTTCGGCCTGACAGGATCACCACCACCATGGCCGCAAGACCCTTGACGATGAAGGCATCACTGTCGGCCTGCAACTGCACTGCTGATCCAGCTCCATCGGTTTCAAGCAACTGAACCCAGACGCGACTCTGGCATCCATGGACGAAGTTCGACTCGTTCTTCGCTTCTTCCGGCATGTCAGGAAGTTTCCTGCCAAGATCAAGAATGAAACGGTATCGGTCCTCCCAGTCCTCCAGGTACTCCAGGGCTTCGAACAGGTGCTCACTGGTAATCGGTGATCCATGTGATGCCTCCGTCATGCCCCGCCCTCCCGGGCTCGAGCCGATCGCAGATCTGCTTCGGACCCCGCGGGTCTGAAGGCAACCAGTCGAGCATCATGTGTTTCCAGCCTCGGACCACCAACAAGATCAATGCAATACGGAACTGCTGCAAAGACGGCATCGAGGCATTCTGCTATTGCCGCAGGCTTGCCCGGCAGGTTGATGACCAGGCAGGACCCGCGAATGCCGGCTTCCTGCCTCGAGAGAATGGCGGTCGGAACTGATTCAAGGGAAGCCCTTCGCATCTGCTCTCCGAATCCGGGAAGCATGGCCTGGCATGCGGCCATCGTTGCTTCCGGGGTCACGTCTCGCGGAGATGGCCCTGTACCACCTGTCGTAATGACCAGGCAGCACCCGACTCGATCAGCCAGTTCGATGATTGCCTCCTCGATGGTCCGTGCCTCATCAGGCACGACCTTGCAGTGCGAGGTCCATTCCGACGTGAGTACCTCCTCAAGCCAGGAGTTGACCGCAGGGCCACTGCGGTCCTCGTAGACCCCCTCGCTTGCGCGGTCGGATACCGTCAGGATTCCAATACTCGCTTCGGTCATGATGGCATTGTACGACACGTCGAAGCGTGTACGCTCTGGACATGGCACGACAGAACATATCCAGTGGAACACCATGGGAGGACCAGGTCGGCTACTCGAGAGCTGTACGAGTCGGAGATCGCATCTTCGTCACAGGTACGATCGGAGCCGATGCACAGGGCGTCCTTCTCTCGCCTGGAGACCCATACGCACAGGCGATCGATGCCTTGGACAAGATCGAGCAGGCCATCACTGACGCTGGTGGCTGCCTCGATGACATTGTCCGAACGAGGATCTACATCACCGACATGGAGCATGCCGACCAAGTGGGCCGGGCGCATGGAGAGCGGCTGGGCGACATCAGGCCATGTTGCACCATGGTCGTGGTCAAGTGCCTGTTCGCAGAGGCACTTGTTGAAATTGAAGCGGACGCCGTCCTCGTACCAGGTACGTAGAACGGCGTCCGATCAGGATCAATGAGCTTTCTCTTTACCAGTTTGCAATGACCAGCAGCAGGTCGTTGACGTCGACCGTGCCGTCGCCGTTGAGATCTTCCGTGCAGTCACTGCAGGAAGCTCCCCACATGGCGATGACCGCAAGAATGTCATTGACATTCACCTCTCCATCACCATTTGCATCTCCCGGGACAGATGCATCATCACAGTAGAGTCGATCAATCAGGATGGCATCGACACCGGCTTCGACAATCGATCCCTCGCCGAGGTCCGAAGCGGTGAACCGAAGCTGGAACTCGTCGGTTGCCGAGAAGCCCGGAAGTGCATCAAGCTGGAACTCCGCGGAGATCCAGCCTCCGTCGACCTCGTCTCCATCCGGACCGACAATTTCCAGGTCGTACCAGGTCAGACCGCCATTGAGCGTGAACTCGACGACAAGAACATCATTCTGTGCGTCTGCCCCACAGCAATTCAAGCCATTGTTGTACCAACGCTTGTAGGCAAGCGTCCCACCATCGGGAGCTGACATCATGGGTGACGTGAGGATCGTGCTGCCACCATCGATGTCCGTGTCGCCTTCACCATTCTGCGTGACATAGCACGAGCCGGAACCATCGGCATCGGCTGATGGATCACATCGAACTCCGCCGCCGTTGGGCTCCACTCGCTGCCACATTCCTGCAGTCGCATCACCACCAACCGTCCACCCGGTATCTGCCTGGAAATCATCCTCGAAGGCAACCTCCTGGCCCGACCATGCATGACCCAGCCAGCTTGAATTGGGAGCGTCGTAGGGCGAAGTGACGTACTCACCGTCCATGGTCTCGATCGAGAGATACCAGCTGACCGCTGCTCCGCAATCGAAGTCCGGGAAGACAGCCATGTAGTCCTCGTTGCCGATGTGGACAAGGCCCGTTTCCATCCACGGGCCGCCATCTGCGCTGTAGTGCAGGAGGCCGGAACCATCCTGTGGAGTCGCAGGGCCGGAGATGATCAAGGGAACTTCCTGTCCACCGCTTGGATCGATGTAGTCAGGACGACCGGCCGGGTAGTCGAATGAAAGGTTCACGGTCGACAAGGCGACCTGCAATGCCTCCCATGCGTCGATCATGCAATGTCCATAGTCGTTGTCCTCACCAGGCGACCCCAGGTCGACGGCCGTGTCATAGATGATCTGCTTGACCTGTTCAACGGGAAGGTCGGGGTTGGCCTGTCGCATGATCGCCACGACACCGTTGACGTGCGGAGACGCCATCGATGTCCCGGAATAGCTTGAGTATGAATTTCCAGGAACCGATGAGTACGTGTTGACGCCTGGTGCTGCAATATCAGGTTTCACAGCCGCACTACCATCTGGCGTGCAGTAGGTCGGACCACGTGATGAGAAGCTCGCGATATCCCAACTGGAAGTGTAGGGATCGATCGCAGCCACCGCGCACGTTCTGAATGCATCGGTCGCCCGATCACCTGGACGACGAAGACCACTTGAACCCTCGTTGCCTGCCGAGAAGAGAATCACAGTCCCGGCCAGTTCACACGCATCAAGGTAGGTCCAGAATGTCTGGTCACATTCGGGGTAACCGTGAGACGTCACCAGCCCCCATGAGTTCGAACAGACCGAAGGAACGTCGAATGAAGTAGACGGTACACCGTCAGGATCGATCATCCATTCAAAGGCCTGGATGGCACTTGCAACAGTGGGCTCAATGCCACCCTGATCGATTCCAGCGGAAGCCATCCAGTGAGCGCCTGGAGCCACTCCGATTGGCAGTCCAGGGCTTCCTCCACAGACACTGCCCATCGTGTGGGTTCCGTGTGAACCCGAGTCATAGGGCGATCCATGGCTTCCGTTGTAGGGATCCAGGAAGGCCCACTCAGGATGACCTGCATATTCCGGACGCGTGCCCGCCCACCTGCTTGCAAGCGCGATGTGTGAACCATCTACACCGGTATCGATGTTTGCAACCAGAACGCCAGTCCCGTCAAATCCGGCATCCCAGCACTCTGGGGCACGGACTGCTTCGACGCCAGCTTCGGGAACTGCGCCCCGGACAATCTCACCGGGCACTGTTCCATCAAGATCAACCGGTTCGACCAGTTCGATCGGATGATCGAGGTACATGAGCATGATGTCGTCCCTGTGGGACAACTGCTCAAGGGCAAGCACCGACGCGTCCACCTGGATGACATTGGCGATCCAGAATGCCTGGTGTGACTCAACGCCCGGCATCTCCCTGAGATCGGCAAGGAGATCCCCCTGCGTGAACTCCGCCGTGGCCTGGAGTGTCTCGACGACGACCTGGTGTCGATGAGCACGCGTCGCACGCTCGGCGATAAATTGTTCTTCAAGTCCAAGGACGTCCAGCTGATCGTGAAGGTAGAGCAGGGCCTGGACTGTTTCGCCCGGCCGAGCCTGTCTCATGTGATCCTGCAGTTGCGGATCAACCTCCGCAGCTGCCATCACCATGGATGCAAGAGCCACTGGAGCAATAATCGGTAGGGAAATCATTTTGGACATTCCTGGTTCCAATCCTGTTGTTGATTGTTGAGACAGTTCCTTCAAACGGGGCGGTTACTGGCCCCAGTGGGCAAGGATGACCAGCAGGTCATCCACTCCAACGACTCCATCCTCATTGAGATCACCGGAACATCCGGAACACGGACCCCACTGTGAAATGACGACCAGGAGGTCGTCCACGTTGACGTATCCATCACCATTGACATCACCCGGGGTCTGCTTGGCATCACCCCGTGCAACAAGCGTGCCGGAGATCGAGAGGGAATCCGCAAAGCCGACAAGCTCCATTGCAAGAACGACCTGGGCCACATCCCCGGGGGGAAGTATCGTGGGAAGATCCAAGGGTGTCTCAGGCAATGGGATGGGCGGAATATCCTGCGAAGACTCCGAGAGTTCATCCAGTTGCATCGTGATCGTCAAGGCGCCATCCAGCTCGACGCAGGTTCCCTGGATGTCCAGGAGAATCTCCTGCGGCGGAAACTCGAATGGCTGCCCCTCGACGTTGCCAGCCATCGTCATGGTTACAAGCGCCTCGACCGAGAATGTCCATGATCCAGGGGTGCCCGTTTCAACAAGGACCCCACCGGCGACAGTGCCATCCTGGGCCATCGCCCACGACGTAATGGATCCAGACCCCGCAGGAATGGGTATCTCGAACCCTCCGACGAAGAGTGATGCCGGGTTGTAGGTTCGGAATGTGTCAAACATCATGTAGACGGTCGAATCAAGCGGGATATCAACGAGAGTTTCACCGCCGAGCAGATCGACATCGAGATCTTCAATACCGATCAGGCCGATCCCGGTGTCGATGTTCAGCGTGAAGGTGCCGGAGGGATTGGTCGCACCTCCTCCAGCCAATTCCTGCCGTGCATCGAGTGGAATCGGCTCGTTGCCTTCTTCACCCCACGCCCCGGGCATGGTCTTGGTACCACCGGGATTCGTCTTGGCATCCCAGTTTCCAATGAGGGTTCCATCAAGAATCGCCTCGGTCGAAACCTGGCTTGTCAGGGAACTGTCGTTGGAATCCAGCCAGAACGTGTCCCCGGTTCCAGCATCGCTGGAAACAGCCAGGCCAGTCAGCACGACTGGCAGGGTCCATGAGCACAAGTACTGCAACTTCATCAACTTCTCCAACCCCATCACCCATGTATGGGGTGCAGGGCCTCCACCTCTCAGCCTACATCGCTCCTCAAGGTGAAGCAATGGTCGAATCCAAGGGGGCCTGATTGTTGAACCAAAAACCTGCTTGGCGTGCCCCTCAGCACTTCACTGGCTGCCGGGTGATGGGTTGCAAGGGCTGTTAATGAAGGAAGAGGGGCGAATAGTCGCCCCTCTTCCTTGAATCTTCATGGTTCCTGCAGTTGAGATCGAAGGACTTAGTCCTCGTACCTCTCTCGCAACCTTCGATTGCGTCGCCGCTCCTCCTCCAGTTCACGGCGGAGATCATCACGATCGTCCTGGGCCTTCTTCTTGTCCATCTCGTTGCCGACCAAATAGCCAGCCCCGGCACCGACCCCGGCGCCAATGAGTGTTGAACCAGTGTTGCCACCGATAGCCTGCCCAGCGAGGGCTCCAATGCCAGCCCCTGCAAGTGTTCCGGTCTGGGCATCTGTTGCACATCCTGATCCACCACATGTGGACGCTGCCAATAAAGCTGCCACGGAAACTGCCTTGAACGTATTCATGTCAAATCCTCCCTTTCTGGGAATGCCATACAAGCATCCTACCCCGTTGGACGCATGAAGTCCCCAGAAAGTTCCACTGGAGAGCCTCCACCAGGGAGCCATGCGCGGTAAAACCATACCAATGCCAGGCCCCCTGCCAATCCTTGAACGATCTATACCAGTGATTCCCATGATGGCCAAGCGAGCAACACTCGCCCTGCCGCTTCTGGCACTGCCCCTATCCGGCTGTCTTTCCGCCCCAAAGGCATCAAATGACCCGACGCGATTTGGACCCCGTATTGGAGCTGAACTGAAGTCATTGGCTGAAAATGCGGCTGGGTCAAGCCTTGCCCTCTGGATTGGCGTCCTGTTGATCCTGTGCGTTGCAGGGTCGCTTGTTGTCTACAGGAAGAAGCAGAACAGTCGAGTTGCCTCGAAGAAGAAGAAGAAATCGAAGTCGAAGAAGACTTCATCAAAGACAAGCGAGAAGCCCAATGCACGGCAGCAGTACCTTTCGATCGCTGCGCTTGTCCTCGGAGCCGTTGCAATCTCCTTCGCTGCAATCTTTGCGGAGAAAGCCATGTACGCCGGGTACATGGGCTCATCTTCCGTCGGCTTCTGGCGATTCGCCCTGGCTGTCCCCTTCTTCCTGGTCCTGATGGCCATCCTTCCAAAGCGAACGCATGAACTTCCCAAGCCCGGATCCCTCAATCCTCTCTGGCTGTTGCTGCCTGGGCTCCTGTTTGCAGGCGACATCGGGTTTTGGCATGCGGCACTCCCATACACCACGGCAGCGACTGCAACGCTCCTTGCCAATATCCAGGTCTTCATCGTCGGGCTCTTCGGGTGGCTGCTGCTGAAGGAGAAACTACGACCTGTCTACGTCGTGGGTCTCGTGCTCGCCTTCTTGGGCATCTGGCTTCTCCTGACACGTGGGCACTCCATCCAGGAAAATGCAACGAACCCGATGTATGGAGACACCTTGTCGATCATTACCGCCTTCTGGTATGCCGGGTACCTGCTGATGGTCAAATGGCTCCGGCGTGATTTCAGAACGCTGGAGATCATGCTGACTGCATCGATCGTGGCAGCATCAGTCCTGTTTCTTGCAGCCATGATCCAGGGGGAGATATTCATCCCCTTCTACAACGAGAGCATGCCTGAGCAGTATTCCAGGGCCTGGCTCTACCTTGTGCTGCTGGCCTTTGTTCCCCAATGCATCGGGCAGGGACTGATCGCCTGGTCCTTCTTCCGACTCCCCGCAAGCTTCTCCGCGGTCGTTCTGCTGCTTCAGCCTGTCTGCGCAGCATTCCTCGGATGGTGGATGCTGTCAGAGGTACTCAGCGACTGGCAGCTGGCTGCCTGTGGACTCGTCCTTGTCGGCATCGTGCTTGCACGACTTGGCTCCCGTTCATCGAGCTGAGCCCTCCATGCCTGAATCTCCACTTCGTTTCATCGAGTCTCCACCCAGAGATGCGACCGCGGGCATAGCCCCACTGCTTGTGACGTTCCATGGATTCGGGAGTCACATGGGCGACCTCCATGAACTTCGCCATGTGCTTGACGAACGATTCCATGTACTCAGCGCGCAGGCGCCCATCGACCTGGGGCCACTGGGAATGCCCGGAGGCTGGGCGTGGTTCAACCTCGACTTCTCACCTGGAGAAGGCATCGGCTATGACGAACAAGGTGCGATGGAAGCCATTGAACGTGCCGAGGAGTTCGTCCTGCAACATGCAGAGCGACTTTCCCCCTCCAAGGTCGTACTTCTTGGATTCAGCCAGGGAGCCATGCTGGCACACGCACTGCTTCTTCGGGGACGTGTTGATCTTTCCGGGGCAGCGGCCTGTTCCGGTCGCATGGTTGAATCCGTATTCGGCGACCCTACCTCGGTCGAGTCCCTTCCAGGCACACCCGTATTCGTCTCACATGGACGCATGGATGAGGTCATACCTGTAGACAGCGGCCGAGCAATTGAAGCCTGGTACAAGGGCACAGCGGCACGATTCGAGTACCACGAATACGACATGGCCCATGGGCTCAGCCCTGAGTGCCTCTCGGACCTTGGCCATTGGTGCACCGACGTGCTTGATTCAGGCAGTTGAACCTCTGGCGGCATCCCGGGCTGGCATACCTGGAGGGTCTCCTTCTATACTGGTCGATCCCAGATCACCTTCACTTGAAAGAGGACACAGGCAGATGGCCCATACACTCCCAGACCTTCCGTACCCCGCCGACGCGCTCGAGCCCCATATCGATGCGACGACGATGACAATTCATCACGACAAGCATCACGGTGGATACGTTGCAAAGCTCAACGCTGCCTTGGAAGGACACGATGAGTTGGCGGCGAAATCGCTCGATGACCTTCTGCGAGGCCTTGACGAAGTTCCCGAGGACATCCGTGGAGCAGTCAGGAACAACGGCGGCGGACACTGGAACCACACGCTCTTCTGGACAAGCATGAGTCCGGACTGCACGAAAGGTCCTTCCGATGAACTCGCCTCGGCGATCGACTCATCGTTCGGCTCGCTTGAAGCAATGAAGGAAGCCTTTGCAACAGCAGCAGGCACCCGGTTCGGCTCAGGCTGGGCATGGCTCTGCATCTGCGGCGACGGCCTGTGCATCTGCTCGACGCCCAACCAGGACAATCCACTCATGAGTGGATGCGACTGCGGATGCAAATCCTGCTGCCCGATTCTTGGTCTCGATGTGTGGGAACATGCCTACTACCTCAACTACCAGAATCGACGTCCTGACTACATCAGTGCGTTCTGGAACGTTGTGGACTGGTGCGCCGTTTCGGAACGATATGAGGCGGCCAAGTCCTGCTGCTGCTCCTGAACCCAGGCTGCTCAGGCCTGCTGCCCCTGCTGCATGTACATGTAGAGGGCGAGCCCCCCGTAGAGCAGAAGCATGACCAGGGTGGACAGCAGCAGTGCAGGCCAGAATCCCACCCCCTTGCCTGAAAGCCAGGGATAGACAAGGAACATCGGCAGCGTCGGAAGAACCAGCCAGAAGGTCGCCATGGAGTACTCGGCGATCTTCTTGTGCTCCTGCCCTTCGACATGCATCCATATCATCGCCAGGATCGTGACGATCGGCAGCGCGCCGATCAACGCGGCGGCAATGATGTTTCGCTTGGTCAGTTCCGTGATGCCCGTAATGAGCAGGGCATTGACAATTATCTTGACGACAACGAGCATGGGACATTCCTCCGTGGTACGGGACTGCGCGAGTGTACGACAATGGAGGCCAACCGTGTCACGTTTGACCCGATACGCGATCACCCGTCCGATTCCAGATTCAATCGCCGACTGTCAATTGACGCATCTCGACAGGTCGCCGATCGACGTCGATCTCGCGAGAAAGCAACATGCCGACTGTGATGCCGCCCTGGAATCACTTGGCTGCACCTTGTTGAAACTGGATTCGCTTGATGAACATCCAGACTCCGTGTTCGTCGAGGACATGGCCCTGGTCCTTCCGACGGTCGCAGTCGCACTCCGATCAGGGGCCCCCACCCGCAGGGGTGAATCCGAGAGCGTGATCAATGTCGTCTCCAGGTATCGCGACATCGTCTCCATCGAGGATCCCGGAACCGTTGATGGCGGCGACCTGCTCTGGATGGGCCACAAGGTCTTTGCTGGTCGAAGTACACGATCGAATACCAAGGGACTTGACCAGCTCGGGATGCACCTGGAACGGGCCGGAATGGAACTTGTGATCCTGCCCGTCGATGACTGCCTTCACCTGAAGTCCGGCGCTACCGCCATCGGCGATCATGCGATTCTCTGCAATCCGGATTGGGTCGACCCTTCCGGCTTTGGAGATGTCAAGATCATAGAAGTCGATCCCAGCGAACCCCATGGCGGCAATGTCGTCCGCCTTGGAGACACGCTGCTAGCTGGGCATCACCCCAAGACGAACCAGCGACTCATCGAAGCAGGCTGCACTGTCCACTGGGTCGACATGTCGGAACTGGGCAAGGCCGAGGGTGACATCACCTGCTGCAGCATCGTCTTCGAAGACGTGGGTTGACGTTCATTTCCTGAGCTGATCTCGCAGAGATGGCGACAGAATCAACTGCGAAATCAGGACCGCGACGTACAGAACTCCTGCAACCGCTTCGAGAACGGACAACGCCCTGGCAAACGAGTTCAGTGGAGTGACATCCCCATATCCAAGAGTCGTCAACGTCGCGAAACTGAAATACAACAGGTCTCCCCATGGAAGCATGTCTTCGCGAACAAGCGCATCGTGCACGTGGAATGCGCTGTCGTCAAACTCATTGATCAGGCTGTAGATGATCGCAAATGTCATCCCCATCAGGAGGTATGCCGTGATTCCTCCGTACACGGGATGGTCCTTCAGATCATTCCTGATGAACACGGATCTGATGATGAGTACCGTGCAGAAACTGAAGAATACGATCGCAGTGATCGACTCGATCCAGACCACGGCGTTCGGCCGCTTCTCCAGCATTCCGAACGGAAGCCACTCCATCACGAATACGACTGCCCCCAGCCCAAGTACGAAATACAACGACCACCGGCGGGGATGGAGTGACAGCACCCCGATGATCGGGATGATCGAGAAGAGGATCCGGGCCGGCCAACTGGGCAACTCGTTCGCAGGATCCTCGAAGAGTGGATAGAAGAGGAGCAGCAGGAACAGTGAGATCATCAGGGGCAGCGAACGACCCTGGAGGTAGTCATAGAGCCCGCGTATTCCGATGTGTGTCAGCATGTCGGCCTCGGCGTTCTTCAACTTCTTCGACGACATTCACAGGCTCCTGTGCGACAAGACGGAATCGCCACGAACCCTACGAAGTTGCCGAAGGTCGGTCAACCGTGCACAGGCACATCGAACCCGGGAATACCTCCAGAATGCAAGACGTGGTGGCATCACTGCTTGCATGCCTTCATGCAACGTGGCAGATGAAACCCTAGAATGAACACAGGCTGATTTCTCCTCGCCACTGTCCCACACTGGAGCCTCAAACGATGGCCAAGAAAAAAACTGCGAAGAAACCAAAGACAAAACCCACAAGCCTGCTCGGAGAGGCATCCTCCCTCCTGATCTGCACAGGAGCGGTCTGGATACTGTTCGTGCCTGATACGATCCAGAAAGCAGAAGACGGCACCATCTCGATATCACCTGACAACATTCCCTTGATGATCCTCGGCGCAGGACTCGTGCTCATGGTCATGCTCTCGCTCTTCGACTGGTCGGAAAACGCCTGAAGAACTCCTTTCAAAGGCTCTTTCTCCTTTTGCATGTCCGCGACATGCAGCGAGGGGTATGCTTCCAATGGGCCAGAAGGCCCTTCTGGAGTTTGTCCTGAATGTCATTTCCTCATCATCGCCGCACTGGATTCACCCTGACCGAGCTCATGGTCGTGATCTCGGTCATGGGCCTGCTCCTGTCCTTCCTGATCGTGTCACTCAGCAGTGTCCAGAACACAGCTCAGGCAACGGTTGACCTGTCGAACCAGGGACAGATCGTCAAGGCGAACAACACGTTCGCTCTGGACAACAAGGGCCGCCTGCTGCACCCACGAAACGAAGACCTCTTGTTCAACGGCGATCTCAACGACGAAGCTCGAGAGAGGATGTGGGTCCGGGACTATGTCTATTCTGATCCCGGCAACATCGACTCCAGCACGGGCTGGGGAACTCTGGAAGCTCTCAATGAAGGCGCTGCCTGGGACTACATCGGAAACGCTGATATCTACAAGTCGCCGCTGGATCCCACATTAA
Source organism: Phycisphaerales bacterium (assembly GCA_014238205.1). Lineage (GTDB taxonomy): Bacteria > Planctomycetota > Phycisphaerae > Phycisphaerales > SM1A02 > SP202. The sequence goes on along the minus strand of JABABM010000012.1, from coordinate 32,156 downwards.
GGCTGCGAAGTTACTCGCTGAATTCGTTCGTCGGGGTGAACAAGGGAGCAGATGACAACTCCACGTATGGAACCGTCACTCCACCTCCCTACTTCGGCACCAACTACACCCCGTGTCCAACCCTGACGGGGATACGGCAACCATCGAGAACCATGGGCTGCATCATCGAGGAAAACCATGACAACAATGGAAACGTAGTGAACAACCTGCATGGGTTCCTCGTGCACCCGGGCACCGGCACCGGCGTCTTCATTCCCTACTGGGAAGATGCTCCGGCCATCAACTGGGACCCTGGGAAGGTTCACCTTGCCTACATGGACGGATCGACCTACACCTACGCCCTCTCGGATTACAAGCAGCTTGGAGACGACCTGGTCGGCGGAGGAGATACCTCCATTGCCAGCCCGGACTACATCTTCTTTCGCGACATCATGCTGCCGGGCCGCCTCAGCCAGTGATCAGACAATCGTGAATTAAAACAGGCCCCCGGCCCGCAGGCCGGGGACCCGTGAAAGGATCCGAAGAGGCAGGATTACCTGCGTCGCTTCTTACGCTTGGACTTCCTGGACTTCTTCTTGGACTTGTTCGTCGCCTTTCCGGCCTTCTTTGAAGGAACCGGCTCGGGCTCCTGCATGAACAAGAAGAGATCCTCTGCCGTGATTCGATGGTCATCCGTCAAGTCGTACCGATCGATATCGTAGTGATGCGGATCCTCAAGAAGATCGATGAGATTGATGATGTCCAGTGGATTCCTGTACCCGCTGAGGTCCAGCGTCCACGGCTCGTAGACATACACGCGCCCATCCGTGGCACCCTCACCAGGCGCACCGACGATCATTCGTGGCGTACCATCCGCTGAGGCGATGTCGATGGACTGACCGAGCATCGAAGTCGCGACGAATTCGACACCCTGAACATTGGCGTCCCTCGATGGGTATCCGTGAGCCATCGCCGCCTGGCTGCCAAGCACGCGTTCCTCGAGCCGGACCTGGTATCCCTCGGCACCATCGGCATCACCCGTGGCAACCCAGTAACGACCGCCCTTGTGTCCCGAGATCGCCTTCGCTGACATCAAGCCATCACCGACCGTGATCCCGAGGCTGGATCCATCATTTGATGCAGCATCGATGATCGAAGATGCCAGAGCCTCGTCCGTTGACAACTCCGTAGAGAAGGACCATGTAGCACCTTCATCGTCGCTCGTCCATGTGAAGGTGCCCTGCCCACTGTCATCCGTCGCAAACAGGTACAGAAGTCCGTCCCTCGCTGCCAGGGACAACGATCGACCAAGGTGCTCGGTCTGTCCAGGAAGGGATACCTGGGAGATGTGCGCGAAACCTTCATCTGACTTTGCAAAGATGTCGATGACGCCACTTTTCACCGGACCAGGCTGGATCTGCTTGTCGACCGAACTCACTGCGATCCAGGCAGCATGTCCGTTGTCGCCACTGCCGAAGACGGCTATGGCTTCGCCGAACTTGTCGCTCAGGCCGAACTCACCGGGATCATCAGGCAGAAGCAACTCGGGCGTAGGGGACCACGTGTCGTCCTCCTGGAGCGTCCATACGAACACCTCGCCCTCGCCTTGCCATCCATTTTCCCATACCGCGGGAGGTGCAGATGCCACGATGATCGGGCTTCCCTCATCGGGGTTGCTGATCGCGACCTTCGTGCCGAGGCGTCGTGAAAGGATTATGTTTGGTGGAGTTATTTCCGTACCAGCTGACCAGTCGGGAACTGCCCACATGCCCTGCGTTTCACCAAGTCCATTCCGCTTGTACACGGCTATGGCACCGGGGTTGTTGGTATTCCAGCTGCTCCTGGATTCAAAGAACCCGGTGCCTGGCATTCCTGCAACGGCCCATTCGCGACTGATTGCGACACTGGCACCGAACTCCTCGTAAGCGGCCGGCGAAGGATCAGTCAACTCGGTCAACTGCATGCTTGGTGCATTTGACTTCGAGCCCCTGCGGTGCGCAAGAACATGATCATCATTGCCTGCCGTCAGGCACCAGTCGCCGCCAATGGCAACCGAGGAACCGTACTGCGAATCGGAATCTGCTGCAGAAGCATTCAGTGTTTCGACATGCTCCCAACTGTTGGAGTTTGCCTTCCGTTTGAACAGCAGTGCCCTGCCAATGGTTCCATCGCCCCACTGTGAATCGCCAACGATAATGCACTCACCATCGATACGAGAAGGACCATTGACCGGCTGTCCGTCTGCGTCTTCCAACTGGGCATACTGTGTCCATTGCCCATTGCTCTTCTGCTTCCAGACAAGGTCATTCTTGACAGCAAAGCCACCCTTGTTTTTCGTCGGACCCATCTGGACGTCAAGTGCGCCCTTGGGTGTATTCGCAGTCTCCTTGTGGCTCAACCAGTGGTCCTGGGCATTCCTGAGAAGGCCAGCTCCAACAGCGACGCCCCACCTGCCGGAGATATCAAGCCGCTCGCCCCCGATATCCTGGATCGTCTGGACCTTTGCAAAGTAACCATCGCCATCGAGTTCGAAGACATGGGTGTCGCGATACTTGCTGCTTTCCTTGGGCTTGCCCACCATCAGGGTGTCGCCATCAAGTGCAACAGCCTGGAGATCGCCAAATCGACCCTTGGTGCCATGCTCATCCCCACGATCTACCCGCTGGTGATATGACCAGCTTTCCGAGTCATCCGTGGCCGTTCGCTTGTAGATGTGTACGGCGCCATCCATCTCCGGCGACTGGTCACCCAGGGATTGTTTCGGGGTTGAAACGGCAAGCAGTTCACCCGAGAGATCAACATCGCCAATGACGCCGACATCCTCCGGCAAACTCACCTGTTCGTGGTATACCCACCGGGTACCTGAAAGGCGGTAGATGTCCACGCGATCGGGACGGGCAAGTACAGCCCAATCTCCGTCGATGTCCATCATGAATGCTCCATCGCCCTCGCCAGATCCTTCTGCGTGGAGGAACTGGTCCTCAAGGGAATTGAAGATGTCCGACATGGCTGGTGCAGTACATGCCCCGGCCATGACAAGCCCACATATCGTCAAGTTTTCGTAGAGTCTCCTGCGCATCGAAGTGCTCCTTTCAACGAGATAGTCAGATGCGACCCCCCTATGCGGCCGATTCCGATTTGTGTGACGTATTCGGACCTTGAGACCACCAAAAGTCGCCTAACAGCCCCTTCAGTGATGAATATCAACTCTTTCTGGTTGCACGAATATCCAGTCCAACTACATTGATGAGATGAATACACCAGCACGTATCGCACTGACCGGAATCGCCCTTCTGACCATGTTGGGCCTTGCTTCTGCAGCTCCAAGCCATTCATCTGGAAACTCCGTCAGCCAGCCCCCAGCACGGGGTGGCCAGATCGGCCCGGATATCGTTGCCTGGAACATCGCAGGCGGTGTCAGCTACCAGGACATCGAGTATTACGGCAGCGCCGACATGAACGGCGATGGCGTGCTCTACGGTGGATATGCAATGGCCACCATTTCATGCAATTGGGGCGACATCCCCGCCGGCTGGTATGGCGGGACGAACCAGGCTCCGCTGATTGCCATGAATGCCTACCGACTCAAGCAGGGGCGATTTGAACAGATCGGGATCTCCTGGCTGAAGCATTCCTTCTGCGCACTCAGCGAATCCGGGTGCGGGACTTGCCAGAGCACGGATTGCGACACGCTGGGCATCGGCTGCGCTGATACGTATTGGGCAGGACTCAACCAGGGCGGAAGCGGGCCACGATCAGTCGTGAATGCATACCTGGGCGAATACCCCTACCCCTTCGGACTGAGCAACAGTGGCCCAGGCGCCACACGCGGCAACCTCGTCATAGCCAACAGCGATGTCGAACCATCACAGAACAATGGCGCCCGCTACTTCTTCGAGGGTCAGTACGTATGCCCGGATGAGGCTCCTTGGGGCAACCAGTTCAACAACGCATCATGGCGAGAAGTGAACTTCTCCTCCGTCGGATCCGTCAGCCATATCAGTGCGACCAATGTCGAACCTGCCATCCGAAGCTGGAAACAGATCAATCCCAATGTGGTTGAAACCGATGTCATGGTTCCCGCTGACGGCCTGCTCGTCTGTTCCGCGCTTGTCACGGACCTGGGCAACGGCATGTATCGCTACGAATACGCGTTGTACAACCAGAACTGCCATCGCTCTGTTGGAGCCTTCTCTGTTCCGATTCCGCAGAATGCGACTATCGAGAACGTTGGCTTCCACGATATCAACTACCACAGTGGCGAAGTACTCGATGGGACCGACTGGCCTGGCTTCGTGGAACCGACTGGACATGTTCTCTGGGCAACGCAGACCTACGGCGAGAATACGAACGCCAATGCGCTTCGCTGGGGTTCGCTCTACAACTTCCGGTTCGATGTCAATGCCGAACCGATTGAAGGACAACTTGAACTGGGACTCTTCCGACCCGGTGGAGACCCGCAAGTTCTTGTTTCAACCGTCATCCCGACCGGAACCTTCATCGACCCCTGCGAGCAGCCTCTTGGAGACTGCCCGACCGACATCAATGGCGACTACGTCGTCAGTGTCAATGACCTGCTTGCCGTCATCAGCGAATGGGGAACCTGTGGCGACGGCACCTTCCGTCCAGCCTCTGATGTCGATGATGACTGCTGTGTCACCGTCAATGATCTCCTCCTGGTGATCAGTGACTGGGGCATGACCTGCGCACCTGTGGGTGCATGCTGCCTGCCGGACGGTTCGTGTCTGGAGGTTTCAGTCGTTGATTGTGAAGATGCGGATGGATCCTGGAACGGACAGGACACCTCCTGCTCATGGGCGAACTGCCCGCAACCAGGCGCCTGCTGTCTCGACCTGGAGAACTGCCAGGACATGCTCGAGGCCGAATGCGACCTGCTTGGTGGAATCTTCCGCGGACAGGGCACGGAATGTGCAAGCACTGATTGTGGCCAGTCCGAGTACAACGATGACTGCGAAGAAGCATGGTTCGCAACGGATGGCATCATCGAGTTCTCGACCGTCTCCGCCACAACCGATGGAGATGAACACTCGCAGTGCAAGTGGGGTGGCCAGACGTACAACGACATCTGGTTCCACTACACCGCCTCATGTTCCGGCACACTGGTCCTGAGTACATGTGACACCGTCGACTACGACAGCGACCTGGTCTGCTACGAGGGTTGGGACTGCAACAATCTCACCTTCCTGGGATGCAATGACGACGGCTCCGGCTGCGGGGGCTATTCCTCGTACCTCGAGGTCCCGGTCGTTGCAGGTGAGCCATACACGATCCGTGTCGGTGGCTGGGAATCAGGAGACGCTGGATCGGGAACACTCCTGATCGAGTGTGGTGGAGGTGATTAACCAGGCAACGTGTTCAGCCTGGGGATCAGGGGGGATGAGGGGGGATGAGGGAATGAAGATGAGATGCTGCCACCCGGTATTGGTGCTCATTCTTGCCCTTTTTTCGGATTCATTCGCCACGAATGAATCCAGAGCTGTTCCATCCTTGCCAGGCGTATCGTGGCAGGATCTCATGGATCTTGAGCATGAACACCAGCCTGTGCTGCTGGAAGGACTGGTCCTCGAAGGCAATCGCCACATCGAGATCGCACTTGAGCCATTCACGATCCTCTCCGACATTGGGGTCGTGGTCGTCGAAAATCGCGAGGGAACAAGATTCCTCCAGGAGGAGGACATCGTCCACCTCTACAGAGGCCAGGTCGTTGGTGAAACCGATTCCCAGGTCTTCCTCGCAGCGACCGACAGGCACATGAACGGCTTTATACGTGTAAGAGATGAATCGCACCATCTTTCGACTGGTGGCTTTACTCCATGGAGAGCCGACCACCTCCACGTCACCCCCTTCGAAGGCAGCCTGGAAGACTGGATAGAGCAGGGACCCTTCTGCAAGGTGGATGAAATCGAGCAACCATTCGCATTCGCACGACCTCCTGCCCAGGGGCAAGGCAACGCACCACGCGGCGAATGCATCGTTGTTGAACTCGCCGTCGATACCGACTGGGAATACACGAGCAATCTCTTCGGTGGTGACGCCGACGCCTCCGCGGCCTATGCCATGACGCTCAGCGCTGCCGTGTCCGAGATCTATGTCACGGACATGCAGGTACGCATCGAGCTGACGTATGTACGCACCTGGGAGGACGACTCCGATCCATACGTGCCGGATGGAACACAGTTGGGCCAACTTCGCGATCACTGGAATGACAACATGTCATCAATCCAGAGGGATGTTGCACACCTGCTCTCATCTCCGTTCAGCGGCGGACTGGCCTGGCTGAACGTGGTCTGTGCCCTTGACTGGGCCTACGCGGTATCTGGTTCGCTCCAGGGCAGTTTCCCCTACCCGCTTGAGGACAACAGTCACCAGAACTGGGACCTGATGGTCGTGGCACATGAACTGGGGCACAACTTCGGCACCCCACATACCCATGACCTGGGCATTGATGGCTGTGGATCAGATCCCCAGGACTGCAGCCAGGCTCATCTTGGCACCATCATGAGCTACTGCCACATCTGCTCCGGCGGTCTCTCGAACATCAGGCTCGGCTTCCATGAGCTCTGCCAGAACGAGATGTATGACAGGTTCGCCGATACCTCGTGCGATGAGAGCGGAAACTGTTCCGCCGGCTTCGTGGTGCCAAGCCTCGACTATCCCACCATCCAGTCGGCGATCGATGAGACCTCCGACGGCGACATCATCGAAATCCTCGCCGGCACCTATTTTCTGGATGCGACGCTCAATACCCAGGGCAAGGCCATTCAGCTGCTGGGCGCCGAACCTGATTTCGATGGAAACCCGACAACGATCATTGATGGCGGTGGAGATGTCCGACTGCTGCTCTGCAACGGACCTGCAAGTGGTGACGAAAACGCGACCTTCACGAATCTTGAGTTCAGAAATGGTGGAAATACTCCCAACGGTGGTGGCATCGTCATCCGAGACTCCTCACCAATCTTAGAATTCTGCGTCTTCAGCAACTGCAGTGCCGACGACAAAGGAGGCTCGGCCTACATCTGGTCAAACAGCAATCCAACCTTCAATGGGTGTACCCTCAAGGGGGGATCCTCAGGCTCCGCAAACGGCGGTGAGATACGTATGGAGGACAGCAGCGCCACATTCAATCAGTGCATGTTCGGAGACGCAACTGACCCAAACAATGTGTCTGAATCGGGCTACAGTGGCGGACATGTCTCGTTGAGGAACTGTGGGCTGACAACATTTGAAAGTTGCACTTTCCAACATGGAAAGGCTGCTCAGCAAGGTGGCAGCATCTTCGCCCAGTCATCCGATGTACTCTTGAACGGCTGCTCCTTCCTGGATTGCCACGCGCTGGCTGAAAATGGTGGCGGACTCAGTCTCCAGATGAACTCCCACGCAACGATCCAGGGAACAGAGTTCTCGCAGTGCAGTGTCCAGGGATCGAATGCAGGAAGTGCCCTCTACTCAGACGAGGGCTGCAATCTCTCGCTGAGTTACTGCACGATCTCGGGCAACGTTGCCGACACCGGCGGAGCGATCCATTCCGAGGGCGAGGTGTCGGAACTGTACTTGAGCAATTCGACCCTCTGTGACAACTCCCCCGAGAACATCACCGGCGACCCGTACACGGATGGTGGAGGCAACTGTCTTGCCGTCACATGCGATGACGATGACGGCGACGGCGTCCCCGATGCATGCGGCCCCCCCACCGGCGCATGCTGCGTTGGATCCAACTGCACCATCACGCAGGAAGCAAACTGCAGCGGCGACTGGCACGGCGAAGACACCAGTTGCGGCGGATTTGCATGCAGCGACTTCAACTTCCAGGGACTGGCCCACTCCATCATCGGGACGGAACTTGTAGAGGACGATGACTTCACATGGAGCGTGGATGTCTATGCACTCATCGGGCCAGGAGAACGACTCGATGCCGTTGCAGGCGATGCCAACCAGCAGAAGACGATCACCACGTCGACCTCCTTCCACCAGGATCCGCTTGGCGGACCAACCTCGCAATCAATCAACCCGGCTCTCTTTGAGACGTTCCCCGAACTTCGATATGACAGCTTCGTCACCATCGGCAGCCTTGACAGCTCGGGCGATCCGTATCCTGAGAATGCACTTTCCGACATCGGAGTCGACTGGACCAGTTTCGAGTCCGGCGGTGACTTGAGCACGGAAGATGGAGCCTGGTTCATTTCTCCCAAGGACAACCAGGGTGAACCACAATCCTTCACCGATCAGGATTGCTCTTCGCAGACCGGCGTCCTCGTGGCACGACTGACTGTTCGTGGCGATGATGCCCAGGTGCACGTAGAAGCCCTCTTCCAAGGCAGGGATGATGCTGATGTAACCTGGCAATCCTCCGCCGGCCATGACATCAGTTACGACGGATCCCTTGACTGCAACGGCAACACTGTTCCGGACGCCTGTGACATCGCCAATGGCGACAGCGAAGATACGGATGGCAACGGCATCCCGGACGAGTGTGAAGGCGAGGACTGCACCGGCGACATCGACGGCAGTGGAACCATCGGTGTCGATGACCTGCTGAGCATCATCGCGGCCTGGGGCGGCAGTGACGCTGACTCCGACCTCAACGAGGACGGCATCGTCGGCGTCGATGACCTGCTGATCGTCATCGGCGGCTGGGGCCCCTGCCCCTAGGCCCCGCAGGCGACCAGGACTGCAACTCTCCAGGAAACACGCAGATGAGACTTGTTTCGTCCCCACCATGCTGATGTAATGACAATCGAGGAGAAGGAAGCATGAAATCCCTGTTGCATGCAGTTGCACTCAGCCTGTTCATCTCGGGCGCAAGCACCGGAGCCGTCATCAACGTGCCCGGTGACTACCCGACGATCCAGGCCGCGGTCGATGTCGCCATCGACGGGGACGAGATCCGTGTCGCCCCGGGGACCTATACCTCCAGCGTGAATAACGTCGTCGACATGCTCGGCAAGGCGATCTCGCTTCGAAGCACCAACGGCCCGGCTGTCACCATCATCGATGGAGGAAGTACGCAATTCGGCCGAAGAGGCGTCATCTGCCAGGGCGGAGAAACAGAACAGACGATCATCGAGGGCTTTACGATCGCCAACTGCTTTGCCTCCTGGTACGACTGGGATGGTGACAAGGAAGTCGACTACTGGGAGTTCTTCGGAGGCGGCATGTGGAACCGCAACGGCAGCAGCCCGACTGTGATCAACTGCCGGTTCTTCTACAACTACGCCGAATATGGCGGTGGCATCTGCAACTTCGATGAGGCATACAGTGCCAACGAGCCTACGCTCATCGACTGCTACTTCGAGGGCAATACTGCCGGCGCCGGGGTCGGTGGCGGCATCTACAACAACTCGAGCAGCCCCCAGATGACCGGGTGCAGTTTCATCGACAACAGCGCCGACTATGGCGGCGGTGTACTCAACGCCTATGACAGCAATCCATTGATGACAGACTGCACCTTCTCCGGAAACACGGCGAGCTCTGATGCCGGCGGGGTCTACAACGATTCCAGCATGCCAACACTCATCAATTGCAGTTTCACTGGGAACACAGCAGGTGATGACGGTGGAGCCGTATTCAACGCCGACCCCAGCAGCAGCCAGAACATCCCGGTCTTCCAGGACTGCACCTTCATGGGCAACACTGCCATCGATGAAGGTGGCGCGATGCACAACTTCTCCATCAGCCCGGTGATCTCCAATACCACGTTCAGTTCGAACGGGGCGGGCGCCGGTGGTGGAATCTATAGTTGGAACTCCAGCAGCCCACGCCTCTCAGCCTCGGAGTTCTGCGGCAATACCCCCACGCACATCGAGGGAGCATGGACCGACAATGGTGACAACGAGTTCATCGATGACTGTGAGATCTGCAACGGTGATATCGATGGAAGCGGCCATGTCGGTGTCGACGACATGCTGGTGATCATCGGGGCCTGGGCCAGCAGCGACGATGAAGCTGATCTCAACGGAGATGGCATCGTCGGCGTAGATGATCTGCTGGTGGTCATCGGCAACTGGGGCAATTGTCCCTGAGCAACACTAGACTGGGATTCGAGATGAGTCGATCGATTCCACAAGTCTTCAAGGGCTCCGCAACATTTCCAGTCGCGATCTCTTTCCTTGCAGGAACACCTGCCACGGCGGCAGATGTAGTGGCCGTCGACTTCAACCTCCAGGTCAGGCCGATCCTCTCGACCAACTGCTTCGAGTGCCACGGGCCCGACTCCCACTCCAGGAAGGCCGACCTTCGCCTTGACCTCCACGAGGGTCTCATGAGCGCACGCGGCGATGGCGAGTTCGCAGTCGTACCCGGCAACAGGCATGAAAGCCTGCTCTGGCAACGAATCAGCGCAGACAATCCCGAAGATCGCATGCCTCCACCTGGGTCACGCCACGCACTGGACCAGGACGAGATTGAACTGCTTGGCCGCTGGATCCAGGAAGGCGCATCCTGGTCTCCCCACTGGTCGTACGTACCTCCAAGACGCAGTCCCCTCCCGCAGGTCAAGCAGGATGACTGGTGCCTTGATTCAATCGACCACCATGTCCTTGACCAACTCGAGGAACGGGGACTCACCCCTGCAGACGAAGCCGATCGGGAAACGCTGCTTCGCCGGTTGAGTTTTGACCTGACCGGCCTGCCCCCCACCATCGAGGAGATGGATGCCTTCCTTGCACGCAGCGAACCTGGTGCCTACGAGCAGGAAGTTGATCGACTGCTTGCATCACCCCGATTCGGGGAACACATGGCGACTGCATGGCTCGACCTTGCTCGGTATGCAGACACCTACGGGTACCAGTCCGACGTTGCCCGGAATGTCTGGCCGTACCGGGACTGGGTCATCGAGGCGTTCAATGACAACCTCCCCTATGACCAGTTCATCGCCTGGCAACTGGCCGGCGATCTTCTCCCGGACCCCACCCGGAACCAGCAACTGGCCACGGCATTCAACCGGCTTCACCGCCAGACCAACGAGGGTGGAAGCGTCGAGGAGGAATACCGCGTCGAGTACGTCTCCTACCGCGTCAACACCTTCGCTACGGCCGTACTTGGCCTGACCACGGAGTGCGCCCGGTGCCACGACCACAAGTTCGACCCCATCAGCCAGGAGGAGTACTACCAGCTCTCGGCCTTCTTCGACAACATCGATGAATCCGGGCTCTACTCCCACTTCACGACCGCGGTGCCCACGCCCTCACTGCTGTTGACCACGCCCGAGCAGGAATCGCAACTCGAGCAACGCACGAAGCAGGTCTTGGCCGCCGACTCTGCCCTGCAAGAACGTGTCGAAACTGCACAGGATGCCTTCAAGGACTGGCTTGAACAGGGTGAACCGGTTCTTCACATCAGCGGGCTCCAGGGCGACTATCCGCTTGACGAGATCAAGGACGCCACGGTTGCAAACATGGCTGATCCGGACACGCCTGGGAAAGTCACCGATTCACCCCAGCCTGTTCCCGGCATCCATGCCGGAATCCATGATGGAGCCCTGCTGCTCAGCGGGGAGAACAACATCAACTTCCCGGGAGTCGGGGAGTTCTCCCGGGTCGATCCATTCACGATCTCGCTCTGGCTCAAGACTCCTGCGACATTGGATCGCGCGGTAGTCATCCATCGCTCACGGGCCTGGACTGATGCAGGCAGCCAGGGCTACCAGTTGCTCATCAAGGATGGTCGGCCAAGCTGGTCGTTGATCCACTTCTGGCCGGGCAACGCCATCAGCATCGAGGGCACGGAGCCACTGGCACTTGGTACTTGGACGCATGTACTGGTCACGCATGATGGCTCGGCAACGGCCTCCGGTCTGGCCATGTACATCAACGGCAGCCGGGCTTCGACCGCCATCGTTCGCGACAACCTGTACAAGCCGATCACCGGTGGCGGACCCGGCCCCTTGACGATCGGCCAGCGATTCCGTGACCGGGGCTTCAAGAACGGTTCGGTCGATGCCGTCAAGATCTACAACCGGGCCCTGACCTCGATCGAGGCAGCCCACCTCTTTGATGGAACCTCCCTGGAAGAGGCATACGAAGCACGGTCCGAGGACCTGCTTGACTACTACCTTGCCAATCATGACGAAGCCTGGCGATCCGGCATGGACTCGTTGCACGCTGCACGAAAGGAACTGGTCACAGTCGAGGATGGCATCACCGAAATCATGACGATGCGGGAGATGCCTGCCCAACGTTCCACGTATTTCCTTGAACGTGGCAGCTACGAGATTCCTCGACAGGCCGTCGAACCGGCGACTCCCGAGCACATCATGCCCTTCCCGGCAACACTGCCTGCAAACCGAGCCGGCCTCGCCGCCTGGGCAACCGATCCAACGAATCCCCTGACGGCACGGGTTGCGGTCAACCGTCTCTGGATGACCCTCTTCGGAGAAGGGCTCGTTCCAACTCCAGAGGATTTCGGCAGCCAGGGCATCCCGCCGTCCCATCCCAAGCTGCTGGACATGCTCGCCCTTGATTTCATCGAATCCGGCTGGGACGTCAAGGCCATGCTCCGACGACTGGTCTGCTCGGGAACCTATCGGCAGCAGTCACGTGCCGAACCTGGGCAACGCGTGCAGGATCCCGACAACACTCAGCTTGCCCGTGGTGCATCGCATCGCCTGACGGCGGAGATGATCCGTGATCATGCGCTCGCCTCCAGCAACCTCCTCGTCGAACAGATCGGTGGGCCCAGCGTTCGCCCCTACCAGCCGCCTGGCCTCTGGAAGGACAAGGGTGCGGCAAGCTATGTCCAGGGAACCGGTGAGGACCTGCATCGCCGCAGCCTCTACACCTACTGGAAGCGCACCTCCCCCCCGCCGTCGATGATGATGTTCGATGCCGTACAGCGTGACATCTGCGTGGCCCGTCGACCTTCCACGACCACACCACTGCAGGCGCTGGTTCTGCTCAATGACCCCCAATACATCGAGGCAGCCCGCGTTCTTGCAGAACGCGCGATCAGCGAGGGTGGGGATGAAACCACGGCTCGCATCACCATCGCCTTCCGGCTTCTGGCAAGTCGCCATCCAAGCAAACGGGAACTGGAAGTCCTGATTCGCCTGCACGATGAACAACTTTCAGGGTTTACTGCCAATGTCGAAGCAGCCTCGGCACTGGCCAGCACAGGTGAAGCAACCAGGCAGGAAGGGTGCGATGATGTGGAGGTTGCAGCAATGACCGTGGTGTGTTCCACGATTCTCAGTTCCGATGCCGCGACGATGAGGAGATAGCCTGTTGCCTGGCCCGCTTGACAACCTGGTCCTGGACTCGACCCGGCGTCACTTCCTTTCACGGATGACGATGGGACTCGGCGCGATGGCACTGGGTGGTCTTGGCCAACAGGCAGCCGCCTCGATCCCCAACTGGATCACCTCCCCGGGCTTTGCGCCACGGGCCAAGCGGATCATCTACCTGTTCCAGAGTGGCGGGCCATCGCAACTTGATCTCTTCGACTACAAGCCGGTCCTTGAACGGCAGAACGGGATGGAACTGCCCGACTCCGTACGCCGCGGCCAGCGGCTGACCGGAATGTCAGGCAACCAGTCGACCCTTCCGCTTGCCGGCTCCCTGTTCAAGTTCAAGCAGCATGGCAATTGTGGCGCGTGGGTCAGTGACCTGCTCCCACACACGGCCAGGATCGTCGACGAGTTGTGCTTCATCCGCTCGATGCACACGGAAGCGATCAACCACGATCCAGCCATCACCTTCTTCCAGACTGGCTCCCAGGTTGCAGGCAGGCCATCCATGGGTTCGTGGATCAGTTACGGCCTGGGCAGCGTCAACAGGGATCTGCCCGCATTCATCGTGCTGGTCACGGCCAACAAGGGTGGCCAGCCGTTGTATTCCAGGCTCTGGGGAAGCGGCTTCCTCGACTCGCGTTACCAGGGCGTGCAGTTGCGGGCCGAGGCCGACCCCGTGCTCTACCTGACCAACCCCGAGGGAATCTCGCCCCATGTTCGCAGGGGGATGCTTGACGGACTCAAGGATCTCAACGAGTTGCAGTACGAGAGTGAACTTGACCCGGTCATTCAATCCCGCATTGCCCAGTACGAACTGGCCTATCGCATGCAGATGTCGGTTCCCGATGCGACCGATCTTTCCGATGAACCCGACGAGGTATTCGAGCTCTACGGCGACGATGCCCGGAAGCCGGGCACGTATGCCGCCAACTGCCTGCTGGCCAGGCGCCTGGCCGAGCGTGATGTCCGTTTCATCCAGCTCTACCACCAGGGGTGGGACCAGCACGACAACCTGCCGGGTGCCATCAGGACGCAGGCGGCGGAGACCGACCAGGCCTCGGCCGCCCTCGTGCTCGACCTGAAGCGCCGAGGCATGCTGGATGACACGCTGGTGATCTGGGGTGGAGAGTTCGGACGAACCAACTATTCACAGGGCAAGCTGACTGCCACCAACTACGGTCGTGATCACCACCCACGGTGTTTCACGATGTGGATGGCCGGGGGCGGCGTGAAGCCGGGCTTCACGTACGGGTCCACTGACGAGTATGGCTACAACGTGGCGAGCAACCCCGTGCACGTCCACGACCTGCAGGCGACGATGCTGCACCAGTTCGGAATCGACCACGAGCAGCTGACGCACCATCACATGGGCCGGGACTTCCGGCTGACCGATGTACATGGAAGCGTCGTTCATGACCTCCTGTCGTGAATGAATACGTCCTGGACCCCATTCAAAGCCACTTCACCGCATTCCGGGATTTGCAGTCTTGTTTCACGGCCAGGTTCGTGGTGGAATGGACATGGAGGAGAGCGAAGCGAGCCTGTCACTGGCCGGTGATGAACTCGGCACCATGGGCGTAGTGCGTGTTGATGGGAACCGATCGTGCGCACAACTCGCAAGTGGCCGCCGGGAAAGATGGCAGGTCCACCTCGTCGAGACAGAGGAACGTGTCCACGTCGAAGGCCTCGGCCCCGACGTTGCCGCGATTGATCCAAGTCGCCACTGCAATGACCTGGCCGCCAGCGGCCTTGACCGACTTGAGCACCAGATCAGTGGAATGCCCCGTGTTGATGACGTCATCGACGACGAGCACTCGGCGACCTGCGACGGCTTCGTCGTATCGCCGTTTCAGGTGGAACTCCTCGCTTTCACCGGTTCGCACCCGCTCGGCGAAGACACACTCGACTCCAAGAGCCAGCGCCGTGTACTGCGCGCAGATGACTCCACCGATGGCAGGCCCGCAGACCAGGTCCGGCGTGCACCCTGACTCCTCGATGGCCTCGGCGAGCATGCTGCCCAGCGCACGAGGACGAGCCGGATCCATGTTGATGACATCCTTGGCGATCCATCCCGGGCCGTGCTGACCTGAGGCATAGACGAAATGATCATGCTCGATGAGCGCACCGCACTCCTCAAGCATGCGACGAGTTCGCTGCTGCCGATCCTGGGGCGATGTCGACTTGCCGTGTTCCATGGATGCACCCACGATACCTCATCCCACGTGCTGTACCCTATGGCCTGTCGGGTGGGGCATTTACCTCCCCCTGTTCCAGGCCGCAGACCGTTTTGCAGTGGAATCAAACTCATGGATGGAATGCACTTCTTCATCGGCATGCTGATCTCTCTCTTCGTCATTGCCGACCCATTCGGCATGGTGCCGGTCTTCCTCTCCTTGACCGATGGAGCGGAACGGAAGTGGTGCAACAAGCAGGCCCGCAAGTGCGCAATAAACGTCTTCATCCTGATGACGGTCTTCTTCCTGGGAGGCTCATGGGTCCTGGAATTCTTCGGGTTCACCGTGCATGCCGTCGAACTGGCTGGCGGCCTGATCGTGGGCAGCATCGGCTGGTCGTGCATGAATCCCAAACCGCCCCTTTCCGACACGGAGCACGCCGAGTGTCGTGAACGCGCCGACGTCTCCTTCGTCCCCCTGGCGATGCCGATCATCGCCGGCCCGGGTGCCATCGCCGTGTTACTGACCAAGGCCTCCCACCTGCACAATGATGATGCAAGCCTGCTGGCTTGGGGACTTGGCATGGTGGCCATCCTGGCGGTAACCATCAGCACGTGGGCCTGCTTCCGCAGCGCGGATATTGTCCACAAGTGCCTGGGCCCCAGTGGGCTGAAGGCCATGACGCGCATCGTTGGTTTCATCCTCATCTGCATCGCTGCGCAGATGGTCATTGATGGTGTGGTGGGTCTGATTCACGACCACTTCCCGGATGTCCTCGTCAAGTCCAGTTGAGCAAGATCAAACTCCATTGGCACCCACCTGAGGCAGCCCCCAGGACATTCCTTGGAATGCAGCCTTGTTTCACGGGCAGGTTCGTGGTGGAATGGGCTTGGAGGAGAGAACCATGCGTACCCCCCTGCTCGCTATCGCTGCAAGCTTGATGCTGTGTGGTGTTGCGCAGGCGGAGACGATCAACGTGCCAGCAGACTACCCCACCATCCAGGGCGCGATCAATGCCTCAAGTGATGGCGATGTCATCCAGATTGCAGCGGGGCAACACGTAGCCGACATGGTTGACACGCTAGGAAAGCAACTTCACCTGATTGGTGTTGGCGAAGAGACCGTGCTCAACTCAAATGGCGGCCGGGTTCTCTACATCCATACCTCTGAAGGACCGGAAACCCGCTTCGAATCAATGACCATCACCGGCATGGATGACGATGACAGTGCGGTCCGGCTCTCCGGCGTTGCCGTCACGTTCACCGATTGCATCTTCCGGGACAATACATCGCAGCCTTACAACGGCGGTGGATACGACACCCCCGGCAATGGTGGCGCCGTCTACGGAGTGTACTCCGCCCCGCGCTTCGAGCGATGCACCTTCGAGAACAACTCGGCCGTCGGCGACTACTACTTCGGCAGCCATGGCGGCGCGGTCAAGATGAAGGACTCCAGCCCCATGTTCATCGAATGCACGTTTCGAGGGAACTCATGCGAGCATCTGGGCGGCATGGGTGGAGCGGGCAGAGGAGGCGCGTTGTATCTGAACAATGGTGACGATTTCCTGCTGCAGGATTGTCTCTTCGAGGGCAACGAACTCGAATCCGATGAGGATGGAGGTCTTGGTGCCGCGGTCTACATTGGTTCGACCTCGGGAACCGTGACGTCATGTTCGTTCCTGGACAACCAGGCCATGAGCGGATCGTGGTCGTCCTCGCGAGGTGGAGCCATATACACGTCGCATTCGACGATCCTGATCGAGTCCTCGGACTTCTCAGGGAACGTATCCGGGAGCGGTGCCGCGATGTACATCAACTCCCTAGCGCCGACCGTCGCCGACTCCTCCTTCTGTAACCACGGCGAAGACGTCATCGAGTGCGAATGGATCGATGCAGGCGGCAACACGTTCTCTGAAGAGTGTGCGCCAGACTGTCCAGGCAACATCAACGGTGATGGCACGGTGAATGTCGACGACCTGCTGGCGGTGATCGGCGGGTGGGGCGATCCCTACAACGTCGACGACCTCTTGCTCATCATCGGCGCCTGGGGCCCCTGCTCCTGACTGATCATCTTCCAATCCCTCCGAGTACCTGCAGGTGTGGGCAAGGATGCATGGCTGCAAGAGGCCATTGACTACCCAAGGCTACAACTAAACGAAACTGCAACTACCCAAATCCAAATAACATGAGATGACCATCTTCGATCAGTCCTTGGACTTTGTAAACATAAGTAACAGATACACGAAGATATAGACCACCAAGGAAGCTGCGATGGTGACGAATATCTTGTGATGGATTTTCTCGACCCCCAGGAAGGCGCCGAAGGCGACGCCTGTTCCAAGTCCTAATATTCCAGTCAGAACCAATTGGCGAGTACTTAGGTTTTTCATTGTGTTTATCCCCGTAGCCTGAATATTAAAAAGAAGATCCAAGCTGCTCATGCCTAAATCAGGCATAGGCGATCATACCAGTGATGGACGGCTCGCCAAAACGAAAGAACCCCGCTTTTCAGCGGGGTTCTTGAAGTGGGCCATACTGGACTTGAACCAGTGACCTCTTGTGTGTCATACAAGCGCGCTAGCCAACTGCGCCAATGGCCCGTGATCGGCAAGGATACCACCCCCCCATCACCGGGACAAGACAAGGGCTGCTACCATCCCCCCCATGGCCGATACACCCATGACCATCGCCGACTTCCAGGAACTGATTCGCGATCGCTACCACGCCACGGATGCAGCACGAGGCGTCGCCCCGACCTTCCTGTGGTTCTCCGAGGAAATCGGTGAACTGGCCGAAGCACTCGCCAAGCAGGCACGTGGAGATGGTGACCCAGCCAACCTCGCCGAGGAGTTCGCCGACGTCCTGGCCTGGCTGGCGACCCTGGCGAATATCACCGAGGTGGACCTGGGCAAGGCGATCCATGACAAGTACATCGAGGACGGCGGACCGCCGGGGACGAAGTAGCGCCCATGGGCCGCATCGATGACATCTTCAGCCAACTCAAGGACGATGGACGCACGGCCATCATGCCCTTCATCGTCGCCGGCTACCCGGAACTGGAGGCAACCGTCGTCGCCCTTCGCGGATTTGAAGCAGCCGGGGCCAGCATCGTCGAGATCGGCATTCCCTTCTCCGATCCGATCGCTGATGGACCAGTCATCGCCGCAGCCATGCACGAGACGCTCGAGCAGGGACTGAAGGTTGATGATGTACTCGATGCAGTTCGCGCCGTTCGAGCACAGACGGATATCGGCCTGGTTGCCATGGTGAGCAGCTCCATCGTCGAGCGACGAGGTGAAGAGGCCTTTCTGCGAGCACTGGCTGAGGCGGGGTTCGACGGGGTCATCATGCCTGACCTTGACACCAACCACGCAGGCCAACTGCTGCCCATCATCGATGAACTGGGACTGTCCTTTACCCTGCTGGTGGCCCCGACGACGACTGATGATCGCCTTGAAACACTGCTGCCCCACTGCCGAGGATTCGTCTACCTGCTTGCCAGGACCGGGCTGACCGGGGAACAGGACCAGTCGCCGGACATCAAGGCTGCGGTCAATCGCATTCGATCACACTCCAACCTGCCTATCGCTGTGGGCTTTGGCATTGCCGAACCAGACCATGTTGCCACTGTCACGGCCTCTGCAGATGCCGCCATCGTGGGCTCGGCCATCGTCCGCCGAATGGCCGATGCCGAGGATCCAGGCCGGGCGGCCATTGATTTCGTCTCCCTGCTGGCCGAGGGGCTTGCCAGCAAGGCCTGAGCATGAGAATTCCGGGCTGATGAGGTATCCTCTGTCGCTTCGCACCAGTGCGTGCCAGTTGAACCCGCGGAGAGAGCCATGAGCGACACAGAGAACTACACCGTAACTGTCGAGGATGCCGGCCCAGCCAGGAAGCGGCTGTCGGTCACCATTGCCAGTGCGCTCGTGGACACGCAGCTCCAGCAGCAGGCCCAGGCCATTGGTGGCACGGTCGACCTGCCGGGATTCCGCAAGGGCAAGGTCCCACGCGCCGTCATCGAGAAACGCTTCGGCGAAGCCATCCGGGATGAAACCCGCAATGCCATCGTCAAGGATGCGCTCGAGCATGCCATCAAGACCAATGAACTGGACATGCTCCAGGAGCCGGAGCCACAGGAGGATGACTTCCCAACCGTGGAAGCGGGACAGGATTTCGCCTTCACGGTCGAGATGGACATCGTCCCCAGCTTTGAACTTCCTGATTTCACGAAGGTGAAGATCAACAAGCCGACCCTGGAAGTCACGGATGAGATGGTGAACGACGAGATCGAACGCCAATGTCTCCGAAATGGACGTGGCGAGGAACTCAAGAATGACTTCCAGCCGGGTGATCGACTGCTTGGTCATGCCAATGTCATGGCAGAGGGTGAAGAAACTGCGATCTTCGACTCCGAGAACATCATCATCGTGCTTCCGCCCACTGGCGAACGAGGGCAGGTCCTGGGCCTGCTCATCGATGATCTGAATGCGACCTTCAAGGGTGTCAGCGTTGGTGATGGAATCACGATCAACACTGTTGGACCCGACAACCATGAGCGTGAAGATGTTCGCGGCAAGAATCTGGTGATCACATTCCAGGTCCAGGTCGCAGAACGAATCACGCCCCTGGCCACGGACGAACTCATCGAAGCCTTCAACCTCGGCACGGCTGAAGTACTCAACGACCAGGTCAAACTGGCACTTGAGCAGCGACGCGATGATGAGCAGGCAACTGCCATGCGTGACCAGGCTCGAAAGCAACTTGCGGAGATCGTCGACGTGGAGATTCCGGAGAAGCTCTCCAGTCACCAGGTCGCCTATCAGCTGGAAAGCCTGCGAATGCAGTTCATGCAGCAGGGACTGGATACCGAGGAAATTGAGACGAAGATTGCCGAATCCCGAGAAGATACGGAGCGCATGGCAACGGTGGGCATCAAGAACATGTTCATCCAGCGGAAGGTCATCAAGCAGTACGGCATCACGGTCAATGAACAGGAAGTCAACGCACAGGTCGCCAAGCTTGCATCACAGCGTGGCATGCGACCCATGGAACTCCATGCACAGCTGGCACAGTCCGACCAATTGCGTCAACTCAATGCCCAGATCATGGAGAACAAGGCTGTTGACTCCATGGTTCAGCAGATGAACATCACCGAGGTCAATGCCGAAGAGTGGATGGCGATGCAAAGTGGTGAAACAAAGACGCCTTCGAAGAAGAAGACCACGAAGAAGACCACGAAGAAGACCAGCAAGAAGACCAGCAAGAAGGCCTCTGGTTCAAAGAAGACCTCGAAGAAGTCCGGCAAGAAAACCAGTGGCAAAAGCGACTCCTGAGTGGCCGGCATGTCATCTGCTTCCTTCCTGGCAACGTCGTCTCCACCACAGGACCCCTCCCAACTCTTTCCAGCCATCCTGCCTGCCCTGCTCATCCTCATGGGCATTGTCATCGTGGCATGGATCATTCTGGTCATCGTGCGGCGATCGATGCAACGTGGTGACAGTGGTCTCGAAGATTCCTTCTCACTGGAGCAACTGCGGAGGATGCACGAGGAAGGTGAACTGAATGACAAGGAGTTCGAACAGGCCCGGAATATCCTCCTGGGTCATTTCGCTCCAGGGAAGTCCGATACCTCGCAGGCAAGGTCCGAAGATGAAAGCAACTCGGACATGCCAGCGAACTGAATGGAGAATATGAGCAGGAAACCGTGATTTAACCCACATCACATCCGCTTTCGATGCCAGAATACGGGTAGATGGCGAAGCCTTGAAGGGGTTTCAAACGCCCCTGGAACGGATTCCAGTGGGTAGCATGAGGGGGGGCAGTTGGCGACAGCCAACTGCAAACAGGGAAGTGGGAGACGGAACAGCCGTGTTTGACCAGGTACCAGATGAAACATTGCGTCGCATCCTGTCCTCGACGGGCACCGGTAAAGACGGCGGCGGTCTAGGAGAAGGCGATGGAACCGGAGGCCCAGGTGGCTTTGGCGGTTCTGGTGGAGGCTCTGGAAGTGATGGAAGTGATGGTGGTGATGACGGCGGCTTTCGCGGTCGACGCGTGACTACCTGTTCCTTCTGTGGAAAGACCTCCCGCGAAGTGGGCCCGATGGTTGAAGGCCCCAGCGACATCTACATCTGCTCCAACTGCACCGATCTCTGCCAGAACATCTTCAAGCAGGAAAAGCGGCGCATGAGCAGCAGCAGCCCGCTGTTTACATCCATTCCCGCTCCACGACAGATCAACGAGTTCCTCGACCAGTACGTCATTGGCCAGACCAATGCCAAGCGAACCCTCTCCGTTGCAGTCCACAACCACTACAAACGACTGGCACATCTTGAGAACGAAGACAGCCAGGTCGAACTGGACAAGTCGAATGTCCTGCTGATCGGTCCCACCGGTACCGGCAAGACCCTGCTGGCACGGACACTTGCACGAATACTCAATGTCCCCTTCGCCATCGGCGATGCAACCACGCTGACCGAAGCCGGGTA
The DNA here is from genome assembly GCA_014238205.1 of Phycisphaerales bacterium. Taxonomy (GTDB): domain Bacteria; phylum Planctomycetota; class Phycisphaerae; order Phycisphaerales; family SM1A02; genus SP202. The sequence continues at coordinate 10,273 of JABABM010000012.1, read as the reverse complement.
CGTGGGCGAAGACGTCGAAAACCTGCTCCTGAAGCTGCTTCAGTCGGCTGATTACGACCTCGATGCAGCCCAACGTGGCATCATCTACATCGATGAAATCGACAAGATCGGCAAGACATCCAACAACGTATCCATCACGCGGGATGTCTCCGGTGAAGGTGTGCAGCAGTCACTCCTGAAGATGCTTGAAGGCGTCGTCGCCAATGTTCCACCACAGGGTGGACGCAAGCACCCCGAGCAACAGTACATCCAGATGGATACAACGCACATACTCTTCATCTGCGGCGGTTCCTTCGGTGGCATCCAGGACATCATCCAGCGACGGCTTGGTCGACAACGCATCGGCTTCCTCGTGGACGAACAGTCCCCCGAGAGTGGCCTGATCGTCCCTGATCCAGCGGAAAAACAGGAAGAGCTGCTGACCATGGTGACGCCACAGGATGTCTTGTCCTTCGGCCTGATTCCAGAACTCATCGGCCGTCTCCCGATCATCACGCCGCTTCTTCCACTGGACACGGACCAGATGGTCCGCATTCTCACGGAACCCAAGAACGCCATCGTGAAGCAGTACCAGCACCTCTTTGAACTTGAGGGTGCACACCTGGAATTCACGCAGGATGCCCTGCATACCTTCGCCGAGCACGCCATGGAGCGTGGTACCGGTGCCCGCGCCCTTCGGGCCGTCATCGACGGATTCATGCTGGACTTGATGTTCGACCTGCCAGACATGGAGAATGCCGGGGTGACCTACGTCCTTGACCGCAAGGGAATCGAGTCCCGTGCAAGCCTCAAGGAACTGGCCAGGCGGTCAAAAACCGCCTGAACCTGCCCCAACAGGCCCCCATGCCCTTGCCTGTATGTCCCTGAAGACCTAGAATCCCGGATTCTTCGCCGGAGGAGTCTCTCATGAGCCGCGTTTGCCAATTTACCGGAGCCAGAACGAGCACTGGCCGCACCATCCATTACCGGGGCCTGCCCAAGTACAAGGGCGGCATTGGCCTCAATATCTCCGGTGTCAGCCGCCGAACCTTCAAACCCAATATTCAGCGGGTCCGTGCCCTGGTTGATGGGAAGCCCGTTTGGGTGAAAGCATCAACAAAAGCCATCCGGAGTGGCTTGATCGTAAAGCCCCTGAAGCGCAAATACGGATGGACACGAGATCAGAAGCTCCAGGAAGATGGCTCCTGAGGCGAGATTACCGGGCGTTGGCGATATCGAGGAAAATGAACAAAAACTGGCGAGCCTGGGCACTTTTTTCCGAATTTGCTGGTTCGTTCGTTTGACGAAATGCGCAGGCAGCGTACTGTAAAGGGACAGAGGCTCGATACTGAAAACCGGGGTGCATCCCCTGCCAACGGCAGTGTGACTCCCAGCAAAAACGACCACCGAGCCACGTTCGACATTTTATTGTTTCAGGATGACAGTCTTAGCCATCGTGGTGTCTGTGTGCGACATCTCCGGTGTTTGGACAACATTGTCGTCCAGGGGAACCTTGAGGCATGGTCCGTCCGTCAGGAAGAGAAGGGTCGGAAATGCAAACAGGGTGTAGCAGTGGAGTCCTTCTGGGGCTCCGGGGACGGAACTGGTGGTCACGATCAACTCCTCCATTGGATCGATGATGCGTCTGCGCGCGTGGATGGACAACAGCCCCAGGGCATGTTGCACGCACGAGGTGCGCCATGGCTGATCGCCTGGAAATCGATCGCGTTCGGGATGCGACCAATCTCGTCGAACTCATCGGCGGGTACGTGACACTGCAGCCCAAGGGCCGCGAGCACGTGGGCCTCTGCCCGTTCCATGACGACCACTCCCCCTCCATGGCCGTGGTGACGCACAAGGCGCAATCCTTCTACAAGTGCTTTTCCTGCGGTGCCAGCGGAGATGCCTTCACCTTCCTTGAGAAGTACCTGAAGATGGACTTCCGTGAAGCACTTGAACTCCTTGCAGAACGAGCAGGCATCACACTTACAAAAACATCGCCCAGCCCCGAAGATGCCAGGCAGCGAGAACAACGAGATCTTGTTCGACGCGCCAATGACCGCGCACTGGACTTCTTCAGGCAGACGCTCGCTTCCGACACAGGTGCCCAGGCACGAGCAATGATCCAGTCTCGTGGCATCAGTGATGAAATGGTCGAATCATTCCAGATCGGCTGTGCCCCGGAAGGCTGGGACGGCCTGCTGCGATCACTTCCAGACAACGCCAAGGCACACGCCGCATTCCTGGCCGCAGGCCTCCTGAAGGAACGTAACGAAGGAAACGGTTTCTATGACAGCTTCCGGAATCGACTGATCTTCCCGATCTGCAACCAGGCCGGACAGCCCGTGGGCTTCGGTGGTCGCATCATTGATCCTGCCGATGAACCCAAGTACCTCAACAGCCCCGAGACGGAAGTCTTCCAGAAGGGTCGAACCCTCTACGGACTGCACCTTGCACGGAAAGCCATTGCAGACACTGGACGCGCCATCGTGACCGAGGGCTACACCGATGTCATTGCCTGTCACCAGGCGGGTCACTGCAATGTCGTGGGAACCCTCGGCACCGCATTGACGGATGACCATGCGAGAATCCTCTCGAGGCTCTGCGATACCGTCGTCCTGCTGTTCGATGGTGATGATGCGGGCCGACGCGCAGCGGACCGTGCCCTTGAAGTGGTTCTGAAGCACCCGGTCGATGTCAGGATCTGCATCCTGCCCGGCGGCGCCGATCCCGCTGATCTCCTTTCCCAGGAAGACGGGGCACGTCACTTCGAACAGGTCGTTGCATGCAGCACCGATGTCCTGGAATACGTCCTCCAACGATTTGAACAGGTCCTTCAAACACAGGAAGGGCTTTCCGGGCGGCAAGTCATGATCGAGCGATTTCTCGGGGAACTGCAGCGACTGGGCCTGGCCTCCGTACATGGGGTACGCAGGGCCCTGCTCCTGGGCAAACTCGCCGAGTTGCTTGCCATGCCATTGGCTACGGTCGAATCGATGCTCACCAGCCTGGATCAGGCCCCTGGAAATTCCAGGCAGGTTCCCACGGCCGAACCAAAGCAGGATTCAATGACACTGCTCCCGGACCCCGATGCACCGCTTGTGCCTGGGCACCGTCGTACTGCAGAAGAACATTACCTGGCCATCCTGGTCCATGAACCAGGCTCACATGCAGGCACGGGACTGCTCGAAGTCGATGCCTTCATCGTCGACAGGCATCGTGCACTTGCCCGGATCCTGATTCCTATTCTTGCTGGTGGCGGAACACCGCCCATGCAGGAACTGCTGTCCGAACTGCCCGATTCGCAACTTGGGGAGTTCGCCTCGCATCTCTGGTTCATCGGCCAGCGCCTGCTTGAGGAGTCTGGACAGGATTCAAATCCATTCCAGGAAGCCACGGACGCACTGCGTACCTCGATCGAACATGGAAAAAACAATGCCATCGATGCTTCCTGGAGCGCTGACCCGACCAATGATGCAGATGAGGCAGTTGCACGAATTAAACAGATCAGTGGACGTGGCGGACGACCGTCTGCCATCCACAGGGAGACCGGACGTTGACCCGTGGGCAGTCCACGAACAGGTGGATCACCTGATGATCCAGGAGAGAACATGCATATTCCAGCACTACATCCGAACCTACACTCGCTGATCATTCACGGCCGGCAACGGAAGTGGATGAGTTACGAGGAGTTGAATACGACCATCCCGGACGAGATGGTCCATCCCGACAAGATCGTGGAACTGCTGGTCATCCTCCAGCATCACCAGATCGAGTTGATCAACTACGAGGATCCCAGGCTCAGGGCCGAACCTCACTTCTATGCCCCCATGCATACGAACCTTCGGTTCAAGCGAGACAATCCCTGGATGACCTTCAGCCTCAAGGGCAAGGAGGAAATCGAGGCCGAGAAGATCGCCGAGGAAGCCGAGAACAGTGGTGATGGACATGCTCACGACGAGCCAGGCCTCATCGATGATTCTGAAACCGCGATCGAGCAGGCCATCGAGGAGGCCACGACGAAGCGGATTGATGATCCGATTCGCATGTACCTCACCCAGATGGGAACCATTCCGCTGCTGACCCGGGAAGAAGAAATCCGCCTTGCAAAGAAGATCGAGACGACTCGCATGATCTTCCGCCGGCAGGTACTCGAGTGTGATTACGCGGCCAGGCAGGCTGTTGAAATCCTTCAGCAGGTGCACAACGGAGACCTGCCGTTCGATCGCACCATGCGGATTTCAACTGCAGAAGACAATGCCAAGGAAAAGATCGCCAGGCGTATCCCGATCAACATCGCCACGGTCCAGTTGCTCCTGAAGCAGAATGAACTGGACTGGGAGAAGTCTGAATCGACCCGAATGGGCAAGACGGCCCTTGCTGAACTGAAGGACAGGATGGCTCGTCGACGCCGGAAGATCGCAACCCTCATCGAGGAATGCTGCCTCCGTACGGCAAAGATCCAGCCATTGCTTCACAAGATCCAGTCGATTACGAGAAAGACCGCTGAACTGTCCCTTGAACTTGAACGGTCCAAGAAGTACCCGGATCGATACCACCCGGAAGACCGCGTGGTCATGGAGGAAGAAATGCATGGACTTCGGGGCCTGACCCTTGAAAGCCATGAGGATCTGAAGTTCCGGACACGCACGATGGAACGAGTGTTCAACGAGTACGAGCAGGCAAAGCGGGATCTCAGCGGAGGAAACCTCCGACTCGTAGTCTCCATTGCCAAGAAGTACCGCAATCGCGGACTCCCCTTTCTTGACATCATCCAGGAAGGAAACACCGGCCTCATGCGTGCCGTCGACAAGTACGAATACATGCGAGGCTACAAGTTCTCCACCTACGCGACCTGGTGGATCCGCCAGGCGATCACCCGTGCCATCGCGGATCACGCTCGAACCATCCGTGTACCGGTACACATGATCGAGACCATGTCGAAACTGAGGAACATCCAGAAGCGACTCCTCCAGTTGATGGGCCGGGAACCAACCATCGAGGAACTTGCCGAACAGGCCGAGATGACCGTCGAGGAAACACGTCGTGTCATGAAGATCTCACGCCATCCAATCAGCCTCGACCGCCCCGTAGGCGAATCCGAGGACTCACAGTTCGGTGACTTCATCGAGGATGAACGACAGGAAGCACCCTCCGAGACGGCCACGAGCGACATGCTCCGCGGTCGGATCAATGATGTCCTGAAGACGCTCACCTATCGAGAACGGGAAATCCTCAAGCTTCGCTACGGCGTCGGTGACGGATACACCTATACGCTCGAGGAAGTCGGACGCATCTTCAAGGTCACCCGTGAACGTGTTCGTCAGGTCGAATCCAAGGCGCTTCGAAAGCTCCAGCACCCGGTTCGACGCCGTCGACTTTCCTCCTTCATCGAGGAGCACGAAGGCGAGGAAATGTAAACCCGATCCCCGGCACCTGGTGCCGGACAGCAATGAACATGAGCCAGTCGCCTGCATACCGCGGGCGACTGGTTCGTTTTGCAGGAGTTAATCGGTCAGGGCCTGGTCAAGAGCGTCCATGAGCTGGGCCGGTTCCGGCATGCGGCCATCGCCGTCGGTACGGCATGCCTGCCAGCCTTCAACCGGCTCGATGATGCTGAAGCCGTCTGCACGCAACATGTCGATGTTGCGTGCAGTCGCTGGTTGCCCGAGCATGGTTGCATTCATCGATGGGGAGAGCAGCACGGGCGTCGTCGCCCTGTCAATCGCTCCAACGAGAAGTGCAACTGGATCATTCGTCCGACCCGAGGCAAGCTGAGCAAGCATGTCCATCGTGCATGGTGCAACCAGCATGCACTGACACCACATGGCAAAGTGCACATGGGGAGACGTCAGGCCCTCGTGTGATGACCACTGGCTCGTGAGCACTTCACGACCTGTCAGGCTGCTGAACGTCGTCGATCCGACGAACCGCTGCGCTGCGTCAGTCATGGCAACGACAACCTCGTCACCTCGCTGCACCAGAGCACTGACAAGTTGGGCCGTCTTGTACGCGGCAATGCCACCGGTCACACCGACCAGGAGTCGGCGAGGTGCATTACTGGTTGGAGTGCCTCCAGGCATCTGGTTCGAGGTGTTCACGTCCTCAGAGGACGGCGCCATCCTCGGACTCGCCTGGTGCCTCTTCCGTTTCCCAGATGGGAGCGATCTTGTCCTGGAGGATCTCCTCGATCACCAGTTCAAGATCCGTCCGTCCATCTCGCTCGATAAGGGGGCGAGCCCCGTCAACAACCAGTTCCTTCATCCGGCGCTGGATCAGCGCACAGAGCTTGAAACGGCCACCGAGTTTCTTGACGATTTCATCGCTTCGCAGGGCTTCGATCATGAATGGGACTCCTGGGTCGAGCCGGGTAGTGTACCAAAAAAGGGGATTTGCCGGAGTGCACACCCCCCCATGCTGGGGTAGAATCCCTCCTTTTGCCGATGCCAAGGCCTGATCAGCGGAGGAGGCATCATGCGTCCGGGAATGACACGAGTTCTCAGAAAGATCAGCCTCCGCCTCGGATTCGAGCGTGACTGGTACCTGTACATCGTAGCGGCAGCCATCGGGCTCATGATGGCACTGGTTGCAACACTGTTCATTGCCCCGCTTCGGGGCATGGAACTCTGGAGTGAAGCCAGGAGTGGGCAGATGCTGCTTCTCTGGCTCGTGCTCCTGGCACCGTGCATCGGTGGAGTAATCGTCGGCATCCTGCGAGCAGTCATCCATGCAGATGATGTCGGCCCAGGCGTCACCACCCTGATGCATGCCGTGCTTCGGGGCCGTTCACGAATCAGTCTCCGCGTCGGACTGCAGAAATGGCTGGGCTCGACATCGACGATCGTTTCGGGCGGATCTGCAGGCGCTGAAGGTCCCATCATCACCATCGGTGGTGTCCTCGGCTCGAACATCGCACGCCTGCTGGGTACGCGAAGCCAGAACACCGCCACGCTCCTGGGCTGTGGTTCTGCCGCAGGCATCGCGGCGGTATTCAATGCCCCCATCGCAGGCGTCTTCTTCGTCATGGAAATCCTTCTCAGGGACTTCTCCTTGAAGACGTTCACGCCGATCGTCATTGCCGCGGTTGTTGCTTCCGCAGCAACCCATGGAATTCTTCATGACTCGGCCATCTTTGATGTCGGCGATGGGTTCATGGGACGTGACGACTTCTTCAGCCTGGGACAACTGCCCATCTACCTGTTGCTCGGACTCCTCTGCGGGCTCGGATCGATCCTGTTCATTCGAACGCTCAGTGTCACTGGTTCACTCTTCGATCGCATGCCCGTATCAAAGATCGTTCGTCCCGCCATCGGCGGAATACTCCTGGGCCTGCTCGGTCTCGGGTGGATGCTGTGGCTCCAAACAGGTGACGTGCCAGCCTTCTATGGAAACGGCTATCCGGTCATCACGCAATTGATCGATCCTTCGACCTACTTCCAGGATGGTGGGCACGAGACCCTCAACCCGATGGGCGAACTCATGCTCCTCCTCCTCGGGCTCTTTCTCCTGAAACTCATCGGCACGAGCCTCACCCTCGGTTCCGGGGGCGCTGGTGGCATGTTCGCCCCGTCGCTGCTCCTTGGCGCATCGCTTGGGGGGGCCCTGGGTCTCCTGCTTGAATGGATGGGCTGGCTCCCTCACGGGCACCCGGCCCACGTCGCCCTCGTCGGCATGGCAGCGATGCTTGCCGGAACAACCCATGCTCCTCTGACAGCCATCCTGATCGTCTACGAAATGACGCAGAGCTACCAGGTCATCATGCCGCTGATGTTTGCCGCTGTCGTTTCGACGATCGTTGCCAGGTCCTTCAACCGGGACAGCATCTACACCTCCCGCCTGAGAAAACTCGGTATTCACCTGGGAGTCATGAGTGACCTGACGATCCTGCGACGAATGAGGGTCAGTGATATCGCACTGCGCGACCCTGTTGTCGTCTCTGAGAATGATCCGGCGCAGGTGCTGCTGGACATGAGCGTAACGAAGGGCGTACGTGACTTCATTGTCGTCAATGATCATGGGAACTACGCCGGGATGGTCACTTCGGATGACCTCAAGTCGGCACTTGTCTATCGCGATGCGATCCCCCTGCTCCAGGTCAACGAACTTGAACGGAGCAACCTCCCAACGGTCACGACTGATGACTCCCTCGATACGGTCCTCGAGAAGTTCTCAAGGAATGATGTCGACGCCCTGCCCGTATTCTCGGCGGAGGATGTCGAGCATGCGGTGGGACTGATCACCCGCAACAGGCTCATGCAGGTCTACCAGATTGAACTGGAGAAGGAGGGATGATGAACGACATCGTCGATGACACCTCCATGCCCCGCTGGTTTCGGTTTCCCCGGAAAGGACGACTGCTTCGTCCAACCCAGTTCAAGCGAGCCTACAGGGAGGGATACCGCACCCGCGAAGGCTCCTTCCTGGTACACGCCGTCCCAAACGAATGCGACCATCCAAGGCTCGGTCTGTCGATCTCCCGGAAGATCGGGAATGCCGTCGTTCGCAACAGGGTCAAGCGATGCCTCCGCGAGGCATTCCGCCACCTTCAGCAACAGCTTCCCGGCAGTTATGATCTGGTCGTCACCGTGCAGTCAAGGGAGTCAACGACACTCCAGCACTGCACTGAAGCACTGGAACAGGCCAGCAGGACACTGCATGCACGATGGATGAACACCAAGAGCAGCACGAACACCACGCCGGGATCCTCGGATCCTGCCTGATCGGCTGCGTCCGCGTCTACCAGGCCGTGGGCAGCCCTATCTTCGGTCGCCATTGCCGATATCACCCAACCTGCTCCCACTATGCCGTCGAGTCCATCCAGGTGCATGGGGCATTCAAAGGTTCATGGCTGGCCGTACGACGAATCCTCCGATGCCATCCTCTCGCAGGGGCAGGACTCGACCCGGTTCCACCACGACAACACCGAAAGGCTGGTCAGGATTCATGACACCGCTCCCCTCACGAGAGGTACCTCCCGCCATCTTCTGCATTGGTCGAAACTACGACGCCCATGCAAGAGAGATGGGCGCAAGCCCCACTGAACTCCCCACCGTATTCATGAAGAATCCGGCCTCCCTCATCGGCAACGGCGAGGACATCATCATTCCACCGGCGTGCAATGAGCATGGCCCCCAGGTGGATTACGAGGGTGAACTGGCTGCAATCCTCGGGGCGGATCTCAAGGATGCCACCGAGGAGGAAGCGCTGCAGGCTGTCGCGGCCTGGGCCCCCGCCAATGATGTCAGTGCGCGTTGGTGGCAGCGGGAAGGAAGTGGAGGCCAGTGGATCCGCGGGAAGAGCTTCGATACCTTCTGCCCAGTTGGAGACCCGGTACCCGCCCAGGCTGTTCCCGATCCCCAGGACCTGCTGCTCAGAACACGGGTCAACGGCACGACCGTGCAGGAAGCCTCGACCGGTGACATGATATTCACGGTTGCGCAACTGCTCGCGGAACTCTCGCGAGGAACAACGCTGCTGGCAGGCAGCATCCTGCTCACCGGAACCCCCGGTGGTGTCGGTTCCCGCCGCGATCCACCCACATGGCTGGCCGATGGTGACGTCCTCGAGATCGAGATCGAATCGATCGGCACGCTGAGAAACACGGTTCGTTCCGGGTAGCACCCGGCCCGACTACTTTCGTTCGACACCTTCCTTGCGTGCCGCTTCAGCCGCGGCCTTCTCCTGCTGTCGTTCAAACGCCAGTCGCTGACGCCAGGCCTGCATTCCAGGTGGCTCCGGAAACCCCTCGGCGAAGGTGATGGATCGGCCCAGCGGGTGTAGACCCAACTGGTGCTGCAGTGTCTGCGACAACTTGTCGTAGGTACGCACTCTCATCTGTGGCTCAAGTTCATCCACCGACGACCAGATCGTCATGCGCTCCTCCATGGGGATCCCGGGGTCGACCATGAGTTGGAGGAAGGCTATTTCCGCGCTCTGTTCAAGCTGGCCGATGATGTCCTTCATTCGCCCCGTGCCCAGCTTCGTCGTGTAGTTGATGGTCTCATGCGACTTGTAGAAGTCCGTAACTTCCTTCGCGAACCGAACGGCTTCCTTGTAGACCTCGGGCCGGGACTGCCCGACACCTACGCGGTATCCGTACCGGAGTGCCGCGGAGACATCTGATGGAGCCAGGTGTGGCTGTCGTTCGTATTCGCCACGCGTTTCATTGGCAACGAAGATGTCAAGCGGGATGTTGTACTGGTTGTTCGGCGGAAAACCTCCTCGACCGAAGAGCGTATCGAGGCGGTCCATCAATGCCTGTGCCTTCTCGATCTCACCCTGGCGGTACCACTCT
>JABABM010000011.1 GCA_014238205.1 Phycisphaerales bacterium | reverse complement strand
GTGGGAAGCGGCCGGTTTCCGAGGATCTCAAGGAGTCGGTTGCCGAGGAGGTCGAAGCCGACGTCCGGCAGGCCTTTGACCGTGAAGTGCCAAGCGTCGAGATCGGTCGCCGAGTTGCCGCGTACCTGCGTGACATCGATGAAATTGCATACATCCGGTACGCGAGCGAGTACTACGACTTTCGTTCGATCGATGAATTGGCACACGAGATCAGTCGTGTCCAGTCACGTACGAAGCAGGCCAGGGGGCAGGCTGAGTTTTTCGAAGAGTAGTTACTTCTTGGTAACAAGTGCTCCACGTACCTCCTCGGTCACGTAGAGGATACGCATGCAACCTTCGCACTGGTGCACGTTGTTCGCGTTGGACATGATCGTGTTCACGAGGTTGAAGGGCAGCGACACATTGCAGCTTGAGCAACTGTATTCAAGTCGCTTGCGATCGATCTCGTCGATCTCGGCCATGGTGTCGCCTTCGTAGTCATCCGCTGTCTGGTCGAAGACTTCGAGTACCACGGGTGGGATGGCTTCCGCCTTCTTCGCCCGCTCGATTTCGAGTTCATTGAGTCTCTCTGAAACTTCGGATCGTCGTTCGTTGAGATCCGATTCGGCAGATACCACAAGTGTCTTGCGTTCGGTGATTCGCCCATCCAGGCTTTTCATGTCCTCTTCAAGGTTCTCCGCCTGTTCCAGCTGGGCAATGGCCTGTTCGTCAACCTGCCCTCGTTCGGTCTTGAGGGTGTTGATTTCCTCCAGGACCGTGTTGTACTGCTTGGTTGTTGCGGACAGTTTGAGATCTTCCCGGAACTTCTCGATCCGGGCATCCATGCTGTTGCCCTCTGTTTCGAGATTTGCCGCAGTCGCCTGTGCGACCCGACACTGCTGCTGCAACTGGCCGAGTTGGCTCTCGATATCTTCGAGTTGCTTCTGCTGCGTTCGATGGTAGATCTCGGCCGTTTCTACGCGAGATCGGAGTCCACGGACCTGGCGGTCAACCAGGTGGAGTTCCAGGAGATGCTCAATGACGGACATGTGGGGGAGTTGCTCCTCAATCGTGGTGATCCCGCATTCTATGGAAACATGGCGACCAATGGAACAATGTTGGGGTTTCTTTAATAGATCGGATTTCCGGAGGCAAGCCACTGAAGCAGCCACCATGCCACTGGTGCAGCCAGCAGGGGAGAGTCGAGGACATCCATGACCCCCCCGAGGCCCGGAAGCAATGACGAACTGTCCTTGACCTGTGCACTACGCTTGATGAGGCTCATGACCAAGTCGCCGGCCTGGCCAGTGAGACCGATGGCCAGGCCCAATCCCATCGCGCAGGCAAAGGGAATGACCGGTTCGGCGGGGAGCCAGTGTGCACTCATGCTGGCAAGCCCCCAGGCAGTCAGCATCGAAACGAGCAGCCCACCCGCAAGGCCCTCCCAAGTCTTTCCCGGGCTCAGCCATGGGATCAACTTGTGCCGACCTATTGCAGAGCCGATGAAGTAGGCCCCCGTATCGCACATCTTCACGATGGCAATGATCCCGATGATCCACCAGATCGAATGATCTGCGCGGATCAACAGGTAGAACCCCAGGAAGAGTCCCAGGTACGAGGCGAAGCAGAGTGTTGAAGCGCTGGCAGTCAGGACGCCGTCCGTTCGAGCTCCCCAGGCATAGACGACCAGTGACGCGATGAAGCATGTTGCGAGAATGCTTGCAAGCAGGCTGACTGCGAGCATCGATGATCCGGGACTGTCTGGAATCGCGGAACCGATCCACATCGTGCAGAGGATGAGGAGGGCGAAACAGCCTGTAAGCCCGGCATTGCATCGGGTACCACCGGCCCTGGACATGGCTGCAAGTTCAACCGAGGCCAGGGGGATGATGCAGCAGCAGGTCAGGAAGATGATGAGTCCAGGAGGGATCGTCTCGATTCCGAATTCGCCCATCGGCCAGCCTACGTAGAGGGAGGTTGCAATCTGGTGTGTTCCAACCCATCCATCGAGATACGCCAGTCCAAGGAGCAGGATCACGAGCAGGGGTCCTGTGATGAGACGCTTGGAGAGCACTGGGAAGTCCTGTTCAGTAGGTGGGCATGCTGGGGTCTATTTCGGCCGACCAGCGATCAATTCCGCCGTGCATGGAGTGCACATCGGTGAATCCAATGTGTCGAAGCAGCCGCGTAATGATCATCGAACGTTGGCCTTTGTGGCAGTATACGACGATGGGATGCTGTCGCCGTGGCTCCAGTTCTACGATGCGGAGGCTTATCTCCTGCAAGGGAATGAGCATTGCACCCTCGATGTGGCAGGTCGACCACTCCTCATGCGTTCGACAATCGAGCAGGAGCAGGTCTTCGCCATCTTCCAGTCGCCGATGGACTTCCCGGGGTTCAATGTCAAGCGATGTCATCATGAACAGATGGTACATCAGCTGCAGGGCATGTCAGTCTTCTTCGATGGACAACCCGAGCATATCAAGCGTTCTGCAGGCCGTGTCCTCCTCGTACCCTCGCCTTGCGAGGTACTCGAAGAGCCTGCGGGCAGCCACGTTTGGCGGAAGATTTTCAAGACGGCCCAGTCTCTTTCGAGCCAGGGACAATGCATCTTCCAGTTCATCGATATTGCATGCTGCCATGGATGCTGAAGCTGCCAACTCGGAATCGATGCCCCGCTCCACGAGCCTTCTCTCCAGTTCCCTGGCAGCCATGGGGCCGCTTCTGCACCATGCGTTGACGAGTGATTCCGCGCATCTGCCATCATCAAGAATTCCGGTTTCAATCAATTCACCGAGCACTCCATCGATCACCACCGTGTCGAAGCCCTTCTCCTGGAGCCTTGCTTCTGCGCGGGCACGTGGAATTTCACCATGTCGCAGCCATCGCAGTACCTGCATTTTCGCCTGGTCACGATTGGTTTCGCCGGTCATTCCTGCTCCAGTTGGCGTTCCAGTGCCAGGATCGCTGCGATGGCCTGTGCATCGTCTGTCGCCGTCGCAGCTTCACTGGCTCGTTCAAGGCTCGATCTTGCCGATCTTGAATCGTGTGAACGATGCTGGCAGGCGGCTATCTGGATCCATGCATCGGCAAATTCCGGTGCCAGGTTCGTGGCAAGCTCAAGGTGGGCTATGGCTCGATCATCCTGGCCGATCCTGGCATGCTCCATGCCCAGTGCATAGAGGCACTCGGGATCATCCGGGTGCATGTCCAATCGTCTTCGGAGCTCTTCCAGCCGATCATCCATTGCAGTTGCGTCCTGTACGTGATCTTGAAGCCATCAGGCTGTTCGATCGGTAGACTGCCCGGATGAATCGGTCATGTCCAGTACGACAGGTCACCCTGGTGCTCCTCCTTCTTGCGACAGTAGTCACTCTACTCTCCAGTGGTTGCGTTGAGTCCTACCAGGCTCCGCAGACCCTCAGGCCCAAGACCGAGCGTCTGGTCATTCAGCATACATCCGGCGGAACCCATTATCGCCTGCTCATCGATGGGCAGGCCTGGTACCAGCTGTTTGGATCTGAACTGCTCGTCATGAACCCCGTCAACGGCAGGATCATCGACCGCCAGGTCCTCTCGCGGGTCGGAGGCAATGCTCCTGCGACGGACATGGTCATGTACGAGGGGGAACTCTGGGTCGTACTCAGGGATGTCGGGGTTGTCCGGCTCACCCTTGAGGATTCCTTCCGTCCGTGGGTCGAGGAGATGATTCCATCTGGTGAACTTGGAATCCTGCCGAGGCATGTGCATGTCATCGGGCAGGGGGTCGTGGTATCTGGTGTCGGAGGCGTGGTGGATCCATCCACACGACAGCAACTGGTTGACTCCGAGGGTGAGGTCATGGCCGTTGTCGAGATGTCCGAAGGCCCGGTGTATTGCGAGGATCGACGTATCTACAGGGTCCATCGTGCCAGCACAGATGTTGACTACCTGGGTTCTGCCAGCGACTTGTTCGAGATTCCGGAAACGACTCCCTGGGGAGACAGCGCAATCGTGTTCGTTCGACATGAAACCAATGGATCTCTTGTCGGGATCATGGACGATGATCTCCGCGAGTTGGATACGCAGCGAAGCACGGTCGCAATCCCGGGACATGTTCGCCAGGTTCGATACGAGGCGGGTCAACTGCTCGTCGTATCCGATACCTCGGTGAGAATGTACAAGCACCAGAATGGGGCACTCCTCCTGACAAAGGAGTATTCGCTTTCCGGGACGCATGATGCATCGATTGCAAGTGAATCGAGACTTGCCATCTCAGGTGATTTCGGGCGAGGGACGCTTCGCTTGAAATCCGACATCGATGGAGAAGCCGGTACGATCGATCTCCTGTTTCCGGAACCGGCAGGCCTGACACGGGCCGTGTCTGATGGCCGCAATATTCTTGCCGCATCGGATCAGGGCGCATGGCTCTACAGGATTGGCGAAATCGCCAGACCGGCACATTCCGATGAGAGTCGTTTCAGGCCCCCGCCAAGACAGGCAGTCACACTCGGTTGGCAGGCGACTATCCTGGAGGATGGAACTCGGGTCAAAGTAACGACTCCAGTCGGCGATGATGTCCTGCATGCTCCTGGAGAGGGCTATTTCCGCTCCGTAGCGGCATCTGATGGTGTGATCTGGCTTGGCCACGACACGGGCATCATCATGATTCGACTGCCGAATGAGCCTGTCGAACTGCCTTCGGATTGGAAGGACATGAATGAGGCAGCACGACTCGAGTCAGGATTGAGTCCCCTCGAGGGCATGACCAAGTTGTCTATTCGCCTTGATGGGCCGGTGATCTTTCTCGACCCCCTGATGCTTGGCGGCGGCGTCGCCTACGTCAGCAAGCGTGGTGGGTTTGGTGTCGTGGTCGAGGAACTGAAATAGTCAACTCGTACCGGCTTCTTCCACGTGAAAGCGACGGCAGATCGGGTTCGTTTCGCAACTGCTGTTTCGTGCCGTGCACGCTCGTCGCCCATGGAAGATCAGAAGGTGACTCAGCATCGTCCACTTCGGCCGAGGAAAAAGAGCCATCAGGTCTTTCTCGATGGCAAGGGGTGTTGAACCTTCCGACAGGCCGAGACGATGACTCAGTCGCGTGACATGCGTGTCCACAACGACACCCATGTGTATTCCGAAGGCATTTCCCAGGACGACATTTGCAGTCTTCCGGGCTACGCCTCGAAGTGACAGCAGGTCCTCCATGGTGGAGGGGACTTCGCCGTCATAGACATCCCTGATTCGTTCCATGGAACTCTGGACGAATTTGGCCTTGTTGCGGAACAGGCCGATGCTGTTGATGTACGGCTCTATGTCTGCGGGAGAAACTGCTGCATAGTCGGCTGGTTCAGGGAAGGCCCGGAACAGTTCGGGCGTGGCCTTGTTGACGCCGACATCCGTAGCCTGTGCCGAGAGGATTGTTGCGATCAGGAGTTGGTGAGGGCTGTCGTAGTCCAGTTCGCAATGAGCATCCGGATATGCCTTCTGGAGCGCGGAGTAGAGACGAGCGGCTCGTTTCTTCTGAGTGGGCTGCATCGGGGGAAGATCGAAGCCCGCCTTGCTGCCAGGTGAAGATGATGGTGCTGCCTTGCTCATGATGAGGTATTCCCCTTGATGGATTCAAGACCCGCTGCTGCGCCGCCGACAAGGATCGCAAGAAGAAGGCACGCCGCAGTTGTTTCCATGAGCATGGAGGCGGTTGGGTGCATCGACTCGAATGCATGGCGGGCGCTGTTTGCAACGTCCATGTTCCCGGATGATGCAGCCTGGCGATAGTCATGCAACTGCTGATTCATTCCGGGCATGAGAAACAGGACCCTTCCCCACAGTGTGCCGGTTGCAACCGCGATGGCCAGGGTCCATGTCCATCGCGCGATACGACGATGTACTCGCCGGGACAGGAGCCAGTGGAGGAGGACGCCTGCAACCAGTGCGATGGAAGACAGGCACTGCACGAGATCGGTTGCGGTGAATATGGGTTCGGTTACAAGGCCTGCAGCAATGCGTCCCTGTGCTTCCGGAGACAGCATCGAGTAGGCGGGCAGAACCGGTTCAAGGCCGGGCAGCGTTGCAAAGATGCCCATCGCGGAGACTCCTGCAGACACGACAGCGGCAAACCAGATGGCCAGGCTCAACCAGACCAGGATCGAAGCCAGGCAGCGTGCCATCAGGAGACAGCCTCTGCAGGCGTGGAGGGAAGCGTCCCATCGGACCACGAATGGCCACGTGTCCAGCGTTCACGTTTCCAGATGGGGACACTGCGTTTCAGTTCATCCATGAGCCATTGGCAGGCGGCGAATGCATCAGCACGATGTTCGGATACCACCCTGGCGACAACGCTGATTTCACCCACGGGTACGTTGCAGATCCCATGGTGCAACTGGATGGAGAGGCATGCCCACTGCTCCGAGGCGCAGAGTGCCATGGCTTCAAGCATGCTTCTGGCCATCGGGCTGTAGGCTTCGTATTCAAGTGACTCAAGCGAGCCCAGTTCAGCATCCTCTTCCGGTCTCGTTCGACCGATGAATGTGCACTCTGCTCCTCCGCCAGGATCTCCTTGACGGGGGGGAAGGCATGGTGGTGCTTCCAACAGTTGGATGTCAATGGTTGTGGTCGCAACACTCATGGCAGCATGGTAGCCTCATGAACAGGATGGACGACATTCCGATCTACCCCGTGCTTGCTCCAATGATCAGCAGTTTCCCGGTGCACCCCAGGAAGGCCATTGATGTCCTGTCCAGTCAGTCATGGCGTGGCATCCAGATTGATGCCAGGGCTGAGGGGACACGGCCTTCGCAGTTGGGGATTTCCGCCCGCAGGGATCTGGCAGGGCTTGTTCACAGGAAGGGAATGGTCTTGGCCGGACTGGACCTCTGGTTGCCTGAACGTGCATTCCTTGATGCAGACACCATTGAACGGGCTGTCGATCGAACGGTCGAGTGCATTGATCTTGCGGCTGACCTGGGCAACTGCCCGATCAGCATGCTTCTCCCGAAGCAAGGTGTTTCTTCCGAGTTGGATTCGGCCTTGGAAGTCATTCTTGCCAAGGCAGGGCAGAGGGACGTTCGCATCGCTGACCATTCAAAGGATGCGCCAGGGATGGAACCAGTTCATGGGCAGTCCCACGGTCTGGGCCTTGATCCAGCATCACTGCTCATGGCAGGAGAGGATCCCGCTGCGGCGGTTCTTGCATGGGGAGGCAGGCTGGCATCGGCAAGGCTGGTCGACCTCACGAGCGAAGGAATCCGGACAGTTCCCTCGCTGGGGGGGCGGGGACAGTTGGACCTGATCTCGTACAAGATCTCGCTAGGACTCAACCCGGGTGGCCGTTGCGTAGTCGTTGACCTTCGAGATTCCCCGGATCCACTGCAAGGGCTTGTGCAGGCAGGCCAGGCCTGGGAATCAGCATCGTGAAGCATGAAGGACATACAATCCGGCCATGAACGTTCTTGCCCATGGAGTCGACCTGGTGGATGTTGCTCGAATCGAGCGCATGATTGATCAGCACGGAGACAGGTTCCTTGATCGTGTTTTCACATCGGGGGAGCGTTCCTATGCCGATGCCGCTGGCCCTGGCAGATCGGAGCGGTATGCCGCGAGGTTTGCGTGCAAGGAAGCCGTGTTCAAGGTGCTTGGCACGGGGTGGGGCGAGGGTGTCTCCTGGTCGGAAGTTGATGTCCACAAGGATGCGCGTGGCTGTCCATCGATCAAGGTCCATGGAGTGGTTTCCGACAAGGCGGTTGCAATGGGAATCCAGAATTGGCTTGTCAGCATCACCCATACAGAGGGTCAGGCCATGGCAAGTGTCATTGCCACCGGGGAGTCCTGTTGATGGGCCGCCGAAATACCAGGCCGGCTCTTCTTGAGCTCTTCAAGGCGAAGGAACATGGTGAGGACGCCCACCCGTCGCTCCCATCTCTGCACATGGTGTCGGAGCAGCAGGCATGGTGGACACCTGGACGGTCCTTGCGACTCACCCTCGGTCACCTGCTCATCGCAGGAGGAGTCGTCATTCTCCTGATGGTGGTCATCTGGATGCTGGCCTATCGGCAGGGGGAGTTGCGAGCTCGTGCCGACCTGGAATCCGCAATCTTCCATCCCGTTGGAATCGATCCCATGATTTCCTCCCCGGTCAATCGCGAAGCCGCTGAACCAGTTGCCCCGGTGTCGCAGGAGTGGTCGAGTGCGGGAAACAGGAATATCGGTGAGAATTTCATAGGAGATCCGCGTGAGGGCTCCTTGTTCTACTTCGTCCTGGCTGAAACCCGCCCTGACGGTGCCATGCGGCTTGCAGAGTTCTGCAGGGGAGAAGGACTTGAAGCCTGGGTCATTCCAAGGGACAATGGGGGACTGGCCCGGGTCATTGTCCTGCCCGGTCTTGCTACGGCCTCCAGGATCGACCCTGATGTCAGGGATCTCGATGATCGCATCGGGCGGATCGGGAGGCAGTGGAAGAGCATCGGAGGCCATTCAAGCCTCGAGGACAGGTACCTCATTCGAGGTGACAGTTGAAGTGATTGCCCTGCTCGGCAGGTGTATGAAGAAAATGGAGAGCGACCATGAGTCTGCATCGCAGCTTGAAGACGAAACCCGCAGGCCTGAACCAGCACCGAAATGTGTTGACCAGGGATGAACGTATCAGCCAGCTTATTGAGCGTGGCGAGTTCGATGATTCGGACGATTCACCGTTCGGTCTCGTGAAAGTGGGCAATCGCAAGGTCGTGACGAAGAAGGCGCCGAAGGAAGAGAAAGACCTTGAAGGCGAGGGCCTTGAAGGAGCTGAAGGTGCTGAAGGTGCCGAGGCTCCCAGTGCCGATTCGGCTGACTGAAGTCGTCCCGTCTTGCCATCCTGAGAATCATTGCAGGCACCCGTTCAGCGGGTGCCTGTTTCTTTGAATGGCGTTCAGGACATCATGTCCCGCATGATGTCCAGTCCCTCTGCCAGCTTGGCCTGGTCACAGGCGTAGCTGATCCGGACATGTGTATCCCGTTGGCTGAATACATCACCTGGAATGAGAATCAGGTTTCGTTCAATGGCTCGCTCGCAGAACTCGGTTCCAGAACAGTCGAGCTCCGCGGGTACTTCAATGAATGCGTAGAAGGCGCCCCCGGTCGATGAAACGGTCGTCATGTCGCCGAGTGCTTCATGGATCATCCTGCTTCTGGCATGGTATTCGCTGATCTGGGGACTCATGTCGATACCGAAAGACCGTGTTGCGCCTGCTTGCGCCATCGAAGGTGCGCATACGAACGTGTACTGCTGCAACTTCGCCATTTCGGCGATGAGCCATGATGGACCAGCGGCGTACCCCAGCCTCCAACCGGTGCAGCCATAGTTCTTCCCGAACCCTCGGATCAGCAGCATGTCCTGCGTATGCCGGGCCGGGCTCGGACATCGGCCGGCGGAGTCAAGATGATCTGGATAGGTGAAGAGGTCGTAGATCTCGTCGGATACGAGCAGGATGTCACGTGAAGAACACAGGTCGACAAGATCCTGGAGTTCCTTGTCAGTCAGAATGACACCCGTCGGGTTGGCTGGTGAGTTCACGAGGACGAGCTTGGTTCGATCGGTAAGGCAGGGCTCGACACGTTCTGCAGTCATCCTGAAATCAGGATAGGTGTCGCAGTAGACGATGGAGGCACCTGTCATGGGCCCCAGTGTCGGGTAGACGACGAAGTAGGGATCGGCGATGACGGCCTCGTCGCCTGGGTTGAGCATCGCCATGAAGGAAAGGAGCAGGGCACCACTGGTGCCAGAGGTGATCATGAGGTCCAGTTGATCGGTACTGCAGTTCCAGTTGATGTCATTTTCAAGGTGAGTGGAGATCGCATCGAGGAGTTGTGGATGGCCAGTCGTCAACGTGTAGCCATTGAGGTCCGATCGGATCGCATCTATGGCCGCTTCCTTCATGACCTCGGGGACTGGAAAGTCCGGCTGACCGATTGACAGGTTGATCGGATTCTCCAGGTTTGCTCCAAGTTGAAATGCTCTACGGATGCCGGAGACATCGATTGAAGAGACACGATTGGAGAGGTGACTTGGGTTGGCCATGGCAACAGGGTAATTGATACTGGGTGGTCTTGACCCTGCTCAGGTTTGCAGAGGCACGTGGACGTACATGAAAATCCCCGTTGAAGCCGAAGCCTCAACGGGGAGGAGGGGAGAAAGAATCAAGTCAGTGGTCGCTCTGGAACATGTCTATTCCGAAAGCAACGAGCCTTGAACATCGGCAGGAAGCATGTTCAACGCCCACAAATTCAGCAAGAAACCCTCCCAGGCCGGCAAGTCGGCCCTGGAGGTTCATGTTGTTCCTTGCAGCGTAAAGGGATATGAAAATCCCTTCGAGGCTCGCCTGAACGTTCCAAGAAGCGACTCCAGGTGCTCTTGGAGTCCATGGTGGTCAAGGACATGCTTCCTGGCAGCCTGGCCCAGCCGTTGTTGCCTGGCAGAATCCTGGAGTACCTCGAGGATCGCCTTGGTCCATGCATCCCTCCTCGGCTTGCCAACAATCGCCGCGGTCTCGCCATCGACCAGCCAGTCCAGATGCGGGACGCGAGCCGCGATGATGCTTGATTCATTCTTCATTGCTTCCAAAACGATCGTTCTTGCAGGAGCGTATCGGTCGGGTTGGATGAAGATGTCGCATTGTGCGAGGAGATCGTGTACTCCAGCTGCCCCGGGAACCGTGGAAACATGTTCAAGCAACTCCAGAGATCGCAGCTCACGCCACGTTGCTTCACGGGTTGGCCCTGCAACTTCCAGACAGATTTGCATGCCGGGCACCTGCTTGATGACTCTGGGAAGGGATGAAAGCAGTGCATGCATCGAAGCGGTGTCTTCACCGGCACCGAGTATCGCGACGGAAGTCTCACGTGCAGGGTCACGAAATCGAGATGCGTCAGGATCAACCCCGGGTCGTATGCATTCAACAAGTTCAGAGCCGACACGCCCCGAGACGATCCGTTCCAGGGCAGGTCCCGGCGTGATCCAGCCGCCGACTGTGCTGTCTCGACCAGTTGCATGCCGCGCTTCCTGGATGGACCTGATGTCGAACACGGCCGGTACCTGGCAGTTGCCGGCGATCGATGACGCCAACTGATGCGTTGCTTCGCCCAGTGCCCAGATCACGTCCGGGGGGGATTCCTCGATGACGAGTTCCTGCCCTCCTCTTCCTCGCCGACGTTGCCAGAATGACATTGGAATGGATGCCGTGAGAATCGTGTCGGCTCCAAGTCCATCCGAGTGAACATGCCCGAGGCTGTCCGGGAGGCGACTTGGAATGACCAGCGTACTGGTGCAGCCACGTTCCTTCAGGCCGCTGAATATGCGAGAGATCATCCGTTCTTCATCTTGAAGCCGTTGAGAGTCGAGAATGGCCAGGACATGCATGGCGTCAGGTTCCAGGTGCGTTTGGATGCAGAGGTTCCAGTGCCGCGGCCATGTCTGCAGGAACACTGCAGGGTCTGCGTGTTTCAAGCAGGACAAGCACCCACAACGTAGATGCGGTACAGACGATTCGTGGTTCCCCGTCCTCGATTCTCCAGAGAATCGAATCTCTCCACGACTTGACTCGCCTGAGATCCCGCACCCAGGTCGCCATGTACACCTGGTCTCCGGGCAGCACCTCGGCGATGTAGTCGATCTCATGCCTGGCGACAAACCACATCCAGCCCTCGGCAAGCAGGTCCGCCCGGGTCCATCCGGCGTTGTCCATGTGGAGTTCGGCGGCGCGGTCAAGCCATCGCAGGAAGTGGACATTCGACACGTGTTCGACAACCCGGCTCGTTTCATCTTCATCGGCAGTGATCTCAACGAAGAAGGGCGAGGGGTGCTCGATGGAGGGCGAGATGGCAGGGGGACTGCCCAGAACAGACACGTTCGGAACACGATCCAGTGAGCCAGTGTCAGTGGTTGGTGTCATCAGGTTCCCCCCCTTTGAATCCATCGTTCCCGGGATCGATGGTTCGCAGGTACTCCCAGGTGTAGATGCCCGTGTCGTGTCCGTCGGAGAAGTGGATCCGGAGGGCATAGTTGCCCACAAGTTCTACATCGAGAGCCTGCAGTTTTCCGCCTGTTCCACTCGACGCTGGGAGCACTGCAAGCGGGTTTTGCTCCAGTTCCTCCCTGAGTTGTCTTGCCTCGGCGGAGGGAGAGTACTTACGGAGGTGCTCGACAGGGTAGAAACTGCTGGACTCGTCGTCCCACTGCAGCGTCAGGCCCTGGGCGCGGTCGAGATGGATGTGTGTCGGGCCTCTGGTCATGGAAACAGTGTAGCCATCGAGGGCGGGGGTTCATTGCGTATCATGTGGGGGTGACAGGATCGACGACCAAGGTGGCCCACCCGGCTGACCGCCTCATGCAGGCGGTTGAACGATGTGCAACGCCCGCATGCGTTGGAATCGATCCAGTCTTCGATCGCCTGCCAGGGGCAGTAACAGGGAAAACCAACACAGCTCTTGAAGCTGTCGCCTCGTTCACCAGGGATGTGCTTGAGGCAGTTGCGTCAAACGTACCAATCGTGAAGTTCCAGTCAGCTTGTTACGAGCGATATGGATCGGGGGGCACAGTCGTCCTTGAGGAGGCAGTGGGATGTGCGCGGGAACTTGGCCTCCACGTCATCCTTGACGTCAAGCGAGGTGACATCGGTATTTCGGCATCCCACTATGCTGCAGCCGCTGCACGCACTGGTTCCGACTGGGTCACCGCCAACCCGTACCTTGGACTGGATCCCGTCCAACACTCCCTCAATGCAGGCCTCGGGGCATTTGCACTGGTCCGCACATCGAATCCTGCTGGTGATGCCATCCAGGGACAACGCCTGGAGGATGGTCGAAGTGTTGCCGAATCGATTGCTGACCTGGTTGCGGAAGCCGGGAAGGATTCGATCGGTGAAAGTGGGTACTCGAGTCTCGGCGCAGTCGTCGGTGCAACACAGGGCGCGGAACATGTCGCCTTGCGAGCCAGGATGCCGGAACAGGTCTTTCTTGTTCCCGGCTTTGGCGCCCAGGGCGCAGGGCTCGATGATGTCCTTGGATGCTTCAACACTGATGGTCGGGGCGCAATCGTGACCTCGAGCAGATCGATCATCTATGCATGGGATGACGGAAATGATCCGGGATGGGAACAGTGCGTGGCAGATGCTGCAGCTGCGTTCGCCGATGAACTTGGTCGAGCAGTAGGGCTCAGGACATGAAGGATCGTGGCAGTCTCGTCGTTCTGCTTGTCGCAGGCTTCGTCCTGGTCTGCCTTCTGTTCCTGTTCCCCTTGACGACATCAAGAGTTCTCGTGGCCGGGGGGATTCTTGCAGGCCTCTGCCTTGCCTCGGTTCTCCGAAGTGTAGATGGGGTGCGACTGGCCATCCTCGCCTGCTTCCTGGTCGTTCTCCTGCTGCCACTGCTGCTTCGAACGGGCCGTGTGCAGGCCACCAGTGATGCCCAGAGGCAACTGGTGATCATTACACCTCACAACGAGCAGATCCGGACGGAGTTCGGAGAAGCGTTCGAGCGATGGCATCTTGAGACATGGGGTGAACCCGTCGAGGTGGCCTGGAATGTGCCTGGTGGGACAAGCGAGATCAGGCGCATGCTCCAGGCCCAGTTCACCGCTTCACTCAAGGAGGGGCAGGGCCCCGGCGGCGATGCCGATCTGGTCTTTGGAGGTGGCTCCTATGAACACAATGAACTGAAGAAAGGCGTACGTATCGAGGTTGATGGTGTTCAGCGGCATTCACCGATCACGATCCCGGCCGAGCTTGATGAAACGATGCTGCTTGAGGTCTACGGCCAGCCATCCCTTGCAGGCGTCCATCTATGGGATCCGGAACAGTACTGGTATGGCACGGCGCTCTCCGCATTCGGACTGGTCTACAACAGGGAAGTCCTTGGGCAGCTTGGAGTACCTGAGCCGACCAGCTGGGACGCTGTTGCAGATCCGAGGTTGCGATCCTGGATTGCCCTGGTGAATCCCAACCAGTCTGGATCCATCACGACAGCTTTCGAGACGATCCTGGAACGGCGTGGCTGGACCCCAGGCTGGGAGGTACTTCGCCGCGCAGCTGCCAATGCAAGAGATATCTCCGCCAGTTCCCTGAAGGCACCAACGGATGTGAGCCAGGGTGACGCGGCTATCGGAGTCTGCATCGATTTCTTCGGTCGATACCAGTCTCAGGCCATCCAGGATCATGGTGGGGGTGACAGGATCGGGTACATCGATCCACCAGGTGATACGAAGGTTGATCCAGATCCAATCTCGATGTTGGCCGGCGCTCCGGACCCGGAGCTGGCCCGTCGTTTCATCCTGTTCGTCCTGGATACTCACGGCCAGTCACTCTGGCAGTTTCAGCCGCAGGAAGTCCTCGGTGAAGATGGACTTGGTCCTCGCCAGTTTTCGCTTCGGCGACTCCCGGTTCGTCGCGAGATCTACACTCGATATGCGGATCGCATGATGGACAAGATCGATCCCTATGCAGTGGCACGCCCTCCAGAGCATCCAGATCGAGCCATGAGAGCCTTCATTGCCCCCCTCTTCGCTGCGATGGCGATGGACACCAACATGCAGCTCAAGGAGGCATGGGATGCGATCGTGAGTCATCCAGGCTACCCGGATGAGAGGGGGGTGGTCACGTCGGACATGGTTGAGGACGAAGACCTGAAGGCGATGCTTGAAGCGTTCGATGCCATGCCTCTCGTCGAAGCTCCAGACCAGTCCACGTTGATTTCCCTGGGTACTCCAGAAGGTCGATCGATGGTCAAGGCAGGTTGGTTGCGAGGAGGCTGGCAGGGGAAAGGCCTCTGGCCTCCGGATGCCGAGCCGGAGCGTGTGCTTCGACAGCGCTTCGTCGATTTCTTCCAGGAACAGTACGAGTCCGTTCTCAGGATCTCGGCGAAGGGGTCCAGTGGTGGCTGAACATCCCTTCCAGTTCGATGAATGCAATGAGCACTTTCGGACAGCCATCATTGCCACACTCGGACCGGCATCCTCCGGTCCGGATGTGCTTGGTCGACTGGTTGATGCCGGTGCATCCATGTTCCGCCTGAACTTTTCACACGGAACACTTGAAGAACATGGTCAGACTCTCAAGGAACTGCGAGCCGTCTCTCACGAACGGGATGTTCCGGTTGCCGTGCTCGGCGATCTTTCCGGGCCGAAGATCCGACTCGTCAAGGTCGAAGGAGATGGAGTTGAACTGCAGGAGGGCATGGATGTCATTTTCGATCCAACCTGCACCCTGGTCCTGCAGGAGGAGCCGACCCGTCTCGGTTGCTCGCTGCCCCGGGTCCTGGAAAGCATCGAACCAGGCCAGCGTGTCCTGATCGATGATGGCCATGTCCGTCTTCGAGCTACGGGATGTTCAAACGGGTGCGTGCAATGCTCCGTCGAGACCGGCGGCAGGATCAGTACGCACAAGGGCATAAACCTGCCTGATTCAGGACTCATGATCGATATGCCAACCGAGGCTGATCGTGCCTGTGCGGCCTGGGCCATCGAGCAGGGCCTCGACTGGCTGGCGATGAGTTTTGTTCGCACCGCCGCGGACATCGAGAGTCTTGATGCACACCTGAGGGTTTGCGCCGGATCCGGGAAGCGGCTGATACCGATCATCGCGAAGATGGAGGTTCCCTCGGCCATCGAACATGCCGCATCCATCATCGATGCGGCTGATGCGATCATGGTTGCCAGGGGTGACCTCGGGGTCGAACTGGATTTCGCACAGGTGCCCGCCATACAGAAACACCTGCTTTCTCTTTGCAGGGACGCAGGGATTCCCTGCGTCATTGCAACCCAGATGCTCCAGTCGATGATCGAATCGCCGACGCCGACGCGGGCCGAAGCCAGTGATGTGGCCAACTCGATATTCGACGGGGCGGATGGAGTGATGCTGTCCGGGGAAACAGCCGTGGGTCAATACCCGGTCGAAGCTGTCGCGGCCATGAACCGAATCACCCGGGCCACGGAAACATCGATGCGGACCATGCACCTTGAATCCGGAGGAGACCTCGAGGCACCTCGTTGTGAACTGCCCGGGGCCCCGGGCTCGCCAGTACACATGGCCTGGACGATGGCCAGGGAATCAAACGTCCGTTGCATCGTGGTCCCTTCCAGCTCGGGCAGGAGAGCTCGCCTGCTGAGCCGGAATAACTTCCTCCTTCCAGTTCTTGCACTTTCTCCCGAGGAGCGAGTTGTCCGCCGCATGCTCCTCTACCGTGGCGTCACTCCCGTCCAGGTCGACTCCATGCCGGCTGCAGAAGACATGGTTGAAACTGCTGAACGACTCGTGCGTGATCGCGGGTGGGCCGTTGATGGAGACTCGATACTTGTCATGGCTGATGAACCGGGCCCGGATGGCAGTGAGCCCGACCCCGTTGTTCATCGACTTGGGAGTGAGGGCTGATGGGGGTTCGGATCCTGTCCATCGGTGACGAGTTGCTTGACGGCTCCTGCGTCGACACGAATGCAGCATGGCTTGCATCAAGCCTGGCTGACCGGGGCTTGTCCGTCGATTCCATCAATACGGTTCCGGACATCGTGGAACGGATTGCCTCGTCCCTGGTCGAGTCTGCATCGCAGAGCAGCCTGGTGATCGCTACAGGCGGGCTTGGACCGACGCCGGACGACCTCAGCCGCGAAGGGCTTGCCCATGCGATCGGAGAGAAACTGGTTGTTGACGATGCGGCCCTTTCATGGAGCAGGTCCAGGTTGGAGGGGCGGGGATTTCAATTCACATCCCCCCAGGCCGGCATGGCCCGGCGACCTGGATCGGCCTCATGGTTCCCAAATGACATGGGAACAGCGCCGCCGCTGCATGCGAAAATCGGTGAGTGCGATGTCTGGCTGCTTCCAGGTCCTCCAGCTGAAATGAAGTCCTGTTTCGAGGCGCATGTTCTTCCAGGCCTGCCTTCAAATGAGCCCGGGGAACGATCCTGGGTCGAGCGTATACGGTGCCATGGTCTGCTCGAGGCCGAGATCGTGGAGCGATTGGGCGAGTTGCTTGACCGTGACAACCCGGTCCAGGTTGGAACACGCATGAGTCGCGGCATCTTCATCGCAACCGTGCATGCTGCCAGCCGGGAGCAGGGAGAACCTGTTGCTGCTTCCATCGAAGAACGACTTCGTCCGCATGTCCTTGGTCGAGGAGATGTGACCATGTCTTCAAGCGTGGGAGGTCTCCTTCTTGAGCAGGGTGTTACGCTTGCAACGGCCGAGTCATGTACCGGGGGAATGGTCGGCGCATGCATCGTCGACACCCAGGGATCCTCCAGGTGGTACCACGGTGGCGTAGTCTGCTACACCAACGAGTTGAAGCAGTCGTTGCTGAACGTGCCGAGTTCCCTGTTTGAGCCAGGTGCCCCCGGGGCCGTATCGGCCGAAGTTGCCTCGGCAATGGCCCAGGGAGCAAGGTCTGCCACGGGAGCGGACATCGGGCTTTCCATTACGGGCATCGCCGGCCCGGATGGGGGGACGCAGCAGAAGCCGGTCGGAACGGTCTGGATCAGCATTGCACGCGGCGAGGATGTGACGTCTCGGTGCTACAGGTTCCCGGGAGATCGTCAGGGCATCCGTCGTCGAGCACTGACGCATGCCCTGCAACTGCTCCGCCTGGTGCTTCTTGGCGAAGTCGAATCAGCATCCCTTCCATGGGAGTCGACGGGATGAGCGACCTGGAGACGATTGCCTACCTGGGTTTTGGAAGCAACATGGGGGATCGCCTGGCGGCGATCATGGAGGGGATTGAATCACTCGATGGTACGGGGGGCATCAGGGTTCGGCGGGTTGCCACGATCCTCGAGACCGAGCCAGTGGGAGTCGAGGGACACGAGCCCTACCTCAATACGGTCGTAGAGATCGAAACAGACTTGCCGCCGGGGGAACTTCTGGATGCATGCCTGTCCGTAGAGCGTTCAATGGGTCGAGAGAGGATTGACGGTGGGCCGGTCGAGCCACGACGCCTCGACATCGACCTGCTGCTGATCGACGGAGAAGTCATGGAAGAGCCTGGCCTGCGGGTGCCGCACCTGAGAATGCATGAACGGGCCTTCGTCCTGGTTCCCATGGTCGAGTTGGCGCCGGAACTTGTTCACCCGGTAATCGGCATCACCATGAAAGCCGCCCTGGCGGCGGAAACGGAGTTGAATGGTCCATTGGAGGGCCGGTGTGCTATCCTCAAGCCTCGATCATTGCTTGATGAAGGGCCGATGTCAGGCCCGGCGGGCTTGTCGCCTGGTTGAGGGTGATCCTTGGAAGAAGATTGGAGCCATCGATGAATTTCACGATGATCTGGACGGCACCGGCCGTCATGGCACTGTCCCTTGCAGCTCCTCAGGCAGTTGCGGGCATGGAAGTTGATCAAGTTGTTGCCGGGGTGACCAAGGCATACAAGGCACCAGGAGCAATGGCGATCACGTCATCGATGAAGATCAATTTCGGTGGTGAGGAGATGGAGGAAGGGTTCGGGAGCCGTTTCGATGCCAAGGGAAACATGGAGTTGGACCTTCCAAACCTCAAGGTCATCGCCCTGGATGGATATGTCTATGTCACCATCGAGGGAGTCGATGCGGCCTTTCTGAAGCGACCGGTTGGTGATGGTGTTGCCAAGACGCTGACCGACATCTTTGGTGCTCCCGAGGTGGTGCCCTGGGATGTTGCTCTTCGAACGCAGGAAGATCCAGGTGACTGGGTCGGGCAGATGACCTACGGACTCATGCAGGGAGCGACGTTCTCCAGCGTATCCGAAGGCAAGAATCCCACGACTGGAAATCCGGCAACCGTCCTTGAGGTCACCTCTTCCTCTGGAAGCGGCAATCTCTACATCGACCCGGACACGATGTTCGTCAATGCATTCAACGCCTCCTTCACAATGCCAAACGCGCCTGCGGAGATGAAGACCTCGATGGCCATGGCGGTTGAGACCAAGATCACCAAGACACTTGATCCGCCGATCACGTTTACTCCCGGTGACCGCAAGGCGGCCAGCTCAATCGAGGAACTCATGCCTTCCCAGGCCCCGCAGCCTGCTGCCTCTGGCCCGGCTCCTGATTTCACATTGCCCCAGCTTGAGGGCACGGACGTGACCCTTTCGAAACTCAAGGGAAAGATCGTCGTGCTCGACATGTGGGCAACATGGTGTCCGCCCTGCAAGAAGGGCCTGCCGCTTGTGCAGAAATTCGCGGATTGGGTAGAGGCGAATCACCCAGGTGAGATCAGTGTCTATGCCGTGAATGTATGGGAACGTGGGGATGACAAGTCGGCCATCGCCGAGAAGGTCCAGGCCTTCTGGGAGAAGAACAAGTACACGATGCCAACGCTCATCTCCTACGACGACAAGATCACGAATGACTACAAGGTCGGTGGTATTCCCGTGACGGTCATGATCGATGCCGAGGGCAACATTGCGGTAACACACTCGGGCTATTCGCCGAATCTCTTCGAGGAACTCAAGGAGGAAGCGGAAAAACTGCTTGGTTCAGGCAGTTGATCTTCTCCTTGGGGCCGAACCTGCATGCAGCGTAGATTTGGCATGTTGATGTCGTTTCCTGTCGCCTTCATCTTCGTGTCGGTACTGGTTGCTGCTCAGCAGGCTGGGGTGAGTGCGACCGATGGGTTCAATGAGCTCACCAGGGTGGTCAGGTCTGCCGGACCCGTACGGGTGGAATCCAGCCTGGTGCTGGAATCAAGCATCGGTGCTGTCGTGGAACGTACGGATCCACTTGTCGCCGTCTATGTCCTTGATGGTCCAGGGCGCGGGCTTGTCCGGCTCAAGGGTTGGCGTCTGACTGCGGACGCTGGGCATGTCATCATCGAGCATGACCAGGAGCCGGATGCCTTTGTTCGACTGGAACAGGCAGGGTCTCCATTGGCATCGATTCGAACCACGCTCAAGTCCCTGCCCGATCCCTACCTGGCGTTCTCACTTGGATCAGATGATCCTGTCTCCCTGCTCGAAGAACTGCACGATGAGCCACTTGGCCTGGTTCCGGTGGAATCAGGATCGGATTCACTCCTGTGCACCGGTGATTCGTCGACACTCGAGTTGTCACTTGATGCAGTTGGCCGACCTGTCAGGGGCACGCTTGTGCTCACAGGTGGCCAGCTTCCGGAGGAGGTCGAACTTCGGTGGAACTGGACGTGGACACACACCTCCCTGTCGAGGGATGAACTGGAAGCGGCGATGCAATTTGATCGTCGAGGGCGGCAGCGGCTGGACAGTCCATTGGCACTTCGGCAGCGGGCGGATCGTGCTCAATCCGGGCTTGAACTGTCTGGCGGCCTCCCGCTGGTCCTTGATCTGGATGGCGATGACGGAGAAAGGGTGCGGCTGGCCAGTTTCAGGGGGCAGGTGGTTCTCATCGAGTTCTGGGCGAGTTGGTGCAGCCCATGCATGCGTTCGCTTCCTGCCCTGCAGGATCGTGTGAAGCAGTGGTTGGAGGAGGGGCGGAAGGTCGTACTTCTCACGGTCAATACCCTTGAGGCCGAAGGAGAGGATGCCGCGTCGCCGGAATCGAGTATCCAGCGTGCGCATCGGGTTCGAAGGGCGTACGGCATCGAAGCGCCGATCCTGCTTGACACGGATGATTCCACCGCCAGAGAGTGGGACGTCACTGCGCTGCCTGCGGTCTTCGTCATCGACTCGGCCGGGCGAATCGTCACCCGGGTCGATGGGTACGGGCCTGGTGCAATGGAACAGTTGGAAATGGCTGTTGAAGCAGCTCTTGCTGAACAGGGGGAGTCAACCCCTGGCGACGGAAGCCAGTGAGTGGGCCAGTTGTTCGACGATGTGCTCCTGCATCTTCTTCGCCTTGCGTGCAGGAGTGTTCCTGTCATTGACAATGATGCTGAAGGTGAGCCTCCGCCCATCTGCAGTCATCACGTATCCACTGAGGCTGCAGACACCATCGAGATATCCTGATTTGGCATGAACCGTGGCCCCTCCGAGGTTGCGATTGCCGAACCTGTTCTGCAGAGTGCCCTGTCCCGGGGTCGGGAGTGATCCAATGAACAGGGTGTCGTTCGTTCGGGAAGGATCGAAGCTTGCAAGCCAGTAGGCCAGAGTTGCAGGAGCAACCCTGTTCTCCCGGCTCATGCCCGAGCCGTCCGCTACCTGGAGGTTCGTGGCATGGGATGCACTCCGGCTCCTGACAGCATCCTGGATCGCCCTGCTGCCATTGGCATAGCTGCCCGGGACACCATGGACCTTCGAACCGATGGTCTTCAGGAGGGCTTCTGCGTAGAGGTTGTAGCTGTCGTGATTGCATCGTTCCAGGATCTGCTGAATCGGAGTGACGATGGCCGGCCCGACGGTCGGCCCCTGGAAGTTCGGATCAGTTCCAGTTGTCAGGCGAACCGTGTCGACATTGATACCCCGTGATTCCAGGCGTTCGGCAAGCAGGTCGCCGAAGAATCCGGGTGCGTCATGAACCGTCACCTCGATTGGAACTCGCATGGGTACCGTGACATTGCCTGAGAGTGTGATGGCATTGGTTCCATGTTTCCGACTGACACGGACAAGGGTGCTGTCGGGATTCGACCTGTCGCTCTTGATCCGGTTCGTCACGTCCAGAGTCTTGGTTGCAGGACTCACGTGGTTGATGTCGGCTGACCTGGTCCCAGGCCTTGGATAGAAGCGGATGACGTTGCGATGGAAGTTCAGCCCGGCGACACCGGCGCAGTAGCGGTTGACCAGTTGTTCATGCGGCCAGGATGGATGGATGTATTCCCTGTCGAAGATACGGTCATCGATGATCAGCTCATCGACTTCCTTGATGCCTGCGTCGATGGCTGCGTTCGTCCAGAGGTCGAGGAACGACTCGATGTTCATGACGTTTCCGCTGGCGTCGGTCATCCGGTTCAGCAGGACGGAGTCCCCGAATGCAGGATCACCTGATCCAAGGACGACGAGGTCATCCCCGGTGGAAATGAGCCGAGTCCGGTATCGAAACTCAGCGCCAAGCAGCCTCGCAGCCGTCCCGCTGGTGAGGAGTTTCATGTTGCTTGCGGGAATCCTGGCGGTCGAGGCATTGATGTCAACAAGCATTCTTCCAGTGGCGGGATCTACCACGGCGACTCCCACGTCCTCAAGGTCGATGCCATGAAGCCGTACTGCCTGCTCAGCTTCGCCCTGGAGTGAGGCCACGGCTGACCCGGAGGATGCCGCCAGGAGAAGCAGGATGGAGAGAATGGTTCGAGCCATGGACCTGTCGTTGCTCTCTTCATGGAAGCTCAGGGTCATCCCGGCTCCGCCCTTTCCCTATCGGTTCACTCAGGTTGCTCCCTTCAGGGAACCATGGCCAGACGTGCCTGGGGTACCATGACCTCGATGACCACATCCGGTGCACAGGACGATCCCGGGACCCGGATCATGCAGTTGCGCCAGCAACTGGACGATGCTGATCGTGCTTACTTCGTTGATGCCGAGCCCCTCATGTCGGATCGTTCCTATGACGAGCTGATGCAGGAACTGGTATCGCTGGAAGAGGCCCATCCCGAGCATCATGACCCTTCGTCTCCCAGCCGGCGGGTCGGAGGGGAGCCTGTCGAGGGCTTCGAGACACGCGCCCATGTCCTGCCGATGATGTCCGTGGACAACACCTACTCTCCTGAAGACATATCCGCCTGGCTTGAGAAGGTTCGAAGGGGGCTGGACCTGGGCGAAGGCGATGCGGGCCCGGTGCTTGCATGCGATCCAAAGGTTGATGGGGTTGCCATTTCAATTCGATACGAGGATGGCATCCTTGCCTCGGCCATGACGAGGGGAGATGGCCGACGAGGGGACGTCGTTACCGAGCAGGTTCGTTCGATTCGCGGGGTTCCACTGCGACTTGCCGGTGGCGACTGGCCGGGGGTGCTCGGGGTCCGTGGTGAGATCTACATGTCGAATGCCGTGTTCCAGGCCTTGAATGAACAGCGAGAGGAAGCGGGGGAGGCCCTCTACGCCAATGCACGGAACGTGACGGCCGGGACACTCAAGAGTCTTGACCCTGCCATCGTGGCCCAGCGATCGCTCTGCTTTGTTGCTCATGGCCGTGGTGAGCTGGATGGATGGGATGGGGGCGGGTCCTACAGTCGATTCATGCAGAGGCTTCGTGAGTGGGGAATCCCGGTATCGCCTGAGATCTCCCTCGTACAGGACTCCAGATCGCTGATCGATGTCATTGAAACCTTTGGGCCCAGGCGAAGCGAGCTGGGGTACGGCGTCGATGGGATGGTGATCCGAGTCGACTCCTTCGACAGCCAGGAACTGCTTGGTGCCACGAGCAAGTCCCCCAGGTGGTGCGTGGCATTCAAGTACCCAGCTGACCAGGGCGAAACTGTCCTGCTCGAGGTTGCATGGCAGGTAGGCAAGGGAGGCACCCTGACGCCAAGGGCGACCATGGAACCAATCGAACTTGCCGGAAGCACGGTTCAGCATGCCACGCTTCACAACATCGAGGAAATCCATCGAAAGGACATACGTGTTGGCGATCGTGTCATCGTCGAGAAGGCGGGGGAGATCATTCCTCAGGTCACCGCGGTGAAGATCGACTCACGGAAGAAAGGTGCCCGCCCGATCGAAGCTCCTTCCCGGTGTCCAGCCTGCAGTGGTCCAGTTGAGCAGGAGGGCCCGAAGCTCTACTGCGTCAATCCTGAATGCCCTGCACAACTGCGTGAGCGAGTTGCCTGGTTTGCGGGGAGGGACCAGATGGACATTGATGGACTGGGTGAAAAACTGGTCAACCAGCTTGTGGACGTCGGACTTGTATCCCACTTTGCCGACCTGTACCAGTTGACGGCAGAAGACCTCGTTCCATTGGAAGGGCTTGCCCAGAAATCGGCTGAGGCGCTCGTGGAAGCCATCGCCATGTCACGCGACCGGGGGCTGGCAAGAGTGCTTGCGTCGGTGGGCATCCGCCAGGTAGGTCGTGCTGCTGCCAGGACGTTGGCAACGCACTACCCTGACATGGCCGCCATCGCGAAAGCTTCGATTGAAGACCTTGAATCACTTCCCGACTTCGGCAATGTGACAGCGGTCATACTCCACGATGCATTGCATTGCGAACAGGGCCTTGAGCTGGTCAAGCGGCTTGGTGATGTGGAGGTTCGTCTTACCAGCGACCTCTTCCAGTCGCAGGGCGTCAACGACAGCCCCGTATCGGGCAAGGTCATCGTCCTGACAGGTTCGCTCGAGTCCGGCTCAAGAGGCGACATGACCAAGCGACTCGAGTCACTTGGGGCCAAGGTCACCAGTTCCGTTTCGAAGAAGACGGATCTCCTGGTTGCTGGAGCCGAGGCGGGGTCGAAGCTTGAGCAGGCACGCCGCCTGGGTATCGAAATATGGGATGAACCGACACTGCTGGCGTCGCTGGGGTCTTGATCCTGTAGCCTGTAGGGATGGGACAGCTTGCACTTGGAGTCCGTAGCCTGATCATCCGCCTGGTGGTCTTCTTCATCATGGCGGTCCTGCTCGCGTGGGCACTTGGGGGAACCATGTGGCCCAGGCCGGTAAGTGCCGAAGCAATCGTGGTCCATGACGGGGATATTACGTGTTCCTGGACGGCTCGAGTCAGCTCGTACAACCCTGACATGCCCTTGACCTACTCCCTGAAGTGGGAGAAGGGATCCAGCTCAAGGACGTACCGTGAAGACTGGACCGAGGTCTGCGGCATCGTCTTTGACAGGCAGAACGCATGGACTGCGGCCAAGCATGTTGATTCCGGCTGGGTCATGTTGGAACTCTCCCCCGACGGCATTGTTTCCAATGGAACGACCGTTGCCAACCGCATGGAAGCGGATGCGATGCTGGTTGAGAAACGACCCTAGGTCAACAGGACAAGTGCCATCAGGAGCGCAAAGCCGATCCGGTACCAGCCGAATGCTGCGAGTCCGTGGCGTTTCAAGTAGGCGACCAGCCACTTGATGGCGATGGCAGACGTCAGGGTTGCAGTGATGAATCCAAGGATTACCGGGAGTGCTCCCATGTGTTCAAACATGTCCGTCATGTCCATGTGACCGTTGTCGTTGGAATCAACGACAAGGCGGTAGAGACATGCAGCGACCAGGGTCGGGAGTCCCAGGAGAAACGAGAATTCTGCAGATCGTGCCGGGGAAAGTCCCACGAACATCCCGCCGACGATCGTAACCATTGAACGACTCATGCCGGGAAGCATTGCCAGGCACTGGAAGAGACCGATGGCAAGTGCATGCCGCGGTCGGAGTGCCGACAGTGAATCGGGCCCATCAGTACGTTGAAAGACGCTTCCGCGGCCGACGAAGACCATCAGGAGGCCGCCGAGAAAAAGGAAGATGATGACGGGAAGATCATCCATCAGGTACTTGTCAATCCACCCATGGACAACGAGGCCGACGGCTGCTGCAGGCAGGAAGGCGATGCAGATGTTCAGGAACAGGCGAAGCCCATCACGATCATGTCCCAGGAGTCCCTTTGTCATGCGAACGATGGTGGGCCAGTAGAGGCCGAGGACGGCAAGGATCGCTCCACCCTGAATGACAATTATGAAGGTGTCCGTTGCGTGCTTCAGTTCCGGTGGCTTGTCGAGTCCGAGCATGGATTCAGCAAGGACCAGGTGCCCGGTTGAACTGATCGGTATGAACTCTGTAATACCCTCCACCAAGCCAAGCACGAGGGCCTTCCATGCACTCACATCCATGGCCGTGGTGAGGCTGGTTGCCTGTTCCTGGATGAAGGCGAGGAGGGCCTGGAGCATGATTGGTGTGCCAACGAGGTGAAAGGTCATTTTCCGACTTCTTTGGACTCCACGCCAGGAGTCCTTGGGAATACTATGAATCGACCATGCAGCCGGTAGAAGCCAAGCGGATATTCAAGGAACACGGGGTCCGGTATACAGGCCGCCGAAAGGCCGTATACAAGTGCCTCATCGAGACTCGCACCCACCCGACGGCGGAAGAACTTCAGTCATTGGTGCTGGAGGGGGGTTGTCATGTCAGCACAGCCACGGTCTACAACACGCTGGCCCTCTTCTGTCGGCTGGGGCTTGCCCGCCGTCTTCCGATTCCCGGTGGAGCTGACCGATATGACGCGGACACCACGGATCACCTTCACCTTCGGCTCGATGACCTGGGCGAAATACACGATGTGCCGGATGATCTGGCAGAAGCATTGTTCTCCGTCATGGACTCGAAGATCCTTGATCAGATCGAATCCCGGATGGGTATTTCCGTCGACCGTGTCGGCTTGCACCTGATCGGACATCGTGGAAGCCATGAGTGATCCTGCTGCCAGTCAACCTCCGGCGGTGAACCTGGCGCTCATTGGAGCACGGGGGGCCGGCAAGTCGTCAATAGGTCCCGCACTTGCAGATCGCCTGAACATGGATTTCATTGAAACGGATGAGCGTGTCCTTGCCATGTTCCAGGAGCAGACCGTCCAGGAAGCCTGGCGTATTCATGGGGAGGCCGCCTGGAGGAAGGTGGAACTGGAGGTTGCGCTGGGTCTGGTTCAAGGCGAGTCACAGGTGATTGCCATGGGTGGTGGGATGCCGATCATCCCCGGAGTCGGGGAGGCGATTCGTAGTGCACAGGAAGCTGGCCGGCTCGTGGTCATCTACCTTGAGGCGACGGAACAGTTGCTCGCCCAGAGGTTGGCGGGTCGTGAGGGTGACCGTCCGTCCTTGACAGGGCAGGGCGTCATCCAGGAGATCGAGCATGTGCTTGCCGACCGTGATCCGGTCTACCTCGCATTGTGCGACATGGTCTTCAAGGCCGTCGAGGAACCGACAGATGCGACGGTCGATCGACTGGTTTCAGCACTTGGTTGATCGACGCGGGTCGATTCAGCTTGGGGTGATCCGTCGCTTCATCTTCCGCTTGCGATTGATCATCTTGCGGCCAAGCCTGGTCTTCATCCTGGCACGAAACCCGAACTGCCGGACGCGTTTCCGGGTGCTGCTTCGTTTTGGGTAGTGCATGGCCATGATTGAAGATCCTCAAGTGCCCGGTACTGCATCCTCTGATGGAAACAGTCGGGAAGCGGGAAATCATACAAGAAACACGCCAGGATGCCAGTTGATACCGGTATGGGCCTTGTATGGGGGTATGATCGGGGGGTTGGAAGTTGCCTTGTTGCGAGGGTTTGCCAGTCGGTTGCCGGCACCGGAATTTCCGGGTCCTCGGCAGCGGGACTGATCAATCCACGCTCTGGAACAGTGAGTCGGCCAGCGGATCGCCATGATCTGAACTGGCAAGGAGCGGGCATGGACAGTGATCGTCTTGAAAAGGCGGAAGAGATCCTTGGATACAGTTTCACCGACCGTGAGCTGCTGGCCAAGTCGTTGATCCATGCATCTGCGACGGAAGAGCGGGTGCTGAGCAACGAGCGTCTCGAATTCCTTGGAGATGCCATCCTCGGGATGGTGATCTGTGACTACATCTTCTCCACGTTCGGCAACCTGCTGGAAGGAGAAATGACGAAGATCAAGTCAACGGTCGTAAGTCGAAAGAGTTGCGCCACGGTTGCTGAGCAGTTGTCACTTGCAGAACTTCTTGAACTGGGCAAGGGGATGGCATCACGATCATCCCTGCCTCCCTCGATCGGCGCAGCGGTCTACGAATCCCTGATCGGTGCGATGTACGTTGACGGTGGCCTGGAGCCGGCTCGGGCACTCATACTTCGCGAGATGCGGCAGATGGTGCACCAGGCGGAGGAGTCAGGCCATCATCATAATTTCAAATCAGTCCTCCAGCAATATGCACAGCAGGAGTGTGGGCATGCGCCGATCTATACCGTGCTTGATGAGCAGGGGCCGGATCATGCAAAATGCTTCGAGGTCTGTGTCGAGTTCAACGGCCGATCTTTTTCGCCCAGTTGGGGTTCAAGCAAGAAGGAAGCCGAACAGGATGCTGCCTTGGAGGCGCTGATCGAACTTGGCAGTGCCATCCGAGATGAAGAGGGTCGCATCTCGATCATCTGATCAATGTCATGTCTCGGATCGAGTCAGGCCAGGGCAAGCAGCACGAGGGCGGCAAGCAGGCTGCCGCCGAGGGTGATCGACCAGAATCGTCGCGATGTCCACCAGTTGCGGACCTGGGACACCGGGTGTACGAGGCGCAGTGTCGGTGCAGCTTCGGCAAGCGATCGTCCTGTCCTCGCATGATCCTGGGCGATGGCGATGATCAGGGATGCATCGAATGGGCGAAGCCCAAGGGTTCCTGCAGTACTCACGAGCCCCTCACGCTGCTCGGGTGAGAGGGGACCTCGCTTGAGCGTGTCGTAGGCAAGCCGGGCCAGTTTCCATCGGGGGTCAACCGTCCCAAGATGGATTCGTGCTGCGGAGAGGTTCTCTTCCGAGATGCAGCTCCGTGCAGCCATCCGATTCCAGGCGGCAGCTGTTTCAGGATCTTCATGGCCTACAAGCCGATATCCGTGTTTGTTGCTGAGCATCATGATTCTCCTCCCGTGGGCAGAAGCCCATGGTTGAAGAATGGAGCCGTGCACGCATCAGGCAAGGTGAAAGTCCATCCACAGGGCACTGTGGATGGGGTTGTAGGAGCTCTGCGGTCTGGAGGGGCCGATGGAGTTATTTCCTGGGAGGCAGGACCTCGCGTGTCTTCCCATCTGCTGCGTGGAGTCTCAGTTGGCCCGAGGATTGCTCATCGCTTCCGGCGCTGACAACGGTCATGCCTCGTTGATTCTGGATCGTCATGCTTCCGCCTCGACGATTCCCGGCTGTTCCCGATGTGACAACTGGAACACCATTGCGGTTCATCAAGTTGATGACGCCACCTTCTTCGGTCCCAGCAAGAACGCACATGGACTTGCCCCAGGGTGAGATCAATGCGAGGGTTGGCCCTCGTTCCGGGGGGATCTGCATGGTGATCAACATGTTGCCGTCATTGTTGCCCAGATCCAGCCGCCCATTCCCAGACTGGTCGCTCCTGAGCATGCCGACTGTTTCTCCCGTGGCGGATCGAACCTGCAGTTGCCCTCCACCTTCCGGGCGGAGACCGGTTCGTACCGCGGTGTGACCATTGCTGTTGAGGATGACCATTCCGGGTGTCGATTCAACCGCATCGGACTTGATGTATACGCCTCCGCCCAGTGACGAAAGGGAAATATGGCTGCCATTGTCATCTGCCGTCATTGAAAGGCGATCCATGCCCTCGTTCGGGAAGAGCGACATGGACATGCCGCTGGAGGTGGGCTCCACAAGGAAGCCGTCATTTCCATTCGCATCAAGGAGTACGACTCGACCACCATCGGGTTCTCCACGAAGTTGAAGCATCGGCTCAGGAGATGTGCCGAAGAGGCTCAGGAAGCCATGGTCATCCGTGCCTTCCAGGCGTGCCGCTTTCTGCCCTTTTCCATTCCATGTTGCAATCGCGCCCCCATTGGAGGTGGCCCATGCTCCAGCAACACTCTTTCCCTCCGTATTCCAGATTGCCAGGTCGCCTCCGTGTTCGTTCGAGGAGAGTCGCATGACATTCCGGCTGCTGGAGTTCCAGATATCGAATTGTCCACCCTTGTCTCCAGCTGAAAGAGCCATCGCAACATTGCCTTCTTCGTCGACGATCTCAAGCCGTGAAAGCTGGATGGTCTCGAAGCGGATGTCCCCTGCGCCTGAGAGCAGGAGCAGGGGCGTTGCCAGAGCAACCCCGGCAAGAATGATGCGATGGTGTCGCAACTGCGTGTCACGCTTCCTGAGCCTCGTCTCGAGGTTCTCAAGCCGCTGATTGATGGTTTGAAGGTTGGTCATGGTTCGTCTCCTGTGGTCTGGAGAACGGTTGTACCACACCAATCATTGCTTCGCAGTTCAGGTTCTCATGGTGTTTCATGTGCCTGGCGGGGCGGGATGGTCGCCCAGCCTCGTGCATACATGCTGCTGGGGACGGCCAGGTACCCCGGGTAGTCCTTTCTCGCCTGGTCGAGCAGATCTCGATGAAGTTCCACGATGCCGACTGGTTCAGTTGTCTCGAGGAGGACTTCCCCCGTTGGGGCTATGGCGATGGATGGCCCGCCTATCTTGACGCCTTGTTCTTCGGCCGGTCGATTCACCGACAGAACGAATGTGCAGGTCGTCAGTGCATTGGCGATCAGGACCGGTCGCCATTTCCACCAGGTCGCCTGCTCCGTCGAGCGAGGTGCAAGAATGCACTGGCACCCCCGGGCTGACAGCAGGTGTGATCCGGTTGGTCGATTCACATCACTGCAGATCTGGATCCCCAGTTTCCAGCCGAAGGCATCGAAGGGCGTGGGAGGGTCATCCCCTGGTTCGTAGTGATCGATCTCGTGGAAGCCCGATTCGTCTGGGATATGAATTTTCCTGTACGAGTGGAGTTGGTTGCCCTGGTCATCGAAAAGGATGCACGTGTTGTAACGATGTCCTGACTCGTCACGGACAATGGCTCCGCCAAGCAGCCCGATCCCGACTTCGGCAGCAAGGCGTGACTGCATGCCCTGGAGTGTCCCTCCTGGTTCTTCTGCATCTTCATCACGAGCATCCTGCGTCGCGGGGACCCATGGAAGTACCCCAAGTTCTGGCAGGACTGCAAGGGAGGCTCCTGCATTCCGGGATTCCTCGAGCCTTGAGCGAAGTCGGTCTTCCCCATCATTTCCATGGAAGACATCGCTGATGAGGGCGATACGAAGGTGGTCTGTTGTCATGGAGGTCATGGTACTCGCTGCCTTGAAAGTGCCTATGTGAACGAGACTCGATCTCGATTGCCAATTGAGCCTGCTTCTCAATGGTTTCCTGCTGGACCTGGTTGATAATCATGTCGATGGGGGACTGGGCGACAGGCTTTGTCCATCGCCCCGTTCCTCGTCAGGGTTCCCGGTGGGCGCCCCTTCGTAGTTCCGTCAGTAAAGGAGATCAACATGATCCGCTTCGAACAAGGCCAGTGTGGAAGTTGTACGCACTACGGCGAACATCACCAGGATGATTCCCTGACACAGATTCGTGTCAATGGAGAGGCTCCTGATGGGTATACGCAGG
The DNA here is from genome assembly GCA_014238205.1 of Phycisphaerales bacterium. Lineage (GTDB taxonomy): Bacteria > Planctomycetota > Phycisphaerae > Phycisphaerales > SM1A02 > SP202. Next base: position 45,056 of record JABABM010000011.1, on the reverse strand, counting down.
AGTGTGGTCTGCCGGCTATGTCTGACATCAATCTCCATGTCGCAGTCAACTCGACATGCGATGGATACCAGGCAGCCTGAGTTCCGGTGAGAGTTGTATTCAATGAAATCAGCATGGCCCTGGTCCAACATGGACCGGGGCCATGTACCTTCAGTGTCGGCAGTCACATTACGATGCTGGAGAACCCGCAGTCGACGTAGAGTACCTGTCCTGTCACGCCGCTGGACAGGTTGCTGAGCAGGAAGACTGCTGCGTCCCCGACTTCGCGTCCTTCGACGTTCCGACGAAGTGGAGCTCGTTCCGCCACGACATCCATGATTTTCCCGAATCCACCGACAGCCATGGCGGACATCGTCCGGAATGGTCCACCCGAGATGGCGTTGCACCTGATTTCATTCTGTCCCAGTTCCAATGCCAGATAGCGAGTGGTCGATTCCAGGGCGGACTTTGCAACACCCATGACGTTGTATCCCGGCGCGGCCTTTTCTGCGCCGTAGTAGGAGATCGCGATCATCGAACCCCCGTCCTTCATCAGTGGTGCAGCGCGATCCGCCATGGCGGCAAAGGTGTATGCACTGATGTCGACAGCATCCCTGAAGACTTCCCTCGGCGTATGTGTGAACGCGCCTTCCTTCAGCCAGTCCTTGTCTGCAAAGGCGATCGAGTGGACAAGGAAGTCCAGTTTTCCATGGTCGGTTTCAATCTGCTTGAAGACAGCATCGAGTTCTTCATCAGATGCGGCATTGAGGGGCTGAAGCCATGGATCATCGACACCCAGCGACTCGCAGGATCTTCGAACGCGTCGTTCCATCTTCTCGCCGGGAAGGTGGGTAAAGAGGCAGGTCGCTCCTTCTCGCAGAAGGGATTCTGCGATGAAGTATGCGTAGCTTCGCTCGTTTGCGATGCCGACGATGAGTCCGGTTTTGCCTTCCATCAAGCCCATGGCTGAAGGATCCTTTGGAACAGGTGCATGGTATTGCAGTCGTGAAGAGTGGGGATCATGCCACCAACATGTCCTCGTGGCAACCCTGCCGGATCAGGGGGATGGCCGGCTGGAGGCCTGAATGGGGTTTGCGGCATCAAATCCCATTCCTGGCTGGGTACTGCACCATAGAAGCATCTCGATGATCGAATCCCGGCAATCCCGCATTGGTTCAAGGCCCAGGGCCTGTGCCGAGTGCCGTCCATCGAAACGAAACGGTCGCTGTGTCAGCCGGACACCGGTTACGGTCGCCATGGGCTCCCGCTGCTTGAGGACATGACGGCAGGTGAACTCCTCCAGATAGGCAAACACCAAGGCCAGTGCGTAGGGAACTCGCCAACGGGGAGCTGCCCGTTCAAGGTGTTCACCCAGAAACTGGAGTAGTTCAAGGATGGTCCAATTTTCATTGACCAGCAGGTATGGCTTTCCCGGGTCCCCGCAGTCCAGCGCCTTGCAGATGCCTCCCGCGACATCACGAACATCAATCATGTTCAGATCGCCTGCGAGATACCCCTTGATCCGCCCATTGCAGAAATCCCTCATCATCCGTGTCAAGGGCCCCATCCATCTGTCACCGGGACCAACGGGAATGCTGGGCCGGACGATGACGACATCCTGCCCGGAACCGGCAGCATCCATGGCAGCCTGTTCGGCAAGCCACTTGCTCCTGCAGTACGGACCGATCATGTCGTCCAGCGCAGTGACCGTCTCCTCGGTGATCGTGTGCCGCCCTCCCGGGGGAGACAGGATCGATTCGGTTGACACGTAGACGACTCGCTGCACACCAGCGGAACGACAGCATTGAAGTACGTTCCGGGTTCCCTGATGGTTGACCTCCTCGAACTCACTGGAGTTTCGTGCCCAGAGATTGGGATTGGCTGCAAGGTGAACAGCTTGATCGCAGCCCCTCGCTGCCTGGGCAATCGCCTCGGGGTCCCGGATATCAGCCATCGCCAGATCCACGGAATCCAAGGGCAGGTGGTCCAGCGGAGTTCCTGGTCGTTCAAGTACCCGGACTTTCCGACCCATCCCAAGAAGCTGCGCCACGAGATGGGACCCGATGAAGCCGCCACCGCCGGTGACAAGAACCAGGTTGTTCTCACCATCATGCATTGGCATCAGGCGACCAGTTCATCGAGGCGGGCAAGGGAAGGGGTGTCACGATCTGATTGCATTCTCGTCACCAGTGCGCAGGATCGACGATTGAGGTTGCAAGGAAGGGTCGATGCGAGTGTTACCAGGTGCCCGTTGAAGTTCTCTATCTCCGTACGTCCCTGCTGGATATCGCCCGACATGGAGCAGTAGGTGTTCCTGAGGCTCCGTGCGAAGGAGCCGGCCATCAAGCGGGCAAGCAGGGGGATCCGCAGGATCCTGTTGACGGTATCGGGATGAAATGGTCCGATCGTTCCCAATGGAACCTGGGCATGTGCCAGGATGGAGTGATTTTCCCTGAGGAACTGGAAGAAGAGTTTTCGTGCGTGAGGAATCGTAAGCAGTTGGCTGTTGTCACATCCACTGACGGCTGCAAGGGGGCCGATGGCGGCGTTGTACATGAGCTTCGTGTACTTGAAGGGGAGTATGCTCTGCACCTGTTGGACAGTGAATGCTCCATGGAGCTCAAGAAGTTCAACCACCAGTTGGTAGCCTGGAGGGGGGGGCGGTTTCGAGTCGGATCCAGATGGTCCGATGTGCAGGTCTCCGGGACGAGTGATGCGAACATGTGTCTTGTCGGGAATGCACTCCGAGACATAGGAGGCGATGCCCTCGAAACTGCATCGTTCCGCCAGGGTCATGTCGAAACCATTCTGCACCGGGATGATGTGTGAATCCTTCCCGATCCGTTGAAGAACAACTTCATTGTCGAAGCACTTCGTGCACAGGAGAATGATTTCTCCCCCGGTCGGAGTCCAGGATTCGAATGACTCCATGCGGACCTTCGCTGGGGGGCGATCATCCACGTGGATACCGTTCGATTCGCCCCATCGAATCTTGCGTTCATTGATGTCAACAACGCGTACATCCATGCCACCAGTTGCCAGAGCATGGGCGAGTGAACAGCCAATGCCGCCAGCACCTACGACCGTGATCTCGCTGGGGGGCGGGCTGGCCATGGGCATGGTTCCTCGGAACACGCGCGGAGGGACTCGAACCCCCAACCCTCGGCTTCGAAGGCCGATGCTCTATCCAGTTGAGCTACGCGCGCAGGGTCGGGACGGGGATTGTATCGCCTCAGGAGGAGGTGGGCAGATCATGAGCCAGAGCGGGGTCGAAGAGCCATGGTCGCTCGCTGGACAGGTCTGCATCCGGCACCAGGGTCCTTCGGATGAGCAGGACCAGTGCTGCCAGGCTGTCAGGGTCATGAATGCTGACATTCAGGTCGACATCATTCCTCCTGGAGACATCGGCCTTCAGCCCGATGCTCAGGCATGGCGTTCTGCCAACGTTGGGCCATCCTGACGAGGCATCGGCCATTGCAATGAGCAGATCAGCTCTTTCAACCAGGTGCCGAGAGAGCGTAATGGCTTCTGATTCGATACGGTCGTCGGTTCGGCGTTTCCCCGGGGTGTCATGCCATCGGACTATCAGCCCATTGCAATTGATGTCGCAGGCAATCCAGTCACGTGTCGTTCCCGGCTCGTCGTGGACGATGACACGCGTCCGACCTGCCAGGGCGTTGAGGATCGAGCTCTTGCCTATATTCGGCTCACCGACTACGACGACCATGGGAGGTTCCAGAAGGCACCTGAGGCGTGCGGACCGATCGATGTCAGCTGGAGTCAGGAGGGGAGTGTTCTTCCAGATCATCGACTGCCTTGCCAGGAGGTCGATCGCAAGGGGCGAGGACGCCGTTGCCAGGGTTTGGAGCATTCTCGCTTCTACTTCATCACCTGCTTCCGGATAGAGCAGTTCCGGCTCGGGGATTCGATGATCAACTTGAATCCCCAGTTCGTGCATCCAGTCGAGGAATCGACGGCGTGTTCGCAGTCCTCCATGCGGCATGACCTGCGCCACTTCCTGGGAGAGTCGTGTTACCAGGCACTGGTCGATGTCACCCAGTTCTCGCAGGCGAACGCAGCCCGTGGGCCAATCGCCTTCGCAGCCGAGTGCATTCAGTCCGGCATCCACATCTCCGGCAAGTTGCAGGATGCAGACTGCTCCCGGATTCTGTGAAGTCATTGCTGTAACGGTGCAGTGGAGCATCACCGAGGGCCTTCGCGGGACTTCAATCCTGGTGGCCCGGCTCTGAGGCAAGCACATGCTTCGCCGTGGCCACGATGCCAAGAAGGGTGAGGTGGGGAACGATGCGATCGACTATTTCATCCTCGCCGAAGAGCATCTCCGCATCGCCGCCGGTCACGATGACCATCGGGAAGGCTCCATAGGCTTCTGCGTATTGCTCGACAAGACGCCTGACGAGACCTCGTATGCCGTGGTAGACACCGTGAAGCATCGCTTCCGATGTGGACTTTCCATACCCACCTTGCGCAGGGGTCGTGAACTCGATCTCTGGAAGTGCTTCGGTGAAGTCATGAAGGGCACAGAGTTGCATTTGTGCTCCAGGTGCGATCGCTCCACCATGGAAGGTGCCGGCTCCATCGATGAAATCAATCGTGACTGCAGTGCCCACGTCGACGACGACGCAGGCCTGCTTGACGTTGTCAAAGGCAGCGGCGGCATTCAACAGGCGGTCAACGCCCGTGATCGTCTCGGGATCCAGGTCTTCGGCGATGGGTACGGGGAGATCGTCACCGACACGGTAGATCTCCTCGGACAACTGGTCATTGAGCATGGAGGCAAGTCGATCGGCGAGGGAGTTGTTCACCGAGGCCATGAGTATGGCCCGTGTGACATCAGCCGGAAGGGATTTCCACCAGGTGAGAATGCGATCCACGATTCCGGCTGCATCATCATTCTTGAGTGTGGCGGTCTCTTCCACATTGCCACTGAGCACCCGGCCCACCTGGGTACGGGTGTTTCCAACATCGACAACGAGCATGTTCATGGTTCCACTCATGAAGTCAGGATTGTAGTTCATCCACCACTCGATCGTCACGGCGGCACCCCGCTATCATTCCCTCATGAGTGCGACTGACACAGCTCGAATCATAGATGGACTGGAACTGGCCAAGGCCGTTCGTGACGAGCTTGTCGAACGCATCAGGGGCATTCATCAGGAAGGCTCGAAGGTCCGGCTCGATGCTGTCATCGTTGATGGAAATGCGGCGGGGAGCGTCTATGCAGCCAGCCAGGCCCGCTCTTGTGAGCAACTGGGTATTGAATACGAGCTTCATGAACTCCCAGCGGATGTGGAGCAGTCGGTTGTCCATGAAACAATCTCCAGGCTGAATGCCGATCCGGGTGTCCACGCCATCATGGTGCACCTTCCACTGCCTCCGGGGATAGACGCTGAGGCGGTGCAGTCGGGCATCATTCCTTCCAAGGATGTGGAGGGAGTCAATCCCGCGAACATCGGCAATGTGATCTACGGCCGCAGGAGTCTCGTGCCATGTACTGCGTTGGCGACGATCCAGATGATCGAGGCTACGGGCTGCATTCTCCAGGGGAAGCGTGTCGTCTGTGTCGGGGCATCCCGCATCGTTGGCAGACCGGTTGCCGTGCTGCTCATGCAGGCTGAAGCCACGGTCATCTCGACGAATATTCATACAGTGGATCTTGCGTCACTGACACGTGATGCAGACGTTGTCGTGACAGCCGCGGGTGTCCCAGGGCTTTTGACTGGTGACATGGTCAAGCAGGGAGCCATCGTGATTGATGTGGGGATCAACAGGGTCCTTGATCCGGAAACCGGCAAGACCCAGACGAGGGGCGATGTCGACTTCGATTCCGTCAGCCAGGTTGCCGGTTGGCTGTCACCTGTGCCAGGAGGAGTCGGCCCGATGACGGTCGCCATGCTCCTCAGGAATACGGTTGATTCAGCTCAGCAGAGCCAGCTCAGCTGAAGAGACGAGTCGATGCCTCGCGGTACCGAGCAAGCGTGTTCACCACGATTTCATCCGGCAGGACCGGCCCTGGAGGGGTCTTGTCCCAGCTGCCGGCTTCCACGAGGGTGGTCAGGTAATTCCTGACATACTGCTTGTCGAAGCTGTCCTGGTCCCTGCCAGGTTCGTAGTCTTCTGCGGGCCAGAACCTGGAACTGTCGGGGGTCAGGATCTCGTCGATGAGCAGGAGTTCATCGGTCTTGTTGCCATCGTTGTCCAGTGCCCATCCGAATTCAAACTTGGTATCGGCCAGGAGGATTCCTCGTTCTGCCGCGAACTCCCGTGCCCATGAGTAGATCCTGATGGACACGTCTCGAAGATGTTCCATGACTTCATCGCCGGCAATGCCACAGGCCGTTTCAAAATCGATGTTTTCATCATGGCCTTCGACGGCTTTCGTGGCGGGTGTGAAGATGGGTTCGTCCAACCGATCACACTGCTTGAGATCCGCTGGAAGCGTGATGCCGCAGACCTTGCCATTCTGCTTGTACTCGACCCATCCAGAACCCGTGATGAAGCCGCGTACGACGAACTCAACGGGAATGACTTCTACAGCTCGTCCAAGCATCATCCGACCTTCAAGTTGTGGATGATGGCACTCGTCCAGACCGGGGACATCGGCGGGCTGCGTGCTCAGGAGATGGTCCTTGATGATGTTCTGTTCTCGAACCAGTCGGAACCACTCCGTACTGATGCGGGTCAGTTCCTGGCCTTTGCCTGGAATCGGATTCGGCATGACAACGTCATAGGCACTGACGCGGTCTGATGCGATGATGAGAACTGCAGGGCCCGAAGCTTCGCTGGAAGGGACTTGGTAGATATCTCTGACCTTGCCCTGCCTCCTGCCGGGGAGTGGCAGGTCGGTTGTATGGACTGCTTCGTGCGTGGTAGTCATGGCGGGGGCCTCCTGAAAGAACGGTCAGTATATCCACCTGCTTCCGGCCTTGCGATTCACGCTTCGGCCGTCACAATGTCCCTTTCCGGGTAGTCACTGTAGTTACTTCCTCCAGCGTGGGATCCGATGCTTCGATTTGCCCTTCAAGGTGCCAGCAGTTCAGGCCCAGACTTCTCGCTGGAGCATGTCATGCTCTTCGATCAGGAGGATCTGGTCGTTCCCGGAACCGTTGAGTTGGTTGATGGGCAGATCGAATGTAGACGGTCTGGGAACAGGGCAGTTGGACTCGGGCTGCTCTTTGATACCGGACCATCAGGCAAGCTTTCACTCCAGACCTGCCTGCTTCCTGACCGGAAGGAGCCTTATCGACTGGCAGTCGAACTGGCTCGTCACAGGATCGCCATCTTTCTTGCAAAGAGCGAGGAATGGCAGATGCTTGACCTCAGCGATGACCATCCTGCGATGCAGCTCTGGGAATCCGCCCGCCAGCACCTGACAAAGGCACTTGTAACACGGGATCCGATCGTTGCCGATGAACAGGCCATGTCAGCCTTGAACAAGGGCATCGAGGCATCCGAACGCCTGGCCATGGCGCATGCTGAAATCCTCCTGCATCGTCGCTTCGCAGTTCACCCGGCTTCAAGAACATCTCTTGGTTCACGGGTTCATCCGGGGCAGCAGGGTGCCACATTGAAGGAACTCGTAGACAAGCACTTTGATCTCATCACGATTCCAATGAGCTGGGGGCGACTGCAGCCCTCGCCCGGGAAGTATGAATGGAGCGAAGTCGATGCCTGGATGGCTTGGGCCCAGGACACGGGAACGAAGGTGCTCGCGGGGCCGCTTGTCGATCTCAATCCCGGGGGACTGCCAAGGTGGTTCGCCGAGAAGAAGATCTCTCCCGAACAGATCGGCGATTTGGCCTATGACCACGTCGAGCAGGTCGTGCGCCGATATGGTGACGTGATCGGGATGTACTGCACGACGTCCGGCGTGAATACGAACAGTGTGATGGAGTTGTCGCGAAAACAGATGGTGGACATGGAACGGTCCCTGACAGTTCTTGTCCGTCAGGGTCGTCGGGGACGACGAGTCATGATTGAGCTCAGCCAGCCATATGGTGAGTTTCTCTTCAGGAATGAGAAGGCGTTGTCACCTTTCATTTACATCGAGCAGTTGATCCAGGAAGGCATCCGGTTGGACGCGATCGGACTCAGGCTTCTCTTGGGAGCTGATCGTGAAGGGATGGCAGCTCGGGATTTCATGCAGATCGCTCGCCTCCTTGATCGGTTCTTTCTTCTGGAGCGTCCCCTTGTTCTGACGAACGTCGGTGTTCCAGGTGAGTTGAAGGGGCCTGGCGGTGGGTGGTGGATGAAGCCATGGTCCCCGAGCCAGCAGGCATCCTGGGCCTCTCGGCTACTGCCACTGGCCTTGTCCAGACCGTATGTTGAATCCGTACAGTGGTCAGAACTCTACGATCACAAAGAGGCTTCCCTGGAATCGAGTGGAATGATCGATTCGAAGGGGTCTCCCAGGCCCGTCTTTCAGAAGCTGCTGGCCTTGCGGAATCGCCTCATGTCGCCCATTGGTCCTTTGACCCTCCCGCGGAAGGAAGATCCGTCATCGAGTTGAAGGATTGCATCGAAGGTTTCATGGCATGGTCCATGCCCGTCGTGGCTGTTTACATGCTCGTATTGGGGTCTTCCCGAAGCCCATGGCCTGGAAGGCTGCCCGGGGAAGGGCACCTTTGGCAGGTCGACCTTGCAACGGCCACTGGTTCTGAACTTCGCCTGCTTCCAGGGATTGGCAAGAGCCGTTCACGCGCTATCATGGAGACGCGATCCGCCTTCGGCGGGTGCTCCCTGGTGGACCAACTGGACCAGGTCCCGGGCATCGGCCCGGTGACAGCGGCGCGACTGGTTGAATCCGGCCTGTTGCTGCGCCCATGAGCCACTCCCGAAGCCGGTCGCACGGAACCATGAGCCGATGTGCCTCAGAGGCTGGTTGGCTCGAGTTGATCGAGCAGGATCCGATCATCGTCGACCTGGTGAACACGATGGATCGCGGGGGGACGGTGCGCGCAGCGGGACGTGCCGGATGCAGTACGCATGTCATCCTTGCTGCATTGCATCAACTTCGTGACGCTTCTCACCTGCTGATTACGGCTCACCTGGATGAAGCCGACGAGGCGATCGAGGTGCTTGGTGGTCTGGGAATAGAGGCAATCCGCTTTCCTGCGATCGAGACGCTTCCAGGCGAGGGCGGTGTTCGACCCGACCTGCTCATCGACAGGATGATCGCATCGACCGAGGTCTCAATGGGGGGCGAGTCCCGGAAGGTCGTCGTTGCGCCCATACATGCCCTGATGCAGCGACTTCCGCTTGAGGAGGAGTTGGAAGCAGCATGGTGTGTCCTTCGTCCCGGCGATTCCGTTGACCGGTCTTCGCTTGTCTCATGGTTCATCGATGCAGGACATGCACGCGTCGTTTCCATTTCAGACCCTGGGGAGTTCGCTGTCCGTGGCGACATCATCGATGTCTTTCCACTGTCAGGTCTTCCAGCTCGAATCGACATGAACGAAGACATCATCGAATCGATCCGGGCCATCGACCTTGACACGATGGGATCCGATCGGAGGGTTGAACGACTCGACCTGCTTCACCGAAATGCGATCGATCCAATCGATGAGGTCGGGTCGATGCATACGCTCCTGGACAGGATGGGAGAAGGGTGGAGCGTTGTCGTCGATGACCTTGCGGAGGTTGCCGAGCAGGCTGCAAGTTACATGGATCGGATCGAGGATCCCAATCGCGTAGCGAGCATCGATGAAGTCCTGGCATCGGCGACGACGATTGCGGATGCATTGCTTCATGTCAGCGAGTCGGATTCGTCTGCCGAGGTCCATCTCCCGGCCCGATCTTGTCCTGTGCACGCGACTGACCCTGTTGAGGCGATCGGCTCACTTCCCGGTCTGGCTCATGGCGGGCATGTAGTGCTCTGCTGCAGGACTTCCGGCGATGCCTCTCGCTGTTCAACGCTCGTGGAATCATCGACGATGCCACCTGCCGATCGAGACGCAATCAAGGTCGTTCATCTGGATCTGCCACATGGTTTCCGATGGAATCCGTCAGGTGGTCCTGCCCTTGCCCTGGTCGCCTACGATGAGTTGCTGCATCGTGCACACGTCAGGAGGCGTCGGCATGCTGCAGGGGAAGTGCGACCCCTGGATGCTTTCATAGATGTTCAGCCGGGGGACATGGTCGTGCACAGCGATCATGGGATTGCAAGATTCGCCGGCTTGACCGTGCTGTCCCGTGGCGATACCCCCGAAGAGGAATTCCTGACGCTGGAGTTTGCCAAGGAAGCGAAACTCCATGTTCCGGTTGCGGATATCGAACTTGTCCAGAAATACATCGGTGCCTTTCGTGGTCAGCCGGATCGGTCGATCCTGGGCGGAAAATCCTGGTCGAGGCGAAAGGGCCAGGCGTCCGAATCCGTCCGGGATCTTGCTGCGGAACTGCTCCGGGTCCAGGCGGCGAGGGAGGGGGTCAGAGGCATGGCTTTCCCCGCGGACACTCCTTGGCAGCAGGAGTTCGAAGCGTCCTTTCCATGGGATGAAACTGAAGACCAGTTGGAAGCAATCGCAGCTGTGAAACGTGACATGGAGTCACTACGGCCCATGGATCGACTGCTCTGTGGTGATGTCGGCTTCGGCAAGACGGAAGTGGCGATCCGTGCTGCATTCAAGTCCATCGAGTCGGGCAGGCAGGCGGCTGTTCTTGTTCCAACCACGGTACTGGCTGAACAGCACGAGCGTACCTTCGCTTCGAGGTATGCCGGCTTTCCCTTCAGGGTTGCTTCCCTGAGCAGGTTCAAGACTGCAGGGGAACAGCGTGAACTTGTCGAAGATGTCGCAGCCGGGGCGGTCGATGTGCTCATAGGCACCCACCGAATCCTGAGCAATGATGTCGTCTTCAGCGACCTGGGGCTGGTCGTCATCGACGAGGAGCAGCGGTTCGGAGTCGAACACAAGCAGAAGCTCCTGCAGATGAGGGCGACAGTCGACGTTCTGACGATGACGGCAACGCCGATTCCTCGAACTCTGCACATGTCGATGCTTGGACTCAGGGACATTTCCTCGCTGCGTACTGCCCCGCTGGATCGAAGAGCCGTCGTGACTGAACTCATTTCATGGAGTGACGAACGGATCAAGTCGGCACTCCATCGAGAGTTGGCAAGAGAGGGGCAGGCATTCGTCGTACACAACCGGGTAAACGATCTCGATGATCTTGCCCAGAAGGTGCGATTGCTGGTGCCAGGGGCGAGGGTCGTCATCGGGCACGGGCAGATGCCTCCGCGAATGCTTGAGCGGGTCATGCTTCAGTTCACCCGTGGAGAGGCGGACATCCTCGTCTGCACGACGATCGTTGAATCAGGAATAGACATCCCGACAGCGAATACGATGATCATCGACGAGGCGGACCTCCATGGCCTGGCTGATCTGCACCAGTTGAGAGGTAGAGTGGGTCGATTCCGTCATCGGGCCTACTGCTACCTGGTTCTTCCTCAGACACGCATGGCCAGCCCCGATGCCATGCGACGACTCAAGGCGGTGGAATCGTTTTCCATGCTCGGGGCGGGTTTCCGTATTGCACTTCGTGACCTGGAGATCAGGGGGGCGGGCAATCTGCTCGGGCCCGAGCAGTCGGGCCACATTGCAGCCGTCGGCTACGAGCTCTATTGCAGGCTGCTTGAGCAGGCGGTGGAAAACCTGAAAGAGGGGCGTGATGCTGTTCCGGTTGCATCAACCATCGACCTGGGCATCGGGGGATTGGTTCCTCGAGCGTTCGTCCCTGATGATGCCAGACGCATGGATGTCTACCGTCGGCTTGCCAGGGCAGGAAGTGTCGAAGAACTCGAATCGATCGTCACGGACATCAAGGCCGCATACGGGGCACTCCCCTCGCCAGTACAGAACCTGGTCGAGCTGGCCCTTGTCAGGATTCTTGCAACCATGCTCGGCATCAGTTCCATCCGGAAGCACGAGTCGGACATCATCTTCAGGGCATCCCTCCCTCAGGCCATCGAGCAGAGGCTCAAGGGCCTTCCGGGAATGGTTCGAATGGTGGGCGGAATGGGCAGGGGGCTGGCTGACGCGGAGATCTGGTGGAGACCTTCCGCATCTTCAGCCGAGCCAGGTTCCATGCTTGCTCTGCTCAGGAATCGACTCCAGGCGTGAAGAAGCTCGAAATTGGGGAGGTTCCATGGCCGTCCGGCCGATTGAACATGCTGGGACGTTTCTTTCGGCGGCAATGGATGGCTGCTGGTCCAGTTGATTCGTGTTGTCGCCAAGGCGGAGCCCCGGTGGAGCCTGAGCAAGGAATACTCAACGATGTCCAATGATCACCGACGAGAAGTTCTTCCCGGCACACGAGACTCTGTTACCCACAAGTTCAGCATCAGCGGGTACGAGGCCTACCTGACCATCGGTCTGTTTGAAGACGGAAGGCCCGGAGAGATCTTCATGAAGATTTCGAAGGAAGGTTCGACTCTCTCTGGACTCATACAGGGATTCTGTCGTTCATTCTCGATCGCATTGCAGTATGGCCTGACCATCGAGGACGCAGTGGCGCGTTTCAAGGGAATGCGATTCGACCCTTCAGGGCAGACCACCAACCCCCGCATCCCATTTGCATCGAGCATCCTCGATTACGTCGCCCGCTACCTCGAAGACGAGTTCGGCTCTGCAGGATCCGAGACCGTGACCGTGACACAACGGGACCAGAGGGTCGCCTGATCCGCGGGCACCAGGCGTAGCAATCTCATTCAGCAGCAGGCGCAGGCGCTTCTTCGACGGCATCATCTGCAGGTGCGGAATCATCCGTTGCAGGAGGAGCATCCTGTTCGGACGCGTTCTCTTCCGCCGGGACTTCCTGCTTGGGTTCCTTGAAGATGAGGTTCCCCTCATTGTCGAATTCCATCTCCTCCCGTTCCTCCAGTGGCTGGTCGGGTTCAACGACAACATTGATCTCGGTCCTGAGATCTGAATCGAACTGGATTGGAACCGTGTATTCGCCAATGCGACGAATTGCAGCCGCAAGGCGGCAGGACCTGGGGCTTACGTCGAATCCATTTGCCTGCAACGCATCGCAGATGTCTCTCTGGGTCACGGAGCCATACAACACGCCCTGGTCATTGCAGGATCGTGTCATCGTCAACTGGACCTCTTCCATGCGGCCAAGCAGTTCGACGCGGGCCTCCCGAAGGTGGGCAAGATCAGAAAGTGCTTCAGATCGCTCGGCTTCCAGGGAGTCGATCCTTCGCTGCGTCGGTTTTTCCGCGATCCCATGTGGCAGGAGGAAATTCCGGGCGTAGCCCATCTTCACGCGTACGACATCACCAACGATGCCGAGGTGCTCGATGTTCTTCAACAGGAGTAGTTCAATTCGCTTGGCCATGTTCGCTGTCCTTTCGAGAAAGTTCAGGAGCCTGCTCATGTCAGGCCCCAGCGAGTACTGGTTGTAATCGATGGATTCTATCTGAACATCCCGGGGGGAGGTTCACCTGGATCCATCAGAAGGGTATTTCCTCATCAGGTACGGATTGCTGGGCTGCCGGAGCGGCTGCCGGGGCTCCGCCCTGGTTGCCATCGCCACGTGAGTCGACGAACTGGAAGTTCTCAACGACCACCTTCATCTTGGATCTGTTGTTGCCGTCCTTGTCCTGCCACTGGTCGAGCTTCAGCCTTCCCTCGACGAGAACGGGACGTCCCTTCCGAAGGTACTGCTGCATGACTTCAGCCGTCCTGCCCCAGGCTTCACAGTCGACGAAAGTCGTTTCCTCACGGTTTTCATCCCCGACTCGATACTTGCGATTCACGGCGATGCCGATGTTCGCGACAGCGGTGTTGTTCGAGGGAGTGTGCTTCAGTTCAATGTCACGCGTGAGGTTCCCCATGAGGAACACCTTGTTGAGGTTGCCGGCCATGATCTGCTTCCTTCCTTGCTGGTGGGTTCAGTGAATCTTGAGTGAGCATCCTACTCGAAGCACCTGCAGGTCCGGCAGGTGCTGGCAGAACTTCGCAACTGGAAATCAGGCCTCTGCGGTTGCTTCTGCAGCTGGTTCGTCCTGGTCGTCGTCATTCTTCTCCGGGGTTTCCGAGGCCTCGGCATCAGCAGCAGATTCCTTGGATTCCGGTGCTGGATCCGCGGCATCTTCCTCCGGAGTCTCGGATGATTTCGCTTCGGCAGGGGATTCCTTGGATTCCGGTGCTGGGTCCGCGGCATCTTCCTTTGACTCCTTCGCCTCTGCATCAGCCTTTCCGCCGACCGTGACGTAGGAACTGGCATCGCCACTGTCCTTGGCACTTGCAGCCTGTTCTTCCCGAAGTTTGATTTCATCCGCAAGGCTCTCTCGGCCGTCAGCGGCCTCGATCTCCTCCTGGTTGATGTGGTCTGCGCGTGTCACCAGGCATCGCAGGAGGGACTCGGATTGGTTGCAAAATCGCTCCAAGACTTCGATCTGGGTGGGGTCACAGTTGAAGTAGCAGAGGAAATAAACGCCTCGCTTGTTTCCGTTGATCTCATACGCCAGTCGTCGCTCGTCCCATTTTTTGAAGCTCACGACTTCTGCTTCAACCCGCGTCAGCAGGCCCTGAATGTGATCGCTGGCTTCCTGCATGTTGGAAAGCGATGATTGTGGAAAGAGGAACATGCCCTCGTATATGCGTTTCTCGTTGTCAGACATCGTTCTGGTCTTCCTTCTTCATGTGTTCAGTCGGCTTGTGAGCCGTTGTTGTATTGATTCATCGCGGACGTGATGCCATTCTGGATCCAGCACGTCGCTGCATTGACGGCTCGTTCATACGAATCGTCCATGGTGTCCTGCTGGTCGGGGTTGAACCGCTCCAGCACATACTTTTCAAGTGGTTGGTTCGGGTGTGGAGCATCGATCCCCAGCCTGAGCCTGCACCAGGCATCGTCGCCGAGATGCTGGTTGATGTTGAGGAGTCCGTTGTGTCCTCCATCGCCTCCCTCGGAACGCAGTCGAATGGTGCCGCAGGGCAGTGCGGTGTCATCGACCACGACAAGCAGATCCTCTGTCGATTGCAACTTGTAGAAATGAATGGCCTCGGCCACGCATTCGCCGGAGCGATTGACATAGGTGCCTGGTTTCAACAGGATCACCTTTTCTTCGCCATCCATCGACTCGATGGTCGACCCCTTGAAGCGGCTGCGAGCCACTTCGCCCGGAGCCATCCGTCGGGCCAGGCGATCAAGCACCTCGAAGCCGGCGTTATGCCGTGTCCTCTGGTACTCGACTCCGGGATTGCCTATTCCAACGATCAACTTCATGGCTTCATATCCATCCAGTGGGCTCAGCCCGCCTGGCCTCCATCATCATCGGAGTCATCCGGTGCGGCTGCATCGGAAGCATCTGCATCGCCTTCATCTTCCTTGGCCTTCGTGATGACCTCTGGCTCCTGGCCATCTGCATCGACTTCGGCTTCCTCGGCTTCCACTTCCTCCTCCTTCACGAAGGTGATATGGATGATGTGCTTGTCCCCTTCAAGTGTCGTCGTCACGCCTGGAGGCATGGGAAGGTCGGCGACCGTAATGGCCTCCTCCATTTCCGTGATGTCGACCTTGATCTCGGTGGGGATGTCGGACACCTTGCACTGGATCTCGATCTCGTTGCGAACGGTTTCAAGCATGGCGCCTGGCTCGCTTGCCAACTTGGGTGTGCCGACCGTATTCACCGCGACATTCACGGTGACGACCTGGTCGAGGTCCACGGATGCGAAGTCGACGTGAATGATGTTGTCGCCGAGGAACCCAAACTGCAGTTCCTTGACAAGGCAGGTCTCGGTATCGTTCTCTACATTCAGATTCACGACTCGAACGCCGCTTTGGAGGTGTCCAAGCAGCTCCTCTTCATCGACGCTTACGTGTTTCGGGGACATCTTCGCCCCGTAGACAACGGCAGGGAGCCTGCCCGCCTTTCGAAGGCGGTTGGCATACCGGGAGCCTGTACGTTCCCGGGTCTGTGTGTCGATGGTGATGGTTTCTTTTGTCATTGTTCTTCCTCATTTCTCATCAGGCGGCGCTGTGCGCCGGAAGGTGTTCATGTCAACGCTTGGTCCCGGTTCCTCTCTGGAAGAGCGCCGAAACAGATTGGTCATGGTGAATACGGTGTATGGCCTCGCCAAGCAGGGGAGCAACGCTCAGGCTGACCAGTTTGTCCCTGATCGGGTCCAGTCGGCCCTTGTCGGGGATTGAATCGGTGATGACTATTCGAGAGATCGGTGCATCCCTGAGTCGGTCCAGGGCAAGTCCAACGAGGACGGGATGCGAAGCTGCAGCAATCACGTCATTGGCTCCCTGCTCCATGACGAGTTTTGCAGCTTCGCAGATGGTCCCGGCCGTGGAAATCATGTCGTCGACCATGAGGACTGTCCGGTCCTTCACGTTGCCGATCAGGTTCCTGGAGGCGACCTTCATTCCTGATTCCCGCCGCTTGTCGACGATGGCCAGGTCGGCATCAAGGACGCTGGCGTAGGCATTGGCCACCTTCACGTTCCCGACGTCGGGGGAAACGATGACCAGTTCACCCAGTTCATCCCGGATATCCTTGAAATAATCACAGAACACGGTTGCTGCCGTGAGGTGATCGACGGGGATGTCGAAGAAGCCCTGGATCTGTGCCGCATGGAGGTCCATGCAGAGCACGCGGTCCGCTCCGGCTGCAACGATGAGGTTGGCGACCAGTTTCGCCGTGATCGGGGTTCTTCCCGCATCCTTCCGGTCCTGCCGTGCATATCCGAAGTATGGGATGACCGCCGTGATCCGCTTGGCTGAAGCTCGCCTCAGGCAGTCGATGTAGATCAGGAGCTCCATCAGGTTCGCGTTCACCGGGTCGCAGGTGGATTGGACTACGAAGCAGTCCCGCCCGCGGACATCTTCCTCAACTCGGACGATCAATTCGCCGTCGGGGAAGAGTTCCGTCGTCCCCTGTCCTGTTGGAAGCATCAGGTGCTGGCTGACGGCTTCAGCGATGTCGGTGCTGGCTCGGCCTGCAAAGATCTTGAGATGGTCTCGGTCCACGGCGCTCATGATGTGGTCTCCGTGAGAGAGGTTTCAATCCGGCTTCGGAGAATCGCATCTACCTCTGCCAGTTGATCCGGTGTGTTGATGGACAGGACGTCTTCCGGCGGTACGGCCGCTACGACCTCGACGCGGCCTCCAGATTCCAACAGTTGCGAGGGAATCTCGGTCAGGTAGTACTCGCCCGACACGGGGTTCGGCTCGAGGGTCGCAAGGGCCTCGAAGAGGGCCTTCGAGTCGAAGAGTGCATAGCTGGGATAGATTTCATGGATTTGCAGTTGTTCATCAGTTGCATTCCGATGCTCGATGATCGAGTCGAATCGTCCCTCGGCAGTACGAATGATTCGTCCATAGCCTGTTGGATCATCAATGATCGAAGTTGCCAGGGTTGCCGCTGCGTTGCATTCCTCGTGAACAGCGAGCATCTGGACGAGGGTCTCCCGCCTGATCAGCGGCCCGTCGCCTGCAAGGACATAGGCATTGCCATCGAATCCGTCCATCGTTTCTCGGCAGACATTCACGGCATGCCCTGTTCCCAGCTGTTCTTTCTGGAGCACGAACTCGATGTCTTCGCTCTGGAATGCGGCGCAGACATCGTCAGCTCCATGGCCGACGACAAGGATGATCCGACTGACGCCGGATTCCCGTACGGCATTGACAACCCAGCGAACCATGGGTTCGCCTGCAACTTCATGCAGGACCTTGGGTCGATCATCACCCATTCTTGTCCCCTTGCCAGCAGCAAGAATGATTGCAGCACAGGGTCGACGTGTTGTTGTCTGATCAATCATGAGAAAGCACTTCAACTGGCCCGCCAAGACTTGAACTTGGAATGCCTGTACCAAAAACAGGTGTGTTACCAATTACACCACGGGCCATTTTGGGTGTGGATGGTGAAGGGAAATGATCCCTTCCGTCCGCGTTCTCCTGCCACCCGGAGTCCGGGTGGAACTGCATCACGTGTCGCGGACCATGGACAGGATTTCCTGACCATACCGCGGCTGTCATTCCCGAAGCTGGAGCCACCCGTCAACCGCGACCAAGGACCCCATGCGGCGCCACGAAACGTGTCACCGACGGCTTCTCACAAGGGAAGAATCGACGATTGTAAGACTGTTTCAGGCCCAGTCAAGGAGGGAGCAGCCCCTGGTGCCTCCAGCAGGCGTCAGTAGGGGATGTCATCCTCATCTTCAGCCGGAATGGGGGCTGGGGACGGTTTCGAGGGCTTCTCCAGGGGTGGTGGTTTCATTGGTGTTCCCGGGGTGACAGGGCGTCTTGGTTTCATTGGTGTTCCCGGGGTGACAGGGCGTCTCCAGGGCAGGTGTCCCGGGGAACCGATGTCAGGCTTCACGTAGACCTCGCTGCCCGAGGCAACACGGCTGCCCTCCATGTCTCTTTCCGTAAGTGACCAGTTGTCCGCTTTCGAAACCAGGTCCGGGTCGGCCTCTTCAAGGTAGATGCTCTGGCCACGCCTGCCCGGATCAGGCCAGTCCTTGCCCCGCCCATAGTTCACTTCACATATGACATTCGATTCAGCATCGAGGAGTTGCAGTATTTCATTCGTATCGGACGGCTTGTTGGCAAGTGAACCCCAGGATACGGGGATGACGAGATATCCCGCATCCGCATCCGGGTCATCCGTCCATGCTTCAAGAAAGTCATCGCGAGATGCGGCGTCGCCATTGATGAGGATGGCCACGCCGCCGGCCTCGAGTGAGCCATCCAGGATGCCCCAGTCAGTCGAATCCTCGTCATCGAGTCTCCAACCCGACAGGTCAACAGGGGTCGGGCCGAGGTTTGCGATTTCAACCCATTCCGGCTCACCTTTTCGCTCTGGGGAGGCGGGGTCGTACATGATTTCCGTAATGAGGACCACCGGGCTGGAGGTGGCTGCAAGTGATGTGAGGAAGGCAGGAAGCAGTGGGAACATGACAAGACCTTAGCGTCTCGCTAGGTTTCACGAGATATGGAACATGATCCAGCACCATGCACCGCGGAACTGGTCATTGCAGGCTGCCGTGAAGGCATCTTTCCAATGGCGGACCCCGATTCAGGAGAACTGCATTGGTACGCCCCAGATCCGAGGGCAATCATTCCGCTTGATCATTTTCATGTTCCACGTTCACTTGAACGAACAATCCGATCCAGCAGGTTCGAGGTTGATCTGGATCTGGACTTCAATGCCGTCATAGAGACCTGTGCTGGTTCGCGAGGTACCGAGGAGACCTGGATCGATTCAAGAATCCACGGGGCCTACCTGGATCTGCATCATCGGGGGCAGGCCCACTCCGTCGAAGCACGAAGAGAGGGGGTACTGGTGGCAGGGTTGTATGGGGTGGCGATCGGTGGTGCGTTCTTTGGTGAATCCATGTTCAGTGACCCCCAGCGAGGCCGTGATGGCTCCAAGGTCTGCCTGGTCAGGCTTGTAGAACACCTTCTGGAACGAGGGTTTACATTGCTTGATGTTCAATTCACCACGCCACACCTGGAGCAGTTTGGATGCGTCACGATTCCCCGTCCCGATTACCTTCATCGCCTGGAAGCAGCCCTGGCCTTGGAGGTCCAGTTCTGAGTGGAGGGTGAAATCATGAAAATGGGTGTTCAAGCCGGCATATTGGCGATGAAAAGCATATCCTTGCATTGAGAAGGACTGCTTTGACAGCCAGGGACGGCCATGCAGACCACTCGAAGATTCGGCAAATCAATGTTTCAACGCCGCGTGCTGATCCTCGCCGCGTGCGCCGTGGTCGTCAATCTTCTCCTTGCAGCACAATTGTTCCGCCTTGCCGTTGACCAGGGGGAGGGGCACCTCCAGGTTGCCCAGTCCAGGCTCCAGGTGCAGACATGGCTTCCGACATGGCGAGGGAGCATCCTCGATCGCCGTGGCCGGGTTCTTGCCGAAGATCGACCAGCCTATGACGTATCGCTTTCCTACGACGTGATAACAGGTGCCTGGATTGATCAAAAAGCCGCGAGGGCTGCACGGGAATCCGTCGGATCGGAGCGTTGGCGAGCATTGGGACCTGGAGAACGGGATGACTTGATCCAGGAGCAACGCCTGCCATATGAAGAGGAGGTTGGCGAGATCTGGCAGTTGCTGTCAAGGACATCGGGGCAGTCTCCAACCGAGCTCGAGGCGACTCGAAACCAGATCCTCCAGCGAGTTCAGCACATGGCAGCAGTTGTCTGGCAGCGACAGCGTCAACAGCATGAAACCAGGTTTGGAAACCTTGCCGATGCGCCGGAGTTCCGGGAACGCCCGATTGCTGAACAGGAAGCGTTTCATGTGATCCTGCCGAATGTAGACGATGCCCAGGCCATGCGTCTCCAGCAACTGGAGGCGGTCTATCCCGAACTGGTCAAGGTGGAATATTCCCGAACCCGCTGGCGACCGGAATCGGTCAAGCGAGTCATCATTGACGGTGATGGGTTGCCGCGGGGCCTTCATACCAATGATCCGATATCAATCCGGGTGAACGATGTGGGCATTCAGATCATTGGTGAAGTTCGAAGGGGGATCTGGGAGGAAGACATGGAGCGTCGTCCATTCCGAAACGCTCGTACAGGCACGGTTGATCCCGGTGGGTACATGATTGACGACGAAACCGGCTCACACGGCATCGAACTTGGCTGGGAGGATGAACTTCGTGGCACACGTGGCTCCATCAATCGCCGTCGCGATCGTTCCAGCGAGACGAGAGTGGAACCGGTGCCTGGTGCCAACGTCCAGTTGACCATTGACATAGAACTGCAGGCACACCTGGAAGCCCTCCTTTCCAGCGGGTTTGGATTGACGACAGTCCAGTCATGGCATGGGGATTCACAACTTGCCGCCGGCAGTTCGCTGAATGCAGCAGTTGTGGTACTGGAGATAGAGACCGGCGAAATTCTCGCCATGGCATCATTCCCAGGCAGGTCCGTCGAAGACGAGTTGAGCGATGTTGAGCGTGAAGTTCGTGCTCCATGGCTTGACCGTGTTTCGGAAGCGGTCTATCCGCCCGGATCAATCGTCAAGCCACTTGTACTTGCTGCGGCAGTGACGGATGGGGCGTATTCACTGGATCATTCAATTACGTGCAAGGGCCATCACTTTCCCACGCAGCCGAATGTCGCACGTTGCTGGATTTATCGACAGGCCAATGGCATGGCAACGCATGGTTCGTTGCAGGCTGAAGAGGCGTTGGCGAGATCATGCAACTGCTTCTTCTATGAGCTCGGGGCTCGTCTGGGGCTTGCCCGTATTTCCGATTGGATGAGTTACTTCGGTGGAGGTCGCAAACTGGGGATCGGGACATCGGCCAATGGTCTCCCGGGCACAGAATCACCGGGAAGCCTGCCGGATGGAGAAGAGATTGCTGAACTGGACAAGCGTGGGGAAAGCGACTTCGAGGCCATCATGCTTGGAATCGGGCAGGGCCGCTTCACCTGGACGCCACTGCATGCTGCGAATGCATTCGCAATTCTTGCAAGGCATGGTCGACGCCTGCCTCCGACACTGATCCGGGGTGTGCACTCTTCTCCACCGGATCCAGATCGCCTCCTGGATCATCACGCTGTCGAAGCAGCTCTTGCAGGGTTGGAAGCATCTGTCACGAAGAATCACGGGACGGGCAGCCGTCTTCGATACGGGCCAGGCGATTACGACACGATATTCGATGTCGATCCCGTCAGGATCTGGGGAAAGACGGGGACTGCACAGGCGCCTCCCATGCGGATCGACCTGGATGGAGATGGCCAGTTGGGAGACGATGATCGAATCGATGGACTGCATCATGCATGGTTCGTCGGTTTCGCTGGGGAGGAGGAGCCGGAGTACGCCTTTGCCGTCGTCGTAGAGCATGGCGGCAGTGGTGGTCGGGTTGCCGGTCCAATCGCCAACCAGATCGTTCATGCGCTCATGGACAATGGGTACCTTCCTGAGTCGACAAGGGAGGGATTCCATTGAGCGGCTGGTCATCAGCGATCACGTCACCACGAGTCACCAGTTCGCGAACTTCCTCTCGCAGCAGGGTCCGGCTCCTGGGTCTCCATCCAGGCTGGTTGTGCATTGCAGCGGCCATGGCATTGTCATTGGTCGGAGCGTCAGCCATTGCGCTGTCCTCTCCGGAGTCTGCAACTCGTCAACTGCTGTTCCTGGGGCTTGGAGTCCTTGCGGCCCTGCTCGTGGCCTTGCCGCATCCGCGACATCTTCGCAGGGTTGCCTGGCCGTTCTACATACTGGTACTGGCAATGCTCGTCTTTCTCCTTCTGCCTGGTGTGCCGGATTGGCTGGTGCGTCCTCGAAATGGCGCGAGGCGATGGATCAGCCTGGTCGTGACCGATCTGCAGCCATCCGAACTGGCGAAGATAGGCTTCATTCTGGTCCTGGCTCTCTACCTGAGGTTTCGCCGATCACATCGGTCCTTGAAAGGCCTTGTGCCTGTTCTCCTGCTTGCATTGGCACCGATGGCGCTTGTGCTCATGGAGCCTGACCTTGGAACGGCAATGCTGTTCCTTCCGACGCTCTTTGCCGTACTTGTCGTTGCAGGCGCACGGTGGCGGGATCTCGGGATGATCATGCTCATGGGCCTGCTCGGGGCAGCATGCATGGCTCCCCTTCTTCGTCCCCACCAGGTTGCACGGATCAAGGCGCTCATTGCCCAGGTCCAGAGTGATACAAGATATGAAGACGACATCGGCTACCAGGGAGCCCGGTCGATGACGCTCATCGGCAGTGGAGGCCTTCATGGTCACGAGGAATACGAGGCGGCGATGCTGCTCAAGTGGAACCATCTTCCCGAGCGGCATAATGACATGATCTTCACGGTCATCTGCACTCGGTGGGGGGCCGTCGGGGCCGGGATGGTCTGGGGCCTGTATGGACTGCTTGCGATCGGAGGTCTCATGACGGCTGGATTCAGTCGAGACCCATATGGAAAACTCGTGGCGGTCGGGATCACCACGATCATCCTTGCGCAGATGGTCGTAAACTCGGGCATGACGCTTGGGCTGTTGCCAATCACCGGGATGACACTTCCATTCGTGAGTTACGGAGGTTCAAGCCTGGTCGTTACATGGATCATGGTTGGGATGCTGGTGGGTATTGCAAGACATCCAGGCAAATCGACCTGGGGAGATTCCTTCGAGTTCAGTGGACGAGGAAGGTCCTGACGTGTCGAATGTTCCACATGCTTTTCATGAGGGCTTGAGCCAGTTGCAGATGGAGCTTGAGGATGGTGAGCTTGATCGACTGGGAAGATTCCTCGACCTGTTGTTTGAAGCAAATGCAGTCATGAATCTCACGGGTATCCGTGAACGTGACGTTGGATGGAATCGTCATGTGCTCGACAGCCTGACGCTTGTTCCACTCATCGAAGCCTCCGGCGCAGGACGTGTACTTGATCTTGGAAGTGGCGGCGGATTCCCGGGACTGCCCCTGGCCGTGACGATGCCCGATGTCCAGTTTCTGCTCCTGGAGGCCACTGGCAAGAAGGCTCGTTTCCTGGAGCAGGCCGCATCCGGCATCGACTGTACGAATGTCGAAGTTCTTGATGAACGTGCCGAGATCATCGGTGAACCAGGTTGCGTGCATCGGGACCACTACGACGTCGTCGTGGCGCGGGCGGTCGGGCCCATGCCCGTGCTTCTTGAGTTGGCGATGCCCCTTGTTCGAGTCGGGGGGCTTCTCCTTGCGATCAAGGGAGAGCGTGCAGGCGAGGAGTTGAAGGATGCCGCTCGAGCGTTGGACGTACTCAGGAGCAGGGTGATCGACCAGCGACGAACGGGGACGGGAACGATCGTAGTCGTTGAAAAGATCGACGAGACGCCGGCTGACTATCCACGACGTCCCGGGGAACCGCGTCGCCAGCCAATCGGCTGCGATTCCAGATCCCGGGGGAAGAGTCGATGAGTTTCGATCCCATATGCGTGCTGGGAGACGAGGGCCCAGTGTCTTCCAGGCTTGATGGATGGGAGATGCGGCCTACGCAGGTAGAGATGGCCCGAAGTGTTCGCCGGAACATGGCATCACGGGGCAAGTTGCTCATCGAGGCCGGGACTGGCCTTGGAAAGTCCTTTGCCTACCTCATACCGGCGATGGAGCGTGTCGTCACCCATGGGGAGCGGGTCATCATCGCGACAAACACGATTGCGCTCCAGGAGCAGTTGATGGGGCGGGATGTTCCCTTTCTCGGTTCGTTGCTGCCGGGCCCCTGCAGGGCGGTGCTTGTCAAGGGTCGGGGGAACTACCTGTCGAAACGTCGCCTTTCTCTTGCACTGTCGCGTGAGCAGCGTCTCTTCAGTGATGCCGCGTCACGTCGGTCGTTGCACGAGATCGATGCCTGGGCCGAGGAAACACGGGACGGAACCCTTGCAACTCTGCCCGTGCTTCAGCGACAGGCGACATGGGATCATGCGCAATCCGACTCGGGCAACTGCCTTGGGCGGAAATGTCCCACGTATGACTCCTGCTTCTACCAGGAAGCACGAAGGGCGATGGAGCAGGGGGATCTGCTGGTATGCAATCACGCGATGTTCTTCTCCGACCTTGCTCTCCGGATTACCGGGAACTCGGTGCTTCCACGCTATGACCATGTCATCTTCGACGAGGCGCATGCCATAGAGGATGTTGCTGCGAATCACTTCGGACTTCGCGTTACCGAGCGAGGTCTGGAACATCTCCTTGGACTGCTGTGGCAGCCTCGGAAACGCAAGGGATTTCTTGCGGCCCTTGAGGACACCCCGGGAGCAGGTTCGTTTGTCGCAGCTTGCAGGGAGCAGGTTGTTCATGCTGCTTCCGCGACAAGCGACTTCTTCAGTTCCCTGTTGGAGTGGCACCGCGCCCATGGTCAGTCAAATGGGCGGATCGTCACCCCGTCAATCATCCAGAACACGTTGACGGGGCAATTCAGGGAACTCGAGAAGTCGCTGCTGCTCCTGCAGTCTCAGCTGCCTGATGAAGCAGACGTTGCGGAATGCGCACGATATGCGGAGCGTGTGCGGGCCGAGGGAGAGGATGTACGACGTCTGCTCATGCAGGAGATCCCTGGCGCGGTGTACTGGATTGATGGAACGGATCCCGTGAAGGGTCGGGGTGGTCGACAGCAGGGGCCTCGGCCTGGACTTCGATGCATGATGGTCGAAGTCGCCTCCGTGCTCCGAGAGCATCTCTTTGATTCAGGAGCTTCGGTCACGATGACTTCGGCAACTCTTGCAACCGGGGAAGGTGATTTCTCACATGTTTCCGAGCGGCTTGGGTGCGAAGGCGCAGATGCCGAGCAACTGGCCAGCCCGTTCCACTATGCGGACCAGATGCGCCTCCTGGTAGATCGATCGATGCCACTGCCCTCCTCGCCGGATCACCTGGAGGCTCTTGTCTCCCGGATCACGTCGCTTGTCGAACAGACCCGGGGAGGCGCCTTCATCCTCTTCACGAGTTTCAGGATGATCCATGCCGTCGCCGACAAGGCCGGCCCCGGTCTCGGGTCGATCGGCCCCGTGCTTGTTCAGGGTCGGGATGGTACGCCCGGGCAATTGATGGAGCGATTCCGGGACGATGACCATTCGATTCTTCTGGGAACAACGAGTTTCTGGCAGGGAGTCGATGTCAGGGGGCACCAGTTGAGAAATGTCATCATCACGCGTCTTCCGTTCGAGGTTCCAGATCTGCCCATCGTGGAAGCAAGAAGTGAACGCATCATCGACCGGGGAGGACACCCGTTCATGGAGTTCCAGGTTCCTCGGGCGGTCATACGATTCAGGCAGGGCATCGGACGATTGATCAGGTCTTCGATGGATGAGGGCATCGTGGCTGTACTCGACCCGAGGATTGTTACGAAAGGCTACGGCCGACTCTTCCTGGCCTCTGTTCCAGAAGGAGTGCCGGTGGAGGATCTTGGCGAGCCGGTCAACGGTTGCTGAATGCCCGGTCATGCAACCTGACTATGATGCAGGGCCATTTTCAGGAAGGAACAACGAGTGCTTTCATCAGTCTTCAAGGCATATGACGTTCGTGCCGTCTACCCGGATCCCTTGAATGAAGACGTTGCACGTCGCATTGGCTGGGGAGCGGCCGACTGGTTCATCGAGCAGTCGGGGAAGGCGACTGGTGAACAGGTCACCATAGCCGTTGGCCACGACATGCGATTGTCCTCACCCGACCTGGTTGCAGCGTTGGAGGAGGGCTTGCGTGCCCGGGGTGTCGACATCGTGCACGTGGGACTGGTTGACACTCCCTTCATAGCCTTTGCGGTCAATCATCTCGGGGCGGATGGTGGCATCCAGACGACGGCCTCCCACAACCCGGCCCAGTACAACGGATTCAAGATATGCGCTGCGCACGCCAAGCCGGTGGGGCGGGATACCGGGCTGGATGACATTCGCCAGCGAGCAGAAGGTGCACCTGACGACATGGGAGAGCAGCGGGGAAGTCGGTCGGAGGCGGATCTCTGGGAGGCATATCGCGCCCACGTCTTCCGCTTCCTCGATCCAGGACTGCAGGATGGTTCCAAGGTGGTTCGACTTGCCATCGATGCCAGCAATGGGATGGCTGGCACGATGATTCCGAAGCTGTTCGACGCCGTGCCGGGGCTCGAACTCATCCGAATCCATTTTGACAACGATCTTGGATCCTTTGTCCATGAACCCAATCCACTGGTAGAGGCGAACCTGCAATGGGTCCGGGATGCAGTCGTTGCAGAGGGCGCTCATGCAGGCATCTGCTTTGATGGAGACGCAGACCGATGCATGGTGGTAGATGAGCAGGGTGGCGTGATCGGCTGTGACCTCCTGACAGCGTGGTTGTCGGAACGATTTCTTGCTGCCCAGGATGGCGAAGGGGCCATTGTCTATGACCTGCGATCAAGCCACTGCGTGCAGGATGCAATTGCCCGGGCGGGGGGGACTCCCGTTCGTTCCCGTGTCGGGCACGTCTTCATGAAACAGGAAATGGCGAAACACGATGCTGTCTTCGGCGGAGAACTGTCGGGGCACTTCTACTTTCGCGACAATTGGTACGCCGATTCAGGAGCGATGGCCTTCGCCCTGGTGGCAAGTGCATTGATTGAAGCGGGTCGTCCACTCAGCGAGTGCATCTCGCCGTTCAGGGATCGTGTGCAATCCGGGGAGATCAACTTCGAGACTCCCGACAAGAAGGCTGCAATGCAGGCCTTGAAGTCTGCCTACCCCGATGCGCAGGTTGACGAACTCGATGGCGTGACGGTGGACCTGGGTGACTGGTGGTGCAACGTGCGTCCGAGCAACACCGAGCCCCTGCTTCGACTGAACCTGGAAGGCATGGACCAGGACACAGTGGAGGCGAAGGTTGCCGAGATATCCCCGCTGCTGGGCAGGCGGGTAGAGCATTGAGACGGAAGTGGGGTGTTATTCCCCGGGGATCTGGGTAACTACTCCAGCCCATGGACTGGATGCAGTTGCGTAGAGTTTCCTGGGAATGCGTCCACTGCGGAATCCCATGAATCCGGCCTGGCAGGCGTGTCGCATCGCATGGGCCATCTGGACGGGGTCCTGTGCATGGGCGATGCCCGTGTTGAGGAGCACGCCATCAGCGCCAAGTTCCATGGCAAGCGTGACATCGCTGGGTGTTCCCACTCCTGCATCGACAATGAGGGGATACGTCGGGTCGCCGCCGTGCTCAGGATTCTTCAGCAGGTCACGGATGATCGAGATCGCCGCAGGGTTGGCGATCCCTCGTCCAGAGCCGATGGGGCTGCCGGCAGGCATCACGCTGGTGGCGCCTGCATCGCGGAGTCGAACCGCCATGATCGGGTCATCCGAGGTGTAGCAGAGCACGCTGAAACCATCCGCGGTCAATTCGCGACATGCTTCCAGTGTTCCGACTGGATCAGGAAGCAGGGTCGTCGTGTCACCGAGGACTTCCAGTTTCACCCATTCGCTTCCTGCATTGCCAAGTTGCTCGAGCAGTTCCCTGCCCAGTCGCGCGACTCGGATCGCATCGGCTGCATTGAAGCAGCCGGCGGTGTTCGGGAGAACGGTGTATCGATCGAGATCAAGGTCATCGAGGAGTGATCGCCCCTGGTCATCGACCAGTCGTTCACGCCGGACGGCAACAGTCACCGCGGAGGCCCCGGAGGCATCGATCGCGTCCTGCATGACACGGCTGTTCTCGTACTTTCCAGTCCCAACTATCAGGCGGCCCTCGAGCATGAATGGGCCCAGTTGAAGCCCGGAGGCATTGGCTGTTGTTGCAGTGGTGGTCATGGCATCCCTTCCATGTCAGCCGCCGCCGACGAGCGTGACGATTTCGATGACGTCGCCATCGGCCAGCTGGTGACTCTGGTGCGAGGCACGTGGAACAAGTTCCCGGTTGACTTCTACGGCGCAAGGCCTGGAGTCCATGGTCAACTCGACAAGGAGTTCATCCAGTTTCATCGACCTCTTGAAGGTCATCGCATCTCCATTGACCGTGCAGTTCATGCCCGGATTCTAGCATGGAGGCCTTCCTCAGAAGACAAGGAAGACAAGGACGATGAGCAGGAACACCGGGATCAGGACGGGGATGCTGTACTTGAACACGAAGCCTATGAAGCTGGGCATCTTGACCCCGGCACTTTCCGCGATGGCTTTCACCATGAAGTTGGGGCCATTGCCGATGTAGGTCATCGATCCCATGAAGACCGCACCGAGGCTGATGGCCACGAGCATGTCGACTGGAATGGTGCCCCCGCCGCCGAGGCTCAGGGCCTCCACCCCTTCCGGGATCGTTCCTGTCTGGGCCAGGTTGAAGAACACCAGGTAGGTCGGTGCATTGTCAAGGACGCTGGAGAGGATTCCCGTCATCCAGAAGTACATCCATGGCTCGTTGAACTCGGATGTGATGCCGGCTCCATGTGCATTGAGCACAGCCAGGGGCACCTGCATCGTGATGAAGATGCCGATGAACAAGGCGGCAACTTCGAGGATGGCGTGGTAGTTGAAGTGGTTGGCTTCCCGTATGCCCTTGGAGGTCGTAAGAAGTGAGACTGCCACCAGGAAGAGCATGACCAGTTCCCGGAAGAACTCGAACGGATACCAGTGTGTCCCCGGGACCGGGTTCGAGGGATTGATGAACGCCACGCAGATGATCACACTCAGCAGCCAGATGAAGTTGATGGATCCATGGAGCCTCAGGGGCTGGACGTTCGTTTCATCGAAGGCAATCGCCGCATCAGACTCCCTTCGATACAGGATCGAGTCCCATATCCAGTACACCACAAGCAGGATGCAGCAGGCTGCCAGCCATTGTGGCCAGAGTTCAAGGGTCCAGAAGAACGGAACACCTGCGAGGTAGCCAAGGAAGAGCGGGGGATCACCGATGGGGAGCAGGGAGCCACCGATGTTGCTTACCAGGAAGATGAACATGACGATCGTATGCACCTTGTAGCGACGCTCACGATTGGTCTTCAGGATCGGGCGGATGAGGACCATGCTCGCGCCCGTTGTGCCTATGAAACTGGCTGCAAGTGCGCCGATGGCCAGGAAGGCCGTGTTCGTCAGCGGGTGGGCCGGAACGTCACCTGAAAGCTGGATGCCGCCACTGATGACATAGAGACTGAAGAGGAGCACTATGAATGGCACGTATTCCAGGAGCAACGCGTGGTCGAGCGTGGCGCCTACCGAGTCGATTCCCATCGTTGTCCAGAAGTAGGCAATGGTGCATAGTCCAAGTCCCACGGCCACGACATACCTGCTGAGATTGCTTTCCCACCAATGTTCAGTTGCAGGAATGAGTGGGAGAATCGCTATGCATCCGAGGATCAGGATGAATGGAAGGATTCCGATTCCCCAGAGTGGAGGGGATTCAGCATGTTCCTCTTCCACATCTTCGCTGCCAGCTTCATGCGAAAGTTCCACAAGTGATTGATCAGCATGATCCGTGATTGCAGTGTCATGCGCGACATGCGGCGCATGGTGCCCGCCGTTGTAGGCATGTACCAGGACCCAGCCTGCGATGACGATCGTCCCAAGCAAGGCAAAGATGCCCGCAGAGACGCGTGGCTTCTGTCCATGCCCCATCGTTTCGTGATGATCCGAGGCGCTCATTTGAAGGCGGGATGGTACTTGATCATGTGTTGAACCGGGTTGCGTGCAAGGCCTATCGGCACGTGTGCATCAATGAGGAGATCCGTTCAAGAAGCCACTTGGCAAACTCCTTCTTCGATGTTGGACCCGGCAGTTCTTCACAGTGCCCATCACGATGGATCAATGTCGCCTCGATGGAGTCCGAGTCCATGGTCGACAAGGGGTTGGCGACAATGAGATCAAGATCCTTCGTTCGAAGTTTCCTGCCCGCACGTTCCAGGAGATCCTGGGGATCCTCAAGGGCAAACCCGATGCGGATCTGCCCTGGTGTACTTGAGGCGGCCAAGCCTGCCAGCAGATCCTCAACTGGCTCCAAATCAAGAGTGAGGGCCCCTTCTCGCTTCATTTTTACACCTGCCAAAGGGCACTTTGGACGAAAATCAGCAACTGCAGCTGCCATGACCAGGATGTCGGATTCCGGCCATTTGGCCTCCAGGAGAGTTTGAAGCTCATTTGCAGTGGTAAAACTGAGGGTCTTCAGGAGCGGGTGGCTTGGGGGATACTCTGTACCTGGCCCCAAGAGCAGGGTTACAGGCCACTCCAGCCCCAGGGCAGCTTCAACGATGGCAAGGCCAACCTTGCCTGAGGAACGATTTGACAGGTATCGAACAGCGTCGATGGACTCCCGTGTAGGTCCGGCTGTAACAAGAATCCTGGGCATCTGAATCGAAGGTTCCTGTCCTGGGCTGTCTGGAGATTCGGGCCCCGGGGGGCCGATGTAGGGACGCGTCTTGCAGGGGTATGGGTACAGTGGCAATACTACGCTCTTGGCAGCAGTACTGAGTTGATACGGCGAAGAAGCCCTGATTGGAACAAGCAGAGCACCATGGCACGACGGTCGAGAAAACCACGAGAGAAACTGGGTGTCATCCTCAAGAGAAACGAGGCTGTGGCCGAGGAGCAACTCCAGAAGGGCATCAAGCTCGCCTCTGGCTCGGGGAAGCGATTGGGCGAGGCGTTGATCGAGGCGGGATACTGCAGTGAAGTTGAAATCGCACAGGCGCTTGCTGAGCAGTTTGAGATGGATTTCAACCCACTCAAGAATGAATCGGATCTTGAGGGAATCGATTTGGGCGGGGCGCCGTCCGAGATCATTCGAAAGCACCTGGTCCTCCCGCGTGGCAAGGAGAGTGGCAGGCTTCGACTGATCATTCATGATCCCATGGATCTTGAACTCTTTGACCTGCTTCGTTTCAGGTTGAATGTCGAACTTGAAACGGTGCTGTCTCCTCGCGGGGCGATCAAGGCCTACATCGACGAGCATCTTGGTGGCGGCTCCATGCTGTCCAACGACTCTCTCGTAACTGAATCGATCGATGTCACGGTTGACACCTCTGTCGACACGTCAGTTGACATTGCAGTAGGAGAGTCTGCGCCTGTCGTGAAACTTGCAAACAAGATCATCCAGGAAGCAGTTCGTGGGCGGGCTTCGGATATTCACGTTGAGCCCATGGAGGACCGTGTCCTGCTTCGGTATCGGATTGACGGTGTCTGCCATCTTCGTGACCAGCTGCCCAAGCGGATGCAGGCAGCGCTTCTCGCCCGTTTGAAACTCATGGCCGGAGTCAACATCGCGGAGAAGAGAGTGCCCCAGGACGGGCGTATCAAGATGCAGGTCGACGAAGATTCGATCGACTTCCGTGTGAGCATCTGCCCCGCGTACCACGGCGAGTCGGTCGTCCTTCGTATTCTCAGGCCAGATTCAGTACGAATCGGCCTTCCTAATCTCGGGTTCGAACCAGATCACCTTGAGACGTTCAACAAGATCATTCGAAGACCCAACGGCATCTTCCTTGTCACCGGTCCCACCGGCTCAGGCAAGACAACAACCTTGTATTCGGCGCTGGACATGTTGAATCGTCCGGATCGGAAGATCATCACTGCAGAGGATCCAGTGGAGTATTCCTTTACGGGCATCAACCAGTGCCAGGTACGAGAGTCCATCGGGCTGAGTTTCTCCTCGATTCTCAGGTCGATGCTTCGCCAGGCGCCGAATATCGTGCTGATCGGTGAAATTCGTGACCGGGAGGTGGCGGATATCGCCATCCAGGCAGCTTTGACAGGTCACCTGGTGTTCTCGACATTGCATACGAATGATGCTCCTTCCGCCATTACCCGGCTCATCGACATGGGAGTCAAGCCATACCTGGCTGCCAGTTCGATCCAGGCGATCATGGCACAGCGATTGATCCGCCTCTTGTGCCCCGCGTGCAGGGAAATCGACCCTGATCCAGACCCGAAGATGCTCTCGGCGGTCGGGCTTACGCTTGCGGAGGCCGAAGGGAAAGTGCAAAGGGCCGTGGGGTGCTCCCAATGCAACCAGTTGGGGTACAGGGGAAGGAAGGCGATCTTTGAACTCATGCAGATGAATACCGAGTGCAGGGAGCTTGCATTCAGCAGGGCATCCATTGGACAGATTCGAGCTGCTGCAGTTCGCGCAGGAATGCGTTCCCTTCTGCACGATGGAAAGATCAAGATCCTCCGGGGTGATACGACTGCCGAGGAAATTGCCAGATTTGCCCAGTCAGAGCAGTTGATGTCGGAAAATGTAGACATGGAGTAGAGGGCAAGTTGCAGAGGGAACAAGGCCGACGATCGGTTACAATGACAGTTTCAGTGGGAAGTTGATTCCCTACGGAGATAGAACATGTCCACCATCCAGATCGACCGATTGCTTGATACGGTCATACGCCAGGGCGCATCAGACCTGCACCTGACGGTGGGTCGAAAGCCGACCCTGCGATTGCATGGTGGCTTGAGGAATCTGGACACCAAGGTGCTTGACGCGGATGACTGCGTTGCCCTCATGAAGTCCATTACACCTGAGCGTGCCCAGCAGGAACTGCAGGAAGAAGGAAGTGCCGACTTTGGGTTTGCCTATGGCACCGAGGCTCGTTTCAGGGTTGCGATCTTCAGGCAGCGTGGTGATATCGCCCTTTCCCTCCGGTTGATTCCAAATGATCTTCTTGACTTCGATCAGATCGGTCTGCCGCCGATCATCGGGGAGTTGATTCGTCGCCCCCGTGGGCTGTTCATCGTGACAGGGCCGACGGGTTCGGGCAAGACGACGACTCTTGCATCGATGATCAATCACATCAATATCAACCTTGATCGGCATATCATCACTGTTGAAGATCCGATCGAGTACTACCACTATCACAAGAAATCCCTCATCAACCAGCGAGAGGTTGGAGTGGATGTCATGAGCTTCGCCGAAGCACTTCGGCGTGCACTTCGAGCCGATCCGGATGTGATTCTGGTAGGTGAAATGCGTGACCTTGAAACGATCGAGGCGGCGGTTCGGGCAGCTGAAACGGGTCACCTCGTGTTTGCCACCCTGCATACCACAGGTGCTTCGGGAACCATTACCCGTGTGATTGATGCATTCCCGACCAACCAGCAAGCCCAGGTTCGTGTTCAGTTGTCGACCTCCCTGATAGCGGTTCTTTCGCAAGTCCTGCTTGCCCGGGTCGACAAGGTCGGACGGGTGGCTTCCTTCGAGTTTCTTGTCGTGACCCCTGCCATCGCAAACCTCATCCGGGAAAATAAGACCTTCAGGATCGATTCCTCTATTCAGACAGGGCGAAAATTCGGCATGCAACTGCTTGACGACAGCCTCTGGTCCTTGTTTGAGAAGGGGATGATCAGTGCTGAGGAGATGATTGATAAGAGCCGGGATCCAGGAGAATTGACCAATAGGGTCCATAGAGCAGGCCGCATGGTGGGTCGAACCGAGCTTGACACATCCGAACCCAAGCCCAAAAAGCCAGTTGTCGAAGAAGAATAATTACCTCTTCCTGGTCTTTGAATCCATCCAAATAGGCCATTTCATACCTCGGCCTCAGGGCTATCTTCGTTCAGTATGGGCCCCTGCATTATTACGTTCCCTTCTGGGCCTTCGAGGGCTTTGGCCATTCCATCGCCACCCTGCGCGGGTATTTTCTCCTGGGAAAGCGCAAGGTTGTTGTGCGCCGAAATAGAGTACAAGATGATGAAAGATACTAGTAGTCCCTTTCACGCGTACTTCCTTGGACAGGGGCTGCTGGTCAGCCTTGCTCTTGGAGCTTGAAATCAATGGAAAAGTCGACAGAACAACGAGCAAGTCGTCGAAGCCGTGACCGCGCATCCGATGACCCAGTCGCCAAGCTCAAGGGGCGTCGATTTGGTCGAGTCCTGACCAAGCTCGGCAAGGTGACCCGTGACCAGGTTCACGAGGGATTGAAAGTCCAGCGAGTCAGGCGTGAGAAGGGCGAACGGGACCAGTTGGGGAAGATCCTGATTGAGTTGGGTTTGGTTGAGGAAATTGATGTTCTGGAAGCTCTGGCCGGTCAGGCTGGTCTCAATTTCGTACGCCTGGATCTGGATGATCTGGACGAGTCCCTGGTCGAACAGCTCCCCGCTGAAACAGCGAATACGTACCAGATCGTTCCTATTGACTACAACGAGCGATCCAAGACGCTTTCCATTGCAATGAAGTCCCCCGACAACTTTCGAGCAGTCGATGACCTCCGCCTCCTGATGGGGTTCAATGTAACGGCAGTTGTTTCTCCTGAATCCGATGTCGACGCAGTCCTCGACGCCTTCTACGGGAAGGCAACCACGTCGATGGTTGACGTGATGTCCGAACTTGGTGACAGCGCTGCACTCTCTGCGCTGGCAGGCAGGGGAGACTCCGTTGATCTGGAGGAACTTGTAACAGCTACGGAAGACAACAAGGTTGTCAGGCTTCTGAACCTGGTGCTCCTGCAGGCGATCAAGGACAAGGCCAGTGATATCCATTTCGAACCCTTCGAGAGTGAGTTCAAGATGCGATATCGCATTGACGGTGTCCTGTACGAAATGGTTCCGCCTCCACCGCACCTGGCACTGCCGATTGTTTCACGAATCAAGGTCATGGCGGATCTGGATATCGCTGAGCGACGACTTCCCCAGGACGGCCGCATTGAGTTGACCGTCAACCAGTCGCCGATCGATCTTCGTGTCTCCGTTTTGCCGACCATGTTCGGCGAGTCGGTCGTGATGCGTGTTCTTGATCGTGGCAATGTCCAGTTGAGCCTCGACAAGGTTGGTTTCAGGGATGACGAACTCGTGGGCATGCGGGAGCTCATCAAGAGGCCCAACGGCATTGTTCTCATTACCGGTCCGACCGGCTCAGGAAAGACGACCACGCTCTACGCCGCGTTGAGTGAGCTCAATGAACCCGAAACAAAGATCCTGACGGCAGAGGATCCGGTCGAATACGACATCGACGGGCTGATCCAGTGCCAGGTGAACGTCGACCAGGAGTTGACGTTTGCCAAGCTCCTGCGTTCGTTCCTTCGCCAGGATCCGGATGTCATCCTCGTGGGTGAAATCCGTGACCTTGAAACGGCGCAGATCGCCGTGCAGGCTTCGCTTACAGGTCACCTTGTCTTCTCGACACTGCATACGAATGATGCGCCATCGACGATCATCAGGCTTGTCGACCTGGGCGTGGAAAGTTTCCTGCTGACTGCAACGATCGAGTCAATCGTCGCGCAGCGGCTGGTCAGGCGGATCTGCAGCAAGTGCAAGGAGGAATACACGCCTTCCGAGTCCGAGCTCATGGAGCTTGAACTTCGTCCTGCAGATGTTTCCGGTCGAACGTTCTTCAGGGGTCGAGGTTGCAACAGTTGCAACAGCAGCGGCTACAAGGGTCGACTTGCGATATTCGAACGCATGCAGATGGACGACACCATGCGAGAGCTTGTCATGAAGCAGGCGTCGACGGCGCACCTGAAGCAGGAATCAAGAAAACGGGGGATGCGTACGTTGCGGGAATCAGGACTCCTGAGCATCTATGACGGAAGAACCACGATCGACGAGGTTCTTCGCGAAACCATCAGTGAAGAGGAATGAAGCTCGCAGCAGTGCGATGACAGGAACGAATCATGCCGACTTACCAGTACGAAGCGCTTGATGCATCCGGGAAGCCCCAGAAGGGCTCCGTTGACGCATCGACGAGTGATGACGCGATCCAGCAGATCCGCGGTCAGGGCTTCTTTCCAACGTCGGTTCGAGAACAGAAGGTCAAGGACGATGGAGGCAAGGGAAGCAAGCGGAAAGGGCGAAAGCCGCGGGGTGGCAAAGGCAAGGCGAAGAAGAAGAAGGGTGATATCAACCTTTCGCTGAGCTTCGGCCGTGTCAAGCTCAAGCGAATCACGCAGTTCACCCGCCAGTTGTCGACTCTCCAGGACGCCGGTCTGCCGCTGCTGCGTTCACTCCAGATCCTCGAGACCCAGCAGAAGCCAGGCAAACTCAAGTCGATTCTTGGTGACATCGTCGAGGACGTCGAGGCAGGTTCGACACTGTCGGATGCCATGGCCAAGCACCCCAAGGCGTTTGACCGCCTCTATTCCAAGATGGTCAACGCCGGTGAAATCGGTGGTGTCATCGACATCATCCTGCAGCGCCTGGCGAACTTCATGGAGAAGGCCCAGCGTCTTCGTGCAAAGATCAAGGGCGCGATGATCTACCCGGTCCTCGTGATCATCATCGCGGTGGTCATTGTCACCGGCATCATGTACTTCGTCATCCCGAAGTTTCAGGACATCTTCAACGACTTCGAGGTCGAGTTGCCTGGTTTGACACTCTGGCTGATCGATGCCAGTGCCTGGGTTGCAGGCACCATGCCTGACCAGGCCGTTCCTGGATGGGTCATTGTCATCTGTTCACCATTCCTCCTCTTTGCGCTGTTGAAACTCATCCGGAAGACCAACTTCGGCAGGGCGTCCATCGACTGGATCCTGCTGAAGGTTCCGGTGCTCGGGAGTCTCATCGAGAAGACGGCCGTAGCTCGTTTCAGCCGGACACTTGGCACGCTGATCTCGGCCGGTGTTCCGATTCTCGAGGCGATCAACATTACTCGCGAGACATCCGGCAACTGGGTCTTCGAGCGAGCCTTGACGCGTGTCCATGACTCCATCCGCGAGGGCGAGAGTTTCGCAGAGCCCCTGCGTGAATCGAAGGTCTGTGATTCGCTCGTCGTGAACATGATCGACGTTGGTGAAGAGACAGGCGATCTGGACATCATGCTCATCAAGATTGCCGACAACTACGACGAAGAGGTTGATGTCGCGGTGCAGGCGCTCCTGAGCCTCCTTGAGCCACTCCTCGTGGTGGTCCTGGGTGGCGTCGTCGGGACCATCGTGCTTGCACTCTTCCTGCCCCTGGTCTCGATGATCGAGTCCGTTTCGCAACCCAACTAGTACCGACCTGTCACAGGAGCTGCGCATGGCAGCAGGGCATTTCAATCACGACTCACTCGATGCAAGGCATGGCTTCACCTTGACCGAGCTGCTCGTGGCAATGGGAATCATCGTGGTTCTCATGAGTGTCCTGGTCGTGGCTGTCGGGGGTGCCCGCGAGTCGGCTCGCGTTGTGACGACGAGCGCCACGATGGCATCCCTGTCCCAGGGCGTGGTGCAGTTCCGGGAAGACGTGGGCTACCTTCCTCCAGTGCTCGACGAGGATCGTTCGATCATGGACCCCCCTGAGCTTGATGACGCCAATATCTTTCACCGCATGCAGGGGTGGTATTCGATTACCTCTCCGGCTGAATACCTGCTCGGTTACGGTCACCACGGGGAAGATGGGTACGGATTCTCGCAGGACAGCTCATTTGCCCAGGCGTATGCGCCCAATGGCTGGCGGGATGCGAGTGGGAATGATCCGGACCCAGCCAATGACTACCCGGATGAGTCCGTGCGATTTGGAATCAGGAATCCAGGCTTTGACGGCATATGGACCTCTTCCATTGCATCGACCGTCTCCAAGCGAGGTTCTCTTGCCGGTCGCCTGGAACGATTCTCTGTGGGGAAGGCTGAAAGCCAGGGCCAGGTGCTGGGCCCATACCTTCAACTCCCCGAACGAGGTGTTGTGGGAACGCTCGGATGGGAAAACGCGACTGAAACAGTGCCGGGTAGTTGGACGGGAGCAATCGATCCCGTGTCCTCCCAGCCGACCGTCTACTTCCCGGGAGATGCGGGCTACGACCCACAGGGGCCGAAGGTCATCTGCGATGCGTGGGGGTCGCCGATTCGCTACTACCGATTGAACTATCCCACCGGCGCATTGTCCCGCTCCTACCCGGCATCCAATGCTCCCTACACCCCAAG
The DNA here is from genome assembly GCA_014238205.1 of Phycisphaerales bacterium. GTDB lineage: Bacteria > Planctomycetota > Phycisphaerae > Phycisphaerales > SM1A02 > SP202. The sequence continues at coordinate 6,864 of JABABM010000011.1, read as the reverse complement.
CCTCTCCCAGTTCATCGTTCTCAGGCCATGGGAGTTCGATCCGGGCACGATGACGGATTTCCTTGTTCCTCAGGATGGGGGCCAGTACGGAGATTTCAACAGCGTGCTTGATGGCGGGGGTACGCTTGGTGATTCATCCACGTCCTACGAACTCCAGAGCGGCGAATTCGCCTTCTTCTCTCCTGGGCCAGACAGGCAGTCGAACAACTGGCAGCGAAACGATTTTCTCGGTATCGGTGGGAACGACGGCACGAACTTCAATGACGGATGGCACTACAACTGGGGCGGGCTTCCCCCGTTCACGGAATGGTCGGTGCCACCTACCGAAGAGGTCAATACAGACAACATCGTGGAGGTGGGCTCATGAATGTCCGCCTGCAACATCGTGGTGGCTGGACCCTGGTCGAGTTGATGGTGGCCATTCTCATCATCTCGATCCTTGCGGGGCTTTCCTTGAGCGTCGGTTCCGCAATCCTGGGTTCCTCGGATATCCGACGTACGGAAGATCTACTGACCCTGCTTGACGCTGCGACGCAGGAGTACGCACTCCTGGAGGGAAGGGAGCCGACCTACGGCATCAACGGACAGCCTGATCCAGACCAGGGGGCTTTCAGGGGATCTCGTTACGAGTTGAACCTCGGGGCCGTTCTTGCTGGTGGCAATGGGTGTGACGGGTGCGGTGGAGGCCTCGATCAGGTACTTGATTTCAACACCAGCGAACTGCCCAGTGAATCACAACTGGTCTGTTCGCAGTGGTGCCAGGTCGAGGGGTGTACCGGGGGAGGGCATGCCGTCTATGAGGGGATCGGAGCCTGGTTCATGTTGATGTTGAATGAGCGTCCAGCCAGTCGAACCATTCTTGCGGCCATCTCGCCCGACATGCTGCAGCATGTCGAGGTGAATGTTCCAGTCTCCGGCGGCGATGAAGAGTTTCACGCCTTCATGCCCATCGATGCGTGGGGCAATCCCGTGCTTGTGGTGCTTCCGGGACATGGAAGGGAGGGCGCCGATACCTTTGGTTATCCAAGAAAGGATGCTGATGGTTCCGTTCGGACGAAAGAGGAACAGATGCTCGGGCCTGCCCTTCGGCAGCACGCCTACTTTGTCTCCGCAGGTCCGGACGGCAAGTTTGGAAACATTGAATACGACCAGTCTCTCAGCGATACCTTCAATGCCGCCGCGGGCCAGGAGGAGTTCCTGCAGGCCCAGGACAACATCTATTCCTATGAGGTGGTTTCATGGTGAATCGCCGATCAACCATGTCTCGCGTCGCATTCACGCTCGTCGAGTTGCTCGCAGTGATCGTGATCATCAGTATTGTCGCGGCACTGACCTTGTCGGCATACAGGAGCATCGCTGCTGATGCGAGGATCTCCATGGCGTCCAATGCCGTTGGCACGGTCCTTGACAATGCCAGGGCCATGGCCATCCAGAAGCGTCGCTACGTGCTCGTAGCGATCCGACCTGTCATGGCTGGAGCCCAAAGTCAGCAGGTTGAACTGGTCATCGCCGTCGAATCAGGAGAGATGCATGTCAATCCCCACACATCCCAGTGGACGTGGGGATTCGACGAGCCGATGGCTGGACTGAAGTTCGTTCCGGTCGAGGGCATCAAGCCGCAATTTCTCCCTGAAGGGATTTCCGTCGCATCGCCTGTCTACAGTCTCAACACCCGAGATGACGGGCCTCTCCACAATGACACGTGGCTGAGCCTGTCCAATCTGGCGGCCATGCAGGGCGAGAGTAATCCGGAGGCCCCGGGTGTGGTGTTCGGAATCATCTTCGATGAAACGGGTGCTGTCCGGACGGCGTTTGATGAAACGGGGTCACAGCTGGCCTTCGTGGACTTCAACAATGATGGTGGAATGCGATGCGGACTCAATCCAGGGTCGCAGCAGCCCAATGACTACTGTCTCTCGCCATGCAACACGCAGGAGTCGGGCCCGATGCTCGAGGGCATTCCCGAGCCACTTGTCGACTACGAGTGCGATCTTGGCCTCCTTGATACGAATGGCAATCCGTGGGGTGTGGTTCTCTTGAACTATTCCCACTCGTATCCGTCCGAGGAGCCGTACCTGCTCATTACGCCCAGGTTCGCCATCTACGACTACAACGAGGCACGGGATATCTACCCCAAGGATGATCCGCAGCATGACTGGTCTGATTCCTTGAAACGACGTGACGATCTCGACGAGTTTGCGGAGGAGTTCGGCATTGTCTTCAGTTTCAACCGGTACACGGGGACGGTGATCAAATGAACAGAAACCGCTCGACATCCAGGCCTGCAGGCTTCTCGCTGATTGAGCTCCTGATGGCCATCTTCATTCTCGGCATCGGGATCATCAGCATTGCGTCGCTGTTTCCAGCGGGCATAGCCCAGCAACGTGGAGCGATGGATGGTCAGGTCGGCCCACTCGTTGCCCGTAATGCGATGTCCCTGCTCCGTTCACGCATCCCTACAGATGCATTTGGATACATCGAGACCCCGAACTCGGTTTCTCCCTGGGATATCCGATCCGGTGACTTTCCATGGTTGCGTCCTTCGGTCGTGACTGCCAGTGGGGGGAGTGGTCCAGGGCTGGGCTCGATCGACATCTTCGATGCCATGGATGACCACTCCGACTTCAGCAGTATTACAACGGTCGGCGAGAAGGACTCCGGTGACGCGTGGGTACTCAATGCCCTGACAACCTATGGCGGCATTCCCTACTACCAGCACCAGTTGACGAATCCACCCGCTCCGCCTCTGGTCGTCATCGAACAGGAGGAGCGTCAGTATCCTCGGAATGACGGCTCCGGCAATGCTCCAAGGTACTACTGGGACTGCATGTTCCGTCGTACTGGTGGCAAGATGAAGGTCGCCATCTTCGTCTACCGCATGAATGCCGTCGGAGAGGTCGGCAAGACCTGGCAGAGTTCTCCTTCAGATGACGGTTTGCTCCAGATGCCATGGATGCTTGACCTGGAAAACAGCTCCAATGCCTATGAGCCCTGGCGTATCGGACAGGGGGCAGGTGCCACGCTTGACCGTTCACAGTGGCTGCTGACCAATGCAGACGCGGGGGACGACTTCGACCCGATGAACCTCAACGACTGCTGGCAGAGTCCAGGCCAGTGGATCGTGGACCAGAACGGAATCATCCACACCGTCAGCGTCGGTCGGACCTATGTGAACGATCCAAGGACGCATGTGGAGCTGTCCAGCCCCGTACCTCCATTGCCGGAAGATTCACTGCACATCCCGGAGTTGTCCAACGGAAACTATGGGATCAGTGGCGCCAACAGGGTGCTTTCATCAGGAAGCCTGATTCTCCCCTCGTCTGCGCGATTTGATTCTTCCTTTGCGTATCACGCCGGCATGGTGACACGCGATCTGAACCAGGGGGCTGACAACGTGGTTGGCGGGCCTGCTGTTTCCCGCCTCTGGTATCTCCCGGGTGCAGTTGCGGACCAGCAGGGCACTCCATGGTCCGTGACGCCTGTCTACATCCTGGTCGAGGAGTTCTGATGTTGAAGCGAGCCTCTCCATTCCGAACGCATTCGGCTCGTCATGGGTTCACCTTGACCGAGGTGCTTGTTGCTGTCGGTGTGCTTCTTGCAATCGTGCTCGTGACTGGACGGATCTTCAAGATCACGACTGATGTGACGGCGGCAGGGGAGGCGACGATCGACATCATGCAGGAGGCCGCTGCCATTGAGAAGCGGATCCGAAGCGATATCGCCACCATGACTCACAACGGGTTTCTCGTGATACATGGGGTGGGCGTGCCCAACAGCATCAATATCCAGACCTGGGAAGACAGCGGACAGATCGGGCCAAAGCCGCCACTGTTGAATCCTACGCTTGCGTTTGATGCGACGATCCGTTGCGATCAGCTCGCCTTCTTCAGGGAGGGGGCCGACTCTGCGCAGGGTTGGAACGATTTTGCAAGTGGCGGCAATCTTCCTGCCTATCCCAATGCCCAGGCATTGCATTCAATGATCTACTACGGGCACGGAATCCAGTTGCCGGAACTTGGCCCCTTCATTCCGCCTGGGGCAGGCGCTCCCGTCGGCCTGGGGCACGACCCCTATGACACGAACGGCGACGGAAGGCTTTCTCCTCGCGAACTGACTCCATGGAGATACGACAATCCGGCGCTCGATGAGAGCCAGTGGCTCCAGACCATTGATACCGATTACTCGTCAGGCGTTGGCAGCATCTTCAGCCAGCAGACGCCCTCTTCAAATACCCATCCCCAGTACGTGAATGCAACGCAGCCGGATGCACGCCAGTGGATCCTTGCCCGGCAACAGGTGCTGCTCGCCGATGATGACAAGGATTTTCCGGGAGATCAATCCAAACGGCAGTACCTGCAGAATGTCCCCTCGGCCATGTCGATCTTCCCCCATGATGCCCGGCTCGATGGCAGCAACAGCATCGGGGATGCGAACATCGATCCGCCGCTCCTGGCCTATGGCCGAGTGGATCTCGCGGCCTGTCCGCTTGACGAGGTGCGGGAACTGCTCCGCGTAAGCCGTGACTACGCCGACCCCACAGGCAACTCCCTGAGGCGATGTGCACATCCCTATGACGCCTATTCGCAGCAGGATGCCGACCCGGATGAGGATGGGATCCTGGACATGGAACTCCGTGACATCAATGAACCGGTGAGCATGTTCGGCGACCCCTCCCTCCCAAACAATACGTACCTCGACCAGCGTTTTTTCATGAAGGATGTCGTAACCTGGCCGCGGGTCGAGCGGACGCCTCCAAGCAATGAAAAGCCCGACCAGATACTTGCGTACAACATGCTCGGTTCAGCCTGTTCGTCGTTCATCGTCGAGTGGACATGGATCGAGGGTGCAGGCGAGGCAACTGTTCCAAGTCGCTCATCCTGGGAGACCGACTTCTGGCCGGGGATCCATTACGAGTCAGGTGACCCGCTCCTTCAGCAGGCCCAGGGAGGTGATCCTGCATGGGTGACCCAGGCGTGGCATGGACAGCGTTGGTTCGGGATGCGCGACATCGAGCGTGGAGTCATGTCCTACGAGGAGTTCGCTGCAAATTTCCCGGCGATCGAGCCCCTTGACCACATCGATTCGTACGGGCAGTTCTTCTGGAACCACCTGGACTTCACATTCGCTCCCTTTGCAGTTGATGCCTATGCCGTCGATCGTGAGCCGCCCGTCTTTGGAGGGGGAACTCCCTACGAGGAATACTGGGCAACTTTCGGGTTCAACCAGGAAAATCCGGACCTGCCGATCGTGGAGCAGGTCAACCCGAGAAGTTCCAGATACAAGCCCGACTCGAGTTTCGCCCCCTGGCCTACGGCGCTGCGTATCACGATGACAATTCATGATCCCAGGGGTATTCTTGAGCAGGGGCATGTCTACCAGTTCGTCGTACCTCTTCCCGTGCAGGCTCTAGGCAGCCATCGGGGAGGTGGATGATGTCCAGGCCGTTCAATCAGCATGCACGATCTGTGTCCAGGTCTTCCCGAAGGGGGAGCGCCCTGATCCTGGTTGCAGGTGTCCTGGTCCTTCTGGTCATCATTGCCGCTGCCTATATAAACAGTTCCCACGGGATTCGAAAAACAGTCGTAGCCCAGCGACAGACAGCCAACACCGATGCGGCGGCTGAACTCATCGCCGCGGACATCGCCAGGGAAATCAGCGAAGCCCTCTTCGTTCGGGAAATCGACACGAACACCGGTGGTTCCGGGGGGGCCCAGGCCAATCTCCAGTCCCTGCTCTGGTCAGGTGGAGGGGGGGTTGCCAACGGGTACTCGAACCGGTTCCTCGAGGATCGCCGGCTGCCACTGATCAACACCCACTGGATGGAGGACATGGGTCGTCTGCCTCGTCGCTACGAGGTTGATCGGAACTTCTCCTGGAACTACGCGCCATGGGAGGTTTCTCCTCGAACCAACTGGCCCGACGTGGGTGGTGGCGGACATGGTTTCTGGCATGGTTTCAACGAGGCCGACCTGACGAACAACGATGGCACGCAGCCGGAGGGAATCCCCGGCATCGTCAATCCTCCAGGGCAACCGGGCACAAGCGACACCCGCTGGCTTCGCGACCTTGAACCCTACAGGGCCTCCACGACCTATCTCAATGACGTTTCGACGGACAACAACGTAAACAACTTCTCTCGCCGGGGAGCCAACCTCGACACCTTCTCCCATTACGGCCACTTGTCGAATCTCGCCCGCCCTGGCAACGACTGGCGTATCTGCCGTGACATCGCTGATGTGACCGGTGTCTGGTCTCGTGAGCACAGGGCATTGGAAGACAGCGAGATAACAGGCTTGCCGGTCTATGGAACAATCGCCCCGGATGGCTACAACTATTTCGGTGGCTTGCTCCGTGACCATCACGTGCCCGTGGAGCAGTGGCTTCCCTACGCTCCGATGTCCTATTTCCAGTCTGGTTCGCTCCTGCGCAACCTGCGTTCCGGGACATCGATGTTCCCGCCGGGTGGCGCCGAGGAGTTCTGGGCCAGCTGGATCAGGTGGTTCGACTACGAGGGTAATGCCTATGCCCAGCAGATGGCTGCACTGGGAAACACGAGTTTCGTCCCCCAGAACTTCTACGACCTGTCCAACCTGGATGGTGATGATGCGTTGACAGGGGAGGGTGGAGGCGAACTCCAGGAGCGACCCGGGGATGAATTCCGAAAGGGGACAGCCAGGTGGCACGTGGGCCGTGTACTGACGGACACCGATGGCGATGGCTTCACCGACTCATTCTGGTTTCATGTGCCTGGTAGTGGTACCGAGGGAACGATGCAGGTGGTGAGTGTTTCCATCACGGATAACGCGGGGCGAGTGAATGCCAATGTCGCCACGCAGTTCTCGCGAGCTGACGACCACAGTCTCG
>JABABM010000010.1 GCA_014238205.1 Phycisphaerales bacterium | reverse complement strand
GCTTGATGGGTCCATGGACGCCACACCGCGTGACATCCCCTTTCATGCAAGAAAGACATGGCTACGCCTTCCAAGCGCAGGAAAGGTCTAGATATTTGTCATTGCCTGGGTTGTTTCACGAGGCATGAACTGGAGCAGTTCCGACGGAACTCGCTTCAAGCCCCTCCGCAGGGCCTTGGAGAGGGCATATCGCATGGCCTGCTCAAACCGCTTTTGGACTGCAGGTGTGATATTGAATCCATGGGCCTTCATTTCACGAATGGCCCATTGCCAGGCGAAATACTCCTCAAGGCATCGGGGACTGTGTTTGCCGAATCCGATGGCGTGGTGTCCAATTTCATGGAGAAAGACGACGCAGCTCATCGGTCCACGTGGGTAGGGTGACTCGATCATCCTCGTCAACCCACCGTTCCTGTCACGAAGTTCCCAGGCGCACCCCGAGGTTGAAGATCGCCACTTGTGAACCTTGACGCCCCAGGCTTCCTTCATGTCGATGACAAGCTGGTCGTACCGCTTCTGCATCGCTTCGGATCGGGGACGAGCCGGTCGCTGGCGGGAAGCGGACCTGATTCTTCTGGGACGGCGTTCCAGTGAGAGGAGATCCCAAAGCGTGTCGGCGAAACGTCTCATAGCGGTGTACATGACTCCGATTCATCAACAGCGTGACCCCGCAGCCAGTCCTCGAAGCCCATGGGGCGTCCGCCGGGTTCCTGGACCTTGATCAAGCGGATGCTGCCGGGCTGGCATGCAACTGTTCCGTCTTCCAGGACATGCCCCGGTTCCATATCCATTTCACGTGAGGAAGCGACTTCAACCTTGAGAAGTCGCATCTGGTGGCCGGAGAAGCGTATGTCGCAGCCAGGCCATGGCGTGAGTCCGTGAACACGATTTCGAACCGCGACTGCTGGTTGGTCGAAATGAACAGTTCCATCTGCTCGACCCAGCTTGGGTGCATGTGTTGCAGCATTCTCGTCCTGGGATACAGGACGCAATGTTCCTTGTTCCGCTTCGCCAAGAACCCGCTCAAGAAGCGAGGGGCCCAGACCTGCAAGACGATCATGCAGCTCCCCCACCGTTTCTGAACTCTTGATGGGAGTCTCGGTCATGCCGAGCACATCACCTGCATCGATGCGATCTGCGAGTGTGATGACACTGAGCCCTGTCACCGAGTCGCCATTGATGATCGCCCAGTGAATCGGTGCAGCCCCACGGTGCCGGGGCAGGAGCGAGGCGTGGAGATTGACTGACAGCCTTCCCTTCAGCAGTTCCGGGGCGAGCTTCTGCCCAAAGGCGATGACCACCAGGACATCAGGATTCAAGTCATTGATACGTGAAATGACGGAGGGATCGTTTGCATCAGGTGTCTTGAGGCAGGGAATGCCCTCCATGCCGGCATGTGCCCCGATGGGAGTCGACGCCGGCTGTCTGCCACGGCCTGCTGGTCGGTCAGGTTGCGTGATGACAAGAGAAATCTCATGGCAATCCAGGAGGTACTCCAGCGACGGAAGGCCAAACTCCCCACTGCCAAGAAAGATGATTCTCATGCGTCACTCCGTTTTCGAGTTCCTGGCAGCAGTCTTCAGCTGCTTGATCATCTTTCGATTTCGAATGCGATCCATCGTCGACATCTTGTCAATGATCAGGACGCCCTCGAGATGATCGTACTCATGCTGAATGACGCGAAACAACGACTCGTCCGTGCACTCGACAGGCGCGCCGTCAAGAGATTGAGCGGCAAGGCGAATATGCATGGGCCGCCTGACTTCAACAGTGATACCCGGAAGACTCAGGCACCCCTCATGGTCGCACTCGATCGGTGAATCAAGAAGCTCCAATTCCGGGTTCAGCCACGCAAGGGCCTTCTCTTCGTTTTCAGGATCCCGTGTGACGAACACTCGCCATGGCAGCCCGACCTGGGGAGCTGCAAGCCCGGCACCATTGGACTGGAACATCAGCTCCATCATGCGGGGGACTATCGCCTGGACCAGCGGGTCCGAAGGATCGACTGGTGCTGTCTGAGCTCGCAGAGCAGGGTCCGGGTACATCAGGATCTGGAGTTGGGCAGGATCAGGCGTCATCTCGTGCGTATCCTAGGAAGGCCAGCCAAGCGGGGCCAGCGTGGCATCCTCGACCAACGACTGGTTAGGGCATACCATTCATACTTCAAGGCTGAACATCTGGAGTCGAGGCTCGGATCGTGGCACTCTTCAATCGAAAAAAGGACCAGACGGCTGATGAGGCTGGCGGAGAGGCTGAGGAATTCAGCCCCCAGCCGGAGAAGGCCAGGAAGTGGTTCGAACATGCCAAGTCCATGGCTGATTCGTCCAACTTCAACTCCGCCCTTGTGTATTACGCAAACGGCATACGGCTCGATCCGGCGGTGCTTTCAGCTCATGAAGCAATGATCGAGGTCGCCCTGAAGCACCATGCTGCTGATGGAAAGAAGGCATCGGCCAAGGATGTCAAGGGGGTCGATGGCTCACACCCCGTCGAGAAGTTTGCTGCTGCGGAACTTGCCTGGTTGTCGAACTACGCCACGCCATCGCTTGCGATCAAGGCTCTTTCCGCTGCCGTTGAAGCCGAGCAACTTGAGTTTGCGCATATGGTCGCTGCCAGGGTCCTTATCCTCGTGTCTCGTGCAAAAAAGGTGTCAAGGACACAGGTCCTCCAGGTCAAGGAACTTTCCACGGCCGCTTCCAACTGGGACGTAGCCATGTCAGCCGGCCAACTTGCCCTCCAGATGGATCCATCTGATGGCACGCTTGATACCGAGCTGAAGGATCTTTCCGCCCAGCGTGCCATGAGTCAGGGCGGATACGAAGAGGCTGCAGGCAAGGAGGGAGGATTCCGCGAATTCGTCAAGGACATGGACAAGCAGCGGCAACTTGAGCAGGAGGAGTCCATAGCCGGTGTCGGTGGAAACGAAGAAGAAGTGTTTGAAAGGGCAAAAGCTGCGTACAAAGAGACACCAGATTCACCGGATGTCCTCAACAGGTACGCGCAGCTGCTTCGCAAATCCGGAACGAAGAAATCACTGGAAACAGCCCGCAAGGTCTACATGAAGGGGTACGAGGCACTTGGTGAATATCGATTCCGCATGAATGCCGGCGATATTGCGATAAGCCTGTCCAGGGAAGAGATAAAGGGGCTTGAAGGCGAAGAGCGGGAAGCAGCTGAATCCAGACTGCTGAAACTTGAGCTGGAAGAGCACAGCGATCGCGTGAACAAGTACCCGACAGACAGAGCTTTGAAATACAAGCTTGGAGAGATCGCGTTCCGGTCGAACGACACCCCCTTGGCAATGGAATGTTTCCAGAAGTCAAAGGATGAACCCCGGCTGCGAACTCGCAGCGGCCACCTTCTTGGTCGCTGTTTCGCAACCGAGGGCTGGCATTCCGAAGCAGTCGCTGAGTTCAGAGAGACACTGGACAATCTTGATCCGACCGAGGCTGGCCTTGAACTCGAGATTCGCTACAACCTCATGGAATCGCTCATTGAACTGGCCCGACAGGAGCAGTCCAGTGAACATGCGAGGGAAGCGCTTGAAATATGTTCTGGAATCGCCCGGAAGGATATCTCCTACCGGGACATCCGCGATCGTCGCAAGGAACTGGATGAACTCAGCCGCGAGTTGTCCTGAGTCATGTCTGTCATCGCGGTCATCCCGGCTCGAATCGCCTCGACACGATTCCCAAGAAAGGCACTTGCAGACACGACCGGCCTGCCGCTGATCGTTCATGTCTGCCAGCAGGCTGCTTCAGCTTCGCGCGTCGATCGAGTGATTGTCGCAGCAGACGGCGATGAGATCATCCAAGCGGTTGAAGCCCACGGATTTGATGCCGTGGCAACCGATCCTGAACATCCCAACGGAACAAGTCGTATCCAGGAAGCGATCCAGGGCATCGATTGCGACATCGTTGTCAACGTCCAGGGAGACGAACCGGAAATCAATCCTGTTGATATCGATGCTGCCATCGAATGCCTTGAACGTCATGATGAATGCTCCGTGGCAACCCTCGCCACTTCCTTTGACCCTGGGCAGGATCAGGGCGACAGGAACCTCGTGAAGATCGCCGTTGACGAGCATGGGCGTGCAATGGATTTTTCAAGACGCGTCCTGGAACAGGGCCATCTCTATCGCCATGTCGGGCTCTATGCCTATCGTCGCACCTTCCTGGATATCTACGTGAACCTGCCCCCTACCGGGCCGGAACAGGAAGAACAGCTTGAACAACTGCGTATCCTCGGCCACGGATACAGGGTTGCAGTTGCCGTGGTTCAGAATGGATGGGCTGGAATTGATACCCCCGAACAGTACGAGGACTTCGTCCAGCGATGGAATCAGCGGGGCGGAGACTGATCCGGCTCCCATTCGTGGGCCCCCCGTGGTATCATTGTTCATGCACCACCACGAAGACACGCACGAGGAAGATCAGGCCTCTGGGGACAGTTTCCTCAGCCAGTTCGGACGATCTGCTGCGCAGACGGAGTTCTTTTCTCCTGTTCCTGAGGGCTATGTGCCCGGCAGGACGAAGTTCGTTGCCGTCTTCGGCACGGTCATGTCCGGCCTCGGCAAGGGCATCTTCAGTGCTTCTCTGGCCAAACTCATGAAGGACAAGGGGTTGCGGGTAGCTCCCATCAAGCTCGAGGGCTACCTGAACATCGATTCAGGCACTCTCAATCCCTACAGGCATGGCGAGGTCTTCGTTCTTGATGATGGAACCGAGTGTGACATGGACCTGGGAACCTACGAGAGGCTCCTCGACCAGAACCTGGGCCGTAGAAACTTCTGTACATCTGGGCAGATCTATTCGGAGATTCTTGAACGTGAACGTCGGGGTGGATACCTGGGCCGTGATGTGCAGATGATTCCCCATGTCACGGGCGAGGTGAAGCGTCGACTTCGAGCCCTCGCCATGGAAGGTGGCGCAGAAGGATCACAGGCCGACCTTGTCTTCATCGAGGTAGGCGGAACTGTTGGCGACTTTGAGAACGGCTTCTACATCGAAGCGCTCAGGGAACTCGCTTTCGAGGAAGGGCCGGGGTCGTTCTGCAACGTCGCCCTGACCTACATACTCGAGCCCAAGACACTTGGTGAACAGAAATCAAAGGCCGCGCAGCTTGGTGTCAAGCGACTGATGGAGTTTGGCATACAGCCGCATATTCTTGCGTTGCGAGCAGGCAACCCTGTCGTCGGCTCCGCTCGAGAGAAGATCGCCATGTTCTCGAACGTGCCAGAGCAACGGGTCTTCTCGATGCATGACCGTGAGTCGATCTACACGATTCCCGAAGCAATGCGTGCAGAGGGACTCGATCGACAGGTCCTGAGCATCCTGGACATGCACGGCAGCGTAGACCAGGTCGCCGAGGACAAGGCCCGGCAGGAGTGGTCCAACTACGCCACGGGTATTACGGCTACGAGGGATACGCAGCTCAACATCGGTATTCTTGGAAAGTACACGGCACTTCGAGACGCCTATGCCTCCATCGACAAGGCGCTTGAACATGCGGGAACGCATCTTTCCGCCTCTGTACAGACCCAGTGGATCGATGTCAGCGACCTGACGGTTGACACGATCGATGCAGCGATCGAGGGGCTGGACCTTCATGCAGTCATCGTTCCAGGTGGCTTTGGTGAACGCGGCATCGAGGGCAAGATCGCGGCCGTGAAGCATGTTCGTGAACAAGGCATTCCATTCCTGGGCATCTGCCTTGGATTCCAGATGGCCGTCATCGACTACGCCCGTCACGTGGCAGGCATGGAGGGAGCACACTCCACCGAGTTTGTTCCCGATCCGCCGAATGCCGTCATCTCGGAACTTCCTGAACAGAAGGCCATCGAGGGGCTTGGTGGAACCATGCGGCTGGGTGGACAGGACGTGTCCGTCAAGACAGGCACACTTGCCTCCTTCCTTCTGCGTGGTGCTGACCACGTTCGAGAACGATTCCGCCACCGGTATGAAGTCGAACCTGAACGTATCGTTGAACTTGAAGAAGCTGGACTGGTCTTCTCCGGCCGGCACCCGGAGCAGCCCATCATGCAGGTCCTGGAACTGCCTCGCGATATCCATCCTTACTTCATCGGGGCCCAGTTCCATCCAGAACTCACGAGCAGGCCGCTTGCTCCCCAGCCCATGTTCATGGGGCTCGTAGCAGCAGGCATTCTCAGGGCGGACCCTGACCGGGTTGATGATGCCAGGCTCCAGTCATGGCTCATGCCTGCCCAGGACACTACAGGTGCGGACCGGCAGGTTTCATCGCCTTCGTGTGAGCCTGATGCTTGACGGGGGCGCAGGTAGTCGTAGAATTCCGATCCTTGGCGATATAGCTCAGCTGGCTAGAGCGGAGGATTCATAAACCTCAGGTCCCTGGTTCGAGTCCAGGTATCGCCACATTCAATCAAGATGAAGTCGGGGTCGCCTGCGCGACCCCGACTTCAATTGATGTACATCCTTGCCTACCTGCCCCCTGCAGTCAGGGTATCGCCCTACTGCAGGGACACGAGGCTGCTGTCATTCCGCACATGGACGAACAGCTCCTTCCCGACCTCGCTGTCCGGAGCTTCACTCGCAGTGGACCAGAGCCTGTAGACCCCGGTGGCCAGGTCGGTGAACACGAAGGCTCCATGGAAGGTAGCCCTGGTTGTCAGGGTTTCTGTTGTCTGCGAGGCTGATTGCAGGTGGATGAATGGATGTGTATCGACAGTCTCCGTATCGCCGACCAGGACATGGGTGCTGGATTGAACAGCGATCCTGGTTGCACGTGGCCGTTCGAAGTCGATGTGATCGAGATCCAAGGTGACTGGTGTATCGGCAGGGTTGACCACGGAGAGTTCAATGGACTCGACATCCTTCATGGGAAGAGGAGCGATGCCCTGGGGCAGTTTCTTCCAGTCCAACTCACAGAACGGCACGACCAGGGTGTGCCACCTTCCCGAGTGAAGTGGAAGGGAGGTAAAAGTCGCGGTGGCATCCGCCGGGGGTTCAAAGCCTGGGGAGTGAAAGGCAAACAGGCCCCCATCGGCCGTCATGATCTTGATGCAGAACTCCAGGCCATCCTGGTCCGAACGAAGTCGCATAGCCAGTTGCTGGCACCCATCGAAGCTTCGTCCACGTAGTTCCCAGCGGACAGTCCCCAACCCAGCCCCTGCTACGGTGAGCCGCCCATTCGGAATTGAGGAAGCGTCCTCCCTCTTCAAGCTGACCCCTGGGGCTTCCTTGCTGGACGTGCGTTTCCTCAGGCCGAGAAATCCACGCTTCCTCTTCCTGGGGATGTTGGGATCAGACTCCACTGTCAGCATCGGAGCATGCACTTCATCTATTGCGTCGGACTGTGCAGACGGATCCCAGGTAAGACACGCATTCTCTCCTTCAACGGTCCCTACCGGGCCCATGGCAAGGAGCTCATTGGTACACGGGATGGACAAATCCGTTGATGCGATCATGACCAGCCCTGGTCGGCCCTCCCTCGGGGGAATGCGGACCAGGTGCTCAATTTCCTCTCCATCAAGGAAGATTCGCACGGCATCGGTGTCATCTGCCTGGAAAGTGACTCCGTAGAGTTGCGACGGTGAGATGGGGTACGTCTTCCCGAGGAGGGGCTCTTCCCATGATTGGATACTTACCACGTCGAGGCCATCAATCACGCCACGGCTCATATGGTCAGGGAGACGCGGCATCACGTAGGCGTAGTCGTACAGGACTGAAAGGCGGGTGAACCAGATGCGATCAGAGTCGACCTGTGTGCCGGTTATGTTCCAGGCGCGATCCTGCAGTTTCTGCAGCGGCTCCGGTGACAAGTAGGGATCCGGATGGAAACCAAGAGGATCTGAACGATATCCATCGGGACCCGGCTGCGATCTGTCCTTGACATTCCCGAGGTGGGTATAGAACGCACACGCGGATTGCCCAGCACTTTCGTCTTGCCCAAGTTCTCCCAGCGCCTTTTCTAGGCGCGCATCGAATGTACTATGCCGCGACGCACGCCGATGCAACTCCGGGAAGCCGCTGCTCTCGTCAAGAGAGGGCATGGTGCGACGTGCGGTAAATACGCCAACCTCACACCTTGTCAAGGACGGTGTCACTAGATCAAAGAGGTCGAAATATTGATCTGGCCCAGCAGTCAATCCTCCTGGGTTGACGAACCGGACTTCCAACTCGCGAGCCAGTTCCGGCCAAGAGAACATGTGAGATGAAGGTTCATCTATCACAGCCGAGAAGAAATACCCGGTCTCGGCGAAATTAGCCTTGAGAACGGGCAGGAAGCTCTTCTCGCTATGGAGCCTCTCCGCTTGGTCCTTTGTGTGGTGTTTTAGGCTTGCATCGTTGTAAAAGAGCCCCCCGCCATGTGCGGTGATACATCCGAACTCGACGTGGTAGGTCTGCCTCAGGTGATTGAGGAAGCTCAGCAAACCCGGGCGGTGATGACTGACCAGTGTGGCAGTGAACGGTCCGACATTCTCTGCAGGTTCATGGAACTCCGTGGACAAGAACCGGGTGTCCTCGAAATAGGGCGGCTTGCCTCCGCCTGAGTCATCGAACTCGTAGAGTTGACATCGATCCGACCAGGCCGCATCCGGATATTGAGATGGCTTCTTGACATACCGGTAGGTCTCTCCTTCTGTTTCCAGCCGGACGTCAACAGGGGACGCAGCACTTGGAGGAAGGCAAAATACAACGCCATATACTGGCAAGCTCTTCCAATACCTTTCTACGGGTTGTCGGAGCACTGATTTGACGGAATGCCCACTGCGATCGACCTCATCGACAACAAAGCCTCCCCCTCCTCCACGCAGGATTCCATGCCAATGGTCAAGGTGGCCGGAGTGAAAATACAGGAGGTGGTCCTGGAGCCATACTCTGTCAGCGGGGCCGGCCTGGATAAGTTCATCCCCTGCTGGGTATGCATCAAGGAAGCCCATGGTCTCTTTCTTCCAGTTCCCTGCCATGTGATGGAGAAAGCCCGAATCTCCAAAGTCCAGACCATAGGTATGTGTAAATTGTCGGCTGTAGGCATTCCGGCGCAGGCGATTGGTTGCGTCGATATCACTGGCCACAGCCAGCACGGAATTGAAGAACAAGGGAAACTCGTTGAGTCCACAGGCCTTCCATGACGCCCGAACCTTCTTCTTCTCAAGAGGTGAGTAGCGGTTCAGGTGACTGAAAGGAGCCTCAGACCGGAGATGTGTGTTCATGGGAGTTTGGCGTGGGGCTGGAGGAGGGTTGGTCTCAAGTGGCGTTGTCCCAGGTGTCTTCGGGCCAATCCAGCAATCTGAAGAGCTTTGCATTGAACTCCCTGAAGTACTCCTGAAGGTATTCCCGGGTAGCGGGAAGCATGCTGGCCTTGTTCCTGGACGTTCCCTTTGGCTCATTGACACGGGTGAAGGTGAAGGGAGCAAGATCCAGGAAATCGAGTACACGGCCAAGTTCAGTATTCGGATCCGCGATGAAATCCTCGAACTTGATTACGTGGATGGATTCCCTGGGGAAGAGGCGGAAATATCGGATCAGGTGAGGGTAATAGGCGCCACGTTCAAGCATTCCGGAGGGATGGTCGTCTGCCGGAAGTTCGACCCACTTATTTCGTTGATCGTAGTGGCGTACCGCATCCATCTCCTCCATGGAGAGTTTGATTGTCTCTTCGAAGGTCCTGGGACGTTCCCCAGGCTCTGGATGGGTATAGGAGGAATAGGCTCGGTTCACCGGATTCCTGAGGATGAAGACGATCTTCGGATTGTGAATGGTCTCCACCAGGTTGAAGGCGATGTGGGGCATGTAGAGCGCGTATCGCAAGGCGAGGCCGACCATCTTGAAGCGTTTCCTTGCTCGTTCTCCCACCTCCTTTTGGAGTTCAAGATGCTGCTCACGGCGACAGGTTGCAAAGGGGTTGATCAGAGGGTGGCCGTATTCCCTCCCCTCCGCCCGATCCAGATCACCAGCAACCATGAAACTGAGATCCGGATGTTCCTGGAGTGAGTAGATCAGGGAGGAGGAGCCCGACCTCGGAGCACCACAGACAACGAGGTTGGGGTAGGGAAGCATTTCGCTGTAGGGAGACAGGCTGCAGTCAGTTGCTGTAATCGAGCGATTTTCAGACACGGGCGATGGGACCTGCCTTTGTTGCCTTGGGGATATGTTCGATCGGAGTATGTTGAGGTACTTCTTCAATAAAGTGCCCTTCACGCTTTATATGCAAATGATAACAGGAACCGTTTCAGCATTGACTCGACATTGTCGCTCAAGCAGGTGGCGCGGCTGGCGGCAGTTTTGTCGTAATCCATATTCGCATGGCGGTGCAGGTGATACCCAGTGGTTCCCCAGTCTTCCGCAGTCCTAATCAGTCTCGTCGCCCTCGATGCCCTTCTCCTCCTTGATCGTGTCGTAGTCGATGAAGGGATCCGGGTCAGCGAAATTTATGCCGTTGGGGTGTGTTGGCGACAGCTCTGCCGTGCTTGCGCTGCCTGCAGTTCCATTCTCGGAATCCATGGCAGCCTGTCCCTGGACCTCGATGGAGTTTTCCTGCCCCGCCAGGTCATCAGTAGAGACGGGCTGCTGGCAAGCCGTAGCGGCAAGGAAGAGGGAGGAGAGTGCTGCTGCAGGTACGATTGGGTGGGTCATGATGCGTCTCCAGGCCCCTGGGGGCTCTGTGGGAAGGATACCACGCTGCACGGGGGGTTCACAGGCCCCCACAAATTCACGAATACCTGATTTATGACTTCCAATGACCGTATTGGATCTCTTAAGATCTAGGTGGAAGACGAGGCAGCAATGCCTCTGGAGAGGAAGAGATGTTCAAACTCCCACTCGTCGCATGTCTTGGCTTGGCTGTCTGCGCGTCTGCGCAGGCATCTGTCACGTACCAGGATTCAGTCAACGACCTCTTCGACAATGGCTTGACGAACCTGGACATCACGTCCGTTGATGTAAGTCATGACGAGAACAACCTCTACATGAACATCAACCTGGCTGGCGACATTGCAGCGGCCAACTGGGGAAAGTACCTCATCGCGATCAATGCCTTCGATGGTGGAACGAGTTCAAATCCGTGGGGTCGCAACATCGACTTCGGAGGCGAGGACATTGACCGGTTCATCGGATCCTGGGCAGATGGCGGCGGCGGCGCATCGGGCTTCCAGCACTTCACTGACTGGTACGAGGCAGCTGGTGTCTCAGCTGACTTCTCAAATGCCTCCAGCGGTTCAATCCAATACACCATTTCACGTGATTGGCTCGGTGCACCCTATGACACCTTCAAGTTCGATGTCATGACAACCGGCGGTGGCGCCTTTGATCCTGGCGTCGATCACCTGAGCCGAAGTGACCAGGCCACAGGCGGCTGGGGAGACACCTCCCAATCAGGCGACTTCCTCGTCTACGACCTGCCGGCCCCAGGTGCATTGGTCCTTCTTGGACTTGCCGGGATCATGCGTTCACGCCGCAGGCACTGAACGCACCAGCATCTCGCGAATGACTGCCGGCCCCGGTTTCCCCGGGGTCATCTTCTTTGCCTCGTTGGTACCATGCGATCATCCTCTGGTGGGGTGGCGGAGCGGTTGAACGCGCCGGTCTTGAAAACCGGTATGGCCTCCGGGTCATCGTGGGTTCGAATCCCACCCCCACCGCTTTCTGCCTTCAGCACGGAGAGACCAATGACATCGAACAAGAACACCAGCAAGCCATACCCGGAGATCCTTGTTCATACGGATCGCCTCCTCAGCCTGGTTGCCGTCCTGTGCCTGATACTGGGCGGAACCCTGCTGATCATCCAGATATGGGATGAAAATTTCCAGAACTGGGTTTGGAAGCTTGTCGGGAATCTAGGGGCGATGATCGTTGCCTGCATGGCGTTGGTCGGAATCAACCAGATGTTCGGCCGCATGAGGGGCCTGTTCACACGAGCCATTCACTTCGTCATTGCCTTCGGCATCACCGCCTGTTTCATTGTTTCAAGCCTGGTCATATGGGGCGCAACTGAGACCGATGCAGCCCTCAAGACGATCGGGACGATAGTCGTCCTGCTCCTGGTTGCGTGCATAGGCATACCGATATCGAAAATGGCATCTGGCAACAATGCCTCCTCTGGAAACTGAGTGCCCCTACACAAACGATGCCGCACCACGAGTGGTACGGCACCGCGATCAATGACCGGCGGACTCAGGGGGAGATTGCGATTGCGTAATCGCTGTCTCGCCGATCAGGGCACACCAATATGTTGCCAGGCATTCTCCTCGCTCTGCATGGACCATCGGGCCCATGAAGCCATCTGCCTAGTGTGAATGTGCAGCCTGATCATGGGTCCTGCAAACCTGAAGCACTGATTTCAATCGTGTTCCCCCATTTCAACCCTCATTGAAACAAGGACTGGGAAGAAGGTAGGATGCGTTCATGAGATGTAAACCACTGGCATGCCTCGTGATTGCGTTCGCCGGATGTGCGCCCCTTGACACGGCCTATGCTCCAGTCGAATTGGACATCGATGTTCGTGATGCGACAACACACCAGCCCATCAATGGGGCCAGGGTGGTCGGGTCCGTCAAAGTCTTCTACTACCCGGAAACGCAGGAGAACATGTTCGGCCGTCCCGGCGTCGTACCGGGATTCGTCGAGATCAATGAGCCTGCTGGATGGAATGTAGTAACCAATGAAGTGGGCACCGCCAGGACGCATGTTGCCGGGGGCAACCCGACCTACCTGTACATCATTGCGGATGGGTATCCCTCGGCCGAGGGCTATATCGAGTCGTCTGAAGTGACAGCAACCTTCCCTTCAGCCTGGACGCGTGGTGTCATCGAGCAGGCCTTGCACGAAGCTCCGCTCGAAACATCGAGGCTGGAGTATCGCATTCGAGGCCTCCGAAGAACGGCTGCTCCGAAGGCCCCCTGACCCACCTCGGATCAGGGCATGCAGCCCCAATCCGAGATCACCTGGAGAAGATCGGACACGTCGACTATCCCGTCCGGGTACGGTCCTGATGGCGATGAACAGTCGGAACTTCCTCCGGGAGCATCCCAGTCCGAGATCACCTGGAGCAGGTCGACGATGTCGACGATTCCGTCGCCGCTGACATCACCGGGACATGCAGCAATGCAATCATCCGGAATGCCGTCCCAGTTGGAGTCGACCTGGGTACCACTGGCCTGTTCACAGCCATCGGAAGTTCCGTCTCCATCACAATCCGAGAGCACCTGGCAGTCGTCCGGAATGAGGTCAGGTCGACCGTAGGCAGCCCCGTCGGCCAGGAAGGCCTCGAGGTTGGCGTAGTCGTCCTGCGTGAACTCATCGTGAGCACCGCCAGGATGGTTCGTCGGCGATGTCAGCTTGTCCCAGAGTTCCGTTCGCTGCTTGTTCCGTATGCTCGGGCCGGGATATTCCTTCCCGCCACCGCCGTCCGGAGCATGACATCCGAAGCACCATGTCTCGACCAGGATCTGGCCAGCAGGCTTGCTTCCTACGGGTCCGCCGTCACAATCGCTGCTGGTGCCATCGGCAAGATCACACTCATCCGGGACACCATTGTTATTGCAATCAGAGCTTTTACCCTCGGCAATATCAATGGAATCCTCGATGCCGTTGCCATTGCAATCAGTTCCACTTGATTCATATGCGAGAGTCAGCGTTCCACTGCCGGTAGCCGCCTGCCATCCGCCGATGCGAATCCAGTAGGTTTCGCCACCAGACACGTTTACATTGTCGATCGCCGAATAGTACGACTGGCACCCACTTTGCCCCGACCCATCGCCATTGCAGGCGATCTGAGTGAGGCTGGAACAATCATCGCCCTGGTAGAGGACCAGTGATGTGTCGAACGAACTTGAATCACAAGTATGAAGCGAGAGAGTTCCACCAAGTCCCGGGTTGAACTGATACCAGACATCCGGGCTGCCATCCCAGTCGAGATAGGTGCCTGAACACTGGCTGTCACTCGGGTCGGCAAGTTCAGCCCCTGCGCCCGTGGTGGAGAATGGATTTGCTCCTACGGCTGCCTCGGGAGCATTCTCACAGAGATCCGTGGCCTCATTATCGCCGCTTTCAATCTGGCACTGGTAGCAGCCATCTCCAGGGATATTGTTTCCGTCGTCGCATTCCTCGCCGTCTTCGACGATGCCGTTGCCGCACTCAGGTGATCCTGCGCAGACGAGCGCGTAGATCGTTCCTGAAAGGGTCAAGGCATAGAGTTCGCCCAGGTCATCTTCTCCAAAGGCCGCGATGGAGCCGTTGGAGCCGGACCACCCCAGCTCAGTCGTAAGATCGTCATGGTCAACTGCGGTGCCGCCGCTTTCACGGAACACCTTGATCCAATCTGCGCAGTAATCAGCATAGAAGTAGAGGCCGTCGTACTGGGGAACTTCACAGCCTCGATAGACGAAGCCACCTGTCACGGAGCATGCGCCGCCAGAATGACTGAATGCCCATATCGGGAAGTCGTAATTCGAAGCGCTTCCACACCCGGACGTGTTGTAGCTGGCATTGCCCTCGTAGCATCGCCAACCGTAGTTGTATCCTCCGCCGCTGGCCGCGGGCTCGAAGTCGATCTCCTCCCAGGCATTCTGGCCGACATCGGCAATCCAGAGATCGCCTGTCTGCCTGTCGAAGGAGAACTTCCACGGATTCCTCATGCCGAGCGCCCAGATCTCATCCAGTGTTGAACCATCTGAAACGAAGGGATTGTCCGCGGGGATGTAGTCCGGGGCATTGTCGACATCGAGGCGAAGCATCTTGCCCAGCAGCGAGTTCCCGTTCTGGGACCGGTTGTTCGGGTCACCGCCACTGCCGCCATCGCCCATGCCGACGTAGAGCATGCCATCGGGGCCGAATTTAACGCAACCACCATTGTGATTGGAGAAGTCCTGCGAAATGGTCTTCAGGATGACCTCGCTGCCGCTGTCGGCCACATCGGGATCTCCAGTGACGTGGAAACTGGATATGACGGTGTTGCCGCTCGTGTTGGTGTAATTCACATAGAAGTAGCCGTTGCTGGCATAGTCCGGATGGAAGGCCAGACCCAGAAGGCCACGCTCACCGCCGGTCGAGATCTGGCTGGAAATGTTGAGGAAGGTGCCTCCATTGGAGTAGTCAGACAGGTTCAGGATCTTGATCCGACCGGTCTGCTCGAGGAGGAAGAGTCGATCCTGGTCACCAGGGGGTGAACAGGCTGCTACCAGCGGGCCATACCCGTTTCCGACCTGAACAAGTGAAGGTGTTTCACATGAGCCTGATGATTCACACTCGTCCGGCACACCATTTCCGTCACAGTCGGCACTTGTTCCGTTGGCAATGTCATCGGCATCGTCGACACCGTTCCCATTGCAGTCGATGGTGCCTCCGCCAATGGTTGCTGCTACGACAGTGCCGTAGACCTCCATTGACTGGCTGTTTCCGGAGGCGGGCTTGAAGACGCCGAGGACAGCAGTTGCATTCTGCGGCGAAGCCGTAGTCTTGAATGAGAAGGTGTACGCCGTTCCCCAGCGAATTGCATTTGCCCATTCATTCTGGGCATAGGTCTGCGTGCAGTTCCATGTGAGGACGCTTCCACTGCTGGTCCATGACCAGTCGGTGCCATCGACAGGCGAACCACTGTGGTAGTCGACGTCGTGGAACTCAACCTCGTAGATCGAGGTGCCGGGATCGATGGGCACTTCAATGCTGGATATTGAACGGTCCGAGTTCATGTTCTGGACTGAATAGACATACTGGTAGACGCCGCCGCCAAGATTGATCGCCTTTGATCCAATGAGCACACGGCCCTCGTTTTCGACGGACAGATCCGAGACAGTCACGTCACCGTCAAGAGCGGCCCAGGCCTCTATTGCGGTACTTTCCCTGGCCGTGTCATAGTTGTCGATATCGATATCCCAACTGCTGCCACTTCCACTGACATCGCCCTGGACCCAGGACGTGTTGTTGTATCCATTCCCTGCCGCATGATCATCAGGCGTGATGTACTGGGCTTCAACGAAGTAGACGCCGCCGCCATCCTGTGATGGGTCAAGGTCGCTGATGGCAACCTGCACTCGCTTGTAGGTCCCGTTGCCGGTGTCATACAGGTCGGTTCCGGGATAGGGGTATTCGCCTGTGAAGGCATTGACTTCCCACTTGGGACTCATGCCGTTCTGGCTTCCATTCAGGCCTGAGCTGTAGAGGTCTGAGCAACCAACACCAAGAACGGATCCATCCGTCCCGGCACAGCCGCATCCACACCAGTTGTTCGAGAGCGCATAGAAACCGTTCTTCAGCCAGCCCTGGCCAAGCATCTCGAGGCGACCGTCCTTTACCCTGTAGACGGACTGTCCGATGACGGGCTTCTGGTTCGTTCCGGAATACCACCAGAGCTCCTCGTCGCCGATGTTGCATGACTCGGTACCGAAAGCAAATGCTTCGATTCCACCCACTGAACTGTAATTAGATGTACCACGTATATCACCGACGATGACGTCAGGCCCACCCGGCTGGTTGCAGATGGTGCCGTTGTTGCCTCCTGCTTCAGCTTGCATGTTCAGGACGAGACCTGAAACCAGAACTGTCAGGATGGTGATAGCCAATGCATATTTCGCGTGTGTCATCTCGTGCGGCTCCTCGCTCATGAAGCAGGTTCAGGAAAGTTCCAGAATATCCCACATCCCACGGAGTCAAGTACATCGAGTCCCCCGTACCCAGGTACGGATCATCGAGTTCCAAGCCATCCAACAGTTCTCTCGTATTGGATTCTGAGGCAACATCGAGCCCCTGCAAGAAGGAAAGCGGCAATTTCAAGTATTGAATGGCCTCTTTCACCCTCCAGAAGCTGGGGCAGGGGCTTTACGACCTGAATATGCGAAAAAGCTTCGAAATGGGATCGTAGAACTCATCCACCACCCGCTCCTTGAGAGGGATGATGGCGTTGTCTGTGATGGTGATATGTTCCGGGCAGACCTTGGTGCAGCACTTCGTGATGTTGCAGTACCCGATCCCGTCACGATTCCTCAGGTCGGAAAGCCGGTCTTCCTCGTCGAGGGGGTGCATCTCGAGGGCCGCCGTATACACGAGAAACCTCGGCCCGATGAACTCTTCATGCTTGTGGTGATCCCGGAGGACGTGGCAGACATCCTGGCACAGGAAACACTCGATGCATTTCCTGAACTCCTGCGGCCGCTCGACATCCTCCTGGGCCATGCGCCATGTCCCATCAGGGGAATCCGGCTTTCGGGGCTTGAAGGGCTTGATCTTCTTCTTGACCGTGTAGTTCCAGGACACGTCCGTAACCAGGTCCTTCATGAGGGGGAATGCCTGCATCGGCTCGATGACAACAGGGGCATCAAGCGGAAGGTCCTCCAGTCGCGTCATGCACATGAGGCATGGCTTGCCGTTGACCTCTGCGGAGCATGAGCCACACTTGCCCGCCTTGCAGTTCCATCGGACGGCAAGGTCAGGTGCATGCGAGGCCTGGATCTGGTGAACTGCATCGAGGACAACCATGCCCTCATCGATGTCGATCGTGTAGTCGACGAATTCGCCGCTCGCTGAATCACCACGCCAGATTCTGAATGTGGCGGTTTGCATCAGCCCATCTCCTCGACGATTGAATGCAGCTCATCCGTCCTGCCCGTGACCGGCACGTGGCGAGTCGCAACGGAACCATCCGAATCAAGGGCTGTGACCGTATTGACCATGCCCAGGTCCTTGTCCTTCTCCATGAAATCGATTCTTGAATGCGCGCCGCGACTTTCCCGACGGCCGTGCGCTGAACGGGCCACTGCCTCTGATACATCAAGCAGGTTCCAGAGATCCAGCGCCGTGTGCCAGCCGGGGTTGTACTCCCGGTTGCCTGGTGACGCTGCCCGCTCGGCCCGTGCACGCAATCCAGCTATCTTCTCGACAGCCTCTTCCAATTCGCCGTCGACTCGAGCGATTCCCACCAGGTCCTGCATGATGTCCTGAAGATCGTGCTGGATCTCGTAGGGATTATCCCCTTCCTGTCGCTCGATCGGAGCCAGGGCAAACTGCTCGATATCGGCAGCCTGCTGTTCGTCCAGACGCGTCGAGCCATGATCGGATGCCCATTCAGCGGCATGTTGACCGGCGAGACGTCCGAAGACCAGGAGATCGGAGAGCGAATTGCCTCCAAGACGGTTTGCTCCATGGAGACCGCCGCCACATTCTCCGCAGGCAAACAGGCCCTTGACGCACGACATCTGGGTTTCAGCATCGACCTTGATGCCGCCCATTACGTAATGGGTCGTTGGCCCGACCTCCATCGGATCCTTCGTGATGTCAACACCGGCAAGCTCCTTGAACTGGTGGTACATCGATGGAAGCTTCTTCTTGATATGCAACTCGCTGTCCTTGATGTTCTTTCTTATCCAGGCGATATCAAGGAAAACGCCGCCATGGGGCGACCCCCTGCCTTCCTTGACCTCCTTGACGATCTTTCTTGCCACGTGATCACGCGTAAGAAGTTCCGGTGGGCGACGAGACTCCTTGTCGCCGATGACGTACTGCCACCCCTCCTCAGGCGTCTCGCAGGTCTGGCCTGCATACAGGTCGGGTATGTCGTCGAACATGAAACGCTTGCCCTCGGAGTTGAGGAGGATGCCTCCTTCGCCTCGAACTCCCTCGGTCACGAGAATTCCACGAACACTCGGTGGCCAGACCATCCCCGTGGGATGGAACTGCACGAACTCCATGTCGACCAGTTCGGCGCCAGCCCGGAGAGCCAGCGCATGCCCGTCGCCGGTGTATTCCCAGCTGTTGCTTGTGACACGAAAGGCACGCCCGATGCCTCCAGTAGCCATGATCACTGCATTGGCGTGAACAAGGTGAAATCGGCCACGCTCCCGGTCGTACCCGAAGGCGCCTGAAATACGGTCGCCATCCTTCAGAAGCCTGACAACGGTCGTTTCCATCAGGAAGTTGATTCCCTGGTGTATCCCGTGATCCTGCAGGGTGCGGATCATTTCAAGACCGGTTCGGTCCCCGACATGCGCAAGGCGGGGATACTTGTGGCCGCCGAAGTTCCTCTGAAGGATCCGTCCATCCTTTGTTCGATCAAAGAGCGCTCCCCACGACTCGAGTTCACGAACACGGTCGGGCGCCTGTTGAGCATGCAACTGGGCCATTCTCCAATTGTTCAGGTATTGCCCGCCTCGCATGGTGTCCGAAAAGTGGACTTTCCAGTTGTCTCGATCATCGACATGTCCCATGGAAGCCGCCATGCCACCTTCGGCCATGACCGTATGCGCCTTGCCGAGCAGTGATTTACTCAGGACAGTGACGGAGGCGCCTCTCGAGGACGCTTCGACTGCTGCACGAAGGCCGGCTCCGCCGGCGCCGATGACAAGAACGTCGCATTCATGCGTGGTCCATCCCATTTCAGAAGATCCTCCAGTCGGTCCAGTACCCGGCGGAACACATTCGGATGTAGAAGTCCGTGAAGCCGACCCAGAACAGGCTCATCCACGCCCAGAGCATGTGACGCTTGTTGAGACAGGTCACGCACTCCCACGACTTCTTCCGCACGGGATGTTTTGACAAGATGTCCAGGCGGCCGCCGACGATGTGTCGGAGTGAATGACAGCCGAAGGTATACCCACCAAGCAGGATGACATTCATGATCAGAACGAGCGTCCCTACTCCAACGCCCCATTCCGCATCGCCGTTGGTTCCCGTGGAGAACCACATCGCCTGCCATGCATCCCACGCAAGAATGAGAATGAAGATGAGGGCCAGGTAGAGGAAGTAGCGATGGACATTCTGCAGGATCAGTGGAAGGGAATGTTCTCCCCTGTAGCAGGACCTGGGTTCACCCACTGCGCAGGTCATCGGGTCCGCCCAGAAGGACTTGTAATAGGCCCCCCGGTAGTAGTAGCACGTGAACCGGAATCCACCTGGAGCCCACAGGATGAGGAATGCCGCAGAAAATGGGAGCCATGCAGGCCACCAAGCCGGATATCCACCCTGCTCGATGACGCCCAGCCAAGGGTGTTCCGACTGCATCCCATACAGCAGGGGTGAGTAGAAGGGCGAGAGGTAGTGGGCACCAGCCTCACCGTGATAGAAGTAGTTCTGCCCCTGGAAGGCTGCCCAGGTTGAATAGACGACAAAGGAGCCGAGTCCAAGGAGGACAAGCAGTGGGACCAGCCACCATCTGTCCGTACGAGACGTCTGGCCGAATCGGCGTTGCTGCGGCAGCGTGATGTCCGACCGACTCATGGATCACTCCGTCTCAAACGGGGCACCTCGCCCCATTGAAGTTGAGCAGTTTAGCACTCATCTGGAAGGCGGTGGTCCAGTGGCTACTGGGATTCCAGCTGGCCTCGAACCTTCTTCGGCTTGCGGAGCGAGGAGTCCCTGTACTGCCTGTTCATCTCGCTGATGAACTGTATTGAAATCCCCTTCGGACATGCATCCTGGCATTCGGCGTGGTTGGTGCAGGAGCCGAACCCCTCGCTGTCCATCTGCTCGACCATGCCAAGGACTCTGGCTTTTGCTTCTGGCTGGCCCTGGGGAAGAATATTCAGGTGATTGATCTTCGCTGAAGTGAAGAGCATGGCTGAACCATTTGGACATGCTGCTACACATGCCCCGCAGCCGATGCACTCGGCCGCATCCATGGCCAGTTCGGAAATTTCATGGGAGATCGGGATGGTGTTTGGATCAGGCTTCGGCCCTGAGTGGACCGTTACATACCCGCCTGCCTGGATGACACGGTCGAAGGCGGATCGATCGACCATCAGGTCCTTGATTGGAGGAAATGCGACCGACCTGAAGGGTTCGATCCAGATCTCGTCGCCATCCCGGAACTCCCGCATGCGCACTTCGCAGGTTGTGCAGAAATGTCCCGGGCCGTGGGCTCTTCCGTTGATCACCATCGAGCAGGAGCCGCAGATCCCTTCCCTGCAGTCGCTGTCGAAGGCGATCGGCTCTCCCCCGCTTTCAGTGATCTGCTCATTGAGCAGATCCATCATCTCGAGAAAGGACATGGACTCGTCAACACCTGCCAATCGATAGGCCATGAACCCGCCATGAGAGGCCGAGTCCTTCTGCCGCCAGACATGAAGTGTGAGGCTTATCACTTGTAACTCCGCTTCATTGGTTCCAGAAGTTCAAACTCAAGTTTCTCGCGGTGCTTCTTGTGCCGCTTGCCGTCTCCCTTGAACTCCCAGACGGATACATTCGAAAATTTTCCGTCATTTCGAATGACTTCGCCGTCCTTGGTCTGATGCTCTTCTCTCAGGTGGCAACCGCATGATTCATCACGGTCAAGCGCGTCCTGACACATCAAGTCGGCAAGGTCGATGAAATCCGCAACACGCCCGGCCCGTTCAAGTGCCTGGTTCACGCCATCGGACGCACCAGGAACATGGAGATCTTCCCAGAACTCCTTCCTGATTCGCTTGATCTGCTTCTGTGCTTCTCGAAGCCCCTTGGCTGTTCTCGCCATTCCGCAGTGTTCCCAGACGACATCGCCCAGCTCCTTGTGGAAGGCAAGCGGAGTACGAGTGCCGCCAATGCCCATCAGGCATTCGATTCGATGGCGGCAATCCTCCTCTGCTTCGCTGAATGCCGGGTGGTCCGTGGAAACCTTGTCCTGGTAGATATCGTGCAGGTAGTCGCCGATCGTCTGCGGAAGAATGAAATACCCGTCGGCCAGGCACTGCATCATCGAGCTGGCGCCGAGTCGGTTTGCACCATGATCTGAGAAGTTGGCTTCCCCGACTGCGTAGAGGCCCGGGATGTTCGTCATCAGGTTGTAGTCGACCCACAACCCTCCCATGACGTAGTGCACCGCAGGGTAGATCCTGAATGGGGTGTCGTAAGGTGACTCTCCAGTGATATCGTCGTACATCTGGAACAGGTTGCCGTATCGCTCTGAAATGACCTTGCGGCCTTCGCGGTCTATGGCATCCTTGAAATCAAGGTAGACGGCCCTGCTGCCTTCGCCAAGAACTCCATACCCGTCGTCGCAGACGATTTTCGCATTACGTGAAGCAACGTCACGAGGCACGAGATTTCCATACGACGGATATCGATCCTCGAGGTAATAGTTTCGGTCTTCCTCAGGTATGTCCTGGGGCTTGCGCCCATCGTTCTTCTTGCGTGGCACCCAGACTCTCCCGTCATTGCGAAGCGACTCGCTCATGAGGGTGAGCTTGCACTGGAAGTTCCCTGATACGGGTATGCATGTCGGATGAATCTGTACGTAGCAGGGGTTTGCAAAGCCAGCACCACGCCGATGCGCCCTCCATGCTGCAGTTGCGTTGCAGTTGATGGCATTGGTTGACTTGAAGTACACGTTTCCATATCCACCCGAAGCGAGAACGACTGCGTCGGCCGCATGGGATCGGATTTCACCGGTCACCAGGTCCCGTACAACAATGCCCCTCGCTCGCCCGTCTACAACGACAACGTCCTGCATTTCACAACGGGTATGCATAGTCAGACGCCCCGTCATGATCTGCTGCTGCATGGTCTGGTAGGCGCCCAGCAGAAGCTGCTGCCCAGTCTGCCCGCGGCAGTAGAACGTACGGGAAACGAGGACCCCTCCAAATGAACGATTGGCAAGCAGCCCTCCATATTCGCGCGCGAACGGCACTCCCTGTGCAGTCGCCTGGTCGATGATGTTCCTGCTCAACTGGGCCAGTCGATAGACATTGGCCTCACGAGATCTGAAGTCTCCCCCCTTCTGCGTGTCATAGAAGAGTCGATAGATCGTGTCGCCATCATCCCTGTAGTTCTTGGCTGCATTGATGCCGCCCTGGGCAGCGATGCTGTGGGCACGCCGCGGGGAGTCCTGAAAGCAGAAGCAGTGAACGTTGTACCCCTGTGCAGCCAGCGAAGAAGCAGCTGATGCTCCAGCCAGGCCAGAGCCTACGACGATGATGTCGTACTTGGGCCTGTTGTTGGGGCCAACGAGGTTGATGTGCTCGAGATGGTTCTCCCACTTCTCCTCGACGTACCCCTCTGGAATGCGTGCATTCAGTTCCAAGGCTCGCCTCCTTCCAGGGGCATTCCGCCGACTGCCGTTGAGCCCAGTTCAGCCGATTCGACAATCTGTCCGACGTGAGGCTCGGGCATGACGCCGACCCAGAAGAGGAATGGTACTGAGGCAAAGCCGAGGAACAAGCCGACGGCGATTGCCGTGGCCAGGCGACGCCATGTCGTGTTTCGGTCGGGATTGTTCCACCCGATCGTCTGGAAGAAGCTCCATGCCCCGTGGTAGAGATGGACTCCCAGCAACGCAACGGCCCCGATGTAGAGCCATGCGATCCAGGTGACCTGGAATGCCTCATAGAGATTGATGTAGACGATTCCAACGCCGTCTACTTCGTGGAACGGTGTCGGGCGGATCGTGCCGGTGGTGAACTGGAGGATGTGAAAGACCAGGAAGGCCAGCAGGCAGAGTCCGGAAATGGCCATGGTTGAGCCGACGATGATGCGTCGCCGGCGACTGATGACACGATATTTAACGGGCCTTGCCGCCTTGTTGTGAGCGATCAACTGGGCCACGGTGATCACATGCAGGATGAGTGCTCCGCCGACGATGATCCTGATGATCCAGAGGAGGCCACCCTTCCCGAAGAGGTGTGTCCCGAATGTACGGAGCCACTCGGAGTACTCGTTGATCTTCTGGGCGCCGAAGTAGACATGGAAGTTCCCGTAGACATGCAGGAGAAGGAAGCCAACCATGATTGCGCCGGTTATGGCGACAATCACCTTCTTGCCGATCAATGACTGGTAGAAATGGAATATTCGCATGCTCAACTCTCTCCGAGTCTGGGACGCACTCTACATCGTGCTCACACACCATGCCGGGCTATTCCATGGGTAGGCCTATTGATGCAATCGTCGTGTCATCAGCCAGTTCATCCGTGCTTGCAAAGCCGTAGACGGAGTCGACAAGCTGCTGGACATCGTCTGCGGGCATCTTTGTCTTTGAAAGCAGTTCATGAACTCGCTCCATGCCGAACTGCTCCCCCTCCTGGTCGGGCTGTTCCACGACCCCGTCCGTCATGATGAGGATCCTGTCCCCACGTGAATACGACAAGGTGCTTGTCGTAAACTCGGTTCCACCCATGATCCCCACGGGCTGGTGATCCGCACGTTCCGGGGAATGACATGTTCCGTCAATTCGAGCGTGGACCCAGTGACCATGGCCCGCGTCCACGTAGATCACCTCCCCCGAGGACGGATCGAAGACCCCGACCCAGAGAGAAATGAACCTGTTCGTTGCGGATCGCTTTGATACATAGTCATTCAGCGCCGATACGGCGAGGCCGGGATCCTTGTGGTTCAGGATGGCACTATGAAGAAAGGACTGGGATGCGGCCATGAGGATAGCCGCCCCGATTCCCTTTCCGCTGACATCACCGAGGCAGATGACGACACGCCCATCATCAAGTTCAATGACATCAAAGAGATCGCCGGAGGCGAATCGTCCAGG
This sequence comes from Phycisphaerales bacterium, assembly GCA_014238205.1. GTDB lineage: Bacteria > Planctomycetota > Phycisphaerae > Phycisphaerales > SM1A02 > SP202. The sequence goes on along the minus strand of JABABM010000010.1, from coordinate 58,891 downwards.
GCGAAACAGGACGGCATAGTCGAAGTCGCCGATCCGGCCCCCCATGAGCGGGACGATGAATTGCTGTGCCTCTCGAGCGGCGGCGAGATCTCCTTCGAGTCGCTGCTGACGTTCAACCAGTTCACGACGTCGAAGGTTGCCGATGGAAAGGCCGGCTATTCGAACAAGTGCCTGGCAGAAACCTGTTGCGTCTGCCTGCACGGTCGCCTCTCCTCCTCGGGCGTCGAGATAGAGAATGGAGGCGATCGATTCATCAACCTCGATTGGGCAGCACAGGGCGGAGTGGATGTTCAAATCAGCAATACTCTGGCCATAATCAGGCTGGGCATCGCTGAGCAAGCTCACCATGTCGCCTTCCGAAGCCGCTCGGATCAAGGAACGACTGAACGTGTCGAATGTTCCTTCCGAGTTCCCGGCAACCTTGTAGTGAAGAACCTCAACCTGGTCGCCTTCCCCTCTTGAACGAAGGAGCGCCCCTCGTCCAAATCCCGTGCCTTCAAGTGCTGATGCAACAATGGCCTCAGCCTGTTCAGCTTCGTTCGTAGCCTGGTGGATCAAGCCGGCGCATTCGATGAACAGGGACAGGCGATGTCTCGCCAGCGCGGCGACATCCGATGGGTCGATCCTCTTGACCCTGTCCTCAACTTCCTCTTCATCCGGGGCCGTAGGAAGGGACACGGTTGTCGCCTCCATCGTCCCCACCTGGAGCATCCATGGACCGATCTGAAGTCTGTCCCCCTCAACGAGGATCGAGATGGCGTTCGATTCAAGTCGCACATCATTGAGGAATGTTCCATTGGTTCCCCCGAGGTCCTTGATCGTCCACTGGCCAGCTGCATACTCGATGCTGGCATGTCGCCTCGATACCGTTGCTGCAGGAAGGCGAATGTCACAATCGCCGGATCGACCAATGACTCCCCCTGACGTTCCGATCTCTATGACAGGCAGTTCCGGGCCTGCAATGACGTAGAAACGGAGGCCGTGCATGCGGCCTTTCCTTCCCTCTTCTTCCGGAGTATTTGTTTCGACTGTCACGACAGGGCATGGTACCGGGATTTGCCCAGAAACCCGGATATCGGGTTCATCAAGGACTATCAGCGCTCTCCGTGCCTGCGAAAGCCGCAAGGCAATTTCGACTGACGCTCCCAACTTCTGCTCAAAGGCACATTTACGGAGCATATATGCTGGATATGGAGTTGGAATACGCCTTCTGAGCTGTAGACTTTGTTGACTTGAGAGAGCGGAGAGTGCCCGGGGGGGCGTTCTTGGTCCAGGCGGTGGTTTGTAGACCATTTGCGGACCGAGACCGTTGAACACCAGCAGTGGTTCAAGGGTGCAACGCCCTGACATCATTGACCTGTGAGTGGAGAGAACTCGTACCAATGAATACGCCCAACTACGTACATCGCCCAGTTATCGCAGCAGCATCTCTTGCCGCATTCATTCTTGCTGGATCAATCCACGCAGCTCAAGATAAAACCCCTGCCAGGAAGTCTTCTGCTTCTGCCGCGCTGGCTCTCAGCCAATTCACGGCCCAGCAGCCGGGAATCATCGTCGCCAAGACCGCTGATGGTCGCGTCAACAAGATCGCGGGACATGCCTTTGCCAATGGCAGCAGCCCCGCTGATGCCGCTGGCGACTTCATCGAGCTGCACGCTGGCATGTTCGGCATTGATGCGGTTGAACTTGAGGCCGGCAAGCCCTTTGCAGGCGGACTTGAGGAACAGCCGTTGATGTACGACCGAGCAACTGACACCTACAAGTTTACGAATATGTTTTTCCACCAATCCGTGGATGGCATCCCGGTCTTCGGTTCCCGCCTTTCACTCCTGGTCAAGAACACTGCAGGGCATCCGGTCGTACAGGCAACGTCCGATCTGAAGCCCCTTGGCGAGTTCCGTCCTGGAATCAATCGTGGAGCAACGCCCGACCTGGGCAAGGCCGTGGCCACCGGCACCCGTTTCCTCGGGCAGCCAGCACGTCTTGCCTCCGATCCTGCTTACATGATCTTCGCCGGCGGCGAAGACGAAGCAATCTCACCACGTCTTGCCGCGCGAGTCGAGGTCGAATCTGGATCCAAGATCAACGACACCTACAGCCGCTGGCTTCTTCTGGTCGACTCGGAAACGGGCGACGTGCTCTACGAGGAAGACAGGATCGTCAACTGCGGACACACGGCTGCAACAACAGCGGCCAACGCGATCTCCAGCAGCATTCTTGGAGATGTCAGTGGCACCGTGACCTCGCAGAGCACCGATGGATCGGGTGCTGACATCTGTGAATCAGATTCCAATTACGCCATGCCGTATGCCTACGTGTCCGGCAACAACGGCGCCAGCACGTACGCTGATGAATATGGCTTCTTCAGCCTGGACAACTCAGGGGCCGTGGTCGAGGCCACCAGTGGATTTACCGGTCAATGGTTCGCCGTCAACAACGACCAGGGTTCTGAAGCAACCTACAGCACCTTGATTTCCGACGGCGGCGTCGGCGAAGTCCACAACGCCAACACGAGTGAGTTCACGCTGGCACAATCCGATGCATACCTGCAGTCGAACATCGTTCGCGATTTCGTCCTGTACTACAGCCCAAGCTACCCGATCATCGGAACCCAGCAGGGATTCCCGGTGAATGTAAACCTTTCCAGCAGCTGCAATGCCTTCTACGACTACTCGTCGATCAACTTCTACAACGAGGCCGGCGGCTGCTCCAATACGGCATTCTCGGTCATCGTCCACCATGAGTACGGACATCACCTTGTCGATTGCGCCGGCTCCGGGCAAGGTGCCTACGGCGAAGGCATGGGTGACGTCATGGGAGTGCTCATCACGGGCGACAACCAACTTGCCCGCGGCTTCTACACGAACGACTGCGTGAACGGCATCCGCAATGCAGACAACAACTGTCAGTATGACGCTGCCGGCTGCTCCACATGCGGAAGTGCCATCCACTCCTGCGGCCAGTTGATTTCCGGCGTGGTCTGGGACCTCGTCGATCTCATGGAAGCTGCCTATCCGGCGGATGGCTTTGACATTGCTGCCCAGCTTGTCATTGATTCCATGCCGCTTCACAGCGGCTCTTCCATCAATGGAACGATCCTGCTCGACTACCTCACGCTTGACGATGATGACGGCGACCTGTCAAACGGAACCCCGCATATCGAGCAGATCCAGCAGGCATTCGAGCTTCACAACATGGGTGATATTCCAGAGCCACTGGACAATGATGATTGCGTGACTGCACGCGAAATCACCTGGGGCACGTGGGATGTCAACACGATCGGCGCACTGTCATCCGGCGTTCCCGTGGATGAATCACAGTGCTCCGGAACCTACATGACTGAGTGTGATCCTGACGTCTGGTACCGCCTGGTAGCCTGTGGCACAGGCACCATGACCGTGAGCCTGTGCGACTCGGTCAACTTCGACAGTGACCTGGCCGTGTATACGGGCAGCTGCGACGGTCTTACCCAGATCGCATGCAATGGCGACAACAGCGGCTGTGGAGGCTACACCTCCCTGCTCTCGGTCGATGTCACCGAAGGTCAGACCTGCTTCATCCGAATTGGCGGATGGAATGGGGCCACGGGTAGCGGCACCATGTCCGTTGAAGGCCCCGGTGAGCCCTGTGAAAGCGGCTCCTTGTCCTTTGGTTTCCCTGAAGGTCTTCCGGAAGTCCTGCATCCTGACGGCTCCACCACCATCCGTGTTGAAATCGGCGGCAGCGGTGAAGTAGTCCCACAACCTGGCACTGGGGCACTCCACTACGTGCAGGATGGCACTGAAAGCATGGGAACCATGTACGAGGTCTCTGACAACGTCTACGACGCCTCCTTCCCCTCGCTTGAATGCCTTCCCGTGGACTACTGGTTCTCGGCTCAGGATTCAGAGGGAGCCGTGTACAACTCCTCCTCCAACTCCGCGAGTGTCTACTCCGAGATCGTGGTCACCTACGAGGATGACTGTGAGACCGATACGGGCTGGTCTGTCTCTGGTGGAGCCACTGACGGCCAGTGGGACCGGGGCATCCCCGTCAACTGCGAGCGTTGCGACCCCCCCGCGGATGCGGACGGTTCCGGCCAGAGCTGGCTGACGGACAACAGTTCGGCAGGCTCCTGCAACAGTGATGTGGATGGCGGTCAGGCCATCCTGACGTCACCCATGCTCGACGCCTCCAAGGCTGGAGCGGTGGTGTCCTACAGTCGCTGGTACAACAACGGCGGCGGATGCACGACTGCGCCGCAGGATGACTTCTTCCTCGTCGAGGCATCTGATGACGGGGGCTCGTCCTGGGTAACACTCGAAGTCATTGAATCCAGCGATCCGGAGGCAAACGGCAACTGGTACGACGTATCTTTCGTCGTTTCGGAGATCAGCGGCATAACGCCGTCTGAAGATTTCCGTCTCCGATTCACAGCTGAAGACATCAACGACGCTTCGGTCGTCGAGGCGGGTGTCGATGCGATCAGAGTCAGCGTGACCGAGTGTGGCGATGCGGAAACCTGCCCGGGTGACTACGACGGGGACTCCATGGTCAACGTCGACGACCTGCTGCATGTCATTGCTGGCTGGGGCAATCCCTACGGCGTCGATGAGCTGCTTGAAGTCATCGCCGGCTGGGGCGACTGTCCCTGAGTCCGTTTATTCCTGAATAGAACTACAGGCCCCGCACATCGTGCGGGGCCTGTTTCATTCAACATCCATGGCGGGGCTCGAACCTGCAACCTTCGGCTTCGGAGGCCGACGCTCTATCCAATTGAGCTATATGGACCCGGCAGGAAGGGCGACTACTCGCCGTTGGTATTCATCGTCTGGTAGTTGGGAGCTTCCTTGGTGATCTGGATGTCGTGCGCGTGCGATTCAACCAGGGAAGCGGATGAAACACGCACGAACCGGGCACGCTCCTGGAGGTCCTTGATGGTTGCACATCCGCAATACCCCATCGCAGCTCGAAGGCCGCCGACCATCTGGTAGACGAACCCCGAAAGACTGCCTCGATACGGGACACGGCCTTCCACACCTTCCGGCACGTACTTCCTCGTGTCCTCAACGGCTCCCTGCCCATACCGGTCAGCTGAACCAGCGCCCATGGCGCCCAGGCTGCCCATGCCTCGGTAGGACTTGAAATGCCTGCCCCTGTGCTGGATCAGTTCGCCAGGACTTTCGTCAAGTCCCGCGAAGAGCGAGCCGAGCATGACCACATTCGCACCAAATCCAATGGCTTTCGGAATATCACCTGATTGACGTATGCCACCGTCGGCAATGACCGGTACGCCCGCAGCTGTTGCAGCAAGGCAGGCATTGCGGATCGCAGTCAACTGGGGAACACCTACGCCACTTATGATTCGAGTCGTACATATCGACCCGGGCCCTATGCCGACTTTCACTGCGTCAGCCCCCGCATCGATGATTGCGGCTGCTCCTTCTTCCGTGGCGATATTTCCAGCGATGACATCAATGTCGTGCTCATTCTTGATGGACCGGATCGTATCGAGGACATTTGCGGAATGGCCATGCGCCGTGTCGACGATGACAACATCGACCTCGGCTTCAACAAGAGCTGCAACCCTGTCCAACTGGCGAACGCCTACGGCGGCTCCCACTCTCAATCTTCCCCTGCCGTCTCGGCAAGCCGTCGGATGCTGCCTGATGTTCTCGATGTCACGCATGGTGACGAGGCCTGCCAGCCCCCCATCACTGTCGACCAGGATGAGTTTTTCGACTCGACCGCGGGTCATCAACGCCTCGGCATCCTTGAGTTTGATATCAGGCTGTGCCGTGATGAGGTTTTCCCGGGTCATGACCTCTCCGACGTGATCAGTCGGAGAATCAACGAACTTCATGTCCCTGCGAGTGAGTATTCCCGCCAACTTGCCCCGGCTGGTCCCGTCGATCGTCACTGGGAATCCGGATACGTTCTGCTGCTCCATGAGCGAGGTCGCCATGGCAACCGTGTCTTCGGGACTGAGTGTTATAGGGTCGGAAATGATGCCATTCTGCGTCCGCTTGACCTTCGCCACCTCGAGAGCTTGTTGCTCAACCGAGATGTTCTTGTGAATGATGCCTATACCACCTTCCTGGGCGATGGATATGGCCAACCTGGACTCCGTAACCGTGTCCATCGGAGCAGACACGAGTGGGATATTCAACTCTATGTTTCGAGTGAGCAGGGTCGAGGTTTGTGTCTCATCAGGCGTAACATCGCTGTACTGCGGGACGAGAAAAACGTCGTCGAAGGTGATGCCTTCAGGGATGTTCTGCTGCTCCATCCGACGATGATGCCGAGAGGGGGTCGCCATGTCAAGTTTCAGAAATATCTCCAAACGCCGGAATCGCCCCTGCGGGGCCCATCTGCTACGATGATCTGTCCGGACGCCCCCCAGGCGGGGGTCTCCATTGATCAGCAGGAGCATGCCTTTCGATGACTGAAGTTAAGGAAGTCTTTGGTGCTGTCACGCACAACAAGGGCACTGAAAGTGGTGCCGGAGAGGCCATCTTCCGCAAATTGCTGAAGGCCTGCATCAACTACGAAGCGTCTGACCTCCATATCAAGGCTGAAACGCAACCTCGAATTCGAGTGAGGGGTGAGCTCCGAACACTCAACACGGAGATTGTGGCCAGCAACGACGGCCACCAGATCAGCCTCGATATCCTCGACGAAGGACAGTACAAGCACTTCAAGCGGCATGGGCAATTCGACCTTGCATATGACTATGACGAGGATCGTCGCTTCAGGGTCAACATCTTCATGACCCGTGGCAAGGTAGCCCTTGCATGCAGGCTGATCACCTCAGACATCAAGACGTTCGAACAGTTGCATATTCCAGAGATCCTCGGCCCCGTTGCGATGGCGGCCAACGGAATCATTCTCTTTGCGGGCGTCACCGGCTCAGGCAAGTCGACTTCGATCGCTGCAATGCTCCAATACATCAATCAGCGTCGCCGATGCCACATCGTCACGATCGAAGACCCGATCGAGTACATCTTCAAGGATGACAAGGCAAGCATCAACCAGAGGGAAGTCGGCATCGACTGCCTCGACTTCAACGAGGCACTGCGAGCCCTGGTCCGCGAGGACCCCGATGTCGTCCTTGTTGGTGAAATGCGAGACAAGGAGACCTTCGAAGCAGCCATTCGTGCAGCAGAAACGGGCCACCTTGTCTTCGGAACAATTCATGCCTCGTCCGCATGGCAGACCTTCGGCCGCATCTATGATCTGTTTGATGCCGATGAAGTCGAGCAGATCCGAAAACTGCTTGCGTACAATCTTCGTGCCATCGTCTACCAGAAACTGCTCCCGACACTCAAGGACGACATACCCCGTATACCAGCCATCGAAATTCTCCTTGGCTCCCCTGCCGTACAGAAGTACATTCTGGAGGCTCGCGAAGGCGAACTGCTCGACATCATCCGAAAGAGTCACGAGGAAGGCATGATCGACTTCACCTCTGCCCTGGTGGAACTGGTTGAAGATGAGATCATCCACCACAGGGTTGCGCTCGAGGCAACTCCGAAGCCTGAAGAACTCAAGATGCGTCTGAAGGGTATTTCCTGAAACCACACGAACCACGATCATGAACGCCCCATCGATTCAATACGTGCTGAGCGATTCCACTGTTCTCCTGATGAGTCCATGGAAGCCCCTGCTGATGTGGGGCGGATTCATAGCCTGGGGATGGCTGGTGTCGGCAAAGCTCGACAAGGACGTTCGGTATTTCAACCTGAACTGGAAGAGATGGAATGCCGTGCACCTCTCTGCAGGCTTCCTGGCAATCGTCATCATGTTCGCAGCATGGTCGTTCTGGATCAGTTTGCCCGCTGCACTCCTGGTCATGCTCATTCCGATCCTGGTCTATTGGCGAGTGCGGAATCAATCGGTTCCTGAAGAACGCAGGTATGTCCTTTCCTTCTCAAAGGACGCCAATGCCGCGCACGCCAAGAAGCAGGCCAAGGCTCGCCAGGCGGCCGTCATCCAATTCGCCGATGTCCGTGGAAAGTCCGTGCCCATACCAGGCAAGGATGAACCCGAGTTCCAGATCTACCTGCAGGCCGAGGATGTCCTCGGGCCGGCCATCGAAGAACGAGCATCCCGGATCGACATGCTCCTTGGAGATTCAGGCGCCGCCCTCTGGCGAACCATTGATGGAGTTCGAACGAAACATGGGGAGTTGACTACGGAAGCCTGTGGCCATGTGTTGAACTTCTTCAAACAAGTCGCCGGCCTCGATATTTCAAACACGCGAAGACGCCAGTCCGGCAAGTTCACCATGACAGCCCCTTCGGGCGAACGGGATGTTCATCTGACTACATCCGGTTCATCCAAGGGCCAGACAGCATGCATCGAGTTCAATCGAGAAGAACAGCGCAAGATCAACTATGACCTGCTTGGCCTTCTTCCCCAGCAGCGGGAAGGGCTTGACGGGCTCATGGAATCACATGACCGGCACGGCATCGTGCTGATCACTGCGCCTCCTCGACAGGGTCTTACCTCAACAGGCTACGCATGCCTTGGAAGGCATGATGCGTATACGTGCAACATCAAGACTCTTGAATATGAACCCGAGGCGTGGATCGACGGAGTCGACCAGGTTGAATGGGACAAGACGAATCCGGACGTGGACTATGCAACGAGCCTCCAGTCCATCCTTCGACGTGACCCTGACATCTGCCTGGCATCCGACATCAAGGATGCCGACGTCGCCCGTGTTTCAGCTGCCCCGGGTCGACAAGGGCCGCTTATCTACCTCACCATGCAATCGGATTCGGTGATAAATGCAGTCAAGGAGTGGGTGAAGTACATCGGCGATGTTGACGAAGCGGTGAAACCTCTCCGAGCCGTGATGAACCAGCGATTGATCAGGAAACTCTGCCCAAAATGCAAGCAGGCAGCTGCCCCGGAGGAACTTGAAAATCTGAAGCTCCCTGCTGCAGTTGGCAAGGACATCCATCTGCCTGTGGGCAAGGTGAGGGTCAAGAACAAGATCGAGGACTGCCCTGCCTGCACGGGAACGGGATATCTCGGCCAGACCGGCGTATTTGAAGTCTTCTTCATCGACAAGGAGATCCGTACACATCTCCGAGGCGGTGATCTCAAGAGCGCCATGTCCCAGGCACGTCGCAACAGAATGCTTCTTCTCCAGGAGGCGGGCCTCCTGAAGGCAGGCATGGGAGAAACCTCGCTTGAGGAGATATCAAGAGTCTTCTCCTCGAAGAAGAAGAAGAAGAAGGCCAGCACCGCGAATCCAAAGGAAGGCGCAAAGACATGAGTGTCCTCCTCAATCTGATCATCATCGGCCTTGTCCTCCTGATTGCCTACTGGTGGTCGAACCAGGGCTTCTTCAGCTCCCTTCTCCACCTGATTGCGGTCATCGTGGCCGGCGCGCTGGCATTTGCATTCTGGGAACCAGTGGCCATCGGCTTCTTCCTTGGCGGAGGAACCTTCGATGGATATGCAATGGGACTGTCTCTGGCAGGACTCTTTGCCTTCTTCCTTGCAACCCTCAGATGGGCTGGTGATTCGATTGTTCGAAACAACATCATGATTCCCCAGGGGCCTGACATGACAATGGGGGCCATTGCCGGCCTGTGCTCCGGAATCCTGACCATTGGATTCACGATGACTGCACTCGGCTTCTTTCATGGCCCGCACGAGTTCATGGGGTACCAGGGATTCGGGCGTGAGCGAGGTCGCGCAGGTGTCATGAGTGAAATGGGTCCCAGGCTCTGGGCGCCGGTAGACAAGTGGACGAACGAGTTCTACGAGTGGGCAAGTGTTTCAACCCTCTACCCGAACCTCAGTTCCTCGCCGCTTAAACAATACAACCCCGAACTCTACAAGCAGGCCTCCCTCCTGAGAGACAACATCAATGATGGCGAGGGCCAGATCTCCATGCCCTCGGACGGCGTTGCCTTTCTCTCCAATTCAGATGCTCCAGTACTGCACCCTGAGGGTTCACGCTACTGGGTGCTCAAGACACTCTTCAGCGCTTCTTCCATGGACTTCGGAAAGCAACTGTCACTGGCAAGCAGTCAGGTCCGACTTGTCGGCAAATCGAGTGCACAGGACAGTCCTGAAATCCTCCATCCAATCTACTGGACACAGGATCCCCACGAGGGAGATGCGGTCATGCGCATGGGCTATGCGTTTGATGACCGAATGAACTACGCCACGAGCGTACCGGGTCGAAAGGATGCGGAGTTCTGGTTCATATTCGAATCTCGAGATGACGCCTTCAAACCCAACTACCTCCAGATTCGAGGCACTCGGTTCGATGTCCCCCAATGGTCATCCATGCCGGGATCGAGCCAGGACATCCAGGCAATGCTCCAGCAGGGTGCCGGCGGCGCAACGGACAACCGTCGCCTTGGAGGAGACATTGGAAGTGATGAAATGAACCTGGTTCACGTAATCGATCGCGTGCCGAATTTCAGTCCCAGCAGAAACCGTGTGCCTGGAACCATGAGCATGGTGGACGGGTACTTTGAATCCGGCTTCCTTCGAATGCAGAAAGCCGATCGCGGGGCTACCTCGCGGACCCTTCAAGCGGAAGGCGTCTATTCGGAACCCGGCACACAGATCGTATACGTCGACGTAAGTCGGAACCAGCCGACCTGGCTCGGGGGACAACTCGAAGATAAGACGGATGCTTCGGACGAACTGGCCCTGATCGACTCGTACGGCAACAAGTACACGCCGATCGGATACGTGTTCTACTTCGGGCCTGAAGTTGAAATCAGCCTCGACCCGCGATCCAACCTCAAGAATCCATCCCAACTGCCTGTTCTCTCCAAGACACAGGAACAGCGACTGCTTCTGGTCTTCCAGGTAACCGGGGGCGTCAAGGTCACGTCATTCAGGCTGGGCCACATCTTGATCGGCTCGATGGACGTTGACATTCCTGCCCGCTGATCAGCTCTCGTCCGAGTCGAGCATTCGTTCTACATAGTGGATGTCAACATCCATTTCAATGAACTCGCGTTCGCGGAGAATCCGCCTGTGCAGGGGTATGGTCGTCTTTCCCGGGCCGATTCTGAACTCCGACAGGGCGCTGCTCATTCGAGCGATCGCCTCCTCCCTGTCACGGCCGTGCACTATGAGCTTTGCGATCATCGAGTCGTAGTTTGGGGGTATGAGGTACCCGGGCGTGACATGGGAATCGACTCGAACCCCATGGCCTCCCGGGGCCACGTATTCCTCCACGATGCCTGCCTGCGGCATGAAGTTTCGATCTGGATCCTCGGCATTTATCCTGCACTCGATGGCGTGGCCATTGATCGTGATCTCTTCTTGTTTACAAGACAGGGGCAATCCTGCTGCAACAAGGATTGATTCCTTGACAATATCCACGCCCGTGATCATCTCGGTCACCGGATGCTCAACTTGAACGCGTGTATTCACCTCCAGCATGTAGAAGGTTGAATCTCGATCCATGAGAAACTCGCATGTGGCGGCACCTGAGTAGCCTGCATTCCGAATGAGATTCGCTGCTGATTGGCATACCTCATCTCGCCGATCGTCCTGAATGCCAGGTGCAGGCCCCTCCTCGATGAGCTTCTGGTGCCTTCTCTGTGATGTACAGTCCCTGTTGTAGAGGTGAATGGCGTTGCCATGCTTGTCGCCGAGACATTGAACCTCCACGTGCCTGGCACGCTCGAGGAACTTCTCGATGTATACGGCCCCATTGCCGAAAGCCGATGCTGCCTCCTGCTGGGCTGATTGGATGGCAGCTTCCAACTGGCCCGGCTCATGCACCACCCGCATACCCCGCCCCCCGCCTCCTGCGGCAGCCTTGACGATGACCGGGAAGCCTATTTCATGTGCCAGTTGCACAGCTTCCTCTTCGTCCTCTATGGCCTCTTCTGATCCCGGGAAGATCGGCGTCCCCGCCTTCTTCGCCATTGCCCTGCAGGAGATCTTGTCTCCAAGAAGGGCCATGGCCTCGGGGCTGGGGCCGATGAACTCGATATGACAATCCCTGCAGACAGAGGCGAACTCCGCATTCTCAGCGAGAAATCCATACCCAGGATGGATGGCATCGGCCTTTGCCGTTTCGGCGGCGGCAATGATCCGATCGATCCTGAGATATGAATCCAGGGGCGGAGGAGGTCCGATGCATATGGAATGATCTGCCTGGAGGAGCCAAGGGCCATCCCTGTCGGCCTCTGAATAGACACAGACCGTCTCCAGCCCGAGTTCCCGGGCTGCACGAATGATTCGCAAGGCAATCTCGCCTCGATTAGCGATGAGGATCCTGGAAAACATGGGCATGTATACCTGGTTCTCAGTCCGGCTTGACTAGGTAAAGGTCCTGCCCGAATTCAACGGCATCGCCATTGGAAACAAGCACCTTTGTGATGGTCCCGTTGACCTCGGCCTTGATCTCATTGAAGATCTTCATGGCCTCGACAATGCAGACGATCGTGTCCTCCTTGACTGCATCGCCTTCCGAAACAAATGACACCGCATCAGGGGTTGCTGCTGCGTAGAACGTGCCGACCATCGGACTTGCGATTGAAACAAGGCCCGCCGTGTCATCTTCGACAGGCGCCGCGGCTGGAGGAGGAACTGCTGCCCCCTGCTGAACAGGTGGAGGGGGTGCTGCTGCCGCAACCTGTTGAACCACTGGGGCATCACCGGGGCCGGGGCGATGGAGTGTCACCTGCTCCTCGCTGTCACGAAGATCGATTTCAGTAAGGTCATTTGCGACCATCAACCGAACCAGTTCCTTGAGCTTGCGAATGTCAATCATGCAATCAACTCCAATACCGACAGCATCAACCCAGATCCCTGACAGCTGCGTCATGGGATTTTACGATTTGATCGGACAACACGCGATATCCGTCTTCCGTAATGAGAACATCGTCTTCGACGCGTATTCCACCGATGCCCGGAAGGTAGATGCCCGGCTCTACGGTCATGACCATTCCGGCCTCAAGGACAACTCCACCGGACTTCACACTGAAATTCGGCGACTCATGCACCTCCATGCCAAGGCCATGGCCCAGGCCATGGGAAAATGCCTCTCCAAATCCTGCCGAAGCAATGATATTGCGAGCCACGGCATCAACATCCTTGCAATCTGCGCCTGGGCAACAGGCCTGGATAGCTGCTTCCTGTGCCTCAAGAACGATGTCATAGATTTCAGCCATCTGTCCCGGCATCGGTCCGAAGCAGAATGTGCGAGTCAGATCTGAACAGTACCCGTCTATCCTCGCCCCCCAGTCGACCAGGAGCATCCCCTCTTCAATAGGCTTGCTGCCAGGCATGTGGTGGATGACCGATGAGTTTGAGCCGGTCGCAATGATCGGCTCGAAACTGGCGCCCGAAGCGCCTCGTTTCCGCATTTCAAACTCGAGGATTGCCGCAAGCTCAGACTCCGCCATGCCGACCTCGACCTGGAGCATTGCTGCATCCAGTGCAGCACCCTGCACCTGAATGCATTGCTCGATCACAGACACTTCATGGAGGTCCTTGATCGCCCGGAGGGTCGCAAGAACTCCCGTGGTTTCAACCAGATCAATGCCTTCAAGCTCCTTTCGAAGTGCCTGGAGGCTCGCTACGGTCAGGTGCTCAGATTGAAAACCCACGGTTGAAAGGTCATATTCACCGGCAACGACCCTGATTCGATCAGCCTTGGTATGCCGAGGGCCGATGAGCACCTCATGGACCCCTCCATGTGACCACGGCTGTAGATATTCCTCGTACCTCGCATCACACAGGATGGACGCGTTTGTTGGACCAACGACAAGTGTTGCTGAATGACCTACGAAGCCGGTCAGGTACCAGATATCGACCTCATGCTCGATGAGAATTGCCGAAAGGCCCGCTTCAGCGAGCATGGCACGAAGTGCCTCAAGCCGAACCTGGCTTCGCTGGAGCTCCTCCTGGCCCAGTTCCATGGTTGCTATATCTGTCATCGCGCGGAGAGTATAGCGACCTGGCCAACTGAAGTTTCTCGAACATGCAGGAACCTGCGTCGAACACGCTGCGATCTGTCGCGAACCTGTCAGGAACGAGAGGTTTCCCTGATAGACAAGGGCTTGCTGAGAAGCTCATTGAGAAGGATGGCTTCACGCACTCGAAGCCTGTCCCCGAGGACATCTCGCAACCTCTGCGCAACGGCGTTGCCCTGGGGAGCTCCCTTGGACCAGGCCTTCTCATGGCCATGCTCATCTATGGGGGGCAATTTTTCCACGGCCCCTGCTTGACGGGGGTCCGCTGTTTCGCCTGGAACAAGTGTGGCCCTGGTCTGGATCGGCACTCTGATCGGAGTTCCTGATGCTACTCCGCCGGCCGGGGCAAGCCTTGACTTGCTTCGGAGTTGGGCCAATCTCTTCTCTCGAAGCTTCTGAAATGGGCTTAGCTGAACATCATGGTTTGCCACCTCGACTTCAATGCCTGCAAGGGGTTCGTCGTCCTCTTCTTCATCTCCCTGAAAGAGCATGGAATCAGGGTCTTCAGCCTGCAAAGCGGCCAACTTGGCAGCCTTCGCCTTCTTCTGGGCAACTGCTGAAACGACTGTCCAGACAATGCCTATGAGAACCAGGATGATTTCAAATCTGCCCATGCGGCCAGTGTACCCCTCATTCAACCTTGTTGTGAATACTGCCGGGCACCAGCCAGTGGGTGCCGTCATGCCGTTCTACCCACTCATAAGCAAGTCCAAATGCCTCCTGAAGCCTGTCAGGCTCAAGAACGTCATTCACAGGACCAGCACATGCCAGCGATCCCCCATCAAGAAGCCACGCATCATCCGAACAGGAAGACGCAAGTCCTATGTCATGCATTGAAAGAAGGATGGTTGCGCCATTCAAGGCACGCTCCTGGAGCATGTGAAGCGTCACCGCGGCATGCCGTGGATCCATGGGCGCAGTGGGCTCATCAAGAATGATCAAACCGCCTGCCTGATGCTGGTGAAGAACCCTTGCGACATGAACACGCTGCTGCTGGCCTACTGAAAGAGCCGGGAACGGCCTGTCGAGGAGTGACCTGAGTTCGAGTTGGGCGATGATTGCCTCGGCGCCATGTGGGTCCGGATCCAACCGAACCCTTCCCAGCTGGATGATCTGACGAACCGTCAAGGGGACATCCTGCCTGGGCCTTTGGGAGAGAAATGAAATGGATGCCGCGCGATGTGCTGCAGCAAATTCGCCTACCTCATTTCCAGACCAGGTCACACTCCCGGCTGATGGCTTGAGCAGTCCAGCCGCGATACGGAGGAGAGTCGTCTTGCCGGATGCATTCGCCCCCAGGAGTGATGTAACCCGCCCCGGACGAGCAGTTGCACTCACGCTCGCAAGGGCAGGCGAAGACGGGTAGTCATGAGAAATGTCCTGTACGACCAGTGTCATGCTCGGCGCATCTCCATTCGAAGCAGGACCAGGAATATGAAACCACCACATACCGTTGTCAGGACGCCCACCGGCATTCTTCCTCCGCCAAGATCGATGGCCTGTCGAAGGGTATCTGCTCCGACAAGAAGAATGATGCCGCAAACCATGGCCCCGGGAAGGAGAAGGATGTGCCTGCCGCCGACGAGCAACCTCGCCATGTGCGGAGCAACGAGGCCCACGAATGCAATCGGGCCTGCAATCGTTACGGCAACGGCTGTAAGGGCACCCGCGCAGGCCAGGAGCAGCAACCGAAGCCTTCCGAGTGGAACCCCGACGCTTTCTGATTCGTCATCACCCATGAGGCTTGCATCAAGTTGAGACGAGAGCCTCTGGCAGAACATCCAGCAGCCAAGGCAGATCGAGCCGTACAACCAGAGTCGCCAGACGGGCACGACTTCTGGAATCGTTCCCATCAACCATGTAGCAAATGCTCCACGAAGCCCTGTCGGAACAAGGTGTTGGAAGAACATCATGCCCCCTGCAGCCACGGTCGAAACGATGACCCCGACCAGAACCAGTGCGACAGGATCAGGCCACCCTCTTCGTTGGCCAAGCAGGTAGACCACTGACAATGCAAGCATCGCTCCGAGCAATGCCGGCACGCCTCCCGACCCGGGCAAAGTCATGGCCGTGCCGACGGTGATGTAACTCACCCAGGCCGCCACCATCAACCCAAGGCCGGCTCCACTGGATACCCCAAGAATAAATGGCGATGCAAGGGGATTCCTCAGCATGCTCTGCAGCAACGCACCTGCCAATCCAAGGCATCCGCCGACGATGGCTGCTGCAAGCATTGCTGTCCTGCGAAACTCCATCCATGATGCACCAGGCCATGCAAGCGAAAGCGTGCCGCCCGGGGGGCGGTCGACAAGCAATCGAAGGAGGCAGACCGCCAACGCCAGGAGGCAGAGCACCAGCAGCATGCCACGCCTCCTCATGGGCTGGCTCCTTCGTTGGATGAGGACAGGGTCGCTCTCATGGCTTCAATCAGTTCAGGGAGCTGGGTCGAAGGCAGCAGGAGACCTGGATGAACCAGAACGGCGATTCGAGGCTGCGACTCCATGCTCTTCATATGGCCAAGGAGCTCACTGGGAATCTCAACAGGCCCACTGCTTGCGAGAATGATGCAGTCGACATCCGACCTCACGATTTCCTCGGCACCCAACTGCCTCCACCCATTGAACTGAAGGGAGTTGACCGCACCGAGTTTCTCCATGACCTCGCTCAGGTACGTCGCTCTTCCCCACCCGAGCATCTGCTCGCCGGGAGTCAACAGAAGAACCTTCTGTCCAGCTGCTGCGTCGACCGGCGATGACATCCCGTTGTCCACACGCACGCTGAACTCGGCAGCACGCTGCAGGGCATACTCCGCATCTCCCCCACCAAGCTCAAGGTCTATTGGGAGCCTCTGCATGGCTTCCTTGATATCTGAAGCATCGACAAGTGGATATGCCAGGAGTTCCCACCCCCGATCTCCTGCGACATGCAGCACTTCGGGACTCACGTGCCCAGGCTTTCCCTGTACAAGCACATGGGTCGGCCTGACACGTACCAAGGATTCCCAGTGAACATCAAGAAGGTCGCCGATGACCGGTATGTCCCCGCTGGGAGTCTCGCAAAAGGAAGAGCGGCCGACAAGCCTGCCTTCAAGGCCCAGCTCGACGAGCATTGCCGTTAATGCCGGGGACATGCATGCAATTCGGGGAGTGGCATCGGTCTGGCCGACCTGTTCCTCTGCTTCATGGCTGCACGAGGCAGTCAGCATGAAGACAAGGAGAAGATGGCCGTAGAACTGGCGACTCATGATTCAGCTGCTGGCACCAGTTGCGTCCGGGTAAGTCGAGAATACGTTTCGCAGCGTTCAAGGAGCTCTTCGTGCGTTCCGATATCGACGATGCTGCCCTCGTCAAGCACGACAATTCGATCGGCGGTCATGACCGAGGCCATCCTATGTGCAATGATGAGCACTGTCCGATCGATTCCCGCATCCTGGATTGCATCCCGTATCGCCACCTCCGACTCCGCATCGACCTGGCTTGTCGCCTCGTCGAGAATGAGAATCGCCGGATTTCGAACAAGAGCCCTTGCAATGGCGATTCGCTGCCTCTGGCCCCCCGACAACGATGCTCCGCCTTCTGCAACGATCGCATCCCACTTCAATGGCAGCTCACTGATGAACGATGTGGCATGGGCCAGCCGGGCCGCATCCTTGACCTGCTCCAGGGTGACATCGCCGGCGCCGAATGCGATGTTCTCAGCCACCGTTCCATTGATCATGAATGCATCCTGGGTCACGACCCCGACCTGGCGACGGAGGGATTTCAGATCAACCGCCGAGAGATCAAACCCGTCGACGCATATTCGGCCTGAAGAAGGAACAAGAAGCCTGGGCAGGAGGCTCAGGAGTGTTGTCTTGCCGGACCCATTCGGGCCGACTACTGCAACATGTTCTCCAAACCGGATCTTCAGGTCGACATTGCCCAGGGCCTGTTCCGAAGAACCTGGATACGAATAACTGATGTGCTCGAACGATATCGATTCCGCGTGGCGAGGCAGGGGCATGGAACAGTCCCCTTGCGACTCCGCGGGGTCCTGGAGTATCTCGAGGATGCGTTGTGCAGGAGCACCTGCCGCACTGATCTCGTTGACGAGTGATGCCAGCGGCCTGAAGGATGCGCCGGCGACGGCAAGTGAGCCGATTGACAGGATGAATCGCTCGAAGGACATCGAACCGGTAATGATGCTCTTGGCGGCAATGGCTGCAAGAAGACTCAGGACTATGATGGCGAGTGTTTCGAGGATGGGGCTGCTCATTGCCCTGGCGATCCGCATCTTGAGTTCATGGTGCACGACGTCCTTGTTCACCTCATCGAACCGAACCTTGCTCTCGGACTCTGCCGTACTGGCCTTTACTGCCCGCAGTCCATGCATGATCTCCGTGGCCTGGCGAAGCATGTCCTGCTGAGCGGCAAGAGAGCCTCTTGATCCCCGCCGAACCCTCTTGGCAAGCTTCCTGAGAACTACGACGAGAATCGGACCGACGAAGACTGCCACAAGCACGATCTTCCAGTCGAAGATGACGGCCACTGCAAGTGCCGCGAGGCCCTTCGTCAACTGTGCGATCGATTTGCCCAACAGTGCATTGAGGCCCTGCTGCAATGCCGCAGCATCACGGACAAGCCTGCTGATGTACTCGCTTGGGCCCTTGACGATCACGTGCGAAAGAGGAAGGTGAGTGATGCGTTCAAATACATCGGAACGTATGTCTGCAACGGCCTTCGTCGTCAGTGTCTGGCTGAGATACTGGTGAAGGAAATTGCATGTCGCTCCGATGACCGTGAGCACAGTGACAAAGATGAGGATGATGACAACCCCATCGAACTGGTCGCTTGGAAGGACCCCGATGATCCAACCCGGCACCTGGAGCCAGTGCCCTTCGGAATTGAACTGCACGGCAAGCTCTGCAAGCCCTTGGCCTTCAACGGGGTGAAGGATCTGCGACAACACCGGCGCAAGACTCAGGATGCCTATTCCAAGCCCGAGGGCGGAGAGAATGGCGAAGACCAGGGTCAGCAGGAGCATGCCCTTCTGTCGCAACAGTTGTCTGACAAATGTCCAGAAGCTGTTCATGAATCTGCTGCATTATCCCCGGTTGTCGACATTGCGGCCACTGTATCCAGGTCATCCCAGAAGGAAGGGTAGCTTTTTGATACGCATCCAGGATCTTCGATGACGATGCCGCCCCTGCGAAGCCCGAGGACAGCAAATGCCATCGCCATCCTGTGGTCGTCATAGGTCCCTATGGATACCTCGGAATCCCCCAGGGTGTCCATTGGGCGTATCCGGATGGAATCCCCGTCCACTGTGGTCACTGCACCTACTTTTTCAAGCTCGATTCGAAGAGCTTCGAGCCGGTCTGTTTCCTTGATTCGAAGAGTAGAAAGTCCTGTAATGCATGATTCGCCGTCCCCGCATGCAGCAGCAACAGCCATTGCAATGGCTCCATCGGGCATCTCTTCAGCATCAACATGCGACCACCCCTTGAAGGTCGCAGGTCCTGAGACCCTCGCCCCATCCCCTGTCCATTCAATGCTGCCTCCCCCTGAAACCAATGCCCCGAGAACGGCCGCATCCGGCTGCAAGTCGTCTTCACAAGCCCCCTGCAGGAGCAGGTCGCTGCACGGGATGATGCTTGCAGCTGTTGCCCAGTACGCAAGGGAACTCGCGTCTGGAGGTATGCTGCGCTCCATTGCCTTCAGTGGTGCATGCGGTATCCGGATGGACGCCAGTCCCCCGGGCGATTCATTCAGTTCAACAGGCACGCCCCAGTTGACAAGTTCAGCTGCCGTCAATCGAATATAAGACACGCTTGTCACGTGGTCGATGAACTCGATGTGCAGCCCTTTGGGAAGCGTGGGAGCAATGAGCATCAAGGCGGAGACGAACTGGCTCGAGGCCGTTGCCCCAACCTGTATGCGGCTTCCCGACGGCACCTGTGGAAGTACCTTCAAGGGAAGTCGGCCGGGATCTCCAACTTCTTCAATCACAGCGCCAATGCCGCGAAGCAGCGCGACCCCATCTTCCATGGGTCGCTCGCGAAGGCGTGGCTCACCATCGATGACTACATCATCACCCGCAAGGCACGCTGCAGCCAGCAGGAAACGAGCCGGTGTCCCTCCAAGGCCAGCGTTGATCATCCCACTTCCGGGAAATCTCCCGGATACTCCCTTGATGAACAGCGAGCCGTCTTCCTCGACGACTTCAGCGCCGAGTGTTGCAATCGCCTGCTTCATCCTCTTCGTGTCATCACTGTCCAACGCCCCAGTAAGCCTGGATCTCCCCTCCGCCAGGGCAGCAAGCAGGATGGCCCTGTTGGTAATACTCTTTGAACCAGGGACTCGAATCTGCCCACGCAACGGCACCCCGGGCGAATCAACCGATCGGCAGTCATCTGTCATCTTCAGTCCTCCTTGCGGAAGACCGCAACGACATCCTCGACGGGAATGACGAACAGGCGGGCATCGCCTTCGAAGTCGACGGGAATGGCATTCTTCGGATTGAAGAGCACCTTGTCATATTGCTGTATCGGGTAGTTGACATCATGCTCAACCTGGGCACTGATAGCCACTATTCGGCCCGTCAAGGTTGGAATTTCTATCTTGTCAGGAAGGTGAATTCCCTCCTTTGTGACCTTCCGATCCTGATCCTTGCGTACAAGAACGCGGTCGCCAATGGGCTCCACTGTTTCAAGGGTCTTCATTGTTGGCTTGGAATCGGCCATGGAATCGTCATAATACCTGCATGAACCCATCGACGTCCGCTGCCGATTCCCAGACCCCTCGAATCGAGGACACATTGCTCAATCGTCTGAAATCCCTGATACGAGATGTGCCTGATTTCCCCTCCCAGGGAGTTCTCTTCCGTGACATCACGCCGCTGATGGCAGACCCGGCTGGGCTGGCCCTTTCGGTTGAACTGATGGCGACTCCATTTCGATCCTCTGACATCGACATCGTCGTAGGAGCCGAGTCTCGGGGGTTCATCTTCGGGACTGCAGTGGCAAGGGCGTTGAACACAGGATTCGTTCCCGTTCGAAAGCCAGGCCGCCTCCCCTCCGACACGATTTCGCAGGAGTATTCACTGGAGTACGGAACAGACACGCTCCAGGTACATGCCGATTCCATCAAGGCCTCACAGCGGGTGCTCATAGTCGACGACCTCATGGCAACAGGCGGAACCCTTGTTGCATGCCGCGAACTCATAACTCGACTCGGGGGCACGGTCGCCGGTATCAGCGTTCTCGTTGAACTCGAGGATCTCCAAGGCAGGCAACTGCTTGAACCCGATGTCGTCCATTCCGTCCTGAAATACTGACCTCGTCTTCCAGGCCGCCGGCTGGCTAGAATGCCAGGCGGAGAGTCTGGCTGCCGAAGGAACACCGTGATGACTACGACTCAATCTACTTCACCCGGCATCGATTCTGCCGACCAGTCTGATCCGCTTCATCTCATCGATGTGGATCATGTCCGTTTCAACGTGGGCAATGCAAAGCAGGCCGCCTACTTCTATGCGAACTGCTACGGGTTTGACATCAGCCAGGTTTCGGATCTGACGACCGGCGCACGAGAGGAGGCCCAGTACCTGTTGACGCAGGGGAACATCAGGATGCTTCTCTGCACCGGACTGAACGCCTCGTCCCAGGCCAGCGCCCATGTCAATCGCTTCGGGGATGGCATCAAGGACATTGCCTTCACGGTATTCGACGCGAAGGAGGCCTATGAACAGGCCCTGCGAAACGGGGGCGAGTCGGCGATCGAGCCCACTGTCCATGAAGACTCCTCCGGAAGCGTGACTCGTGCGGCCATCAAGACCTATGGCGAGGTAATCCATTCCTTCATCTCCAGGGAGGGCGAATACGCCCTTCCTGCTCTCAAGAGCGGGGGCTGCTTCTTCCCCGGATTCGAGGCGAAGAACTATGGCATCAATGCCTACAACAAGGAACACCCCTGCGGCCTGATGTACTTCGATCACTGTGTAGGCAACGTCGAGGAAGGTCGAATGAACGAATGGGTCCAGTGGTACGAAGAGGTCATGGGCTTCTCACTCTTCAAGCACTTCGATGACCAGGACATTTCCACCGAGCATTCGGCATTGATGTCGAAGGTCATGGCCTCCGGAAACCATCTCATCAAGATGCCCATCAACGAGCCAGCCGCGGGCCTCAGGAAGAGCCAGATCGAGGAGTACCTGGACTGGCATGACCAGACGCCTGGCGTGCAGCACCTTGCGTTCAGAACGGACGACGAACTTTCGTCCGTTGCGGAACTGAGACGTCGCGGCGTCGACTTCCTCCATATTCCCGACGAGTACTACGAAGCCGTCTGGGATCGAGTTGGTGAAATCAGCGAGGACAGAGAGTTGATCAAGTCGCTTGGGATTCTCGTCGACCGCGACGAAGAGGGCTATCTCCTGCAGTTGTTCACCATGCCCTTGCAGGATCGGCCAACACTCTTCTTCGAGATTATCTGTCGACGTGGATCCCAGTCGTTCGGCAAAGGCAACTTCAAGGCCTTGTTCGAGTCGCTTGAAGTTGAACAGCAACGACGCGGAAACCTCTGATCAACGTGTATTGAAGGAATCGCTGATGCCAAGCCTCCTCCAACGCCTTCGCGCACGCAAAGACGGAACTGATCGCCTCTTCGACATGCTTGACTGGGTTGATGACACCTGGTCGTAGGACCTCAAGCTGATCTTCACATGCAACAGCCCCGCAGGATGGACCTGCGGGGCTGGTTGCTATCTTGAGAGTTCTCTTGGGCCTGTCAGTCAGATAAGAAGGCCTGTATGGGCCCCGCCACTTGCAGCTGCAGCGCCGACCATGAGGAAGACCATCAGGAGCCAGATGACTACTGCAACGATGGCGAGAATCACGGAAACCATGCCGAGAATCTTCCCGGCCTGCGTCAAACCGCGACCTGAAGCATCCATCCGCCCCGCGTCCATCTCCTTCAGGTCGGTGTTGCCCATGACCCAGGCAACGATGCCCAGGGGCATGCAAAGGACGAGGCCAAGGATTCCAAAGACAAGGATCAAGGTGGCACGATTTGGATTTTGGGTGGTTTCAGACATGTTCTTTCTCCTCAAGGGGCGGTGACAACTGGTAGAGATTCATTGTACAGGCTCGATGGAAGCAGAGACTTCCATGACCCGCTTCTGGAGCAGAGCCTCACCAAGGGGACATGATGCCAGGGCTTCGGCAATGCGTTGGCCGGCATTCCCATCACCATACGTCGAATCCATGCCGACCAGCGAACGACGGAAGGAGGGGTCGATCGCCTGGTTGATGGCTGATGCGATCATGGCTGGGACAGGCTCGACA
Source organism: Phycisphaerales bacterium (assembly GCA_014238205.1). Taxonomy (GTDB): domain Bacteria; phylum Planctomycetota; class Phycisphaerae; order Phycisphaerales; family SM1A02; genus SP202. The sequence goes on along the minus strand of JABABM010000010.1, from coordinate 35,620 downwards.
TCGATGATGTTGTCCGACCGCAGCCTCCCCCGTTGCCTGTCTCCTATATTGACGCATGGAAGCCCTATGGACGGCGACTCCATGATCCCGCAAGACGAGTTTCCCACGATAGCTGCTGCATGTTTCAGAAGGCTCCAGAAGCAGAGATGCTCGATATGCCTGTGGAGCACGGCATCTTCCCGGCAGCTGCAGAACTCGCTTGCCATGTCGATGATCCTCTGGAATCCATCGTCTGCATTTGGAAAGCAGAAGACGATGGGATGACTGATCGAGCCAAGCGCATCCATGAGCGACTCGGCGTCCCGGGTCGTATCCTGCTCCAGGGTCACCGAGTGGACGGCAACGACCATGGGGGCCGGGTCCAGTGGAATACCTATTACGCTCGACACGAAATCGGCATCAGGCAGACTGGAGTGCACGAGATGATCCAGCGAAGGTGAACCGGTTACGTGGATTCTCCATTCCTCCTCCCCGAGTTGACGGACCCTCCTCGCTGCCTGCTCATGCGGAACGAGGTGGAGGTGCGAGAGCTTTGTCAGGGCATCGCGAACCTGCTGGTCAAGCGCCCCTTCGCTGAGCTCCCCTCCCTCGATGTGGACGATTGGAATGCCCATGGCGGTTGCTATTGAGGCTGGGGCAAGCATCTCGTAGCGATCAGCCATGACGAGAAGGAGATCGGGCTTGTCACGATCAAGGCATGTTGCCAGGCTCGTGGCCAGTGAGGCGAGCGTGCGACCCATTCCCGTCCTGGAATCCTCCGCATCGAGACATGGAAGGATCTCATCCGGCTCGAACCCGTCCCGGCGTATGGCCTCAAGCGTGGACCCGAACCGGGTATCGACATGTGCCGCACCCGCATACAGCAGCAGCTCGAGCCCCGCATGCTCCCGCATCCGCCTCAGGGGCCATGCGAGATGTCCCCATTCGGCGCGAGACGTGGTCAGGATGGCGATCCTTCGCGGTCGTTCCATGGTTCGCTAGAATAGCCTCTTCCGAGGAGTTCCAATGCCCTACTACACGCAACTTGGTGATCTGCCCCCGAAGCGACATATTCAATTCCGTCGTCCTGATGGCGCCCTGTACAGCGAAGAAGTCTTTGGAACCGAGGGATTCGTCGGGCCGACCTCCACGATGTATCACATACACCCCCCGACCCAGGTGGCGGGCTGGAAGAAGCTCTATTCCACGTCTGTCGAGTTCGTGGAAACCGACGTGATGCGAATGCGACACATCATGTCCCAGAACATGACCCCATCGGGTGATCCAGTCACCGGGCGGCTTGTCCTTCTTGGGAATACGGATGTCGAGATGAGCATCTGCATGCCTTCCGAATCGATGGACTACCACTACAAGAATGGCTCAGGCGATGAGTTGCTCTTCATTCATCATGGCTCAGGGACGGTCTACACGAGCATGGGCACGCTCACATTCGGCCCGAAGGACTACATCGTAATTCCAAAGGGTGTGATCTACCGGATGGAGTTCAATGCCGCAGGAAGCAAGGACGATCCTGGCAACAAGTTCCTCTGTTTCGAAACGATGAATACATCGCACTTTCTCCCTCCCCCCCGATACATCTCGAAGAAGACGAGCCAGTTCCTGGAACACGCACCGTACTGCGAACGAGACCTTCGCCTTCCGCAACTGCCTCTTTCATACGATGAAGCCGGGCAGTTTGAAGTCCGAATCAAGGCAAGGGACAGCGTTCATTCGTACATCTACGACTACCATCCGCTTGATGTGGTTGGGTGGGACGGCTGCTACTACCCCTACTGCTTCAACATAGACGACTTCTCCCCTATCGTCGGCAAGCATCACATGCCCCCGCCGACACACCAGACGTTCGAAGGCCGCAACTTCGTCATCTGCTCATTCTGCCCGAGGGTCCTGGACTTTCATCCGGAAGCCGTGCCTGTTCCATACAACCACAGCAACCTCGACAGCGACGAGGTCCTCTACTACGTCGAGGGCAACTACAAGGCTCGCAGGGGCATCAGCTCCGGCTCGTTCAGCCTTCATCCACAGGGAATTCCCCACGGACCACATCCGGGCACGGTTGAAAAGAGCCTGGGAGCGACATGGACTGATGAACTGGCTGTCATGTGCGATACGTTCAGGCCACTGCACCCGACGAAGGTCGCCCTTGAAATGGATGATCCAGACTACCCCGCCTCCTGGGCGAACTGGAAGCCTGGCGACGAGTCCAAGGACAGCGAATCGCCGGACACCTGGTAACCCTCATCAGCGGGCAGGTTCAATCCGCCCGTTGCAGGAACCAAAACCTATTCGCAGGCCGGACTCTGTTTCATGCCAGGCTGAAATAGCCAGCTCGTCGCCGTCCAGCAGGAACTTCCGCTCCGTTCCATCTGGAAGCTGAATTGGCTCCGTGCCTCGCCATGTCAGTTCAAGCATGCAGCCACGCGCATCCTTCCCAGGGCCCGAAATCGTGCCTGAGCCGATCATGTCCCCAGGATGCATCGGGCATCCGGTGCTCGTGTGGTGCGCGAGCATCTGTGTAAATGTCCATGTCAAGTCCGCAAGAGACCCTCGACTGATCCTCAGCGGCTCGATGCCCTCCTCGCGCATGGCGGCAGATGAAATCGTCGCCTCGCAGGTCACATCAAGCACGTCATTCGTCACGGGCTGAAGGTATTCAAGAACTGCAGGGTCACCTGATTCTCTCTCTGGCCCGGGCCTGCGACTTGGCGCCAGGGCATCCATCGTCACAACCCATGGGCTGATGGTGGACGCGAAGTTCTTCGCATTGAAGGGTCCAAGTGGCTGGTACTCCCATTTCTGGATATCTCGGGCAGACCAGTCATTGAGGATGACGACGCCGAACAGCCTGCCCGCGGCATCACCCATTGAAATCCTGCTTCCCATCGAGTTGCCCTCGCCGATGAATGCGGCAAACTCGAGTTCATGATCCAGGAGTCGACAGGGGCCGAATACCGGGGGGCTGTCGTCGGGCTTCAACTGGCCATGGGGCCGGGTAATCGGGGTGCCGGAAATGACGACACTGCTTGCTCGTCCGTGGTATCCCACGGGCAGGTGCAGGTAGTTTGGAAGAAGCGGCTCTCCGTCCGGGCGGAACATTTTCCCGACATTCGTCGCATGATGGCGAGCTGCATAGAAATCGGTGTAGTCACCGATCTTCGCCGGCATGAGCATCTCGGCATCAGCTCGTGCCCGAAGCAGATCTGGGTGCGATGGCGCATCGCATGCAAGGAGTGCGGAAATGGAATGCCGGGCTGCACGCCAGGATGCCGCCCCTTGTCCCATGAACTGATTCAGGGAGGATGCACAGAGTGCACATGCCGTATCTCCGGGAAGCTGGAGACACCCATCCTCTATCGCGGCGGGTACATCCAGGATCTCATCACCGATAGCAACGCCGATTCGACCATTGCCGTCTGCCCCTCTGAAGACGCCGAAGGGAAGGTTCTGGATCGGAAAATCCGTTCCTGCCTGGTTTGCCGATTCAACCCAACTCCTGAGCTTCGGATCGTGCGTCTGGTCGATCATGTTCACTGCCCCTTCGTGGCCGGCAAGAGGCCGAGCCCGACAAGATCCTCTATCGGTTCATCGATGCTGCACGATCCGAAGGACAGCGAGAAGGCGATTCTCGCATCTTCGATCACGTCCAACCCGAGCATGCTTCCATCCACCACGATCCCCTCGTTGCCAAACTCGATGCCTGCAAGATCCGAGCGGGTAAGCATTGATTCAATCACATCGACGGATTCCTCGCCTGCACTGGCCAGCAGGCTTGCCAGGAATACGTTCAGGAACCCGAACTGCATCACGCCGATGTCATCGTTGTGGTTCAGAAGCGGGTGATGCAGGCCAGCCGTAGCCTTGAAGGGAACATCAGCCAACGAGCATTGCAGGATGAAGTTCGACAGCTGTTCAGTCGTGGGGTAGAGCTCAGGCTTCATGCCACCCGTCCTGATCTTGGCACCTGCATCAGAGCCGACCAGAACGGCAAGCATGCCCCGGATGTCACCGTCCACGGGAAGCTCGAAGAATGGGAATACCTCTTCAGGCAGCTGGTCGATCATCACATCGATGCTGACGGCGTCCGAGCCGGGAACTTCGACGACATCAATCACGGCTCCCCCATTCCCCTCACCTGCATGACGTTCATTGAAGATGCCAATGCGCCCTGCCTGCTCTTCCAGCGATGTCTCGGCCGACGCTGACAGCAGCGCACTGATGACCCAGGGCTCCTCTTCATCACCACGAGGGATCAGCGACTCGCTGATGTTCTCAAACTCATCAAGGCGATCGACAGGGACGATGACTCTTCCAAGCATCCAATCCTGCTCTGAAGACAGGCCACGAACCCAGGCTGAGACCATGTCCTGCATGTTCAATGATGCAGGCGGATACAAGCCGGCATAGTCGATGATGCCATCGAGGAACATGGAGAGTGAAGAAGATGGAAGTGTTGCATTCGTCACGTGGCGGCCCGATCAACTCGTACTGGACAGGGATTGTCTTGCGTCAAGGCACCGCTGGATCCGGCACAGCACCGATTCGCGACCCAGAATGGCAAGCGTATCGTAGATTGGAGGACTGACAGTGCCTCCACTTACTGCAACTCGCAGCGGCTGGGCAACCTTGCCCACCTTGCCCTCGGCATGCTCTGCAGCGTACCCGTCCACGGCTGTCTCAAGCTGCTCCCGGGACCACTCCGACAAGCCCTCAAGCAGTGGAAGGAGGTTCACGAGGTGATCAAAGCCACAGGTCTCGCCATTCAGGAGTGCCTTGCGTACAGGCTTCGACATCTGCCACTGCACCTCGGCATCATCCTGGAGAAAGAACCCTCCCGATCGAATCGGCTCGAGCAGGGTCCTGCATCGAGGGTGGTTTGACTCGGCGAACATGCTGAATTGCCCTGGAGTCATCGCATCGATGAACTCGGGGACCTCGCGGCGACAGAACTCAGTCAGCTCCTTCAGAAACTCTTCTCCAGACATTGCCTGGATTGCGTCCTGGTTGAAGGCCAGGAGCTTGGCTCGGTCGAACTTCGCCGGCGATTTCAGCACGCGATCGAGCGAGAAGGACTTCACGAGGAATGCCGCGTCGAACTGCTCGATGTCGTTCCCGGGCGACCAGCCGAGCAGCGACAGGTAATTGATGAGCACACCGGGCAGGTAGCCGGCCCGCTTGAAATCCTCGACATCGATCTCGGGCAGGTCGACACCCAGGTGTTCCGCCAACAGGGCTGCCTGGGCCTGCGGCAACTGCACGTCCTTGGACCTCTTCCATCGCGCCCATTCGTCTTCGGAAATGAGCTCGGCACCGTCAGAGAGAATCGGAGGAGACTCCACTCCCTGTTCCACGACTGCTGCGCGAATGGCCTTGTCCTTGTCACGCTTGGACATCTTCGAGCCGTCGGGATTGAAGATGAGCGACAGGTGCGCGTAGATTGGCCGGTCGAAGCCAAGTGCGTCCTGGAGCACGATGTGCTTGGCCGTATTGTTCAGGTGCTCCTGGCCACGAATGACATGGCTCACTTCCATGAGCGCGTCGTCAACAACGACTGCAAAGTGGTACGTGGGAAAACCGTCCGCCTTCTGGATGATGAAATCCTCCAGCTCTCCGGAGGGGACAACGACATCCCCGAGCACAATGTCGGAAATGTTCACAGGACCGTCAGGAACCTTGAATCTCACCACATGGGGCCGACCTTCTGCAATCCATGTGTCAATCGTCTCCTGGTCCAGGCCAAGAGCCGCCCGGTCGTACTTGTATGGCTTCTTCGCTTCGCGGGCAGCCTTCCTGCCTGCGGCAAGCTCCTCGGGTGTTTCAAAGGCGTAATAGGCCTTTCCGTCTTCGAGGAGCCGAAGGAGGTGTTCGGCATAGATTGCAAGTCGTTCTGACTGGAAGTACGGGCCCGTGTCTCCCCCCCCATGACCGTTGTGCACAGGACCTTCGTCCCAATCGATACCAAGCCATTCCAAATCTTCACAGAAACCAAGCCCGGATTCGATGGAGGACCGTTTTTGATCCGTGTCCTCGATTCGAAGCAGGAACCTGCCATCGAGTCCACGTGAAAATGCCCAGCAGAACAATGCTGTACGAGCTCCGCCGACATGCAGGTGTCCAGTCGGACTTGGGGCGAAGCGTGTTCGAATCATCGTGGAGGACGTCGAGGGCACGGGCTCAGGCACCAGCTACGCTTCCCGGGAAAGCCCGTATGCGATCAAGCAGTACACGGCATGGTCCGGAAGCTACGTAGAGAAGGAAGATCAGGGCGAGGGTTTCCTGGAACCACCACAGGCAGAAGATGATGGCAACGGCTATCCATGCCGTGTACCCGAAACTGCGGTTGACTCGAAGATACCTGTTTGTTGCGTGGTTGTATGGGATGGAGGAGATCATTGCCAATGCGGCCAGGAATGTCATGATCGGGACGAGAATCGTGACCATGCCCATGAGGCCTGTCACGAAGGAAGAGGGATCCTCGATCTTGTAGAGATGCTGGTGCAGCAGTACGAGGCTGGCTATGAGTCCCGCCGCTCCGGGGCTTGGAAGGCCACGGAAGGTCATGTGATCTCCAAGTCTTCCTGCTGAAGTTTCAACGGTAAACCTCGCAAGTCTCAATGCTGCACAGCAGACGAAGAGTGCTGCTATTCCCCAGCAGATTCTGCCGAGCACATTTCCTGTGCCCGGGTTGAATATGCTGGCCCCCTCCTCGATGCCGAGCCCATGACTCACCACATGCAGCATGACGAAGGCTGGTGCAACGCCGCACGTGATCAGGTCGGCCAATGCATCAAGCTGACCTCCGAGTTCCGTCACCCCACCAGTCAGTCGAGCCACGGATCCATCAACGCTGTCGAGGAGGATTCCAAGAAGGATCAGGGCGCATGCCATGGTCAGGCTCGTCCAGCCCCAGAATCCGGCAGCATCGAGTGGGCGTGTTGCACAGTAGATCGCCGCAAAGCCTGAAACAAGGTTTCCAAGCGTGAACAGGGTCGGCCAGACTCCTGTCGGGCCAAGGCGGCGAAGTCGACTGCGAGTCCCGACATCCTCCGGGAGAGTGTCTTCCGGCCGCTCCTCCCAGGATGTCAGGGCCACAGGGGCATCAGAATGCTCAGGGCGATTGCGCATCGACATATTCTACTGGGGTGACCGAAGCGGGGGCAGTCGACGGGCATTGGTGAACCGTGGGAGCAGAACGAGCACATCACGCCCCCCTGCACCCCCCTTCTCCTCCCCCAAGGTGCCCCCTCTGTCTCAGTGAAGTTGTACATCCTCAGGCCCAGGGAGGGCTCCTCCTCATCGCCCCCACTGATGGTCAGCAGTTCTCCATCCAGGCCTTTGTCGCCCATCAGGACCAGGCAGTGCCCCGGACGAAGGCGACGCTCAATGCGAAGGTCCTTGCGGGCAACCCGGCCATCCTGCTTGAGAACGACAGGCATTGCTTCGAAATGGACAACCGGACCGTCTTCAAGCATCATCGACCAGGTCCGGGCAGGCAAGGCCACGGCCTGGGGAGACGATTGCCCCGGCAGCAGGTTGGACCAGTTGAACTGCTGGCCGAACCACCTGACATGCCAGGCATTGCCGTCACTGATGACTAAAGCAAGGTCTTCAATCCTGCTTGAAGGAAGATCGTAGTACTCGATGCCCTCCCTGGCCAAGGCAGGTTCGCTGATCAACGTGCCGCCGAGCCCTGCCAGAGAATTTTTCAACTCTTCATCATCCACGGTAACCCGGTAGCAACGGACTTCCATCCCATCACCAAGGTATGCATGGCTTGCTGTTACCGCATGCGTTTCCACGGTCGGCTCATGGGTGACGTGACTGCAGGAGAGTGCGGACAGCGGCAACCCGATCATCATCCCTACGAACAATCGTTTCACGCAGCGTCATCTCCATGCTCATTGATGCAATCGATCATTTCACGGACCCGTCCCCAGCCTCTCCTGGTGTGGTGGAAGACCAACCTGGGAAGATCCAGATGGTCCTTCTCGACTGGAAGTGCATTGGACTGCTCAATTACGCCGCTCTGCACGAGATCGGCAAACTCCTCGTTGATCTTCGAAACCGCCTCGGCCGGCAACTCGTTCTGCAGTCGCAGCACCAGGTGGTCACCTACATACCTTGACGAGTGGTAGACCCGGTAGAACCTGAGAATGTGAGAACATGCGTCCTGTGGATCCGACGCTTCGTAGATCAGTGACATGTCCTCTTCGCTGATCCAGCCGTTTCCTCCCAGGTTCTTCTCGACGTAGGTCTTCCAATGGTCCCAGTACACTCCCTCGGCTCCTTCGAGAAGTACGACGGGGACGATGTTCGATTTTCCGGTCTGGATCAGTGTCAAGGCCTCGAAGAGTTCATCCTGAGTGCCGAATCCCCCCGGGCAGACAGCCACTGCATCGGCATGCGCCATGAACATCACCTTCCGGGTAAAGAAGTACCGAAAGCTGATGAGCTTTGGATCACCCTCGATGACTTCATTCGCAGCCGTTTCGAATGGAAGACGTATGCGAAGCCCAAAGCTGGATTCACGGGACGGCCCCTCGTGACCAGCTTTCATGATTCCGTCGCCGGCGCCTGTTATCGACATCCAGGAGTTGGCTGCCATGAGGCGGCTGAACTCCCTTGCAACCTTGTAGTCGGGGTGGTCTTCGGGTGTACGAGCAGAACCGTAGATCGTGATCTTTCTCGTGCCCTTGTAGGCATTGAATACTCGCCAGGAGGCACGCATCTCCTTGAGCGCATTTGCCATGAGCTTCATCTGCCCCGTATCGCAGCCGTCATCCAGAAGCCTGGCTGCCGTGCGGATCATGTCTGCTGCAAGGCGTCGATCCAGATCTGACCCATCCTCGGTCAAGCGATCGAGCAATCCCTCCGCTTCCAGCCTGTATGCGTCCTGTGATCGTGATTGTCTTGGCATAGAAGAGGAAGTATAGGCGGCTCAGGGGCAATGCATGCTCCAGGTGCCACTACTGGATGTCGGGAAATGGAATGATCCAGACATCGGGGTCTGCAAGTGGTCCATCAACACCGATGGCATAGAACCGGTCCTGGAGAGCCCCAAGGACTTCTCCAATCAGCGTGCCTGTTCGAGGCCGCAACTGGGCATTGATCGACTGCGTTTCCCAGTCGTACCGCCCATGTCCTTCCAGTGAAAATCTCAGGTATTCCTCGTCTCCACTTTCAAGATCGATCTCATCAAGGGCGATCTCATCTCCATGCATATGCCAGGATACATTCACATAACTGGGGGAATCCACGACGATCAACGGGTTCAACTGGAGCAGTTGATAGATTCCAACAGCAACAGGCAGAGGCTGGAGGTCCCCCTCGTAGATCCTGACCAGCCCATGTCCTATCCGGTCGCTGCTGTCTTCAAGGCTTCCATGCATGTATGCGGATGCATACAGCCTGCCACTGGCAGGCTTCCGGTCCTCGTCCTCGGTCGATGCGGAGGGCACGGGCATGAACTCGACGAGCGACGCATCGGCAACCTGGAGTTCAAGATCCCAAGCCTGCGCTTCACCAAGATCGAAGGTTGACCGGGCATGCAACTCCCCACCGGCATAATTACCTGAAAGATGGCTCAGGCGGAGCCTGTCGCCATCAAGAAGATGCATCGACATGACCGCGTCTTCAAGAACATGTCCATGGATGATGACGCTGTCGAGCTGTGACTCAAGATTGAACTGGACAGGGTGGCCAGTCACGGATTCCAGCTCGATGGAGGTGTTCCCGGAAATAGCATCGAATGTCGTTCCGGCCTCCAGGGACGCGCTGTCGAGGACAAGGACTACAGCAAGGTTGACGTTCGCGTAGTCGATGGACGGCTGCAGATCCAGCACAAGCTCTCCCCCTCGAATGGAGGTTCCTTCTCCATCATCGAACTTGATCGAGTCCATGATGTTCGAAGCAACTTCCGGCATCAGGGTTTCGATCTCCGGGGAGTTGATGTGGCCATCAAAGTCGAAGATGACCTCCCCAGATACACCACTCGTGGGATCAATCGTGCCGGATACGACGTATGACCCCGCGTTGCAGGTGCCACCAATGTTCCGCAATGTCATGAAGCCATTCTCGACATTGAGGAGACCATGATTGAACAATGACTCCAGTCTCCGGCCCTTGTAGGTTGCTGCAAGTTGGGATGGCTCCACGTCGAGTCCCCACACCCAATCACGCTCAGGCTCAAGGCCAAGTCGTGCCTGGGCATTGAACCGTCCCGCAGGCTCGACCTCTTCCCAGATTGTCGACAATTCTCCCCCGACAAACTCATCGAGCATGGCCTTCAGAAGCGGGGATTCAAACCTGCCTTCATTAAGCGTGCATTCCAAAGACGTGCGTGTGCCTTCTTCATCCCACTGCACATCGCCGTCCAACTCGTATCTGCCGTCTTCAACGTCACCTTCCAAGGCCGCTACGACGACCTCTTTCAAAGTGATGGAACTATTGTCGAGGCGGATATCGCCGCGTTTCATGGAAAGGAGCTCCTGCCCAGGAGGAAGATTGAGTTCCATCTCCATGGACGAGATGTCGATCGCCGTCTGAATACCACCCTCGGCACCCATGATGGTCGCCCCAAGGCTTACCCGTCCTGCTGGAGACCAGCGATCCCAGAGTCGGCCCATGGTTCGACGGAGCGTGTCCGGCGCCAGTCTCAGGAGACGATCCTGGATCGGAGCACTCGCCACATTGACCAGGAAATTGGTTGAAGAGGAATCTGCAAGCCCGATACGGCCGCTCATCTCAACCAGCATGTCACCGCCTACCCCGGAAATACCTTCTACTTCAACCAGATTTTCGGTGCACCTGAGGGACACATCCAGGCCATCAAGTCGCATGTCACGATCCCAGAAGGCCTCCCCCATGCCAAGCATTCGCGCCAGTTGATCCCGCGGTTCAACCGTCCCGCCTTCCATGGCGATTTGCAGGTCCCACGCTGTTTCCCCAGATGGCCCCACCACGATGGGGCCACTGATTGAAAGCAGTCCCTCAAGGCGAAGTGCTTCAAACAACTCTGCCGCAGTGTCAGCAGGCACTCTCAGGGCCTCGACGAATGCAGGCGTTACGGGCTGCTGGCGAATGGCGAGATTCAACTGGCCCGAGGCCGGAAGATCCGCTTCAACCGGCACGTGGATGACACCTGTCACTTCCCCGACTCCGCCAGCCTCGGTCCTGAACTCGACGCCTTCGTTGATGTCCGCTCCCTCAAGGTGAAGTTCATCTTCAAACCATCTCAGACGGCCCGGCCCGAGAGTGACCGGGTATGGAAAGGAATCCCAGGACAGGTCGAGGGAATCAAACGTGATAAGTCCCTGGAGCCGAGTCTGCATCCCTGGGCCGGGCCTTCGAAGTATGTTCAGAGCCAGGTCGACGTGTTCATGTTCCAGCGACTCCTCAACTCCATCGACAGCCAAAGCCTTCGATGAAACTCCATAGTTCCTGAAGAGCGACTTCAAGGCTTCGGCGGACTGCTCGGGCATTGCATTCACGAGAGTCATGTCGAGGGGAAGATTCACGGCGTCCAGGCGGATGTCAACCTCAGATCCTTCGATCAATGGCCTGACCTCTCCTTGGATCAGTATTCGAGATTTGCCCGCGCCATCGGCTTCGAGATTCCTGACGAATACGCTCGTCTCATTGAAATCGACATCAGCATCAAGCCGATTGAGTGGATAGGGAAACCCGACATAGGCTCCCGCCGCCTGCCTGATTGCAAGGCTTCCTTCATATGTCAGGCTACCTGCATTGCCTTCGACAGGCGGCCCTCGCTCCAACCTGATCTTCGTGCTGACGGTGCAGTTCTGAACCTTGAACATCGCAAGGATCCGGGCAACGACTACCGGGATGTCGGCCTGGTCCACTCCCTCGCCGAGCGTAAAATCGTCCGTTACAAGTTCGAGCGTGAAGGGAAACGGCTCGCTCTTCCTGTCGAATCCACTGCCTTCAAGCATGGGCTCCAACGGAAGGTCCATCAGGCTCATGTCAAGGGAAAATGGAATCTCCGCAAGCTGCTCCTCGCTGTCGCTGGTGAATGTGCCCCGAAGATTGCTGAACTCCAATGTCGTTCCGTCAAGAAGCATGCTCCCCTCGCTCACCAGCATCCTCGGAGGATCCGGCGATGTCCGGTACTCCTCGTTGGAATACCTCGCCCAGAAATCACCGAGACCAAGGTTCGGCGGAAGGGTAAGGCTCACATCACGTAAATCAACCTGCACCCGAGGAACCGATCCCCCTTTCCAGTCGATCATCACGTCGCTGATCAATCCCTCGAGGTTCATGCCCTCGACTTCCTTGTACAGGGTCGATGGAAGGAAATGGAGAATCGATTCCGACAACTCCCCCTCGCTCATGGTCGCACTGAGACTCGGGATGTTCGGGTTGAATGTTCCCGAGACTGCAACAACTCCGGTCTGTTCACTGCTTCCCTGGAGCTCAAGAAGGTACATGTGTTCTGCTTCAGGATCAGGCACGGCGGAGCCGGAAAACGACATGCTCCCTTTCAAGAAGAATGTGTCGCCTGAGAATCGACCTGTTTCAAGAATGATGGATTGCATCGTGATAGAACGCGGCAATGCAGGAAGCACGTCCCCCGACAACGTTGACACGCCATCTTCGTCGCTGGGCCGATGCCTGAAAAGATGGTCGATATTGATATCTGCGCCATCTACGACATGCTCCGCAACACGCAGCACACCGGGCCCGACCGCCACATCCTGGACGATTGCCTCGTCCCCGAGAATCCCACCGGGGTTGATGGACAGGACCAGCGACTCGATGCTTGCAATCTCGCCGGGGAGGCCTTCCATATCGGCCGCCCGAACCGTGATCCCAGTGAACTTGAAGGTGCCTCCGCCTTCCCAGCTCCCCTCCTGGATCTCAACATGGGCCCCAAGCCGGTCGGACAAGGCTGAGGCGACAATGGAGGTATAGACGCCCGGCCGTGTGAGTATGAAGATACTGATGCCGAGCAGGAGAACGAATGAAAGGCTCGTCCAGAAGACCCAGCGAAACCACCGCCTCGGCCTCCGCGAGAGGACAGTGCGAGGGTTTTTCAGAGGTGCACCGGCCATCATCATCCAAGCGCTCCTGGTACAGGGGCGGTATTGTACCCCCCATCCAACCAAGGAAACTGCCATGCAAATTGCCTTTACTGGGGCCTCCGGGTTCATCGGCTCGACAACCGTCCACCAACTCGCCTCGGCCGGCCACGCTGTCACCGGCCTCCTCCGGGCATCGAGCCTGAGCACCCACGTCGAAGACGCTCTCGATCGAACCATCATCGGATCAATGGAGAACACGGAGTGCTTTGAAGAACTCCTTGACGGCGCTGCCGTCCTTGTCCACAACGCGGTCGACTGGCTGCCTTTGAAGCAGAACGATCTCCAGGGACATCTCGACCGAAACCTGGCCTCGACCCTCCTCCTGCTCGACAAGGCTGCCGATGCAGGCATTCGCGTCGTGTACATCAGTTCCGTCGCCGTGCACCATCACATGCTCGATCGCTGGGAAGGGGATATTGACGACGAACATCCCATGAGACCAGGCACGCTCTACGGGGCGCTGAAGGCGTCGATCGAGTCGCATCTCTGGGCGCTTCATGCTTCCCGCGGACTCTCTTTCGTTTCACTGAGACCCTCGGCTGTGTACGGCATCGATCCTGTCATGAAGCGGTCCATCGGCTACCCCATTCTCGAACACATCAAGGATGGCAGAATGTACGAACGAAGCGGTGGTGGGAAATTCGTACACGTCGATGATGTGGCGTCCGCAATCCTGCGATCCCTGGACAAGCCCAAGAGCAAGCCTGGCATCTTTCATCTTGCCGACTGCTACGCGAGATGGTCGGATTGGACGGCAATCGCATGCAACATCCTCGGGACGGAAGCGCCGCCGGAAGACACCTCTCCTTGTCGACCCAGAAACATGTTCAACAACAGGCTGCTTGAGAATGAACTTGGCCTTCACCTTGACCGGGGCATGGATGGAATCAGGATCCATCTCGAGGAACTGAACGCAGTCATGTCCTCAGGATGATCCGCCCGGGCCAACCTCCTTGAAGGATGATTCCGCAAGATCAATGGCCCTGCCAAGTGCTGCGGCCTTGCTGACGGTTTCCTCGTACTCGGAGGAGGGATTCGAATCGAGAACAACGCCGGCTCCCGCCTGCATGGAAACAGTCCACGAACCATCTTCGCACGTGTTTGGAATCACGAAGGTCCGCAGTGCGATGGCCATGTCCATGCAACCATCAAAGCCAACGCCCCCGATCCCCCCCGCATACGGGCCCCTTCTGACCGTTTCCAGTTCATCGATGATTTCCATGGCGCGAACCTTTGGTGCGCCGCTTACGGTCCCGACTGGAAGCGACTGCCTCAAGGCATCCCATGCATCCAGTTCACCCCTGAGCATTCCGACGACTGTTGAGCTCAGGTGCATCACGTGGCTGTAATACTCGACATCCATCAGTCGCTGGACCTGTACGCTTGAAGGTTCGCAGACACGGCCAAGGTCATTGCGAGCCAGATCCACGAGCATCGTGTGCTCAGACCGCTCCTTTTCATCCTCCTGGAGTTCTGTTGCAAGCAGTTCATCGGCTTCAGGTGAATCGCCCCGCCTTCTCGTGCCAGCCAGAGGCCTGCTGATCACGAGACCCCCATCGACCCTGCAGAGAATCTCCGGGCTGGATGCAACCAGAATCACATGAGGCGTCTGGAGGTAGATCATGTACGGACTTGGGTTGACCACCCTGAGAGAGCGGTAGATGGTGAATGGGTCCGCCGTGGTTGCCCGGTTGAATCGTTGCGAAGGGACCACCTGGAATACATCTCCCGCAAGGATGTATTCACGACAGTCCTCGACGGCCTTCTCGAACTGGCTGCGTGTCATGTTCGAGTCACCAGGTTCCGACGGAGGGTCGGCCAGATCGATCGAGATCGAGCCACCGGTCAACTGGACCCCGTGTGCCTGGACCATGGAGGCAAGCTCATCCAGGGATGCCTGCCCTGCATTCCATGCCGCCTCTGCAGTCTCATGTTCATCGATGGACACGTAGGAGATGATGGTCAGAGTCTTGTCTACATGGTCAAAGATGATCAGATCGCGAAAGAGACCAAAGTGAAGATCTGGAAGATTGCGGTCATCCGGAGGAGCGGATTCAAAGCCGAGCCGTTCCGGCTCGGCGTAGCGGATCGTGTCATACCCGACATAGCCACACCACCCACCAGCAAATCCAGGAAGGTCCCCACTGCTCCATGTATTCATTGGGGCCACCTTCTGCCCCTCGCTGACCTCCCTTGGGACACCCAGCGGATCGGGGGATTCCCATGTCCTGCTCGAACCATCACGATGATCCATGAGCTGGACCTCGTGCTCCCTCGCCATGACCTCTAGTACTGGTCGCGCAGCCAGGATCGAATGCCGACCTACGGCTCCACCGACGTCTACTGACTCAAGCAGAAAACTGCAGGTGCGACGGTCATCCTCGGAAACAAGCCGACGATAGGCCAGGACAGGGGTGACCTGGTCGCTGAGCAGTCGCCTCGTCACTGGAACGAGGTTCCACTCCCCCGCGAGCTGAAGAAACAACGATCGATCCGGCTGGGACATGGGGCCAGTGTATCGACTCGGAATGCATGCCGAACCATCGGCGAATCCCTAGAATCCTGTCATGAGCACCGATGCCCCATCACCCTCCAGCCAGGATCTCGTGATCAGCCTCTCAGGAATCACACGAACCTACTTCAAGCCGGATGGAACAGTGCTCGTTGAAGCACTCAAGAACATCGATGTCGATATCTCTCGAGGCGAATATGTAGCCATCATGGGGGCTTCGGGCTCGGGCAAGAGCACCATGATGAACATCATCGGCGCCCTGGACCAGCCCACGTCAGGATCATGCTGCATCAATGGGAGTGACATCGCCTCCATGAGCGACGAGAAGTTGAGCATGGTTCGTGGAAGGAGCATCGGGTTTGTATTCCAGGCTTTCAACCTGATCGGGGCCTTGACCGTGATCGAGAATGTCGAGGTGCCCCTCTTCTACCAATCAATACCAAGGCTCGATCGCCAAAGGCGGACCGTGGAAATTCTCCAGCGTGTCGGCCTTGGAGACCGGCTTGGACACAGGCCCAATGAACTCTCCGGTGGCCAGCAGCAACGCGTCGCAATCGCACGCGCATTGGTAACCAATCCAGCGGTCCTCCTTGCTGACGAGCCGACCGGCAACCTGGATTCGTCCACCGGGAGGGATATTCTTTCGCTCCTGGATGAACTGCACCAGGAAGGACTGACGATTGTCATGGTGACTCATGATGAATCGATCGCTGAACGTTGTGACCGCGTGATCCGCCTCAGGGACGGTTTCATCGAGTACGACGAGCGGACATCGAAGGGACAGGCCGCCATCAGCCGATGAGAAGGGCTGGTGTCCTCTCATGCGTATTCTTGGAATTGACCCTGGCCTTCGTTGTACCGGCTATGGCTGCCTTGACCTTGTACCCGGCAGCAGCCGGCCCAGCCTGGTCGAAGCAGGCGTCTTCCGCATCGATGCTCGCCTGCCTCTCCCCAGCAGGCTCACCAATCTGCATTCGGACCTGGATGCAACCATCGATGATCTTGTGCCTGACTTCATCGTCGTGGAGTCACTCTTTGCCAAGTACCAGCGAGCCCAAACTGCAATTCTCATGGGACATGCCCGTGGAGTCATCCTCCTGGCTGCCGGAGCAAGGTCCATTGAAGTCATTGATTACACGGCTACCGAAGTCAAGAAGGCCGTCGCAGGAAATGGGCACGCAAACAAGCTCCAGGTCCAGGAAGCCGTGATGCGTCACCTGGACCTTCTTGAACGGCCAGAGCCACATGATGTAAGTGATGCCATTGCGGTGGCTCTCTGTGCCAGCTGGAGGGTAGGTCAGTGCTCCGCCTCGCCCTCGGCTTCCTCCCTCCCAGAAGCAGGCTGAGGCCTCCCTCCAGGGGAAAGCAGGACCTGAACCATGGTTCCCTGTGGGGGGACATGTTCCATCCGAACTACCCACTCCGGCTCCTGAATCGAGGCTGCATCCGGGATGACCATGGGCAGCCCAAGCATTTCGTCTCCAAAGGTCACGAGGCCGATTACGGATCCGGAGTGATCTGCAAGGTATCTCGAACCTTCGCCGTCCAGATCCTCCTCATCAAGGAGCAGGCTCCCTCCGAAGATCCACGTATCCGTCGGAAAAGTCCCGCCAGTCTGGAGTTCTGCTATCCATCGAGACACCGGTTCATGCACATGGCCGCTCCCCTCTGCGCGCTCATACAGCACGGCAACCTGGACCGCGTCCCCTGCGGGCGGAAGAAGTTCAACTCGGCCATCCGCTTCTTGCCACCGACCCGGACTTCCCGGCTCGATGCCCGCAAGAAGAAGCGCCGCATGGATCGATGAAGCCGGGACATCCGTTACCAGCAGCGACTCGTGCTCACGAGTACCCGGCAAGCAGAGCACCTGCTCAAGATACCCCTGGTCGAGACAGCTCCAACACCTGATGCGAACCTGCCGTTGATCGAGATTGACCGACAAGCCCGGGGACAGCGTCGCCCAGGATGGCTCCTCCCGAGTCGTCACGTGTGCTGTCTGACAGCTCACCTGTGCAAGTCCTGCCAGCAGGCATGTCATCCTGAACAGCGAGGCGGCGTGAACCATGACGGAAACTTCCTCCCCTCAAAGGGTCAAAGAAAAAGGCCCGGCAGAAGCAGAGCTTCATACCGAGCCCTTCCGGGGGCATGGTGAATAGCCGAAGCCGGTGGCCACGACTAGAATCCACAGTACAAGACACGCTGATCGTGTCAATGGGACTTCTGTACATTTCAAGGGACTTTCAATGGGCAATCCCAGCTTGACTCGAACAGTTCGCATGCAGGTGCCATCGAAGCTGGGGCATCTTGCAGAAGGCCCGAATACGTATGCAGGCACACCGTTGACCGAGGGGATCGGCGCGTACTTTGAAATTGAAGTGAGGTGCATCGGACCCCTGGATCCCGTCAGCGGTTACGTCGAGGAAATCCACTCGATCGACCGGCAAGTCAGGAAGCGGGGCGTTCCCCTTCTCTCGGCGGCACTGGCAAGCCCCTCCCCCGTCTCCCCTGCCGGGCTGGTCAAGACGATCCATCAGGCCCTCGACTCCAGTCTGGATTCCACGATTGACAGCCTCCGCCTGAGACTCTCGCCATATCATGATGTACGGACGGAACGCAACGACATGAACCATGCAACCCTGGCACGCCGGTACACATTTTCCGCATCGCACTGGCTGCGCAATCCAGATCTTGATGATGCCGGGAACCTGGCCGTCTTCGGCAAGTGCTCAGGCCCAAACGGCCACGGGCACAACTACGAACTGGAAGTACGGATTCTTGTTCCTGCCAACGATGAGGCGATGAGCGTTGTCGAACTCGACGGCATAGTCGAAGATCATCTTCTCGCACTCCTCGATCACAAGCACCTGAACCTGGACGTTGACGTGTTCAAGGAACTCAATCCGACCCTCGAGAACATAACGACGACATGCCATCGCATGCTCGAGCAACACCTGGACTCTCCCTCTGGAAAGCTGGTTGGCATACGTGTCTGGGAAACCGACCGTACATTCTGCGAGTTCCCGACCCCATGAGATACTTCGTCCTGGCCATCCTCGCCTGCACATCTCTTCTTGCTGCCCCCCAGTCCTGGGCACAGGAAGAAGAGACGAAGAGTGAATTCGAGCAACTCAACGCCAAAAGGTATGCCCTTCAGCAGGATGCAGCAAAGTCTGGAACACTAGATACGGAAGCAACCGAAGCTCTGCTGTCCGAAGTTGATGATTACAACAGCCGTTTCAAGAATGGGGTTGATGGGTTTGTACTGGCCGCCAAGCTCCTTGTGCTCCTGGAACGGACAGACCAGGCGGACACCCAGTATCGAGTGGCATTGATGCGTGAACCATACCGCGTCTTCGAAGGGATGGAATGGGCAGCGATACACCACGAAACCAATCCCGCAAGAACCATGAGCGTGCTTCGGGAGCTCATGGCTGCAGGCCCGGACAAACGTGCGTATCCACTTGCCCTGTACGGGTACCTGGAAGTGATTGATCCCGCTCAGGTTGATGATGAACTGGAGGGATATCTCAAATTGGACAAGCCCAGCATTGCCGCTGAAAGCCTTGTCAATGCCGTTGGACAGAAGCACCTGGACCGAGGTATTGAACTTGGGACTCGACTCCTCGAGGCGTTCCCAGACTCCGACAATGTAAAGATTGAATACATGCGACGACTTCGGCAGGCCGCACGCTTCAAGGACGCCGTCAACTTCATCGAGGAGCATGGGCCGCACCTGTTGATGGACCCGGGCACGGGAATCATGTACTCCGACTGCCTGTATGCAGACCACCAGTTCGATGCGTCCATTCGCCATCTCATCGAGCTGCAGTCGAACGAAGACAATGAAGCCAACACTGACAATTTGGTACGCAACATGAGGCTTGACCTCCGGCCTGCGATTCTGGAATCCTGGAAGAGGGAAGAGGCCATCCGCTCTGCTGAAGCAACTGCCGGCACGAATCCTCGGGTCAGCATGACGATCAACAGCAAGCCAGTCCTGATTGAGCTCTACGAGAACAGCGCCCCTGCCACGGTTGCCAACTTCCTGGCCCTCGTAAGGGATGGCCACTACGAGAACACCTGGTTTCACAATGTTGCACCAGCCTTCATGTCACAGGGAGGCATCCCTGCCGACATGTCGTATCCCTCGTACCACGGCCCGGGGTACTCGATCATCAACGAATCATCAGTCCCTGGAGCGAGGGACCACTTCTCGGGCAGCATTGCAATGCCGACCATTTCCCCGGACAAACTCATCGGCAGCCAGTTCTACATCACCCACGCACCGACGATGCACCTGAATGGCATGAATCCCGTATTCGGGCATGTCGTCGAAGGACTGGATGTCATCCGGTCCATGCGAGGTGGAGAACGAATTGATTCAATCGAAATCACCAGGGCAGGCATTGGTGGCATCGAGTTTGAAATACTCCTCCCTGACGGAAGCAGTACGACGCACGAAGAATGGAAATCATCCCAGGCTGCTCAACCGCAACCATCGGCTCCCTAGGGACAGAGACTAGCCGAGGTCTCCTGAACCCAGGAGCCGGAAGCCCTTCCGAAGCAGGATCTGGCCTGCGAAGGTGTTGTCATCAACGCAAAGTGCTATCCGGCCGCCAAGTGAATCATGCCCCGTTGCCAGGAGCGGGTACATGAAATGGATGTTCAACTCGGCTCCCAGCAGGTAGAGACAGAGCATCGACATGGGAAGTTCATCAGTGAGTTCCACGACGAGCAGGTCCGTCTCGGCAAAGGCATAGGTGCTGTTTCGCAACATTGCCCGCGCTGAATCGTCATTGTCCACAACCACTCTCACGACGGCACAGTCGGAAGACTCCATGACGGTGAGGCTATGGATATTCACATCCGCCGCATCGTCAAAAAGCCTAAGAACGTCCAGAAGGCGACCGACACGGTTTTCAAGGAAGATGCTGAACTGGCGCACGAAAGGCGCCTCATATCCCTGCTGGGTCTCCTGTGGAAGTTGGGACATGCATCACCTCATCCTTGGAACGGGAACAGGGTACCTGTTCACATGTTCAATGTCAGGATTTCCCCTCGAGGACCCCAGGCTCGATGAAATCAACCGACCTGGCCACAGGAAGGATCGACCTGGAGGCTGCTTCACCAAGGAACCGGGTGACTGCCTCCCGACCTCGTGATTCAAAATCCAGGGTCCAACGGTTCACATACAGTTCGACGAACTTGTCAGCTCGCTCCAGATCAAGCCCACGTGCAAACTTCAAGGCGTATGAGAGGGATTGCTCACGATGTGCCAGGGCCCACTCCACGGAGTCGCGAAGGATCCTTGAGATCGCGCCAAGAGATCCCGCACCATGACGATCCTCGAGGGATCTCAGGATGACGTTTCCACCCAGCGGAAGCGGGAGGCCCGTCTCTTGTTCCCACCATGCTCCCAGGTCCGCCACCAGATGCAGTCCGTCGTCTTCCCATGTCAACTGACCTTCATGGATGAGGACTCCTGCATCGGCTTCACCTTGAAGGAGCCGATGCGCAATGCTGTCGAACTCAACCGCCTTCCAGTTGAACGAATTGTCCGGGCACATGAGGCGAAGCGCAGCCAGGGCACTTGTCCTCTCCCCCGGGACGAGAATGACCGGCCTGTCGGCAAGGAGCATCTTGAGATCCTGCTTCTTGGGCGAAACGAGCTTTGGGCCGTACCCATCTCCCAACGAGGCTCCGCAGGCGGTGAATGCGTATTCGCCGGCGACACATGGGTACTGGGCGCAGCTGATGGCCGTAATGTCGTACTCGGCCGATTCCGCTCGCTTGTTGAGCGTCTCGATGTCCTCGGCGACGAGTTCAAAGGACCACCTCCCCGTATCCACCTGGGGGCCGTCTCCATCGATGCCCACAAGCGGCCACCACATGAAGGCGTCATCTGGGTCCGGGCTGTGCGCCAATCGAAGCAGGTTCATGGAGTCAACTCCCGTACCAACTCTCTTCGCATGATCTTCCCGGTTGGATTCCTTGGAAGTTCGTCAAGCACACGAATCTCCCTGGGCACCTTGAATGGGGCAAGAGATTTCCTGCAGAACGACCTGCCTTCCTTTGGGTCGAACTGGGCACCTTCAACAAGTTCGACGAAGGCAATGGGCACTTCGCCCCTGGCAGGATCAGGCTGACCCACGACAGCTCCAGCTGAAATGGCGGGGTGTTGGTTCAACACCTCTTCAATCTCTCTTGGAAACACATTTTCCCCGGAGATGATCAGCATTTCCTTGATTCGTCCTGTGATCGACAGGTAGCCGTCTTCATCAATCCTGCCCATGTCGCCCGTCCTGAAGAATCCCTCGTCGTCAAATGCTGCCGAAGTTGCTTCCGGAAGCTTGAAGTACCCCGACATGACGTTCTTGCCTCGAATTCTCACTTCGCCGTCTTCTCCCGGCCCCAGTCGGTTTCCTTCATCGTCGACGATGATCTCCTCGACCCCCTCAAGTGACCTGCCGACCGTACCCCTTCGCTCTTCTTCCGGAAGTGTCCAGTTTGTAACTGGAGAAGTTTCCGTCAGTCCATAGCCTTCGCAGATAGTGACCTTGAATCGATCCTTGAACCCTTCGTAGACCGCGTCAGGCAACGGTTCTCCGCCAGAGACGACATATCGAAGCGATCTGAAATCCTCTGCTGTCGCACTCTTGGCCTGGAGCAGAGCGTTGTACATCGACGGTATGGCCATGAATGCCGTTGGTCGCTGGGTCCGAAGAAGTTCTAGAACACGCGATACCTTGAACTGCGCCGTGTAGGAAACCTGGCAACCAATGGTCATCGGGAGCAATGTTGTCACCGTCATACCAAAACTGTGAAACTGCGGAAGTACGCCGAGAAAACCATCTGCCTTGTCGAAGTTCACCCACCTGATGCACTGAGAAACATTAGCTACAAGGTTTTCATTTGAAAGCATGACTCCCTTGGGCCTCCCGGATGTCCCAGAGGTGTAGAGCAGCACGGCCGTGAACCCGGGTGGCTGGGGCTTGATTCGACGCATTCGGGGAAGACGCTTCATCGGCAACTCTTCCACCTTGATGATGCTGGCATCACCTGGAAGATCACCAAATCGCTTGAGCATCGGACCGGCCGTCACAACGACATCCAACTCGGCATCATCGATGATATATGCCAGTTCATCCCGGCTCAGGAGGTAATTCAACGGAACGACCGTCCGGCCAAGAAGCCAGGAGGCGGCCATGGCAGCGGGAGTGACACCCGATGTAGGCAGGTAGACACCCACCCGCTCACGGGTGGAAACTTTCGAAACTGCGGTAGCAATATGCTGTGATGCCAACCACAACATCATTCCTTTCCATGACCGGAGGTCATCGACAACGAATGTCCGCAACGGGTGGGTCAGCCATTGCCTGAGGATTGGACGTGCTATGTCCACTCTTGTAGTCCCCTCCCATTGATGGAGAGCTTGAAAAACGTCCGATACAGGATATAGGCCTTGTAAGACCCTAGTGTATCGCCGCCATGGCCTGGCGGCCCCGATCGGAGAAGACCCATGGCTGTGTTTCGAATCACTCTCCTTGTTCTTGCCTGCCTTCTGGTGCTGGGGTGTGGTTCCTCCAGGACAAGCAGTCTCCAGCCAGCCATCCAGGATTACGAGGCCGGGCACCTCAGCATTGCCCAACTGCAGGCGAAACGTATCCTCAAACGTGATGACGCAGAGAAGTACGAGGCTGCCTGGGTCATTGGCCTGTGCAACCAGCGACTTGGAAACGATTCCGCCGCCCTCGAGGCCTTTCAGATGGCCTCCAGATCTCCTGACCCGGCCCTGTCAGCACGGGCACGAGCCATGGTCGGCCAGTGCCTTGTGGAATCAGGGCAGCCTGCTGTTGCTGCTGTTCAGTTCGAACACGCCTGGCCGGA
This sequence comes from Phycisphaerales bacterium, assembly GCA_014238205.1. Lineage (GTDB taxonomy): Bacteria > Planctomycetota > Phycisphaerae > Phycisphaerales > SM1A02 > SP202. The sequence continues at coordinate 12,124 of JABABM010000010.1, read as the reverse complement.
ACTCAAGGGTGAAGACCGTCGCCAATGTGCTCGGTACGCTGTGCTGGCATGGCGCGAAGCAGGACGAGAAGACCGTGCAGAACTTTGGACAACGCGACTTGATGACACCGGCGAACCAAGACTCGACGCGCCAGCCCCATTACCTATCGAAGGATTGATGCCCGAGAGATTTACACTTCAAGCCGGGGCCTTCCGAGACGAAGGAGGAGCTCTCCGTGCCTGCGATGACCTTGCCAGGCCAGCTCAACGTGCAGGAGTCACCCCCCCAACAGTCCGCTCCCGTACAGACCGGCATGGCTCGACTCTCTACCTTGTTCACGTCGGTTCTTTCTACTCCAGGAATGACGCAGCAAAGGCCCGCAGGGACTTCAAGGGCAGGGACATGATCGTTGTAGCAAACTGAGTTTGCGTCCTTCAAGAACAAGAACACAGGGTCCGTTTCCTGCTTGGAAACGGACCCTGTTCTTCAGCTGACCCGCCGGCGTGGAAGCGTACGATGCCGTGCAAATGCCAGCCATGTTTATCTGGACTTCAAGTTCGCCTTCGTCTTCGCGATGCAGCACCTGCGACAACGAGCAGGGTAATTACGCCCGGCGCTGGAACACCGAATTCAACTTCAACCAGACCCTCCAGCCATGTTCCTGAAGGAAGGCCTGTCCCATCACTCCAACTGCCCACGGCATAGACGCTGATGATTCCGTCATCCGGAACGAAGTAGCCACTCCCGGTGAGATCCGCATACCAACTCTCAAGGGCGAAGATGCCCTGCGAGTCCTCGCTTTCAAACGGGGCGAAGATGTACATCAAACTCTGCCCGTCCTCCTGGGCCAGATCAATTGCCAGAAGCGCTTCACTTGCCCAGTTCGGCTGGCCGGTGTTGTCATATGTTTCAAGAACGATTTCGGATAGATGCACCCCGATAATGGGGTCATTGGCCATGCCCGTATCAAACTCGTCGACAAGCGTGAAGATGCCGGCGTAGTAATCGATGTCATCAAGAGAGAACGCCGCAATATCAGCCACCGCCGCCGTGTTCATCGCGGCCATCGTGCATATGGACACCGCACATCCTCGGAGCAAGTTGCTGATCTTCGTTGTCATGAACTATCCCTATCCAACCGCATGCGAGCCATGAACAGGTTCAACCAACCCACCATCGGCGTGTAACTCCATGTTGGACCGGTATTTCCTTCAAGCAATGTCACACCCCGAATATGCCTCCAAGGGCGTTGTCATCCCTCCACCTCACCGTCAGGAATAGGACAACGCAAAGAACCGGCACGGCCTGCATGATCCAATCAGGTCGGACAATCCATACAACACTTCGATTGAACTACGGCACCGGTTTCGGGCCAGTTCGCAATAAGTGCAAAGGCTTGGTATCAATCGGTTTACTGCATCGCCAGGAGGGTATTCGCAAGCAGTTCATACTCGCCAGGCCTGTTGTAGACCTGTGAAGACACCCTGATGAACCACTCGTCGCCAAGTTCCATGACAGGCACCTCGATCTGGTTCTCATGGCGAAGCATCTTCTGAAGAACCAGGGGATCGCCCAGCCTCTCCTGGATCCCTGGTGGAAGTCGTACTGCGGCCATGGATCCGAGCATGCCTCCATCCAACGGCGACAATGGCTCGACGCCCAGAGATGTGGTCAACATCTCGTGAGCCCATGTTGCCAAGTCATGATTGTGAGCTCGAACAGCATCCCATCCCCACGCCTCCTCCATCCATTTGAGGACGAAGGGTATGGAACGCCAGGAGCTCATGTCCCTGGTCCCCTGCCAATCGAACTCCTGGGCATAGCCCTCCTCGTAACCATGGCTGATGATCACGGGGTGAGTCTGATCAAGTCGACTTGGATCGGTCCAGAGAAATCCCGCCCCAATCGGCGCGCACACCCACTTGTGGAGATTCCCTGCGTACCAGGTCGCTCCCATGGATGAGATGTCAAGGTCGATCATTCCAGGGCCATGTGCACCATCGACAAGCGTGTCGATGCCTCGTTTACGGCATTCAGAAAGTAGGTTTCTGGTGTCCAGAACCAAGGCTGTCGGGGAGGTGATCTGATCGATCACAACAAGCCTTGTCCTGTCACCCAGGAGTGAAAGGACAGGCTCCAAGGCCGTATCTGGACAAAGCACAGGTAGTTCCAGATCAACAACATGAAGCGTGACTTCATGGCGGTTTGCTACGTACCTGAGAAGCTGCAATACAGCGTTGTACCCATGCCTGGTGCAGATTATTTCATCACCAGATTCAAATTGAATCGACCTCAGGACTGAGCAGATTGCTTCCGAAGCGTTCTGCACAAGGCCGATTCCTGCGGGCTCCATGCCGAGGAAGGTGCCCAGTGAAGTCTTGATATCAGGCATCTGCATAGGCATACCCTCATCCATGGCATGGACCGGGGAGCCCTCGATGGCGGCACGCAACTGTTCCTGGTGCTCATGAACTGCCTTTGGGCGTGCACCGAAACTTCCATGATTCAGGTAGGTGAGCTCTCCAGAGAGCATCCAATGGTCAATCCCTGAATTTGGGAGTTCAGACGGGGGTGATTTGATGGATTGGGACACGCTCGGCAAGGTACCAAGTGCAGTCTGAAGGAAACAACCTCTTGGGCCTGGACTCTTGAACTTCATGGCTGGTTTCCGGACCTTGCCCGCTTCAAAGGGCCGCCAGACACAATTTGTTGTTTGGTCCTTGTTATGCTAACGTATACCTGACATCAATTCCGATGATGTTTCTCAAGAGGCCAGTTCCGTCTGGTCGAGATGGAAGCACGCCGGCGATGCACCCCCCACATGTTGGGGGTCATCAGGACACGGCCCCGAGGGAAGGGAGTGTCCATGGGCAAAGTCGGCCCAAACAGGAGGATTACACCATGGTTGGTTTCAGTGCATCGACAATGACTGCATTGAGAGAACGTTCGGCCGAAGCTCCGGGCCAGAACGTTCCCTTGCTCCAGACCGGACCTGGTGGCTCGTATGGCAGGGCTTATTTTGGACGTGGTCGACGCTTGGTCGCGTCTGCTCCCCTGCCAAACCTCCAACGGATCAAACGCAAGCGGCTTACGTCGCTCCTGCTTGGTCCACAGACACTCCTTGAACGCCTGCTCGGCATTGATCATTGCTCCACAGATCTTGATCGTGCCGGACAGTCGTTCATGGGTGGTGCTTCCAGCGACAAGACGGTTGACGAACATGCACTCAGGTTCGATGAGTATGTAATTCGATGTACCCCAACCGCTGATGATGTCCAGGCAGTCTGCATGGAGACCAGGCGGTTGAGTAATCAAGTTGAACTGCTCACAGCCAGGAACATGGATCAATCCCGGTTACTTCCAGTAACCCGGGTACAACCCATTGCCAGGATGGATACACCACATGAATGTCACACCAAAACAACTGCACATACTGAATCTCATACGGGACTGTCGTCTCGCCAACGGCTATTCACCGACAATGCAGGAGTTGGCCGACGAAATCGGAGTCAGCAAGGTGACAGTGTTCGAACACGTCGAAGCACTCGTTCGAAAGGGAGTCATTTCGCGAGAACCGAACAAGGCTCGCTCTTTGTCGATCTGTGACGACTCTGTTCTTCCTGACGAGGAACATTCCCTTCGATATCCGCTCCTTGGTCGCATAGCTGCGGGAATGCCGATCGAGAAGTTTCAGCAAAACGACCAACTTGATGTTGAAGATCTCTTTGGCACGCGAATCAGCGACCAGGGCGGCACCTTTGCTCTTCAGGTAGAAGGTGACTCGATGAAGGACGAAGGCATTCTTGATGGGGACTATGTCATCGTCCAGAGAACGAGTGTTGCAAAACCTGGACAGCGTGTCATCGCCCTTCTTCCAGATGGCGAAACAACCTTGAAGACATTCTTCAAGGAACCTGACGGGCGAATCCGGCTTCAACCTGCAAACCCAGAGTTCAAGCCGATCATCGTCAGCAACTGCCAGGTCCAGGGGACACTGATTGGCGTCATGCGAAGATATTGATCAATCCCGGCATGCTTTCAACTTCCAAGCCGTACCCGTGATGAATAGTCTTCCTCGAGCAACCTCAGGACATCCCCTGGTGAGGTGACCAGGTGTGCCCACCCCTGCTGCACGGCATGATGACATCCGGATGACGCACTGGAATCTGCCGGACCCGGGACTGTCATGGCATCTATTCCATGTTCTTCCACCGCGATTCGGGCAGTAATCATTGCACCGCTTCGAACAGGCGCTTCGATGACGACAACCGCCATCGAAAGACCGCTGATGATCCTGTTTCGTCGTGGAAACAGGCCTGGGCGAGGCTCCTGGTGAACGGGGACTTCACTGACCATCATGCCTCCGGAAGTTGCAATCGATTCGAACATGCTTTCATGTTCAAGTGGATATGGACAACCAAGACCGCTGCCGAGCACGGCCACAGTACAACCTCCGAATTTCAGGGTTGCACGGTGAACTTCACCATCTATGCCACGGGCGCCTCCGGAGATGATGGTACATCCAGCTTCAACCAGCCCCTGGGCAAATCGCCCGGCCTGCCTCAACCCCATCGCCGTACAGCGACGTGTTCCAACAATTGCGATGCAAGGTGTAGCAAGGACTGCAGGATTGCCCAGGTAGCGAAGAAGTGAAGGAGGGTCAGGTATCTGAGAAAGTGTTTCCGGGTACATCCCATCACCAAATGCCAGGAGGCCGCCATTGCGCGACTCCAGCCAGCGTTGCTCATGCTCGAGATTCACACTGGCAATTGATGCTTTGATACGGTCAACCTGCGACCATCCCAGGCCTGTCATACTTTTCAAGGATGAACGCGATACCTGGAGCACCCCTTCTGGCGATCCGACTGCATTGACAAGTCTCCTGGCCATGGACAAACCGATTCCATGAGCAGCGAGAATGACTCTCCATGCGCGTGTGCTTTCACGCCCGTGTTGATCCTGCTTCATGAGCTGAACATATTCGGCGGTGACAATGCAGCCGTACTGTCAACCCTTGTTCAGCGAGGCGATATTTCTCGCCCTGCTGATGCGAGCTTCGTTTCAATGCTTGTAAGCAGACCAATGAAGATGCATGCGACGCCACTGGCAAGAAACCATGGCCTGTATGGGCCAGTACTGATGGTTGCAAGCATGCTGGAGGGCCTTGCATGACCTTCTTTCGGGGGGGATGAAACCGTCGACTCGATCCACTGCTCGATGGACGCTTCACTTGCCCCGACATCCATCAGGATGGGCGTGTCCCCTTCTGGAAGCATATTGAAGCTTCGAGAAGCCAACCGCCTGATCAAGCCTGGATCTTCCGAGTCGAGTTGGCTCATGAATTGGTCATACGCTGCAAGGCGGTCTACCGCCCATTGCTCCTGGGATTGCAGTGCGGAGAGTTGCTGCTTCGCCTCCACCAGCTCCATGTGCGCAGGAACAACAAGTGAAGCCGAGCAGATGACCAGTCCGCCGAGAACAAACAACCACCCCGGGTCCAGGCCAACTGATTTCCGGAAGAAGAAACGCATCTGACGTGTGTATCGTCCTCCAGGCGGGGGCCGCTCGACCTTTTGGTATACTCCGCGGCTCAATTGCGGGGTAGAGCAGTCTGGTAGCTCGTCGGGCTCATAACCCGGAGGTCGCAGGTTCGAATCCTGTCCCCGCTATTCACATAACCCCAGGGTCACCGAGACTCTGGGGTTTGTTGTGCGCGGCAGGCCGCCCTCAACCCCTGCCGCCCCCACTTCCCTTACTGCGGGTTTTCTTCTTGTATCCAACTGAACCTCGATGGCCGGGGGTCGCTTCCTTATTCTTCCTTCTTCTGGCCTTCTGCAGCTTTCCCTTCTTGCCTGCGGTTGCTGCCCTGGCCTTCCACTTCGCCTTCCCGAGCTTTGACGATTTTCCTGACTTCTTCCTTGTCTTTGAAACAGGGCTTTCCTCGGACGAGGTGTTTCTCGAGCGATTCGCCTTCTTGCGGTTCCCAGGCGATGCTCCCCGGGTCTTCTTTCTTCCCTTGCCCTTGCCCTTGCCCTTGCCACCGCCCTTTGGTGTCCAACTGGACTCTTCAGTCGCCGCTTCGTCGCCCTCCCTTCCCTTCAGTGTTCCACGTGCCTTTTTCCTGCCTTTGCCCTTGCCACCAGCATTCGTCTTCCCATGTGGCGACTCCTTTCTTCTCGACTTCCTCTTCGTGTCGGGCTTGCCTCCCTTTTTCCTTTTTGAACGACCCTCTTTATCCTGCTCGCGCTCCTTGGCCATCGTCTTGTGAGACGCTTTCCGACGCATGTGCTTGGGCACATCTGCAAGTTCTTCGTCTTCATCGAACTCTGGCAGATCATGCAGTTCCTTGAGGTTTATGTCCGGCAACTTCTTGATGGAACGAAGCAGATCCCGGTCATTTCGACCACAGAAGGAAATCGCCACCCCAGACGCACCGGCTCGCGCCGTACGTCCAATGCGATGTACATAGGTCTCTACATCAATAGGCATGTCATAGTTGAAGACATGGGTTATTTCATCAACATCGATCCCACGGGATGCGATATCCGTTGCAACCAGGACCGGCTTCTCGCCAGACTTGAACGACTCAAGTGCGCGGAATCGTGCATTCTGGGACTTGTTTCCATGTATGGCATCTGCGCCGATTCCTGATCGCCACAACACCTTTGCAAGCTTGTCGGCACCGTACTTTGTTCGAGTGAAGACCAGAGCTCGGTGCACACCCTTTCCCCGGAGAAGATGCTTCAGCAACTGGGCACGCTGCTTTCGTTCTGCCATGTAGACCATCTGGCGGATGGCTTCGACTGTCGCCGATCCAGGTGACGTCTCTATGTTGACTGGATCAGAAAGAATGGATCCCGACAACTTCCGGATGTCACGCGAAAGAGTCGCCGAGAAAAACAACGTCTGTCTCTTGGAAGGCACCAGGTCCACGACCTTCCTGATGTCAGGAAGGAACCCCATGTCAAGCATCCTGTCTGCTTCATCAAGCACCAGAACCTCGATAGTCGACAGGTCGATATGTCCCTGGCTGATCAGGTCAAGCAGGCGGCCTGGAGTTGCCACCAGCACATCTGCACCCTGCTGCATCGACCTGACCTGTCTGCCCTGGGCGACGCCGCCGTAGACGACGACGTGCTGAAGACCAAGATGTCGACCATAGGTGCAGAAACGTTCATGAATCTGGGTGGCCAGCTCCCGTGTCGGACACAAGATGAGCGATCGTGGGCTTCGGCCTCGCCGCCTGCCACCCCCGCGACTCTCCTGCCCATCACCTTCTGACAAGGAATGAAGAATCGGCAACGCAAAGGCGCATGTCTTTCCAGTACCGGTCTGGGCCGTACCAAGTACATCCCGTCCAGCCAATGCCTCTGGAATGGCTTGTTCCTGGATGGGGGTTGGCTCGACATAGCCTTCGTCGGCTATCGCGCGAAGGATTGGCTTTGACAGCCTCATCTCTGTGAAGTTCATCGTTTCGCCTTCTCTTGGACCGAGACCAGCTACTGAATGAACCGGAAGATGAGTGGATATCGATAGACGGGGGTTTCCATCGTACTCCCCATCGTCTGTATGGCGGCGATAATGGGAAAAATGATGCAACAGACGGCAAGGGCTATCAACAGGACTATGCCGATGGCCACGAAAACAAGGATGACGCTGATAATCGTGTAGATGAACACCGAAATGAACAGGTTCAACGCTTCAATGGCGTTCTCCCTGACGAAGGCATCTTTCTTTCCGGTCGTATTCAACAAAATGATGGGGATGATCAGGTTTGCAAACGGCACGACCCAGGCCATCAGGTAGGACCAATGGGCAATCGAGGCCAACCCGGCCTGTGGCCGAGGGACAATTGAACCCTGTACTGTCATATCCTCAGCCATCATGCCCCCATCATACTTAGCCATGCACACTCATGCCGCACCGAGACCTCATGAAGGTCGCATTGCTACCTGATATCCTTGTGCAGTGAATGGAACCGAAACAGGACTGCTTGATCTCGCCCGTGATCTTCTGAAAAACCATTGGGGCCTGTCGGCCGACCTGCAGCGGCTTCCTGGCGAGAACTTCAACTACCTTGCAGAGCCTGAAACAAGCGATCCAGTCGTCCTGAAGATTTTCTCTGAACCGCATGCCGACCCGGGCCTTGAACACGCTGTCATCACGAGCCTGCATGAAGAAGGCGTTCCGGTTCCAGCGGTCATCCCATCAATGGCAGGGCTGGAGATCGTCCCAGTTGAAGATTTGTCCGCGACCGCCCGGGTCCAGAAGTACATCGCTGGAACCCCGTGGAAATCAATGCAATCGACTGCAACACGCCTCAGGGCCATCGGCTCCTTCATGGCCGACCTGCACACCCATCTCCTGAAGATCACTCACCCTGGAACGGCAAGGACGCACGATTGGGATCTTGCATGTGCCCATGCCCACAGGGAGAAGGTGCGTTTTCTTGAGGACCCTGGCCAGAGACGGATCATCGAGTACTGCTTCCACCTGCACTCGGCACTGGTACGCCCCCGCCTTGCCAACTGCCCTTCTGGCCTTCTTCATGGCGACATCAACGACGAGAACCTGCTTCTGCAGGATGATCACGTTGTCGGCCTCCTTGACTTTGGAGACTGCCTGGAAGGAGCCCTGATACAGGACCTGGGTATCGCCCTTGCCTACGCCCTTGAACAGGAAGGGGTATCCCTGGAAATTGCTGCCTCGTTGATCGAGGGATATGACAAGCACCGCCCACTTCAACCGGATGAACAGGATCTTCTTGCGCCACTGGCCCTGTCTCGACTGGCTACCTACGTTGCAATCAATGCAGATCGCATGGCAACCGACCCTGAAGATTCGATGCGGAACCTGCACCTTGACACCGCATGGGCAGCGATCAATTCGTGCCTGACCATGTCTCCAGTTGAAGCACGGAACATCCTCTGCAGCGGCTGCAGCATCAAGGGACCATTGCATGATGAACCCGCATCGATTCAATCTGCTCGCGAGAAGTACATCAACCCCTCGTTGTCACTGAACTACGAAGAGCCCCTGCACATCATCACGGGCCGGGGCCAATACCTCCATGCCTCTGACGGCAGGCCCTACCTCGACCTTGTCAACAACGTCTGCCACGTCGGCCATTGCCATCCGCGAGTTGCCGATGCAATTGCGAGACAGTCTGCAAAGTTGAATACCAATACCAGGTATCTCCATGAGCACCTGGCAACCTATGCAGAGCGGCTTTGTGAGACGATGCCGACCAACCTGGACACCTGCTTCATGGTCAACTCCGGGTCCGAAGCCAACGAACTGGCTCTTCGACTCGCTCGCGCTGCATCCGGGGCCAATGATGCCCTCGTCATTGATGGCGCCTATCACGGACATACCGCCAACTGCATCGCCATGAGTCCATACAAGTTCAACGGACCCGGCGGGGACGGACCTTCCGACTGGGTCCATGTCCTGCCGATGCCGGATACCTATCGTGGACCGTATCGAGATGACGATGCAGGCAGTGCCTACGCCATCGAGGTGGCCGACCACATCGGGAAGGCATGCGCAGACGGGCATTCCATTGCGGCCTTCTTCGCCGAGCCGATCCTCTCCTGCGGCGGCCAGGTCCCGCTGCCACCTGGCTACCTGCAGAAGGCGTTCGAGCATGTTCGCAATGCAGGCGGTGTCTGCATCGCTGATGAGGTCCAGGTCGGCTTCGGTCGCCTCGGTGAAGTCTTCTGGGGATTTCAGCTGCATGACGTCGTCCCTGACATCGTGGTGCTTGGCAAGCCCATCGGCAATGGCCACCCCATGGGAGCCGTGATCACGACGAGGGCCATCGCCGATGCCTTCGACAACGGCATGGAGTTCTTCTCGACCTTCGGTGGAAATCCCGTGTCCTGCGCCTGTGGGCTCGCGGTACTTGATGTCATACGCGACGAAGTCCTCCAGGAACGTGCGCATGCACTTGGACAGTGTTTCCTGGAGGGACTCAATGAACTCCAGGGACGTCACGAACTTATTGGAGATGTACGAGGGCAGGGTCTCTTCCTGGGCGTTGAGCTCGTCAGGGACCGGAAGAGCCTGGAGCCCGCTGATGCAGAGGCGACACATGTTGTCAACCAGATGCGGGACCGAGGAGTGCTCCTGAGCACGGATGGCCCACTTCACAATGTAATCAAGATCAAGCCACCGATGGTGCTCGATGAAGCGGACATCGAGATGACCCTGGGCCTTCTGGACAGCGTGCTGAACCAGTTCTGAAGCACTGCATGCCGAGCAGGACCATGTCCGTTGCTGCTGAAAAAAGAATCGGCCCACCCCGAAGGGTGGGCCGAGTTCAAGTCACGCGTTGAGCAGTGACACTGGTGTTCCGACGGAAGTCGGAGTCAGTATCGACTGATCAGGCTCGACGACGACGACGACCAGCAAGGCCGGCCAAGCCGAGAAGAGCCATGGCACCGGGTGCCGGGAGGACCGTGAAGCTAAAGCTTGCGGACGAACCCGTCACTGTGCCTGATGCAACACCGCCGGAGACGTTGCTGCCACTGATGGTCAGACCACCCTGGTATGAATTCCAGGTCCATCCATCACCATAGGAGTCCTGCATTTTCACGGTGTACGTGCCAGCTGCGAGATCCATGTTGAAGTAGACGTTGCCGTAATGTGACGAAGCAGAGTTGGATACAAAGGAGAGATTACTCGCTCCTGAGTACCACAGACTTCCACTTACCCACATGCCAGCGACCTGGCTTCCAAGTGAACTTGTGATTTGCCAGCTATGCTCACCGGCCCAGCGGTCCAGACCATGGTCGCCGTTTACGACGGCTGCCAGGGCTGAACTACCCATGGACACAGTGGCGATGCCAGCTGCTGAAAGTGCGAATCGGTTCATGATTCTATTTCCTTTCCTCTCTTCTTTCGAAGATTTGATTTACTTCCTCCACACACTACACACACTGTTGGCCAGATTGGCCTAAGTCGCCCAAGCGCAAACGCGTGCGCCCCAACGATGCAAGATGATTTGGAACTTCCTTCTCACTCTCTCCTGGCTGGGTTTCCAATCCAGCGTCTCTCCCCAGAGGGAATGAACCCAATGGAACATCACTAATGTGCCCGGATATCAAGTTCTTGTCAAGACTGATTTTGCGACATTTAACGGTAAATCGAACCCCCGCCTGTTTTTGGCTCGAATGCATGGGCAAATGCTCTTCAGGGGTGGGAAAGGCCCTCATTCTGGGACAAGACCCTACACCAACGACAAGAGTCCTATGTGTCGCTTTCTCCGCATATACGAACCATACGTATAAAGCGTAACTCACCATCAGCACGCAGGTTACATCATGCCCGTCTGCCGTGGCCTCCAGGGGCCTCTCGTGCCCTCCAGGCAGTTCCTTCCATGGAGAGGGAGCTATGTTCGCCTATCCACGCAGGAGGCTCCTGAGATGGCCTGGGACGGCCATGAACGTGCCAGTATTCCAGTACCCTGATGCCCCTGCATCATGCCTAAGACCCCTGATAATCAACTCCTTGAGCAAGCAAGGCTCTCTTTGGAAGCCCACAAGTGGCCCAAGGCCGAGCGTGCCCTGAAAATACTGGCCAAGGCCCACCCAGAGAATGCCCTGTTCCATCAGCAACTTGGGATTGCCCTCCAGAAACAAGGGAAAGTGCCCAGGGCAATAGACAGTTTCAAGAGGGCCGTGGCTGCAGATCATGGAGATGCCAACTTGCTCATGCTGCTGGCCCATGCCCTCCAGGAAGACGGTCGTATTGATGAAGCCAGGTCGGTTGCTGCCTCGTCACTTGACCTCGCACCAGGCGATGCACACATTCGTCGTCGCCATGGCCTCCTGCTGATGCGACTTGGACAGCCCCATGAGGCGTACATGGACTTCGTCAAGGCGCATGAACTGGCGCCTGAAGACATCGGCATTCTTGCGGGGCTTGTCGATGGCATCATCGCGCGAGGTGAAGTACCCATGGATGATGCGCCAGCACGTGAACTTGTTGATCGCCAGCCCTACGAAGCACGCAACCACGCGAGCCTTGGAACCATCCTTCGAATGAATGATGAACTCGACGCCGCATCAGCTTCCTATGACGCCGGTCTTGCAATTGATCGCTTCAACCCTGATGCCCGGGCCGGCAAGGCCGAGATTCTCA